>WRHH01000006.1 GCA_009783355.1 Synergistaceae bacterium
CTGACGTCTTTTTGCCGCGTTCCAACGTCTTTGCGAGGGCGCTGAAAAAGTCAAGTAAATGAACAAAATCAATTAGAAAACTTGCTATATATGTAGATAATTAGTGTGTTTTGTTTTGTAATAAAAGAAAACTCTATAGATGCCTACTTCATAGGTATCTGGAGCCTTTTTTGACGATTATTAAATCCTCGCCTGTGATCCCCGCTCCGAAGTGAAGTTTTTTGTTTTGTCTTTCCTGATCCCTAATCCCTAATCCCTAATCCCTGTTTTTACCCTGTTTTTACCCTGTTTTTTGCTGTATTTTGCCGCTTAATCAACTCTTCTTTTAAGTTGCGCGGCATGTTCGAGTCCTCTTTTAAAATTTTTTCGCATAGGATAACCACTTTATTCCAAGCCTTCTCATTTTCATAAAGCCCTAGAAGGCTTATTTCAACATGAGATCTCCACTCGGAATCTGGAAATAACTCTAAAAAATTTTCAAGGCAACCGATTGATTCCTTTATATTCGGCTCGTCAAAATCATTCAAATAAAGCTCTGAAAGCTTCCATAGAGCTTCCTGCGCGAGCGCAATTCCAGAGCATTCATCAGTTATTTTTCTGTACAATACGGCTTTTTCTGCAGGGTTTTCAACGTGTCTTATCTCAAAAAACATTTGTTTTGCAAATTCTTCTTTGTCGGAATTATTCGGGCTTATGGCTGTAATTTCATCAACGGAATCAGCTTTATTTTCCGCCGTTTCAATAATAGTCGAGGAAAAATTAATAATAAGGCTTATACAAACAGCGCTCAGAAGCAGAAGACACAGCTTAAGTTTCATTTACATTTACCTCCAAAAACAATTTACTTCTCCCTGGAAATAGAGTGTTAATTTCATTACTTTTGTCACAGTCCCTATATACCATTTGCCTCCTGAAGAGGAAAAAGAGGTTGTATTGGTATAAGCAGCTATGACCGAAACTTGATTACGGATACAATACCTCCCTGCCGTTTTCACGCTTTAAAGCTAAAAAAACTTCATCAAAAGAAAGCCCGCCAAGTTTCATACTCGAACATCTATAGCGAGAGATCTGATCAATTTTATGGGCGTCAGACGACCTTATTATTGTCCTGTCGGAATATTTCTCCGACCATTTTGATATTGAGCTTCCAATCACTAAAGGAGATATCTCTATGGCGCTACATTGAAATTCTCCCGGCAACGGGCCTAATACCGCTTCATAAGAAAACGACGGCCTGTCCATATGCGCCATAATGACAATACATCCCATCTTAAGAGCGTATGAAGAAATTTCATCCACAGTCCTCATAGCTCCTTGTATTAAAAGCACTTCTTCCTGATCAAGAATATTCCCGTCCTTATCAATAATAAGTTGATAGCCAAATCTCTCCTCTTTGTTTTTTATATCCGGCATCTTTTGCCAAAGCCAGTCCTTATATTCGTATGCCCTATCCTCGTCGGGGAAAATTACCACAACATGAATATCTTCCATAGATTGAACCTCCATCCCCGGCAGGACGAGAAGAGGTTCGGCGGATTCAATAGCCGCGTCGCGCAGGGCTCTGAAATTTGCCACGTGATTGTGGTCGGTAACTGCAATTATAGAAATACCTTCACTGTTTACCTTTCTTACTATTTCTACAGCTCCCATCTCCAGCCCGGCGCATGGCGAAAGAACAGAATGAAGGTGCAAATCGACAAAATACGCTGAAAGTTTATTATCTCTATTCAGCATCATCATTCAAAAGTCTGTGCAGCTTCGCGCAAACCTCATATGCAGATTCCTCTACGACAATAATTGCTATATTCTCTTCGAGACATTTTTCCGCCAGTTCCTTGGAAGGTTCCCTTCCTGAGGCGAGAATTATCATTGGAAGTTCCTTTAAAACCGCGACAGCAGAGACATTCAGATGTATCTGAATAGTTACCCATATCTCGCCTTCCTGGGCTTCTCCTATGATAAAGCTTAAAAGATCTCCTACAATGACTCCCGTAATATCGCGATCTCCGTCGCCTTTACAAATAACGTCAGGTTCCAGAGTATTGATAATTTCATGAAGTTTCATTTTTTCACATCCCTTTTAATCATTTCCCCTATAGCGGGGAAGTCTTTCTCATACAGAGCTCATTCATTTCCGAACTCAAAAGGGTTATTTTTTCCCTTAGCTTAAATATGCAATCCGTTATCTCTCCATGTTTGCGCACTATGTCCTCCGCCATTGCGTGACAGGAAGGGCGGCCGCAGGAACCGCAATCAAAACCCGGCAGGCTTGCATGGAGATTTTTCAGCTCTTTCAGCCTTGACACCGCTACCGAGATATCATTTGACAACGGAGCTTGTTCCGGCAGAGGCTCAATACATTTGGATAAACGCCATTTACCTTCATCATAAAGTCTTTCAAGCTTTGCTCTTTCCTCTGTTGATATATTCCAATCGATTTTAAGGCTATCTATTCGCGAAAGCGATAAATACCGCGATTCAGAGGCGGACACGCCTCCTACGCAGCCCTTATAACAAGCCCTGCATTCAATGAAGTCAATACACGAAAGGCGCCCTAATTCAACTTCGTGCAGAAGCGTCGATATATTCTCCATTCCGGTAACTACCATCGTGTTTATTTTCTTTTCAGAAAACGCCGATATGTGACGGCACTCGCCTCCGCTTGCCGCCCATGCAAGCCAACGCGCCCCGCTTTCTATTTCGGGCGGGAGGTCGTCTATTCTTTCTCCGCTCGCTAAAAGGCCTTTTACCACCTGACGAATATTTATGACATGAGAAAAGTTACTTTTGTCTCTTCCGACCGGAGAATTAATCAAATTTGATACTGCAGGGCACTGAGCGATGAGAGCCATTGAAGCGTCAGGGTTGCTCATACGGTAATACTCAGCGGCCGTCTCATAAGGCGAATCAACGTCGACTATATTATTAATAAGTTCTGGATGATGTTTTCGTATGTACCTTACAATAGCCGGGCAATATGAAGAAATCAGCGGAGCTGCTTTGCTTCCTGAAGCAAGTCTTTTAGCTATTGCATAAGCCGAGACGTCAAAAGCCAACGAAATACTTTCTGTCATATCCTCAAAACCGATGCGTTTAAGGGCGCTTATTATAAAGCCGGTGCGATTGCAATGACCAACTTGTACGTGAAAAGTCGGATCCGCAAGTAAGGCGAGATTGCCCTGAGCTCGAATCGTTTCCCAATCATCCTGCACCAGTTCAATTGCTTTATACGGGCACTCACGAATACATTCTCCGCATCCAATGCAGAGCCTTTCTATAATATCTATCCCAGCCTGACCGTAAGTCCCTCTCATTGCCTCAGTAGGACATCTTCGTATACATTTTGTACAGCCACGGCATCTATGAGCATTTATACGAATGTAAAAACTGTTTTGCAGCATGTATTGCACTCCCTTGTGTGAATAATACCTTTGTCTTTTACTAAATACGGCGAAGGTAAACCGTCATATCATCCCCTACTCCCTTTTAATGCCAATAACAGCATGTACCTCTGTTCCCTTACCAACTTCGGATTTAATCTCCATATTATCGGAGTTTCTCTTTATATTAGGTAAGCCCATCCCCGCGCCGAACCCCATTTCGCGAATCTTGTCAGTTGCAGTAGAAAAACCTTCTTCCATAGCTTTGGATATATCGGGTATGCCAGGCCCCTCGTCCCGCGCGATTATTTCTATAAAATCAGGATGTATTTCGAGCTTCATTATTCCGCCGCCTCCATGAATGACCACATTCATCTCGGCCTCATAGGCTATAACCGACGCCCGGCGAATTAGGTCGGAAGGAATCCCAAGCATTTTAAGAGCAGCTTTTATCTTTGTCGATGCAACGCCAATAGCGACAAACTCTTTTCCATCTATTGAGTATTCCTCCTCATAGATTTCTGCTGACAAAATCTACCCCCCCTGTCTATCAGGAATGATACAAGGCAACAGACCATTTGCATAAAGCTTTCCACAAGCATCGAACATACTGCTCTTTGTGACAATAATTGGCATTTCAGATTCTTTCGCCAACTCTAGCAAGTCAACCTGCGGCATTTTACCTCTCACAAAAACTATTGCAGGAATATCAAGCATCTGAGCTGTCCTGAATATCTGTATATTAGTAAGACCTGTAAGCAAAAGCACATAAGGAGAAGCAAAAGCCAAAACATCACTCATCAGGTCTGATGCATAGCCATTTTGAATTTCAATGCCGTCAATACTTTTTTCTCCGCAAAGTATTTCCGCACTTAAGACCTCAATAACTTCCCGCAATTTCATAATAAACCGCCCCCTCTTGTTTTATTAAAGAAGCAAATTAAAGACCTTTTATCTTTAATATATCAACTAATTTGTATGCTTTATCAATAATACGCATTATATAAACGTTACGGAATTCCGGCCTGTTTGTTTTTTCGGAAATATTCAGAGTTTCTTTGCCAAAAGGAATATTTTCCGCATTTGCGAGATAATATATTAGAACATCCGCGTCCACTCTTTTTCCTTTCCTGATTGCCTCAAAAAGCCATGATACTAACGCAAAAGCTTTTCCGGCGGCAGCCTCTGATTTTACGTCAACAGCCCTGGTCGCCCATAGTTTACGCTTTATACCTATAAAGACGCCTTCTTCCATATCCTTCATGCTTTGATCAGCAAAAACTATGCCGTTATATGATGTAAAAAGCTCATTTGGAACTCCCGGGTACCATAATTGAAACTGTGATTCGAGTCCTCTTACTCCTCGCCATATCTCCCTTGTCGCCATGCTGCCGACATAACAGAACAGAATCCCCGCGCTGGTGGATTTTATCTCAGATTCAATCAGTCTGTAAGTATTGAAAGCCGATGAGTCAGTCCAAAATGAAACGACAGGCCAATTCATAAGAGAGAATAAATCCTCGCAAATCATAGCTTCTCTTTCTTCGAAGCGCGAAAACCTGCTTCCGATAACAGCTATGAGATGATTTGCGGACAAATCGGCAACTTTCTTTGCATATTCAACAAGAGCAACTGTCCTATAGTCGCGGTATAACTGAAGCGCAAATACATATGGGTAAGGCAGTGTTCCATCTTTTAGCCACACTTCTTCTCCCTCTGATAATAAAACAGGAATTTTGCCGTACCCTAGTAGCGGAACCAAAAGGCGGTTAATTTCATCAGAAGCGAAATTCAAGGCTGCTATGCACTTTGAATTTTTAATTTTAGTAGCGTCCTTTTCAACAGTATCCAGAGTAACAGGTTTTTCCATATAGATAAAAGCTATATCGTTATCTATGAGGCCATTTGGATCCTGATTAATTTCCTTTTCAAACCATGCAAGAGTTGCTTTTATCGAACGCCCATCTTCAGAATCCCATCCGGCGTCCGGAGGGACAACGTAAATCCTGAAAGTCCAATCATCCGACGCAGCAGCATATGCAGTGTTGCAAAAAACATATATAAAAAGCAGAATGAGTAGGGATAGAAAAGATAGGCTTCGCTTATTCATAATTGCTCATCCTCCTTGAAATAGTTTTCTTAATTGGATTACTACTTATTAATGAGAATTTTCGAGAGAAATCTAAACCCGTGGTTCTCAACTGACGGCATTATTATATCCGCAAGTTTTAGAAGCTCAGGCGCACAATTATGAGGAACAGCTGATATATCCGAGTAACTTAAAAGCTCATAATCGTTCATATGATCCCCTGCTGCAACTATCATTTCAGGCGCCTCAATACATCCTCTATTTATAAGTTGTTCGAGAGCATGTCCTTTCGAAACCCCTCTAGAAAGCACATCAAGAAAATAATCTCCTCCTCTTGTAATGTTGAATCTTTCACGAAAATGATTTTTTAAAGTCAATTCAAGTGAGCGGATTGTGTTTTGCTCTCCCCAAAAAGCAACCCTGTAGATTTTGCCGCTTATATTCGGAGAATCAATAATTGAGTATGTCAATCCTGTTTTATGGCAGAAATCGCGCGTTTCAACGTCTAACGCTCTGCAGAATAAACTCTCGTCTCCTGTAATCTGAATTTCCAACCCGGCATCCCATGAAAGCTCCATAATTTCAAGCGCATCTCCGTGAGACAGTTCAAAACCCATAATCTCACTTCCGTCTATAGCGTTCATGACCCGGGCGCCATCATAAACAATAGCGGCATCCAACGCGGATATCTGCCTGATGTGAGATGTACAGGACCGGAGCGTCCTTCCGGTTGCTACCATTATCTGCCAACCGTTATCACAAAGTTCTCGGCATGCTGAAACAACTTCATTCGAGACGGTTTCCCCAACTGATAACGTGCTGTCTATGTCAGTGACCAGAAGATTCATTAGATATACCTCGATAAAAACGTGTCATAAAAATGGATTGCAACAAAAATAATAAAATTACCAGCGGGGCTGTAGCAAAAGCAATAAAATACCGCAATATATTGTGCTCAAGCTGCATCATATGCACAATATGTTGCAGAAGCGGCATTGATGAAGAAACTTAGCTACACGACTGATGGAGAAACTCGGCGCGAGTGCGCAGCTTCTGTTTCATTTCACACGGTTCGCTTCGCTCACGTGCTTCTCTGCCGACTTGTAAACTCGTTGGTAGATTGCTTATCTGCCGTTAGCTTTTGTTTCAGCCCCCTGACCGCATAGAAAATTTATTTTGTAGCAGCCTTCTTTATCTGCTGAACCACGTCTTCTGTAATGTCAATTCCGCCTACATAAACGGAAGCCTTTTCCAATACAACTGTAAGCCCCTTGGTCTTGGCAACCGTTCGAACTGCAAGTTGCGCTTCCTTAATTATCGGCTCCATAATGCGCTGCTCTTCCTTTGCAAGTTCGAGACGCTTCTCCCTTATCACCTGCGCCTTCTTAGCTTCGTCCAGCTCCTTGTCCGCTGCAAGCCGGGCTTCATCTTCCTTTTTCCTGCTTATCCCCTGAAGCTCTTTCATTGCCGCCTCAAACTTCGGATGCTTCGTAACGACCATTTGCGAGTCTATTACCCCGATTTTATCTCCTCCCGACGCGGGCGCGGCTGAAGCGGCGCATGGGACAAGGATAAACAGACTGACCAACAATACGACCACTAAACACATTTTCTTAAACATTTAAAATCCTCCTAAAGAAATATTACTTCTGAAGTTCTTCAATACGTTCATTAATAGACACAAGCTCTTCATTGGTTTTTATAAGCTTAGCTTCAAGATCTTTTTTGTCATTTACAAGTTTTTCCATTCTTTTTAGAAGCCTGTCTATTTCCAGTCTATCGGCAGCTTTGCCCTTATACAATTTTGAAGGGTCATCTTTGGTTATGTCCCAAATGAACAACAACTCTCCTTTGCTCGACGTCGCCATTGAAAAATGACCTAAGATTGCCATTCGGATATCTTTCACTTTTTCCAGTAAGTCCTTGCCTGTTTTTTCATCGTATCTTCGGAACCATATCATTCCGTCGCGACGACCGGATAATTTAAAATTAAACCTCTTATCGTAGTCAATAGCATCGTAAATTTTTCCTCCAACGCGCAGCCTGAAAAACCTGTCCATTGGAGACAAGTGAACCGGAGAGCCAAGCACATTAATGTCAATATGAAAAGCGATGCTTTCATCAAGTTTTAAAGTATTCAGCATATTGTATTTATAGCGCTCAAGTTCATCGTTTGTCCACATATTTTTTTCTGCTTCAGATTGAACAAGCGCCTCAACATACTCCGCTGAATAATAAGTTATCTTTAGTTCAACCGCCTGATCATTAGCCACATATTTCTCTGCGCGCGACCACTGCCTCATAATTCTGTCTTCAATCCCCGCTGCAAAAGCAGAGCCTGAAATAAGACATATTAAAAATGACGCCAGCAAAAATTTATTCTTCACTTATACAACCTCCTAAATAGTGAACCAAAAAAATAAATATAAATCATACAGATATTAAGCTAATTATACAATACATTATCAATAGGTCATAGAGATTTCCAACTTTTAAACCCTTTACCGAGCACTTCTGAAGCGTCGCAAATAGAAACAAAGGCTTGCGTATCATTTTGCCGTAGATAATCTTTCAACAGCGCTACCTGCCTTTGATCGAGCAGAGTCATTACAATTGGACGATCTTGACCTGTGAAAGCCCCCTCCCCGTGCAACAACGTCGCGCCTCGGTTGAACGTATTATTGATATAGGCGGATACGTTTTGAGGGTTGTCTGTGATAATGAAAAGCTGCTTTCGCCTGTCAAACGAGTGCGTAGTGTTGTCAATAACCACCCCATAAATGTAAAGAGCAACAACTCCGTAAATTGTAGAATGTAACCCCACTATTCCAAGAGATAATCCCAATATTATAAGATTTATTATCACTGAAAAACTTCCAATTTCAATACCATATCGTTTTCGCAGAGCAACCGCTATTATATCGGTACCTCCTGTGGATCCTCCCACATGAAGCACAAAAGCTCCGCTTATCCCTTTCAACACTCCTGATATAACCGCAGCTAAAAAGCGATCATCAGGAAGGGTTATTTTTATTGTGGAAAAAATCGGCAGCAATATTGAAAACAGGATAACATAATACGAACTGAAGATTATAAAGCGCGGAGAAAGAGATTTCCAACCCCATGCAAAAAGAGTGAGGTTCCCGAAAAAAATGAACCAGGCGGGAGAAATTCCAAACATATAATTTGATAAAACAGCCAAACCTGATACTCCTAAGTCCGGAAATCTGTAAGGAATGGTAAAATAGGATACAGCGATTGCATTGATTATTAGTCCAATGGTGACGGCGGTGAAAATTTTCCATTCGTTGCGCATGAACTTACAAAAATTAACAAAAGCACGTAAAATAAGCATAAAATTCCTCCTGAATTTTAATTTAAAAGAAAAGAGGCATTATTTTGTTCTTTCCTGTTTTTTACGATAATACCATAGCCATAATACGTAACAATAGCTCTTTGGAGAAAAGTTACAAGGCAGCTATTTATCTCTCGGACGGAAGAGTAGCTTACTCAGATTTCACTCCGGAGACTTTACGTAAAAGATACTACAATCTGTTTAACAATGAAAGGGGCATTTGATTTGACGGCAAAAATTCAAGCAGAATACGGGGCGGAAAGCATTCAGGTTTTAGAAGGGCTTGAAGCGGTAAGGAAACGTCCCGGCATGTATATAGGAGACACTACTACGCGGGGACTCCACCATTTGGCTTATGAAGTCGTCGATAACTCCATAGATGAAGCGATAGGAGGATATTGCACGAAGATTTACGTAACTATACATCCGGACGAGAGTATATCGGTTGAGGATAACGGGCGTGGAATACCCACCGAGCCTCACCCTTCGAACGGGCGCCCGACATCAGAAGTTGTTCTGACAGTTCTTCACGCGGGAGGAAAATTCGACAACAGAGCGTACAAAGTCTCGGGAGGTCTGCATGGAGTTGGATTATCTGTTGTAAACGCGCTCTCCGAATGGTTAGTTCTTACAGTATGGAGAGACGGTATAGAAAAAGTCCAAAGGTTTGAATACGGGCTGCCGGTTACGGATATCTCGGAAGGAACTCTAAGCGATAAGCGCGGGACGAAGGTGCATTACTTAGCGGATAAGACGATTTTTGATGAAGTAAGGCATTCAATGGACACGATAAAAGCAAGGCTTCGCGAACTTGCTTTTCTGAACCCAGGCGTGAGCATAACTATTGAAGATACGCGCGTAAACGAAAAAAAAGAGTATTGTTTCGACGGTGGAATACGGGCATTCGTGCAATACCTTGATAAAGGAAAAACTTCGCTGATAAACGAACCCATAATTGTAACCGGAGAAAAAGATAATATTTCCGTCGAAGTGGGTTTTCAATATAACGACTCATATCAGGAGAGGCTTTACGCTTTCGCTAACCTTATTCACACGCTTGAAGGAGGAACGCACGTAACCGGACTAAGGTCTGCAATGACAAGGGCAATAAACGAGTCCGCCCGCATTCAGAAAATTTTGAAGGAAAAAGACGAAAACCTCAGCGGGGACGACCTAAAGGAAGGGTTGACATGCGTTCTTTCCGTAAAATTAGCCAACCCGCAGTTTGAAGGACAAACGAAAACAAAGTTAGGAAACAGCGAAGTAAAAGGAGCTGTGGATTCAGTACTTTACGAAGGCCTAATGACATGGTTCGACGATCACCCTGAACCCATGAGACCGATAGTAGAAAAAGCCATACGCGCGCGGCAAGCCAGAGAAGCCGCAAAGAGAGCAAGGGAGCTTGTCAGGAAAGGAGTTATGACCGGAATGAGCCTGCCGGGGAAATTAGCCGACTGCTCAAACAGATCTCCTGAGAACACCGAGCTTTACATAGTAGAAGGAGACAGCGCCGGCGGCAGCGCAAAGCAAGGCAGGGACAGGAATTTCCAGGCAGTTTTGCCGTTGCGCGGGAAAATTTTGAACGTGGAAAAGGCCAGGCTTGATAAAATGCTCGGCAGCAACGAAATAAGGATAATAATTCAGGCCCTCGGCTGCGGGATAGGCGACGATTTCGACCTGAAAAAGCTGCGCTACCACAAGATAATCATCATGACAGACGCCGATGTCGACGGCTCTCATATAAGCACGCTCCTCTTGACGTTTTTCTACAGGCATATGCCGGAACTGATATCAAACGGGCATCTGTACCTTGCTCAACCGCCTCTTTATCTCGTGCAAAAAGGTAAATCAAAAGCATATTGCTACAACGAAAAACAATTGCGCGAGCAAGTAGGCGAATCGGAAGGAGCGAAAATCTCAATACAGCGCTATAAAGGACTTGGAGAGATGAACCCTTCCCAACTTTGGGAAACGACGATGGACCCCGCAAACCGTTTCCTGAAAAGAATAGACGTCGAAGACGACATAGCAGCCGATGAATATTTCACAATACTAATGGGAGATAAGGTTGAGCCAAGAAGGGAGTTCATATCGTCCCACGCTCATGAGGTCAGGAATTTGGACGTTTAAAAACAGGGATTAGGGATAAGGGATTAGGGATAAGGGATTAGGGATTAGGGATTAGAAAAACAAAGACAAAAGCAAAAACAAAAGACCGGATGTTTGAGCAACGTAGAAGATTTAGCGTGTAGGGGGCTGTAACAAAAGTAGTATATTGGCTAGCCAAACCACAATATATAGTGGTTGTTTGGTATTGTGTGCACAATATGTTGTAGGGGCGGCATTCTGCCGCCAGCTTTTGTTACAGCCCCGCTTCAAAAGTCCATGACAACGCAACTTAAGGCTTGACTTTCTTTATATATTTAACATACTAGTTTTATTATTATTCATAGGAGGTGCACATTTTGGGGTTTCAAACTAAAGTTCAGCTTATTAATCGTGAAAAAAATGAGCAATGGTATATCGGCCTCCCTGCTCAATTAGCTCATGCTATGGAATTCGAAAAAAGCGAGACGGTTGAGTGGTTCGTTGAAGATAAGGCTACCTTAGCTTTGAAGCGGCACAATCCGCCTGAGTCAGTTCTCAAAAAAAAACACAAGATTTAGCCGATGTGTTCTTCACCCTTTTTTTAATGCACGTTCGGTTTTAAACAAAAAAGAGTTTTTCAAAGGGCTGGAGTCCTTTTCTCAAGTCATTTACGGAACACGAATAAATATTCATGCGCCAACAACAGGAAGTTATACTTAATGCTGTTGGTTTTCCAGTATCCCGTAGCCTTGCAGTTATGTTGTTCTTTTATTATCAATTCTTTGAGCGTAAAGCCTGCCTCTTGAAATGCTTTCATCACATTGAAGCTCATCGGTATAACGCAGCCCTTTTTTCTTGTGTCTCCCATAAGTATAGCGCAGAATTTTCCGCACTTTAATGTGCGGTAACATTCTGATACTACAGCTTTCATCTCCTTCAAAAATTCTTTTACGCATATTGTAATCCCTCTCTAAACATTGCAAATCAGTAGCTCATTAATTCTGCCACGTGACGAACCAACAGAGTTTATGGCGCGGCTTGCGTTTATTCTGGTAATATTATGTTGTGCGTATAAACGGTCGAAAAAATCATCGTTTTCATCTGTATTTTTCGGATCACTGTTACTTGCAAGAATATACGCTCCGCGTTTGCTCATTTCATTAATAAAATAAGCAAGCTCTATCTGTTCTTTGTCACCGAAATTATTTTCAGCATACGATGTAAAGTTCGCTGTCACAGTCAACGGGCGATATGGCGGGTCAAAATAAACGAACGTGTTTCCGTCAATAAAATCGCAGGATTCCATGTAATCAGCACAAATGATTTTCACTCCGCACAATTTTTCAGACACCGTAAGCAGATTGTGTTCGTCACATATAGTGGGATTCTTATAGCTGCCTTGCGGAACATTAAACGCACCATGAGAGTTCACTCGATAAAGCCCATTAAAGCAAGTCCTGTTAAGAAAAATAAATAGAGCGGCAATCTCAATTGATTCGCTGCTTATTGATTTTAGGATGTTGAAACGCTCTCGTGATTTATAGTAAAACTCTTTGCGAACGTCATCGTTTGCGCTTAAATACATGGTTTCAAGGGATTTCAAGTAAACGACCAATTCTCTGAAATTATCACGGATTGCTATGTATGTTTGAATTAACTCGCGGTTGATGTCGCTGATGTAGACATCGTTTATCTTATAACGTGAGATGACGTCAAACAAAACCGCTCCTCCGCCAACAAACGGTTCAGCATATTTCGTTATTGTAACTCAAAGCTCATCGGGATATTTACTACGGATGCTCTTAAGTATTTGCGACTTCCCGCCTGCCCATTTCAGAAATGGTTTAACCGACATATCCGTTGGCGGTTCAAAACGAGTTACTCGACCATCTTGCGGTTGCCGCGCCGACTTTGGGATTAGCCACATCTTGCCTATAAACTCTGCCCCGTCAATGCGGTTTTCGGAACATAATACCGCCACACGGCGCTGAGTAATATTCCATTTTTGTGCGGCTTCTTTTGCAGTCATAAAATCCATAGGGGATATCTCCTTGCATCTTTCTTGTATTATTATTCCAAGTAAAGAATATTATCAAGATGATGTATACAAAGTATCTTTATAACATTGGATAAAAACCAACAGAAAGAAGCAAGTCATCATATCAAGACTGATCTTTCTAACTTATTTTATTTATCACCAGCACATCGCCTTCGTTGATTGTGGTGTTTCCTCTTGGGATTACGCTTCTGCCGCTTCTTTTTATCATTACGACCAACTCTTCGTGGGTGGGCGAGAATTCGGAGATTTTCTTTCCGCTCCATTTGCTGTCACGATCAATTTTATATTCCGACAGCTTAATATTTCTGTCGTCCTGAAACGCAGGCGCGCTTAACACGCAGATGTCGTCCTCCAGAAGCGTTGTCGCTCCGCTTGGGATAATTTTGTTTGCGCCTCGTAGGATAATTACAATAAGCGTATCCGGCGGCAGAGTGAGTTCCATAATCTTCTTATTTATCCATGGATGATTCTCGCTTAACGCAAGTTTTATGAACTGCACATCCACTTCTTCTGTATAGTCGCTGAACGTTTTCATGACATCGGCTGCGGCGTCCGTCATTTTCAGCTTCTTCGATACCCATGGAAGAAGCGATCCCTGAAACGCTATCGATAGGAGAACAATACAGAACGTAATATTAAAAACATCATTTTTGACAGTATTGCCGCTAACCACTACCATGACGGCAAAAACTATAGAGGCGGCGCCGCGAATCCCCGCAAACGAGACTAACAACTGTTGCCGTATGCTGCACTTTGCCGGCGTTAGCAACGAAAAAATGGCTATCGGCCTGGCCACGAAGGTAAGAAACAGAGCAATCAGGAATGAAGAGAAAAACACAGCCGGTAATTGTGACGGAAAAACAAGAAGCCCCAGCAGGAAGAAAATTATCATCTGAGCTAATCCGGTTATTCCGTTAAAGAAATGTACAAGGGAAATTTTGTTGCTTATTTTTGAGTTACCAAGTATGATTCCTGCTATGTAAACGCTTAGATAACCGTTTCCGCCAATCGCGGAAGTAAAAGCATAAGCCATTAACGCTATGCCTATTACGAACACCATATCAATTCCATCGGTCGAGAATTCTACATTACGCAAAGTGAAAACAGCAAAAATACCAATCAAAATTCCTGCAATCACTCCGAAAGAAAACTGAGAAAATGTCATGAAAATAATCTCGCCCGTCGGAACTTTGCTGCTCATAAATGACAAAGTTATCATTGTAAGCATATATGAACACGGGTCGTTGCTTCCGCTTTCAACTTCAAGCATCGAGGCGGTATTATACTTTAGACCAAGCCTCTTTGAACGCAGTATTGAGAAGACTGAGGCGGCATCCGTTGAACTTATCACGGAGCCTATGAGCATACTTTCAAACAAGCCCATATTAAGCACTATATGGCAGAAAAGAGCTAAAATACCAGCTGTAAAAACAACTCCAAACGTTGCAAGGATAAAAGATTTAACTGCGACAGGCTTTGCTTCGCTCCAGTTAGTGCCGAACCCCCCCGTAAACATTATTATTATCAGAGCTACAGAGCATATTTGTTCAGCAAACACATAATTATGGAAATTTATTTTGTAAATTCCGTCGGAGCCAAAAAGCATTCCTAAAACTATGAATACAAACAGAGACGGAACTCCGAACTCGCTTGACACTCTGTTTAGCATGACACACAATATCGTAACCGCAGAAATAATTAAAAGATGTATTTCCAAGTTGTCGGCCTCCCAACAAAGTCACTTTGAATCTTTAGCGCCAAAACGACTTTTCTAAAGGATTAGTCCTCATAACGCGCTGACTTTAATTTTCTATTTAATAATGAAATTACTGACATCATATTTCTGTTAAATTTTCTAAATTATACAGTGAAATTTCCCATATTGTATAATCAGGTACATGGACAAACATTATATCAAACATGCTTTGGAGCTGGCGGCAAAAGGGACGAATACGCTCTCGAACCCGAGGGTGGGATGCGTTATTGCCCGGGACGGAGAAATTATCGGCGCCGGATGGCACGAGCGCCGCGGCTCTGCTCATGCTGAAGTTATGGCTTTTAACGATATGAAATCAAAAGGCGCCTCGGCGCGCGGCGCAACTCTCTACGTGACGCTTGAACCGTGTTCTCATTTTGGACTCACTCCTCCATGCGCCTCACGGATTGTGGAAGAAGGCGTGTCGCGCGTTGTGATAGGGATGCGCGACCCTAACCCCATAATAAACGGCGAAGGGATAAGAATTCTAAAAGATGCGGGAATTGAAGCGCTCTTGATGAATGAGTGCGGGGAGGAGGGCAAAAGAATTGAGGCGGAGTGCAAATGGATGAATCGTGGATTCATTCGCCGCGTGACCCTCAATAGGCCGTGGGTTACGATTAAAGCCGCTGTAAGCTTAGATGGAAAGATAGCCCTTGCGGGCGGTGAGAGCAAATGGATTACCGGCGTCGAAGCGCGCACTGCCGCGCATGAATTGCGAGCTGAACACGATGGTATTCTCGTTGGTATTGGGACAATATTGAAGGACGACCCTGAGCTTACAGTAAGGCTTGTAAGCGGACGCTCCCCTACGCGCGTCATATTGGACACGCGCCTCAAAACGCCGGACGACGCGCGCGTTCTCGGAAAAGGAACGATAATAATATGTTCGGAAAGCGTTTGCGAGTCAAAACCTCAAAAGAAAACGACGCTTGAAAAAATTGGAGCAAGGGTTGTGGCCGTCCGGGAAGAAGACGGGCACATATCGCTTAGGGAGGCGCTCAAAATTATCGCTTCCGATATCGAAATCCAAAGGTTGCTGGTGGAGGGCGGAGGAACTGTCCATTCTTCATTCATTGAAGGTGGATTTGCGGACGCCGCCGCGCTTTTTATTGCTCCCAGATTCCTCGGGCAAGGGATAGGCGTCACAAACAATCTGCGCGTTAATAGCATGGAAGAATCTGAAAAATACGCTTTACGCATCATCAACACGCGGCGCGTCGGCGAAGATTTACTGGTGGACGGAATATTTAAAAGCGCACCGGAACTGTGAGAATTTGAAAGCAAATCTTGAATACACAATAACAAGTCAGAGAATAATGCATATAATCATTATTCCCTTACACTATATGTAGGTCAAACATTATTACTCATACTACAATCAAACGTTACGATAGACGTTGATAATCATATAGCAAAGTGGAGCGTGAAGTTAAGAGGCAAAGCTTCTTTTGCTTTTTCTCAACTTCACACTCCACATTTGTGTGTTATCAAAACTTTTTGCTAGTGTGGTTCGCGGCTTTTGCTCTGGTTTTTACTCGCCACTCGCCACTTGTCACTTTTTTCTAAAAACAAACCGCGCCGCTCCAAGAATTAAAAGCACGAGGTATCCGTAACTTGCTGCGTTACAGCCAAATAAATCACACTCGGAGACCGGTTTGGTCGTCGCCGCCATACGGACGAAGAGATTTGTTCCTCCTGCGAAGCCGAATTTGTCCATATTGAGCAGGATCTCTCCGTTATTAACCATGACTTCCTCAATTTTGCCATCTTTGCTGAGGAAGAACCAGTTCACATCTGCGGCAATTCGTCCATCTCCGCCCATAGCGCGGTAGATGTTGCGCAAGGCTTCCGCAGTTAGCTTATACTTTCCGCCAACGATTTCGCCCACAATTCCGTCGTTCGGAATTATAAGGTCTAACGCGCGGTGCAACGTTTCGCCCGCTTTGGAGGAAACAGCTTTCAGGAATGGGGCTTCATCTCCAACCGGTAGCGCGTGCGGCGTTTCAGCCCCGCGATAGTTGTTTAGATCGGGCAGCGCTTCGGTGGGCAGATTCACGACGTTCATCAGGCGGTAAACGGGGAAGTCCTCATTTAACCCGACAGGCAGAAGCCCTTCATAACCCTTGTGGCTGCCAACTCCGGTGAGAGCGCGCTCCCGGCGGACAGACCAGATGTGAGAGTAGTTATAGCAGCTCTCAGGGTCGAGCGCCATTGCGCCGAGTGGAGCGCGAACTTGGGCCATGTACATGACATATGTTCCCTTCGGGAACGCGACTGTTTTTTCAACTGCGGGGTCGCATTCCACAGCAAACGGGTTTGGCTGCCTCCCGTAAGTGATAGTCGTGTTGTACGCGTAGATACTTCCATTGTTGTCGCGCGGGTTGACTTTGTTCACGCGGAACGCGCTGACTTGTAGTTGTTTATCTTCTGTCAGGCGGTGTAAATAAACTCCAGTGTGCGATAGGCGGTCAATCATCGCCTGATCCGCCTTTATTATATAAGCATAGGGCTGCGCTATGACGCTTGCGGGGACAAAACCGAACTTGTCGCTCTCCATTGTCTGTCCGATTCTCCCGTATTTCACTTCGTTGAAGAACTCAACTGTAACGGGATCGCCGGTCGTCACGTCGAGAGATTTTGTTATGTAGTATTCCTTGAATATCTCCGGGAAAAGGTCTGCCGAGGCTGTTGAGGCGGTACACGCGTCAACGTTGGTCCACGTGCTGTTTATTAACGGGTTATATGTGTAGCCAAGCACTAGAGTATTCGCAGGGGAGACGCTCTTGCCTTTCTCAATCATTTCATCCCTGCCGAGCTCAATTTGCTCCTTGACATACGAAGCGTTATTGTAGGTCGTTTTTAAAAGGGATTCTACAAACGTATTATGCGAATATGTCCTCATTCCCAACTGTCCGCGCGGACGATTGTTTGACGGGGTTTCCGTCAAGACCGACCAGCCGCCCTTTTGCGCATAATTTGGATCCTGACGCGGATCCGCGTCGCACTCCAGAATCCATGCCCTGAGGCGTCGGCGTCCTTCGACAAAAGTCTTCATGTCGTTGCTCAATACCAAACCTGTTTCGTATTTTGTCCCGCTTGCCGCCGTATATATAGTCCAGCGGACTTTTTTATCGTCGAGATCCTTTCTCCACTGCGGCTCAAAGAGATTGTAGCCAAGATCGCGCGCGCGTTTGCTCAGAGCGGGGTTCGGGGTATGGCATATTGAGAGGTCAAATGTATAATCCGTCGTTGAACCGGTACTGACCCAATTGCCTGAGGCATTTTGCACCTGTTCCGCGTAGCTCGTGTTGTTCATCTCGTGCTGGTCGAGAAACACATGCGGGTTGTAAGCGTTTATTGTCTTGTGAACCGCTCGCACCACAAGCTGTTCGAAGTACATGTGGTCACGGTTTGGATCCTGCATAGCTTCTCCGCCATTCGGAATTGCGGAATTGTTCCCTCTCTGCCATCTCCAGGCGCCCTCGTCGTTGAAGCGCGGTAGAATAACGACGACAACTTTGTCTAAGATATACTTCAAATCACCGACAGCAAGCCTGTGCGCTGTAACCTGCATGGACTCGCTTCCGGTTGACTCATTGCCGTGTATCTCCCCCTGAATCCACACAATCGGACGCCCAAGCTCTTTTACATCCTCGGGCTCAAATATGCCTTCTTTTGAAAAAACGATGAGCGGGAGCTTGATTGTCTTTATCGGATTCTCAAGAACTCCGGCATCATTTACCGCGTTGTATTGATAGACGTTTCTCCATTTCATCACGCCTCCCGAACGCGCTTGCAAGTCATTAAAATATGTCTCAAGTTCTGAACTGTTAGCTATGTATCCAACTTCCCTGGGGTTATCCGAACCATGATTCGGCCAGTTGGACGGGAGATAACTGTAATCTGTCCCCGTTTGCTTGAAAAAATTCTCTTTCCATTCCACATACATACTTGTCGCTGAGTTTCCGTTAGTTCCGCCGTACGGAAATTCCGGCCAAATAGCCAGCGCGGCGGATACAAGCAACAGCGCTGAAATCCCCACCATCACGCTTAGTATAAAAGGCTTTCTCCTAAAATACGCTTTCATTGTCACTTAATCTCTCCTTCTTAATATTCATATTCTCATAACAATTCAGTATTGATTTAAAAATAAATCAATCAGTAATTAACTATTATACACACTATTAAACATGAATTCAACTGTCACAAATTATTGAACTGAATTTTATAATATGACCGTGTTGCGTATATAAAAAGGGGCTGTAACAAAAGTCTCAAAACAGTTATTTCAACCACAGTATTATGGTTTAATTAACCATTTCACTACTTTTGTTACAGCCCCTAAATCCCCACAATAACGTGTCATGGGTGTCTTGACCCGATCCTAAAATTTGAAAATATGGTCTATCTTCAAGCCTTCTGTCAGCATAAAATCTGCCGTCATCCGATCAATAAAGAATAAATCCGAGCAGGTTCGAGCGTTGGCTCAAGACTAAAAACACGAACACAAAAACCGCAGGGCCTCTCATAATATGCCTCATACCTTTGGATAAGAAATCTTATCCTCAAGAAACCATGACAATCAGAAGTTTCTTTTTTCTGTACAAAGGCATTTGAATATAAAGCTATTGTTTTGCTTAAAACATCACAGCCTGTTTATAATTATATCAGCAAAACAATCATTGAAACACTTTTCCCAGTATTTCGTTATAAAACACTAACCATCAGAAAATTCCTTATATTTTGCTCTAATCTGAGACGCCACTTTATTGACTTTGCCCCAATGAGACGAACTTCCCCCCGAATACGCTATCAACGCTCTTTCAATATCTCCATCGGCGGATTTTCTATAATTGGAAAATATTTCCGTCCCCGCTACAATGTTTTCCCTAGGCTTAAACATGTCGCTTTCAGTTTTAATGGTGGGGTATTTTTTCCTTAATTTATTCTTATGCACTTTCCACCTTACCTGCATAAGGCCAAAGTCGCCGCCTTTTGAAAGAGCGTCATGTTTAACAGTTGACTCTACCACTACGAGCGCTGCTATGATAAACGGATCTTCTCCGAATCTTTCGCTTGTATTCTTTATAATACTGGCATATTCGTCTGCTGTAGCATTGTCAAGTCCTCTATTATGCTGTTTGAAAACGTGTGATATTGCGATTATTTGAGGACTTTCACTAACTATAATCTCCACGGGCTTAAATAACGGAACCGATATGGGTATTTCTTGAAGCTCTTTCGGAAGTTCTGTTTCTCCTCTAAGCCACTCAAGGGCTAAATCAAGCGGAATATTCTTATACGACGAATTAATACTAATATCCTCCGGCAGACCGCTTGAGTAGACCGGCGAGGACAAAACCACAAATATTATAAAAAAAGTAGTTATTAATATCTTTAACATTAATCTCAACCTACTTTCAAACTGTTTAGTTTTTGAAAGTATTAACTAAGCATTATTTGTACCAGATTTAACTTTAATGTGTTGTAGTATGCCCGCAAATGCACGGCTACAGGCAACGTCAAAACTACCTGTTCACGAAAGACCGAATAAGTCTCCCTCCGCCAAAATTTGCTCTTTATTACGTAGGAAAATTGAGAAGTACTATAATTAACGTTTTACAAAAAATTGTTAAATAAATCATATTACTGAAAATTTAATTCATGCTTTTCATAGTTAATACTTTTAGGTTATTTACTACCTATCCAGCCACTCTAATGCTTCTTCCAAAGAAACCTCCCCGCCGGTATTCAATCTGACTGTTTCATAACCTCCATCAGGCTTCTTTCTGGTCAGGGGCATATGAATTGTACTTTGTTGTTCCAATCCTTCCGGCTGCTTCCCATTCTTAAGCCATTCAATGGCAGATTCAAGCGAAACATTGCCTCCTCTCACATTGATATAAATTTCCGCGTTTCGGTGAGCAACAACTTCGTTATTTTTATCGGCGTTTTTTCCGTTATTTTTCATACCATATTTTACAAGCGCGTCCTTCCATGTCCCCCCCGCAGTGGGAGAGTAATCTCCCATCGCTTGACGCAGGCTTACAATAGCGGAATACATCCCCATTACTGCATTAATGTAATTAGTTCTGACCGCTTGGTTATCTGTTTGCGCAGTTATTAGATCCAACTGGCTTCCCATTCCCTCGTTATACATCAGCTCGGTTATTTTAAGCTCTTCATTTGAGCGTTCAACTTGCTGTTTCATGTTTTCTTCAAGAGATTTCGCCATAAACCAGTCATTGCGCGCAACAGTAAGGTTAAGGATGACAGAAGCTTCCGACTCAAACACGCTTTCTATCGCCGCCTGCACTGCGGCAGACTTACTCAAAGTGTCATATTTTGTTTGATTTCCATTTGCGATAGGAATACTTAGAGATAATCCGACAGCCGCTTCCCCGCTTTCCAAACTGCTGCCGGCGGACGAGCCATACAACATGCTCCAACTCGCGGATGCCCCCAAGGTTGGCGCCATACCTTTTTTTGCAATTTGTTTCTGTACTTCGGACTGCGCCAGCAGAATTTTCCTTTGCCTGACGCTTGGGTGATTCTCTAAAGCTATAGATTCGTTTACGCTTATTGATAGTTCCGGAACATAGAAATTTGTATCGCTTGGCTCAATATCCATGCCTCCTACAAAATTTCTCAAAGTCGCAAGCCGATTGAGCAAAGTTCCCTCAGCGTTAACTATTGAGTTTTGAGCATCGGAAACGGAGGATGTAGCCCTTATAACATCAAGCTTTGGGACTAGTTGTTGATTAAATTTTTCTTCAGTCACGCGAAGGTTTTCCTGTCTTTGCCGTAAAATATCTTTCTGTAGAGCAACATTATCGCGCGCCATAACGACGCCCCAATAAGCATGTTCAGCCGAAGCAAGGATAGTGTTTATAGCGTTGTCAAAAGCAGCCCTTGCTGATTCATACCCCAGTATTGACTGCCTTTCGCTTAGTTTATTGATTCCGCTTATATCTATCGCTTGTGATATGCTGGGAGTAACTGTATATCCGACAGGGTTATAAATGCTTCCCCCGCCTCCCGACTGCGCTGTGTTATAGCTGCTATTTACCGTAATACCGGCTCTCAACCGTTGGTAACCTACGGAAGACAGTACTTGATAATAAGCCGCTTCAATGCTCTTTGCCGTTGCAAGTAGTGAATTATTTTGAGCGCGAACCAGATTAAGATATTGTTCAACATTGACCGATTGAGCCGCGTTCACATCCGATACAATAAAAAACATAACAGCCATCAATAATAAAAGACTTAGAGTCTTATTCAACAATATGTAAACACTCCCTTGACGAATTAATTGCATTTGACAATTATAACACTATAACAAAATTAGTTAAGCAAATCTACATAAAATATTCAGTATATATGATTGTTACACTATTGTTTAAGTATTTTCGCCGATGTAAAATCCATTGCTCTGACAATTATCACAGCAGCTTCGCCGCGCGTTATGGGTTGAGCAGGGTTATATTTTGCGCCTTTTACAGAGTTAATAACACCTGAATTTAAAAGTACATTAACCGCGTCAAAGGCTTTATGCTCGGGCGGCACGTCCTGGAAAAACTGCACTCCTGATTCTGTTTCCAAATCACTGAAACCGAAGCTTTCAGCAATGTACCTTACAAAATCAGCTTTTGAAGCAAGTCTTTTAGGGTTATTTATCGGTTTTATACTGTTAATATTGCGATTTAGAGCACTTAATGCCTTCTTAACAGAGTACTCGACATCCTCGTTGCTGATCATTTCGTCTACGCCAAAAACTCCTTTATCCGCGCCTCTGAGTATCGCCATTGCCAATTTCGGGTCGTCAAGGTTCAAGATATTGTATGATGGCGCATGAGGGTAATCCTTCGGTTCAAATAAACCGTAAAGGTTAGAAATTTGAACAACGCCGAAAAATGGGCTTTCAGGCGGAACATCCGAGTATTTACATAGAGAAATATGAACTCCGTGTTTTACAAGCTGAGACTGAACTTTTACGGCAGGAACCTCACGGAGTCCTATCTCCAGTTTGACCGCAAGGGCCGCTAAAGCCCCGGCCGCCTGCCCTACCATCATGCTTATTGGTTGAAGGCGTATAGCTCCGGCGGCAAGTCTGGACATAGATAGATTTTTCTCAACTGCGAGAAACCCGTCAGCATCCTTTGGTATAAGGATATCAAGCGGAACTTGAAAGGCGCCGCGCGGCCTGTTGGAGGCTATGGAATTGCGGGACTCGCCGAACTCCCACTCGAAGTCTCCGTCATTCGCTGCATGATGGAGATCCAGGGGATATCCGCCTATCGCTATGGCGTTTGGGAATTCGGCGTTCGTTTCTCCGTCACGGTAGCTCAGGGAATTTATTAGAATCTCTCTGGACGATAGAGTTCGCTCCCCTATTATTCTGCGGGATTCCCTCACATAAGGAATGACGGGCATTCTTTTGGCTATTTCATGCCAGCTCGCAGGAATATCGTTTAAAATATCAGGCGGAATATTATCATTGTAGTATTCATCATCCGCAACCGACCAATGTCTGCCTAAATCTCCAAGTTCGTTCTGCATGTAATAAATAAAGTTTAGAGTTCTAAAAAATGCTTCCTTGTTAATTCTATTTCGAAAGCTTATATCCTCAAGATACCTTGCGGGCAGTCCCGAACTGCCGCTGTTCCATCCCGATTTTCCGGGGTAATCGTTCCCCCAGTTTACTCCGGTTTTAGAAATATAACGCCAGTTTTGTCTATTGCCGTCATAACTGTAGTAAGTTGAAGAATCAGGGATTGCGCGATATGCATTATGGCTTATAAGGTTAACGGGCAATTCGACGGGAAATACTCCTCTGAAGTCTTTACCGTCAATAGTGACGTAACTTTCATAATTACGCTTCGCCTCTTCATATCCGGGCAACGGAGCGTAAGGCGTTAAATCAGGCGGCGCCCCCGATGGGTAATATTTTATGACCGCTGTCCATGTAATATCCTGAATCATTGATTCATCAAGTTTTATAAAAGGGGAATGCGAATTGCCCGCGCGGTAAGGCAAATTTGCAAGCGGGATGATATCTCCATACTCCGTTGCGTCTATAAGCACCTTACATGCAACCTGTATTTCATTTTTGAACGTATTTCTCCTGCTGTTTTTTTGACTTACTTTAGCCTTAACGCCTGTTATTTTTCTGCCTATACGTTGCACTTCAATTATCGAAGAGTCGAGAAATATGTCGAGCACTCTTTCGTTTTCGGAAGCGCGTGATTTGCTCAACAGCTTTCTCGTTTTTGCGTCGGGGTTACGGGCTTCGTCGACCATCTCATAAAGAATCTTTTCTCCCACATTAGGTTCAAAAGCGACCGAACGCGAATCCCAGTAACAAGTGCCGGTTGATTTTCCCTTATTATCATAGTATTTATTAACGCGCGTTATGAAATCAAGATAAAGCCCGCTCTTCTGCCTGCTCAAATCATCCATAGTGGATACGCCCGCGGCCGTCATCTGCCCGCCAATCCAGGATGAGGGCTCAATAACGGCAACCTTAGCTCCTCCGCGCACTGCTTCTATGGCGGCCATGATTCCTCCGGCGCCTCCGCCTGCGACGACAACATCGTAGTCGTAAGCTTCTGCCCATGAAACCGAAGGGAATGAAATACTACAAAAACAAAACAAAAATAGAACAAACAAATATTTCAGAAATCGCTGATTAATTACTATTTTGGGTAAGCCAATGCTTTTTGTTTCGCCTCCAAAAGCCTTTTCAGCATTGCATGTACTCAGAAGGAGCTTTTTCTGATATGCGGGACGCTTGTGCGTTACATAGAAAATAACTGGCAGCCCGCAATTAATCGTCGCTTTCATAACGTTCAAAAGAACACCTCATTCTTAATTGATAATATACCGAATACTTTCCTAATGTCAGAACGAAATTTTAACGAGCTATTATTATATAACAATTTGAAAAAATGACTAACTTTTATTGCAGTGAAGCAATAAAGAAGGATAGCCTTCTGTTTTCTGTTGTTGTTTTTGTTCAATATTTTGCATAATTCTGCAGTATAATATTGTTTATGAAAATACTCAAGGAACTGAACACAAGATGATAATACAAGCTAAGTTGAAACGCATTGACGAATATAAAGCGCTGATTGACAAGCGGCGTCCGCTTGCTCCGGATGAAGTAAAGCAGTTGGACGCCTATTTTCGCATCGGCTCAACTTATTCGTCCAACGCGCTCGAGGGTAATTCTCTTGACTTATCCGAAACAAAAATACTTCTTGAGGATGGCATCACCGCAGGCGGTAAACCGATACGCGACTGTTATGAGGCCATAGGCCATGCGAGCGCCTACGACTTCATGCTGGAAGCCGCGCGAAGCAACCCGTTTACGTTTTCGGAAAATATGATATTGAAACTGCATAAGCTATTCTATATCGGTATAGACCATGAAAGGGCAGGCGTCTACCGTGACCATCAAGTATTCATTACAGGTACTGAGTATGTGCCGCCGAGTGCGGAGCAAGTTCCTCTACTGATGAAAAGAACGGTGAACACGCTGTTGGAGGAATGGAATAACCTGCATCCTGTAAAATTAGCCGCATTCGCTCACCTGAAACTGGTTGACATTCACCCCTTCGCGGACGGAAACGGACGCGCGGCGCGATTATTAATGAACCTGATACTTGTCAACCGGGGCTATCAGATAGTGATTATCCCGCCTGTGCTGAGATTGGAATACATCAATGCCTTGAAAGCAGCGCAGCGCGACAAAAATCCAAGCGACAACGCATTTTTCAACCTGATTGCGCAATGCGAGATTGAAGCGCAAAAGGATTACTGCAGGATGTTTCGCATTGAACCGCGTAACAAGCTCTAATTTCGGGATTGTTATTTGTATTAATTTAATTATTATTATTCCCCGACAATGCGCTTGTCACGCTTGCAAGCCACGCTGCCTGCTGAGAGAGTTTTCCGAGGGCGACTTCAGCAGATGAAAATGTCCTGTACAGCGAGTCCGCTTTTGCTTCGAGCCTTCTGTCCGCATCGGCGAGGTATTTATTTATTCCGTTTATTTCCTGTCTCAGCTGATCAATAGCGCTTGAAACGCGACCCTGTATCCCGACTACGCCGGGGGCAAACTCGGCCTGCGCTGATGACGACAGACTTGTAAGGTATTTGTCCATCTCCTTCATGTTTGAGACCATGAGGTCAGCCACCGCTTCAGGGTCGATCGAGAGCGCCTCCATGAATTTATCGGTGTCAAATTCAAGCAGTCCGCTCTTTGCGTTCACGCCTATGCTTCCGCTTGAAGCGCCTGTTGAGATTCCTATTTGAGACAACATGGTGTAACGATCGTTGAGCCCTAAATATCTCAACGCCCCCGAACTGTCCTGAACCATAAGCGGGATCTCGGAATCGGCGCTGTTGAACGCCGATGTCAAAACTATCCTGCCATCTCTCACTTCCGCTTTTCCCATGACTATCTCTTGCGAAGGAGTTATCAGCTTGTTTTCGTATCCTATTATCGTTGTTCCATCGGCGGCATATATAGGAACTGTCTGATAGTAAGGCGTTCCAAGCTCGTCGGAAGTATAATTATATTTAAGGGCTTCATTTATTTTTTCAGCTGCGTTCTGGAGCGTGTCATTCTCGGACAGGCTAACCTGAACCGCAAAACCGCCCAGATTTGCTTCTTCTTTCTTCAAACTTCCATCAGGCAGCCTGATATCAACCGTTATAGTTGATTTTGCGCCTCCGAGCCTTACGGTAAACGTTCCTTCGCCGCGGAAGCCCGCATCCCCAAGCGTTCCGTAGAGAGTTTCACGACCCGTGCGAGACTGAAAAGCAATCGGCTGAGAGAAGGAAGTGATATCGCGCAGCCTGTTTTTAGCGCTGGACAAGATTTTGTCTCCGTAAAGCAGCCCCCATCTCATACGGAAATCGTCTCCGCTCAGGGTAGCTTTTTTGTTCTCGTCAACGGCCTTCTCGTTCATTTTTATGTTCATCCACTCCAAAAGCTCATTGTAAGCGTCTACATAATCCTGAATCGCGTTAACCGCCTTTTCGGCGTCCTGAGAGACGTCCAATTGAACTTTGCCGGGCCCTTTTATGTTCAAGGAAAGCCCCAACAGGCTGATAACGTTTCCATCATCATCCAAAACGGTATCATTTTCATTAAAAGTTATGGAATTCGTCGCATATGTTCTTATTCCGCCATCGTTTATCCTTATCATGGCGTCCTGCGCGTTCGTGTCCTTTGGATCTCCGGCGGCGTCGAAAAGCAAATCAAGTATACCGTCACCGTTATCTTCAAAGGAGAACATGTTCATGTTTCCTGTGTACTCTATTGTATAATCCTGTCCCCGCGCCTGAATATCGGGACGCAGGACAGGCGCCGCAGACGGAGGCGTCCAGGTTACCGTGTAACTGAAATTCGGCCATGACGCGTTGTCTGTTATGGAGTAATCGCCATTTCCCGCTTCATATACAAGTCCGTTATCCATATAGATTTTCCCGCCTAAAATTCCCACCGGAGCGCTCATTAAAGGTATGTCCGCGTCGCTTATCGTAGCCGCGTCTTCATCGTTGCGCACAAGCTTATTAGTATACGTATGGGTTGTCGTGTTTGCACCCGACGTCGAAGTGTAAACCAGTTTCAGGTCGTAAACGCTCCCCGGCTCCGGGGCGCCCGCCGCCGCTTCCGGTTTCCACCTCACGACCACCTGATTTCCAATAGTGCCGTCCCCCACGATATCGAAATCAACGCCTTCCACCCAGGTTTTCAATCCTTGAGTTATGACAGCCGCGCCGTCGCCCTTCATGTAATTGCTGTAAGTCGGCGCCGAGGCGTTCGTTGTAGTGGTGGAAATTCCCGATGGCGAAACTGAAACTATCTCAGCGAAACCGCTGTCATACTTGGGAACGTCTATAGCGTCACGCGTCACAGCAGGGAGACGCCATACCTCTCCCGCCACCGGAGTGTACTCCACAATGTAAGATAAATAATCATTTGGACGATTCGCGCCTAGCCATCTTATACCGTCCGCTTCAATGATGAAATCCAAGCCTTGTACATAACCGCCGCTGACATAATTGGTTCCGTCCCATTCATAAATGTCAAACATCCCCGGCAGCACTACGTTCCCGTTCGTATCGTACATAAATGTATATTGGGAGAAAATGCTGTCGTGATTTGGATCCGCTGAGCCCGTCCTGCCGCGTGTGACTTCATAGCTTAACATATCTGCGGGATCAGGTTCAAACCCCAAACTGTAAGAGCTGCCGGCGGTTACGGCTTTGGGGTCCGAATCTCTCCAGCGTATCTCGTTCCCGACGATGTCAAAGTCAAGCCCAAGCTGATAGGTACGTTCGACTCCGTTGCTGTCCTTCCCTTTTATGACAACAGCCCCGTTGATCATTTCATTTTTAAGGTCAGGATAAAAATTGAACGCGTCATTCCCGGTATTGGAGCGCGTTATTGTCTGCGAAAGCTTTCCGTCGCTCCCAGCTCCCGTTTTTGTGCTGCGGACAACAAGCTGTCCGTTTTCAACGGTCGCCGCAACGTCAAGCGATACGGTCGGGGTCGTTATGTCCCGCGCGTTATTTATCTTGCGGGCGATATCTTCAAGCGTATCAGTTGCCTTAACAGTTATTTTTCCCCTCTTTCCCCCGACATTGATGTAAAAAACGGAGTCCATGCCAACCGCTCCGGAAAGTGACTTGCTGTATCGGCTCATGGTCGTGGCTTTTTGAATGACTTCTATATCATAGTTCATTATTTTAGCTTCGCTTGTTACGCTTGCTGTCAGCACCGATTGAGGAAGGCCGTTACTATCGAGTCTCATTATATCCGTTGTCTTACTTTTATAAATTGACGGAAGCTTCAGAGCTGTTAGCTTTGTCTGAAGCGCCCGGATTGACTGGTTAAATTCTTCATAAACACTGATTTTTCGTTCAAGATTCTCGCGTTTCGTAAGGATAGGCTGATAAGCCTTTTGAGATTTTGATATAATCTCATCGACCATCGATCCCCAATCCATACCTGTGACGATGCCGGGAATACTGAAAGTTCCAGCCATTTATAACCCCTCCTTTAATAAGGACAATAACTCATCTTGAAATCACATATATTATTAAATATCCGTATTATTGTCGGTATTTTTTTTAAAAAAATGACAGACGTGCTACAATAAATTTAGTATGTATTAGCGGTTAATTTTTTTGAGAAATTTTTTTTAACATATGATTTGGAAAGGTGGAATATCAGAAGTGAAAATTTTCATCGATGGGGAACCATTTTATCCATTATCGCCGACGGAATCGAGAAGCAAACAGCAGCTTCTCAAGGAAATAGACGAAGAAATTGTGCAAAATGGCTTGACTTACACCACTATAACAGTTGATGGTGTAGAGATGGATTCTTCCGCGTTTTTGCACTTACGCAAGGGGAGAGAAGCTCATTTTAAAACGTGTAAAATTAAAGACCTTGTAATTGAAAGCCTTCAAGAAGCAATTAATTATTTACCAAGGCTGACTGACGGAATTCAAAAAATAGCATCAGAGTTTGAACGAAAAGAAGAGGAGAATGCTGACGAACACATGACGAACTTTGCAGAAGGCTTAGGCTGGCTTATAAATGTCATGCAAAAAAACCAGATCCTTCTCAAAGTAAAGGACTCTGAATTGCCGAACAAAGAAGAAACAATCGTTAAGATTAATGCATCGTTGGAAAGTATTTCCGAGTGTTTCGAAAAACGTCGTATAATGGAAATAGCTTTCCATATGAGGCAGGGAATTCTTCCCGAAATCAAAAATATTTCTGGATATGTTGCTCAGCTTCTTGACACAGCAATGCTTATGCAATAGATAGTTGCTTTGATATAATTATCAGATTTTGGCGAAGTGAATGTTATTATTTATAGCGTTTTCGGCACAAGCAGGAAAAATACATTCTAATGTTTGATCGGCGAAGCAGATGTTAGATAAATGAAAGGGGATTACACATAGTGTCACTTCGTAAAGGTTTGATAATATTTATTATTCTTGCTTTTGGTGGAAACGCGATAGTCTTACTTAAGACTGTTGATCAAAACACAATCAATACGATTCTTACAGCAAAGAAATCATATTTGATCGTAGCTTTTTTATTGGTACTTTTGTCATGGACATGGGATACCATGAGGTTTAGCGCTCTTGCGCGGGCAGCCAAGGAAAAGGTCAGTTTAAGGCTCGGAATGATCCTTACATGGCTGCATTACTTTGGATGCGCGGTAACTCCGATGCAGAGCGGGGGAGGCCCTTTTCAGGTTTATGTGCTTTATAAAAGAGGAATACCTATAGGGAAAGGAATCGCAATAACAATGATAAGAACTATGCTTACGGTATTACTGTTAAGCATAATAGTTCCTTTGTCGTTAGTTATCGACTCTTCTATTCTTGATCAGAGCGGGTTCGTTAAGGGAGTTGTAGGATACGTATTTTCAATAATTCTTATGACATGGGCGTTCATAGCGTTTACAATACTTCGCCCTGACCTCATAAAGAAATTAGGCAAATGGGTTACCATATGGCTTAAGCGCTTCAAGATAATAAAGAAAGAAAGCGTTCTTCCGTGGAGTCGTTGGATTTCCCGTGAGACGGACAATTACAGTTTGAACATTAAGCTTTCGTTCTCAACTGGGAAATGGAGTTTTATTTTTGCTGTAATATGTTCAGCTCTCCATTTACTGACCATTTTTTCTATTCTGCCATGCCTTATGTTGGCAATGGGACTGCCTTTTAATTTTACCCAAACGATACTAACGCAGGCGATATTTATGTTCGTTCTTTATTTTATACCAACACCGGGCGCCAGCGGAGTGGCGGAAGTAGGCGGAGCTGCAATTTTCACAACATTAATGGCGGAAAACATGGCGGGGATAATGGCTATCACATGGAGATTCTATACAGAATACCTCTCAATATTCATGGGGGTAATGATAGTGATACGCCTGCTCGGCTGGGGAGCAACTGAGGACATATATAAGGCGGAAAAGGCCGTAGAAACAGAAAATAACGCTAACAATGAATGAATTTGGTGATTTAGTCTTTAAACTGCGCGGAGGAATATGGACGATATTGTTTTTGGTCGTTTTCTTTATTGCAGAACCAACCTGGGAAAGTTTTTACTTTGGTCTGATTTTTGTGATTTTGGGGCAAGCAATTAGATTCTGGGCTGTTGGAAGCATAGGAAAATATCGGGGAGAAGTAGTTAAAGCGGATAAATTAGTGACAACAGGAGCTTACGCGTTAGCAAGAAATCCTCTTTATTTTGCCAATGGCGTCATTGGATTAGGTTGGGGTATAATATCAGGGTGGTATGCTTTGCTATTCTTTTTTATTGCTTTTCTAATTGTGTATGTGTTTATAATTATTCCAAGAGAAGAAGCTTTTTTAAGGGATAAATTTGGAGTCGAATATGTTGATTACTGCAGAAAAACAGGAATGTTCTACCCAAAGACATGGCCTGTAAATATAAAGAACGTGATTTATCACTATCAAGCTTTATGGAAAAGCGAACGTCATTCGCTTTATATGACAATACTGGGAACTGTGTTACTATCTATAAAAATATAAAAAAAGGAGGTGCTGTTAAAAATGGAAATGCGCAAAAATAATATAAGCGAAGGAGATATCACAGTAGGCCAGTTTTTTGAGGCTCTTTCCGCATCTGAATATCCTGATTACATTATGGAGCTCATAGAAAAACTGCAGGACTGGATGAAAGAAATTTTTGTCGTGGGAAGCGACGCGGAGAAAACCGAAAAAAGAATTGACCCCGTTACCGCGTTATTCGAAACCGATCCTGAGCTTGATATGGAAGATTTATTCTCACGTATCCAATGGGTAGAAAAATACGCCGATATGCTTCCGAATATTAAAAAACCGGAAGGAAGAGAGGATGTCGCTGTAATAAACATAGGAGTAGCGGAGCTTGAAAGTTGCATGAGAGTCGCTATTGATTATGCTTCGATTTTTAACAGCGAAAAATGCCGCAGAGTTTGGATAATCAGCGATAGCTTCAATTTTATGGATATATCAGGATACATAGCGCATATATCGAAGCTTTCGGAACGCGGAATTAAATTCAGATTTTTACTTGTATCCCCGTGGGGATGGATCGAAATGCCAATAGAAGGTAATGACAGCGGTAAGAATCAAATATTGTGGAAAACAGTTAAAAAACGCGCGGGGAAGTGAGAAGTGAAGTGTGAAGTGTGAAGTGTACAGAATAAAGACGAAAGATAAAAGATAAAGAAATTCACCACGAAACTCACGAACCAGCATTGACAAAAGATTACTGGTTTTGTTGATGTAGTTTATGGTGAGTTTTTTATATGCAGATAGGGAAGATATTTGGCAGCGCAAGCGATATCAAATTTACGACAACGCGAAAGGAGATAGAGATGAATATAGAACGTTATTATCACTATAAAATTCTCGGACTCCAGATTGGCGCTTCACAGGCCGAGATAAAAAAAGCGTACCGTAGCCTGGTAAAACTATATCATCCGGACCGTGATCAATCGTATGACGCTGAGGTAATGTATAGAGAAATCCACACTGCGTACAAAGCATTGTTAGAACAGCCATTCTCAAATGAAACAAGCGCCGAGACGATAAACTATCACGATTACTCGAAAAGGACAACACAGACTTCAAGCCATAGTTCTGGAAAAACACGACAATCAGCTACTGATAGCAACTCAACGGAGAGAACAACGCGGACTTCGGAAGACTTGATATTTTGGGCAAATTGGGAAAAGGAATGCTATGAAAAAGCAACGAGGGTTCCTATTATGTGGGTATTTTTCAGGTTTATTGTCAGCTTGATTAGTTTTTTTCTCTATGGCCCAGTTTGGATATTTATAAATTCTGACTTTTTTAAGAATAGTAAATATGTTGATAAGCCTGCTTATATTGTTTGGATAGTGATGAATTCAGACAATATTATAGTAATAGGGATTCTGATAGCGCTTATTATAACTTTGGGCGTATTCTTTCTAGTGTCTAATAAAGTAATGAGCAAGGGATTAGCAATACGTATAACTTGTTTTTGCCCATATGTTTTGTCGATGTGGTTATTTTATTTCATTGCTGAAGCGCCAATATATAAGTATTTAATAACGAGCTTTGTTTGTTATACCCTACTTACGTGCCCAATAGAAGATTTTTATAAGAGGAAATACGAGTAAAATATTCATTAACGGGCATTTTGTTATACCTTACTTACGTGCCCAATAGAAGATTTTTATAAGAGGAAATACGAGTAAAAATGTCGGATAAAAGTGTGAATATTGCAGGGGCGGTTTTAGCCGCCACACAAAAGACGGGATTCCAAACTATATTTGGCAACCCAAAGTTATCCGGCGCGGGTCGCTCCCGGTCTCCTGACCTTTGCGACACTCGGTTGCCGCGCTTCGCTCGCAATGACGCCTGACCGTCGCAATCCAGCGGTTTTTGGCACTGATATTTCATGGCAAAAGATAAAGAAATTCACCACGAAACTCACGAACCAGCATTGACAAAAAGATTACTGGTTTTGTTGATGTAGTTTATGGTGAGTTTTTTTATATGCAGATAGGGAAGATATTTAGCAGTGCAAGTGATATCAAATTTACGGCAACACGAAAGGAGATAGAGATGAATATAGAACGTTATTATCAATAAAATTCTCGGGGTTTTTCTTTCTATTCAACTGTCAAATACCCGTATTATTCATAATTCCTTTCACGAATTATCTTTTAATTGTCATTAATATTGTATAATATAAATATTATTTATATTAATATATTGATCATTGAATATATTGCTTAAATACTCAATGCGCGCGAACTTAACAGATTATTAATCAAATTAAAACTTGATATAGGGGGGTATATCAATGAAAAGTAATGGAATGAAAACAGTTGTATTATATGCACTGGCACTGACGTTTTTTTTAATTTTCAGCTCTTATGCGGCAAACAATGACTTCGTACCGGTAACGGATATCATCGACGCGCCGGGGGAGGCCACAGTAAATACGCCATTAACTTTGACGGGCACGGTGCTTCCCGTTAACGCGACCAATAAGAACATAACCTGGAGCGTCAATGACGCGGGAGCAACAGGCGCGACAATATCGGGAGATACCCTCAACACAACGGCGGTCGGCGCAGCAGTCGTCACTGCCACAGTAACAGGCGGCTTAGACAACAATATGGTCGCGGCGGTTGCGGCGGGCTTTCAACATACCGTTGCAATTATGACTGACGGCAGCCTATGGGCGTGGGGATGGAATAATTTTGGACAGCTGGGCGACGATACTATCACAGACCGTAACACACGCGTACGCATAGGGACAGATAACGACTGGGCGGCGGCTACTGCGGGCTATGATCATACTCTTGTCCTGAAAACGGATGGCAGCCTGTGGAGCTGGGGATATGGCGAGAATGGTCAGCTTGGCAACGGCACGTTCGCATACCGTTTCGATCCTCAGCGTGTGAACGATGATAACGACTGGGCGGCGGTTGCTGCGGGGTGTAGTCACAGCTTAGCTATAAAAACGGACGGCAGCCTTTGGGCATGGGGATATAACGCTGACGGGCAGCTGGGCGACAGTTCTACAACAGATCGCGACACGCCGAGACGCATTGGGTCAGATTACGACTGGGCGGCGATTGCGGCGGGCGAATATCATACGATAGCCCTTAAAACAGACGGCAGTTTGTGGAGCTGGGGAAGGAATACAGACGGGCAGCTTGGCGACGGTTTTACCATGCAACGCAGCGCGCCCCAACGCGTGGGGAATACGAATGACTGGAAAGAGATTGCTGCGGGATATTATCATAATGTAGCCATAAAGACTGACGGCAGCCTCTGGGCATGGGGATATAACGCTAACGGGCAGCTGGGCGACGGCACAGACACACAACGCGACGCTCCTGTTCGCGTGGGGAATACGAATGACTGGAAAGAGATTACTGCGGGGTATTATCATACCGTGGCCATAAAGACTGACGGCAGCCTTTTGGCATGGGGAGATAATGCTTACGGGCAGCTGGGCAACGGCACATATATCGCTCGCAATGAGCCTGTCCGGGTGGGGTCAGCAAATGACTGGACGTTGTTAACTGCGGGGGGATTTCATACGATAGCGCTCAAAACGGAAGGAAGCTTGTCCGCTTGGGGATCTAATACATGTGGTCAATTGGGCGATGGCATGACGACTTGGCGCAGCTCGCCTGTTCGTGTGAAAGCAGAGAATGACTGGATGACGGTTTCTGCTGGCCGGTATCACACAGTTGCTCTGAAAATGAACGGTAGCCTGTGGGCGTGGGGATACGATTTTTATGGCTACACTGACGGCGGAATGTACCCAAATATCTCTGAACCTATCCTGATAGGGAATGACTGGGCGACGGTCGCTGCGGGCTACGAACATGCAGTGGGAGTAAAAACGGATGGCAGCTTGTGGACATGGGGCTTTAACGGTTTTGGTCAACTTGGCGACGGTACGAACACCGCTAAAAACGCTCCCCTACGCATAGGGACAGATGATGACTGGGCTAAAGTCGCTGCGAATTATGGACATACAGTTGCCATAAAGATGGACGGCAGCTTATGGGCATGGGGAAATAATTCTGTAGGGCAACTGGGCGACGGCACGAATACAGACCGCAACACGCCTCACCCAATAGGAGCAGATAAAAACTGGGCAACTGTCGCCGTGGGCAATACTCATACAATAGCTCTTAAAACGGACGGCTCGCTATGGGCATGGGGATATAATTTTTACAACCAGCTTGGAGACGGCACGAACAATAATCAATACGCGCCAAAACGCATAGGGTCAGAGAGCAACTGGGTGGCGGTCGCTGCGGGTTACGCGCATACGATAGCCCTAAAAACGGACGGCACGCTGTGGGCATGGGGATGGAATATTTTAGGCCAGCTTGGCGACGGTACGTACACTTCTCACAGTGAGCCTTTCCAGATAGGGACAGAGAATGACTGGGCGGCGATCGCTACGGGTTACGGGCACACATTAGCTATAAAAATGAATGGCAACCTGTGGAGCTGGGGATATAATTACCGCGGTCAACTTGGCAACGGCTCGGATATAACTAGCAATGAACCTGTCCTGATTGGGAATGACTGGTCGGTAATCAACACAGGCTTCGAGCATTCAATGGCCATTAAAGCGGACGGCGGCATGTGGGCGTGGGGAGATAATAGTCATGGGCAGCTTGGCGACGGAACGAGCGTGCAACGCAATTCCCCTTTAAAAATCATATTTTTTGATTGCGATTTCACAAAGGACTTCACCGTCACGGTGAATGAAGCATCAGTGGAGACTTTCCTTGTGACATTCATGGATCATGACGGAACCGAGCTTAAGAAGCAACTAGTGGAAAAAGGTTCATCCGCGACAGCGCCTGCCGACCCTGTAAGAACAGGTTACACCTTCATAGGCTGGGATGAGGACTTTTCTAATATCACCGACGAACTGTACGTGAGTGCGATGTATGAAATCAACAAATACACGGTAATCTTCATGTCGGACGGCGTCGAGTTCAACCGCCAGAAGGTAGAACACGGGAATGCTGCAGTCGATCCCGGTATCCCGGCGAAAGAAGGATACGCCTTCACCGGCTGGGATACGAGTTTCACGAACATCACAGGCGATCTGACGGTGACGGCGCAGTACGAGATCAATAAATACACGGTAATTTTCATGTCGGACAGCGTTGAGTTCAACCGGCAGACGGTAGAACACGGGAATGCTGCAGTCGATCCAGGTATCCCGGCGAAGACAGGATACGCCTTCACCGGCTGGGATACGAGTTTCACGAACATCACCGGCGATCTGACGGTGACGGCGCAGTACGAGATCAATAAATACACGGTAATTTTCATGTCGGACGGCGTAGAGTTCAGCCGCCAGACGGTGGAACACGGCTCTGCGGCGACCAATCCAGGTGTCCCGACGAAAGAAGGATATACGTTCACCGGCTGGAGCGCGGATTTCTCGTATATCACAGGCGATCTGACGGTGACGGCGCTCTTTGGCGGCAACACGTATACGGTAGTCTTCATGTCGGACGGCGTAGAGTTCAACCGGCAGACGGTAGAACACGGGAATGCTGCAGTCGATCCAGGTATCCCGGCGAAGACAGGGTACACTTTCACCGGCTGGGATACGAGTTTCACGAACATCACCGGCGATCTGACGGTAACGGCGCAGTACGAGATCAATAAATACACGGTAATTTTCATGTCGGACGGCGTCGAGTTCAGCCGCCAGACGGTGGAACACGGCTCTGCAGCGACCAATCCAGGCGCCCCGACGAAAGAAGGATATACGTTCACCGGCTGGAGCGCGGATTTCTCGTATATCACAGGCGATCTGACGGTGACGGCGTTGTACGAAAGCGAAACCAGCTTTGTGCCGGTGACGGACATCATCAATGTGCCGGACGAGGCCACGGCAAACACTCCTCTCGTACTGACGGGCACGGTGATTCCTACTGACGCGACGAACATAGACATAACCTGGAGCGTAAAAGACGAGGGAACAACCGGCGCGGCGTTATCGGGCAATGTGCTGACCGCCGCTACAGCTGGCGCGGTAATTGTCACGGCTACGGTAAAGGATGGTTTGGAAAGCAGTGATTGGGCGGTGATTGCTGCCGGTGATGATCACAGCATGGCCATAAAAACCGACGGTAGCCTTTGGGCGTGGGGATGGAACGAATATGGTCAACTGGGCGACGGTTCGACGATAAACCGTAGAGCGCCCGTACGCGCGGGGGCGGCGAATGACTGGCAGACGGTTTCCGCTGGATCTGATCACACCGCAGCCATAAAAACCGACGGTAGCCTTTGGGCGTGGGGATACAATTATTACGGCCAGCTGGGAAATGGCACGAATACAAACAACAGCTCGCCTGTCCGAGTGGGGTCTGAGAACGACTGGGCAGCGGTTGCAGCGAGCTGGAGCCATACCATAGCTATGAAAACTGACGGCAGCCTTTGGGCATGGGGCATTAACTATAATTATCAGCTTGGCGATGGAACGACGATAAGCCGTAACGAGCCTGTCCGTGTGGGGTCGGACAATGACTGGGCGGCGGTTGCCGCCGGCTGGTGTCATACCATAGCTATAAAAACTGACGGCAGCCTTTGGGCTTGGGGATATAATCATCACGGTCAACTGGGCGACGGCACGAACTTTGACAGAAGCACGCCCATACGCATAGGGACTGCGAATGACTGGGCGGCGGTTGCGGGAGGCGATTATCATACTATAGCCCTGAAAACTGACGGCAGCCTTTGGGCATGGGGATGGAACGATTCAGGCCAGCTTGGCGACGGCACGAATACAAGCCGAAACGTACCTGTACGCATAGGCGATGCGAAAGACTGGGCAGCAGTTGATGCAAGCCATTATCGCACAACAGCTATAAAAACTGACGGCAGTCTTTGGGCATGGGGATATAATGAAATAGGTCTGTTGGGCGACGGCACGAACATGAACCAAAACTCGCCTGTCCGCGTGGGGACTGCGAATGACTGGACGTTGGTTTCAGGAGGATATCATCACACCATAGCCAAAAAGAAGGACGGCAGCATTTGGGCGTGGGGATATAATTATCACGGTCAGTTTGGCGACGGAACGGACACAAACAGTAGTATTCCTGTGAAAACTGTCTCGAAGGATTTCATCAAGGACTTCAACATCACAGTGAACCCGTCAAAAGTAGAGTCTTTCCTCGTGACATTCATGGACTGGGACGGAACCGAGCTTAAGACGCAGGTTGTGGAATATGGATCACCCGCGACCGCTCCTACCGACCCTGTAAGAACGGGCTACGATTTCATCGGCTGGGATGAGGATTTCAGCAATATAACCGACGAACTGTTCGTTACCGCGATGTACAAAATTAACACATCCAACGTTGAATTAATAAAATTCACAAGACTTGTCCGGGTTAATACGTCGACGGTGACGTACAGCGAAATTCAAGGTGATATTAGTGGCTCGGCGCCGGATTTCACCCTCACGACAGTCGGGAACACAAACATCAACGCGAACGGAATGTCCAATATGAATGCGGTTGAAGTTAGAATTGGCGGAGTTGATGGGCATGCTCTCTACATAGCGGCTGTCAATACACTGGGCGTCGAATCCTACCGGGTTCCGCTAAGAGAAACAGCTCTGGGATCAGGTATTTATGCACCGACAAGCCTGATTAATTACAGTTTCCCCGAAAGCCTTATCGCTCCTACTCCGCAGGTATACTTGATTCGTATTTACGCTGAAGATACAGTAATCGGAACGCTTACAATAACTGTCATGAAAACGCCGCCCGTGGCAAAACCGACAGTGGTTAAATTCACAAGGCTTGTCAGAGTTAATACATCGACGATGACGTACAGCGAAATTCAAGATGATATTCGCGGGACGGCGCCCAATTTCACCCTGACGACGGTAGGCGGAACAAACATCAATGCGAACGGGATGTCCAACAGAAACTCGGTTGAAGTTAAAATTGACGGGCTAAGCGGGCAAACGGTCTATATAACAAGTGTCAATAATCTGGGCGTTGAGTCTCCCAATTGGATCAAGATGAAAGAGACAGCTCCGGGCTCAGGCATTTACGCGCCAATAAACTTAGTCAGCTATAGCTTCAACGCGAGCCTTCTCTTTCAACCAACGTATAAGCTAAATATTTACGCTGACGGAATAACGAATCCTATAGGCTCGCTTACTGTAACGGTGGTAAATCAAAATTTTGTTTCAAATAATGCATGTATTGTAGCGGCGGTTCAGCCTCTCTCTGTCTTCTTGTCCTCGGCGGCGAACAATTGCCACTCTTCGCTAATAAAGATGCCTGACCTTCGCGAGTCGCCCATAAATAACTGTATGGCCTGCCTGTTAGGAGTGGCGTGCAAAACAATACACAAATTACAAATTACAATGTGCAAATAAAGACAGGGATTAGGGATTAGGGAATAGAAAAGACAAAGGCCAGAGACTTCGGATTGCCAAACGTAGCTTTGTAGCATAGGGCGGCTTACAGCCCCGCTTGACTTTGGCTATTTAGAGGCATAACAAATGGCTATATTAGCCGGATCAACAGAAAAAGCGACTTCGCATTTCAGATGAATTTGATGCGAAGCCGCTTTTTAAAAATCTGTATTTAACCCCAAAAATTTGGAACGAATACTATTAACTTTTGTTTACAGACTCGCGAACGCCAATAATGATTTTTTCATCCCTGAAGTTCAATTGAAAATTGTGCATTTAATTTATTGCTACCTGTTTGCCGGGCTGAAGGTGGAAAACAACAATAATGCTTCGCTTCCCGTATTCTTGAGGCCGTGCGTCATGCCTTGCGGAGCTTTGAAAGCGTCGCCTTTCTTGATGGCTTTCCATTCCGTGTCGTCCAAGAACTCGCCCTGACCGCTCACCACATAGAAAAACTCGGTACTGTTTTCGTGAATATGCGGGGCGATTTGAAAGCCGGGCACAATGTAAACCTCAAGATTGTTAAGCCTGTCATTGTCTTCCTTGCCGAAAAAGAGCTTTATATACACTCCTTCGTAAGTTGCGTGCTTCGAGAACGCAGCGTCCACTTTAAAATTGCCGGACATTTTTACATCACTTCCCTCTTATATTTTTTGAAATGTAATTAAACCTGCGACGATCCTATCTTGCTCTTCATCCATGCCATGAAAAACTTCGCCTCGGTGAAAGCGGTGTACATTAGTATCAGGTATGGAGGGGCAAGAACGGCAAACTGCATGATGAAAAAATCAAGCCCTTCTTTGGGTAAAAGCAGAGCGGGGGTGAGGAGTGCGAACAGGAAAAGAACGCCGAAACGAAACTTCGACGGGGCGCGCTCTCGAATAAAATCCGCTGAGCGTACCAATATTGCGGCAACGAATATGTCCACATAACTGCACAGTACTCCCGCTATTTTTAGGCCGCTCATGTATAGTTCATCCTGATACGCCGTTCCCACCCAATAAAAAAAACTATCAAGCACTGTTAAGATCGCTCCGTTCCGTCATATTTTTAATGTTCCTGTCACGCATGATTTGTTTGAGGAACAACCATGCCAAAATAGCGCCCCCGACCTCCAGAGCGATATAGAAAAAATTTGAAATCTGAATAAAAAAGCGGCCTATCCAGTTATACTGTGTCATGTCAAAACCCAAGCGTAGCGAGGAAGTAACGCTTGCGTATAAATAAGCACTGCATAGCACAGCGACGAATATAATTGCAGCCAAATCACCGCGTAGCGTCGGCGACGCGGCGGCAAGTCCCCGCCGGTAGATACGAACGATGCGCGCGAAGTACAATACTAAGAGCCAGTCGAATAGAATCATGACCCCGCAGATAATAACACGCGCCGACCACGCATAGAATTCGACGTTATTGATATACAACACATCGCTTAGATAACCGCTCCCCCACTCGGACTCGAAGCAGTACACGGCCAACAAAACAAATGCAAGAAGTTGTGTTAACAACAACTTCGCAACCTTCCCCCTTCCGATTATGTTGTCATGCGCATATTTCAGGCATGAAAAACAAAACTGCTGCACCATAACCCAGAAGAGCCCCATTAGTCTTTCAATCATAAAACTATCCAGTTGTAAACACCCCGATAGAATGCAAATTACAAATTACAAATGAAAAGACAAAAGATAGATTACAAATATTTTTCATAATTTTGTTTACTATAGAAAACGCGGACTATGATTACTCTCCTCCGTACATCGTCCAAGCGGTAAAAAACAATATAGTTCTTTACAACGAAGCGGCGGTATCCTATACGCCTCAGGGGTTCAATGAGTGAATACCCGTACATTTTCGGATGCTTAGATAATTCGTTGTACCGCATTGCAAGCTCGTCAGCCCAATCCGTAGCCGCTTGAGGATTGGCAAGCTTGACGGTCATATACATAAGTATCTTGTTGATATCCCGCTCGGCTGACTCGGATATTATGACCTCATATTCCATACTTCAATCTTAACGCTTGCAAAGATTGGACCGCACTACTTGTCCGTCCTTCCGCAATCTCTCGTTCAGCCTGTTCCAGTTTTGCGTAGATATCCTGAATATAAATAGTCTTCTCGTATGTCTCCATACTCATTATCACCAGGTCCCCATAGCCATTTTTAGTGACAAACACAGGCTCTTCCATTTCGTGGCACAGAATGGAAACCTCACTTGTATTTTTTAAATCCTTTATCGGAATTATCTGTGGCACACAATCACGCTCCTTTTAATGGCCTTATTATACCATAATATTTTCTTAATTACTATGGCTGGATAAAGTTAAAAATTTGTAAAAGCATGACTGAAACGAAAGCCGACATTAAAAGTAGACTGGTCGCTGATGGCTACGTCCCCCGCATCTTTTGTCCTTTCATTGATCATTGTGTATTGCCCTTAAGCATGTGTCCCATTTTGCGCTCTTTTGTATCAAGATAAAAACAATTATGACGGTTAGGCTCGATAATCAGAGGAACTCTCTCAACAATTTCAAGACCGTAGCCTTGTAACCCCACCAATTTTTTGGGATTATTGGTTAGAAGACGCAAACGCCTAACCCCCAAATCGAATAAAATCTGAGCTCCTATCCCGTAATCCCGGAGATCAGGTTCCCATCCGAGGGCTATGTTTGCTTCAACTGTATCCAATCCTTCCTCCTGCAGCTTATATGCCTTCAACTTCTCAGAAAGCCCTATACCGCGCCCTTCATGGCGCATATAAAGCAACACTCCGGCGCCTTCATTTTCTATCATTCTTAACGCCTCATGCAGTTGATTCCCGCAATCACAACGCAGAGAGCTGAAAACATCTCCTGTCAGGCATTCCGAATGTACCCGGACCAAAACAGGCGTTTGCCCGGAAACAACTCCTTTAGTTAAAGCTATATGCACGTTATCCTCTCTGTCATCAAGCAAGCTCTTGTAAGAATGAGCCTCAAATTCTCCCCAAACCGTCGGCATTTTAACTGTGACTATCTTTTCAACCAGCTTCTCCCTTCGACTGCGCCAGGCTATAAGGTCGGCGACCGAAATAATCGGCGTGGAATATTCTTCCGCAAACTTTCGGAGAGACGGAAGCCGGGCCATAGTGCCGTCGTCGTTCATTATTTCGCATATTGCTCCCGCCGGCGCCCTTCCTGCAAGCCGGGCCAGATCAACCGCAGCTTCCGTATGTCCGGCGCGCTTCAGAACTCCTCCGGGTTTTGCGGCCAGCGGAAAAACGTGTCCGGGTTTAAAAAAGTCGTCATACTTTGCATTGCTTGAGGCTAAATGTCTAATTGTCAGGGCTCGTTCCGCAGCGGAAATTCCCGTAGTCGTACCGTCTTTGACATCAACGCTGATAAGAAAAGCGGTTCCCTGCCTGTCCTCTCCGGTCTTTGACATCAGAGAAAATCCGAGCCTATCGGCAATTTCATGCGATATTGGAGCGCAGACGAGTCCTCGCGCATTTTTTACCATAAAATTTATCTGTTCCGGGGTAATTGAATCCGCAGCCGCGACTAAATCCCCCTCGTTTTCTCTGTTGTCATCATCAACGACAACGACCATCTCTCCGGCGCGAATGGCCAGAATAGCGCTTTCAATAGAGCTGAACCCTTCTGTCATATCCGGGTCGCCCTTGTAATCGTTATTTATGTCTGCAATCGGATGGTCACTTCTTTTTGCATCAAGATTATTATTTTCCGTTTCCATTACTCTACCATCCCATCTCAGTTAGTTGTTCAATCGAAATACTATTTACGCTCTTCTTATTCGGCGAATTGCCGTGTAAAACATTGTAAAGTTTTGCCAGTACATATTTTCCTATTATATCAGTCTCAATATTAAGTCTATCTCCCGTTTTAAGTATCCCGAGCGTGCAGTTAGAGAGCGTTGCAGGGATAAGCCCAACGGAAAAACAGTCTTCGGACGAGTCTATTACCGTTAAACTAACTCCGTCAAGCGCAACGGATCCTTTGCCTACTATCTGGCGCATTATTTCAGGCGCCGCTTCGACCTTGACAATATATGAGCCTGAACCGCCGTCATTCATCGACCGGACGGCGCCGACGCCATCAATGTGCCCAAGTACAAAATGCCCGTCAAGCCTGTCTCCCGCGCGCAACGCGCGTTCAAGGTTGACAATCGTTCCCGCTCCTTTTTCAGTTAGCGAGTTGAATTTGGTCCTTTTAACCGTCTCGTTCATCACGTCAACGCTGAAGCATGTATCATTATAACTCACAACAGTAAGGCAAGCTCCGCTCACGCAAACTGATTGCCCCTTTTTTAGCTCTCTTGAAAACGGCGCCTCTATCTGTAATTTTACAATCGCGCCGACAGTTGAGACTTTCACCACGCGTCCCATAGCTTCCACTAGTCCTGTAAACAAGTCAAGATCACCTCAAATCAGCACTGATTACTAGATTATGTATTTTCAACAACATTTGGATAATTTGTTTCATGCATTTTTTATATATATATTCAGAGGCAAGATATGAGACCTTGGAGAGTACATTCTTGCCTCTGAACTTTGTCCGGAGCTTTCGACAGATCTTCTCCATCTAATCACCCGTACTTTCTCAGGACAAGCTCTCCGTCTTGCAGTGATTCCTGTTTCACACGGAGTCCACTCAATATCAATTATACAGTATATAGAGTCTTTGTTTTTATTTTTCCATTTTCAATTTCTTTTAAAAGGGTGGAGTTTCCATTTTCTATTTACTCTTGCGATGCAATACAATAAAGGATATAATCAAAAAATAATAATATCAAGAGTTGGCGTATTATTAAATAATATATAAAAGTTATAGCGAGGTGCGTCTGCATTGGAACTGCCTGTAAGGCTTGAACATATTTTAGACGCGGCAAGAAGAATAAAACAATATATAAAGCATACTCCGCTGGTCAGGAGTGAGAATCTGGATAATATCCTGGCGTGTAACGCGTATTTTAAGCCGGAATGCTTGCAAGTAACAGGATCGTTCAAGGCCAGAGGGGCTGTAAATAAATTGTTAAGCTTAACCGACCGGGAAAAAGCTGGAGGTGTTATTACAGCTTCTTCCGGCAATCATGCACAGGGAGTTGCTTACGCCGGAAAGATTTTAGGCGTCAAGACTACTGTAGTATTGCCTATTGATGTCTCGGAGACAAAGCTTAACGGCTGCCGCGCAATGGGCGCGGAAATTATCATGCATGGCAATACCTCAGCGGAAAGGCGCGCTAAAGCGGAAGAAATCAAAAACTCGTCAGGATCTGTTTCCATCCATTCATACGACGACCCTGTAATTATTGCAGGGCAAGGTACAGCAGGGCTTGAGATCCTTTATAACCTTGCCAACGTCGACTGTATAGTCGTTCCCGTTGGCGGCGGCGGCCTTATATCAGGAGTCGCAGCAGCCGTGAAAGAGAGTAAGCCCAAAACCAGAATAATAGGAGTCGAGCCATCGGTCGTTCCGAGGTACACTAAAAGCCTCGAAGAAGGGCGCCCCGTCGCCGTCGATACGCGTGACACATGCGCCGACGCGCTCAAGGCGGCAAAAGCCGGTATCAATAATTTCGAATTAATTAATAAATACGTTGACGAAATAGTGACGGTTGACGACGAATTCATAATAGAGGCGTTTGCGTTGGTGGTTACAAGCGCGAAACTCCTGGCCGAGCCCTCGTCTTGCGTCGGAGTCGGCGCGGCTTTGAGCGGCAAGATAAAATTCAGCCGAAACGAGCAAGTCGTATTTTTGCTCTCGGGCGGGAATATTGACAGAACGAAAATAGTTAAATACTTGACAATCCCGAAAGGAGCCAATGATGGATAGAACTATGGACAGCAAAAATACAGGAGAGTTTTTTTCAGACGAACTGTTGCAAGAAATCAGAGCAAAGATGGACTATGTCGATTACGACCCTTACGCCGGCAAGAGGATTTATTTCGACAACGCCGGCGGTTCCTTAAGATTAAAAAAGTGCAGCGAATTTTTGGCAGCCGAGACGGCTTTCCCCGACTCTCCGAACCGACCTTCCAAAGCATCCGCGCATCTTAAAGAGATGGTCATAAAAGGGATGGACGATACAAAGCTGTTTCTTGGCGCCAAAAGCGGGAGCGTATTTTCCTCCCAGACGGCGTCGAGAGTGCTCTATCATATGACGCAAGCCATCGTTTTCAACGTCCCCGGCAGCAATGTAGTGACCACCGATCTGGAACACCCCGCTACCTACGACTCGGCAAAATATTACGCGGAAATTGCGGGCAAGGAGCTTCGCGTTGCAAGTGCAAACAGGATGACCGGCGCGGCTGACGCGGAAGAAATTATGCGCCATGTCGACAAGGACACCTGTATGTTGTCGTTCATATACGCGTCCAACATAACCGGCGCGTTGAACGAAGTCGAGTCCATCATACACGAAGCAAGAAAAATAAAGCCCGATATCTACATTCTGCTTGACGCGACCCAGCACATACCGCACGGGCCAATAGACGTCGAGAAGCTCCAAATCGACGCGATAGGCTTCACCCAATATAAAATCCTCGGCAAACGAGGCCAGGGAATTGGCTACGTATCCGAAAGGTGCTCAAAGCTTCCGCATGAAAGAACTCTCGAAGGCGCCATAACCGATTGGGAGGTCGGCAGCGTCGAGCCTGCCGCTTGGGGATGCTGGTCTATAGTAATTGATTATCTTTGCTGGCTTGGCGAGAGGCTCGGCGCATCGGGCGACAGAAGGCAACAAATTATTTCCGCGATGCACGGGATTGAAATGCATGAAAGGGCGCTGTTGCACAGGATGTTGCATGGATCTGAGAGCATAAAAGGCTTGTGTGACATCAGTAACGTCAATGTCCACTTTGTCGGAGACGATTTGACGAAGCGGGACTGTATTTTATCAATGACGTTTGATGGAAAGCCCTCCGGCGTAGCTGTCAAACAATATATCGACAACGGCATAGTCGTGTTCGACAGAGTTGCAAAAAGCGTGTTGTCCAGAAGGCAGCTTCACGCAGTAGGGCTTGAGGAGCTCGTCAGGGTCTCGCCGATGCATTTTAATACTGCGGAGGAAATAGACAGATTTTTAGAGGTCACGGCTCTTATAGTCAAATAACGAGGTAAATATGCCAAAGACTATTGTGGAAAAGCTGTTTTCACAGAAAGCCGGACAGGAGTTGTACGCAGGGGGCACAGCCATTGCGGCTGTTGACGCTTGCGTGTCCAATGATGCTTCAGGCCCGCTCACCATTGAATTTCTGGAGCGTATGGGCGTGGAACAAATCGCTTATCCGGAGCGGATAGCCTTTGTTATAGACCACTACGTACCATGTCCCAACGCCTCTGTGGGCAGGCTGCAGCAAAGCGTTTACGATTTTGCCGCCCGGCACGGTATAAAGGTTGCCCCGGCTGGGGAAGGAATAGCGCATCAGGTTTTTGACGAACTTGGATATCTAAGACCGGGAGCGCTGGTGGTTGGCGGAGATTCGCATACCACTACTTACGGATATCTCAACTGCCTGGGCGTTGGCATGGGCGCTTCCGATATGGCAATGGCCATGTCGAGCGGGCGCCTTTGGTTCAAGGTTCCCGAAACTATCCGCGTAAACTTTTCCGGCGCTGTCTCGCGGGGCGTCAGCGGCAAGGATGTAGCGCTATATGTATTACGATTGCTGGGGACAAACGGCGCCAACTACCGTGCTGTGGAGTTCGGCGGCGAAGGGCTTACATCACTTTCCATGGACGACCGGAGAGTTATTTGCAACATAATGGCTGAAAGCTGCGCTAAATGCGCCATAATGCCATTAGATCGCGCGGCGCGGGAATACTGCGATGAACGCGGACTCGACTGCACGGAGGCCGCATGGCCGGATCCCGGTTGCAATTACCTTCAGACTCTGGAAATTAACCTTTCGGAGATTTGCCACATGATCGCAGTTCCTCACAGCCCTGCTGAGTCCGTCGCGCTGGAGGAATTAGTCGGCCTGCCGGTGGATATGGCGCTAATCGGCACTTGCACCAACGGACGTATGTCCGATTTTGAAGCGGTATACGACTTGTTGCGTAACTATAACGGGCGCTTTATGGTTGAGACGCTTATTGTTCCGGGCTCGCGGGAAATCTACCTCAAAATGATAGAAAAAGGAATAGCGGCCGAACTTTTGGCGAGGGGCGCCATGATTTTGCCTCCCGCCTGCGGCCCATGTTGCGGCAGCAGCCCCGGCGTCCCGAGAGACGGGTTTACGGTTCTTTCAACCGCCAACCGGAATTTCTTGGGGCGGATGGGCAATACCAAGGCGAACATTTACCTTTCATCCCCGTTGGTAGCTGCGGCGAGCGCTCTAAAAGGGCGGATAACCGACCCAAAGGAGGTTATGCATGACGCAATATGAAGGCAAGGTCTTTGTGTTCGGGGACGATGTCAATACCGACTATATCATATCGTCGAGGCGAAAACGGGATACGCTGGATCTCGGAGTGCTCAAACAATATATCATGGAGGACATTCGCCCCGGGTTTTTCAGCGAGTTGGACGGAGTTACCATCATAGCGGCGGGGGAAAACTTCGGCTGCGGCTCGGCTATGGAGGTTGCAGCGCAGGTAATGTTCGCAAATAACATACCGGTCATTCTGGCAAAATCTTTTGCGCGCAGTTATTTTCGTAACTGCGTGAACAACGGCGTGTTGCCAGTTGAGATGGATACAGGAGATATTGCAGAAGGAGACAACCTTCAAATTGCAATGGAGAAGGACGAAATTCTGGTGCGCAACCTGACCGCCGGGACTGTTATGCGGCGTCCTGGATTTGAGGGAGTGGTAATGGAGATTTTGGAATGCGGAGGCATTGTTCCTTATGTGCGGAAACGACATGAGCTAAAACTGGACGAAGCCGACCGCACGGCTGCAGTTGACAACGTTCGTTATACATATGATGGAGTGTTTTCACGGCTGCTGTAAGGCCTCATGAATAAAGAATAATTTTATTTACAGCAAACGGCGCTGTTTTTGTATTGCTTAATCAGTGTCTTTCGCAGAAAGGTATGGTTTTATAAATGGAAAAGGTGAGCCGGACCTCATTACGTAAGTCCTACGACGGCCGGACAAATAAATTAATAGTTGCCTTATCGGTGATTTGGATGTCGTTTCATGTTGTAATAGCGGCTCAGTTCATCTTTCTGGCGCCTCAAAGGATAAGGATAATCCATTTGGGTTTTGCCATCGTGATGTTGCTGCTGCTCACGCCCATAGCGCGCAGAGACAGCCTTAAAAAACTCAGAATTTTTGATATCATTCTGGCGGCGACAGCCGCATGTGTTTTCATTGCTGTCTATGTACGCTACGGTGCACTCATAAAAATGGGCGGGCGTAGTCAACCTGTTGATATTTACCTTGGAGTCGCGGCTATTCTGCTGCTTTACGAGGTAGCGCGCAGAGTAATTAGCCCGGGATTGATATTTCTTTCGCTGCTGGCGATGCTCTACGTTTTCTTGGGAAACAATTTATCCGGTAGATTAGCGCATCCGGGGTTTTCCCTATCGAGAGTAGTCTCGCATCTTTTTCTTGGAGGCGAGGGCGTTTTTGGTTTTGCACTTGGCGTGTCGGCTGAGATCATAGTGATCTTCGTGTTGTTCGGCGCCATATTGCAGGAAGTTGGAATTGCCGACTACTTCAATGACCTTGCAAACGCCTTGACGGGCAAACAGAGGGGCGGCCCGGCCAAGGTGGCGGTCGTATCCAGCAGCCTGATGGGCATGGTGAGCGGCGAGACCTCGGCTAACGTCGCAACCACTGGAGCATTTACCATTCCGCTGATGAAAAAGACCGGTTACTCTGCAAACTTTGCTGGAGCGGTGGAATGCGCAGCTTCTGCAGGAGGGCAAATCCTGCCGCCTGTCATGGGCGCAACCGCATTTATGCTGGCTGATACCATCGGCATCCCATACATCAAACTGGCCATTGCGGCAGTTCTCCCTGCCATCCTCTACTACGTAAGCGTTTTTTCAATAGTACATTTCCGCGCGGTCAGGCTGGATTTGAAGGGTAGCGGCGACGACATGAAAACAGACTGGATAGGGCTGTTGAAACGCTCCTATCTTGTGTTGCCGCTCGCAGGAATCGTAGTCCTGCTGTGCAGTAACTATACCCCGACCTTTTCCGCTTTTTGGGGCGGCATTGTGGTTGCTATGATAATATCCTTCTTCAGCAAGAAAACACGTATCACCCCGATGCGATTAATTAAAGTATTTACGGTAGCGGCAAAAACAGTCATGTCGCTGAGCGCTGCTACTGCAGTGGTTGGGCTTATTGTAGGCGTGTTTTCCCTAACCGGCGTCTCAATGACCATAGCTCGAATGATATTTGCCATCTCAGGCAACATCACGTTATTGATACTGTTTTTGACCATGATTGTAACCATAATCCTTGGCATGGGGCTGCCTACATCAGCAGCCTACGTGCTGGCAAGCATCAGTGCGGTTCCTGCGCTCGACATGGCTGGCATTGATGTGTTACCGGCTCATCTATTCGTATTTTACTATGGTTGCATGTCAACCATCACGCCGCCCGTCGCGACAGGCGCTTATGCCGCTGCGGGACTCTCGGGAGGAAACCCGAATTCAATTGGATTTATCTCCGTTCGGCTGGCCATGGCTGGTTTTATCGTGCCCTTTGTATTTATTTACCAGCCTGACTTGCTGATCGGAGAGAATGTCAACCTGGCTCTTACAGTATTCACTTTTTTAGTGACCTTTGTGGGCGTTATATATCTCAGCGCCGCATGTGAGGGCGTATTCTTCGAAAAAGTGGGCACTGTGAAGCGACTCCTTTATTTGGCGGTCGCGCTGGGTATGGTATGGCCGGATACACTTGTCTCGGCGGTCACCATTATATTTGTAATTAGCATTTTTGTAGTGGATTTACTGCAGTACCGAAAAAAATTTATCTTAAGGAGGACGTAATGAATGAAAAAACTGATAGTAACGATTTTGGCGCTTAGCATAGCACTAACGGCAGCAGGAGGCATTGCTGCCGCAGCGGTTAATTTGAGCATTGGAACAGCAAGCTTGGGCGGAAACTTTTTTACGATGGGCGCAGTTATTGCTGAAACCATCACCAACAAAACCGAATACCAAGCCACTGCGCAAGCTACAGGCGGCAGCGCCGTCAACGTGGACTTGGTGCATAACGGGGAAGTGGATATGGCCATATGCCAGGCTTCCGCAGTATCGGTGGCAGTCCGCGGCTTGGAGCAGTTCGCGGGCTCTCCCATAACAGATGTCAGGACATTGGTCAACTGGAATGCGACCCCCATTCATATAATGGCGCGGCGCTCCATTGGCGCAGCTAACATCACTGAATTAGTAAGCAGCAGTATCGAATGTATAACCCCCGGCGATGGTATTGAAATAACCACCAAGATGATCTTTAAGGCCGTCGGAATGTCGTTTGATGATGCAAAAATTGAGCATTCGGGCAACCGTGTTCAGTCGGCTTCACGTTTCAAAACAAGCGGAGTTGACGCCATTTTCGATGGAACAGGGATTGGCGCCGCGTGGATAACCGATATCATCGGAGACGGTTCAGTCTTTGAACTGCTTTCGTTGACAGACGATCAGATTGAAAAGATTATCGCAGGGGCGCCTGAAATGACGAAAATGGTCATTCCGGCAGGGACATACAAGGGGCAGGACAAAGATGTGGTTACCGTTGGCAATTGGACGTCTCTTATTTCGCATGAAAAGATGAGCGAAGAAGTTGCCTACAATATTACCAAGAGCATCATCGAAAACAAGGAAGATCTGGTTAAGGGGCATAATTTCTTCAGGGACCTTCTGCCGCAGAATATAATTGACGCTTGCGACGCCCCTCTTCATCCAGGTGCAGAGAAGTATTACAAGGAAATTGGGATATTAAAATAATAGCTTCACAATATAAAAGGAGAGAATAAAATGCGAAAAATTCAAATGAGAAGCATTGGAATTTTGGTTCTTATGTTGCTTGTCTGCGGAACGGCCTACGCTTTCCCGCTTGATCCAAACCCAAGCACAATACCAAACAACCCTGCTGCAGAGGGCGGTTTTCCGGGCGACTGGACAAACACGCTCCGTGGTTACGGATCAATCAACGCAATACGTGTAACGAGCTTTATGGACTGGGAGTTCAAGACTCAGGGCGGCGGACCAGGAGGCCCAACCGACCTTGATATCTGGTACACTCCAAGTTTCACCACGGATAAAGTTTCACAGGACAGAAGCTCTTGGGCGCGCTTAGTGGCGTATCCCACTCAAACCGTTAATGAGATCTATGGAAAGTCCATATTCACCTCGCACAAAGAAATGATCGATTTTATCGAGTCATTGCCGAAAGACTACATGACAGTCGAGTATCTGGGCGAGATCCCGAGAGGCTTCCCTTGGCCGTTCGTTATTTTCTCGAAGGAGCCCAAGCCGCATACCCCGGAGCAGCTGGCCAAATCCGGCAAGCCGTTGGTATGGGTTCAGGGACTAATTCACGGAGGCGAATGGAGCGCCGGCGAGAGCCCTCTTGCCACGGCTTACGATCTGGCTTACGAGCGCCCAAATGCGATACTCAAGGACGGTCCTAACGCCGGAAAGCCGCTGCTTGACCTCATCAACGTCATAATCCTGCCGCGCATATGCGCAGACGGCGCAAAGGCGCCTAGGAGAGAGACCAACGATCTGGTAGCGTTGCAGTGGACGCCGACGCCTGAGCTCAGGGACTTGAACCGCGACAACATGCTGTTTGACCTGCCGGTGAGCCGCGTCGTGCGCAAACTGAACGTGGCCTACCAGCCTCACATAAGCGTGAACCTTCATGAGCGCGGCAACTCCACATTCACCACCAACGTGGAAAACACTTTCGGCATGAGGATAGACAACGACGCCCACGATATAGGCGCCTCTGCGGCAAACCATCTCGTGCTCCCGAGGGACTTTCTGAGCCTGTACTACAACTACATAGTGCCGGATCTTCAAGCTTTCGCCCCCAAATACAGCATACATTTTGGAATGTATCGCGAGGGGACGGACACTTACGGTCATGGAATAAATACAAACTTCGCCGCAGGCGGGATTTACGCGGACGCCGATTACAGGAGCAGCTTCATAAACAGTAAAGCTTGGGACCCGGATGCGCCGTATTTCCTTATCTCTGAAGCGGCGTTCAATACGCGAAACGCCCGCAATCACAACGCCATGGCCGGCTGCATCAGCCTGTTGTTCGAGAATAAGTCAGGCCCCACCAATGTCGGCAACCGCGGTATGTGGGAACGGCGAGTGGCTACCGGCTACCTCTGCACGCTTTCCGCTATGATAACTGCGGCAAACAGGCCGGAATTTATCGGGACGCTCAATCAGATGAGGAAGGACTGGGTAGAAAAAGGAAAGAAAGTAACCTCGGACGACATGATACCGATTCACTCAATCCCGCCAAAGCCCACCTACGTCGACAGGGAGTGGAACGTAATAGACGTCGACAGAAATTACACAGTCCAAGGATTCAGCGCGGCAAATCCCGTAGAGGACCTTAATAACATCGTGCGTTACGACTGGACGAAGTCCCTTAAGAAAAATCCGAATGGTACGGGCTCAATTCTTAGCGGCGACTACGACCCCGTCAAGGACAACTCCGGCTCCCGCGACAGACAGCCGTTTAAACTTGAGCTGGTGTGGCAGGGCTTCGCTATCAAGGAGCGCATCCGTCCTTACGCATACATCTTCGACGGGCCTTACGCCAACGAACTTGCGACGCGCATGCTGCTTTCCGGCATCAATGTGAAGCGCCTTGCCAGCGACGTGACCATTGACGTTGAGGGTTGGCACTATAATGCCCGCACAGTCTTTAACTCCTCAAACGACGATAGAGGCGTTGGACCCTATGTTGATCTAGCAAACAGCGGATCGAACGGCTGGCTGAACCGGGATGTCACCATCTTCAATATACCGAACCGAACGTTCAAGAAAGACAACGCATACGTAGTCTATCTGGGACAGCTCCGTGTCCACGTTATTCCGATGTACATGGAGCCGGACTTCCCATGGAACGCCGCGTCCTGTATTTTCCTGCCCTACATGAGCGTGGCGCTGGGAGGCGCCTCTACGCGTTCGTTGTCGCCCGCGCTTGTCGGAGTCGAAATGCCGGCCTACCGCTACCTCAAGGAAGTGGATCTCCCGACATACGACGTGGATCATTTCCTTCCTCTAATCAACAGAGGAGCGGTGCCGCGTTTCTTCAGCTACCACACTCAGGATAGCCTCAAGAACATAGCAAACGGGCTTGGGCTAAATCCTTCCCAGACAATCAAGGTGTTCGATTACGATATTCAGGTGCACACGAGAACGGACGCGCTTCAGAGCGGCAAGTTCGATATGACGCTTCCCACAAGCGAAAATACGAGCAGTTACTTGATCCAAAAGAAGGATGGAAGTTATGTGCCTCTCGTTCCGCACTCAATGACATTGGATTCGAACGTGGCGACAATCAGCGTGGCGGATCATGGCCGTGTTCCATGGACAGTAGATGTCGACAGCTCAGGTCGCCCTGTAATCGGCGACGGCAGCTACCGTACAGTTCCGAAAGCGTTGCCGGCGAATGACGACCTATACGGTTTCCGCATAATCGAAGTTCAGGGCGATGACGACGATGATGACGGCTGCAAACATAGCTTCAGGGAGTGGTGGGAAGAATATGGCTGTAACGCAGGAATACCTTTACTCGCCGTTCTGGCGCTGGCAGGATTCATGCTTCGTAGAAAGTTTTAAAGTCTATAATCAGGTATATTTTTTGGCTGCACGCCAAACAAAGAGAGCCGGGCCGTAGCGCCCGGCTCTCTTTGTTCAAAATAATGTAAAAATAGCCTTATCCATATAATTTCATTTTGGTACAGCCCCGCTTATCTAACATAATTGTAAAATCAGCCGAATAATAACTGAATTAATAAACCAATCCGAAAAAAATGAGATAGAATATACAATCTGTGAATATTTAAAATTTAATGTTATTAAATGGAGGTAACAATCATGGCAGAGAATACAGTAAAGTACATCTACAGCCTGAGAGAGGGAAGCGGAGATCAAAAATCCCTGCTGGGCGGGAAAGGAGCAAATCTGGCGCAGATGGTCCGGAGCGGGCTGCCTGTTCCACCTGGTTTTATTATCACCACCGAAGTTTGTTTGAAATATCTCAAGGATCCGAAGATAATGGATGAAATCTGGAGCGGTGTACAGAGCTCGTTAAAAGATCTTGAGAAAGAAACAGGGAAAGTCTTCAACGATAATGTAAACCCGCTGCTTGTGTCCGTTCGTTCCGGCGCTCCGGTATCAATGCCCGGTATGATGGAAACTATTCTCAACCTTGGCCTTAACGATGATACCGTGAAAGGGCTAACTGCCGCGTCAGGCAACGAACGCTTTGCTTTTGACAGTTACCGCCGTTTTATTCAGATGTTCAGCAGCGTTGTCGATGATGTCGACTCAAATAAATTTGAGCATGTGCTTGTAAAAGTCAAGAGTAAGCTTGGAGTTAAGTTTGACAATGAAATAAATGCTGAAGAGCTGAAAAATGTAGTCGCCGAATTCAAGAAAATCTATAAGGATTCGACCGGCAACGATTTCCCCGTTGACCCGTGGGTGCAGCTCCGCAAAGCAATAGAAGCGGTGTTCAAGAGCTGGAACATCCCGCGCGCGATAACGTACAGAAAAATAAACAAAATCTCGGATGACCTCGGCACAGCGGTCAACGTAATATCAATGATATTCGGCAACCTTGGCGACGACTGCGGAACGGGCGTGTGTTTCACGCGCAACCCGTCGGACGGCGAGAACAAACTCTACGGCGAGTTCTTGATAAACGCGCAGGGAGAGGACGTCGTGGCGGGGATACGGACCCCAGTGCCGATAAGCGAACTTGAAGGCAAGATGCCTGAGATATATAAGGAGCTCTGCAAACTAACAAATCAGCTTGAAGTTTCCTATAAGGAAATGCAGGATATTGAGTTTACCATAGAACGCAGTAAACTCTACCTTCTCCAGACCCGTACCGGCAAACGCACAGCTTCCGCTGCGGTTAAAATAGCCATGGACATGTACAAAGAAGGACTGATTGATAAAGAAACGGCAGTGAAACGAGTTTCTCCCGATCAAGTTGAACAGCTGCTTCACAGGCAGGTGGATAAAAAAGCGCCTCAGGACGTAATAGCTGCTGGACTTCCGGCCTCGCCCGGGGCGGGAGTCGGCGAGCTTGTATTTAACGCGGATGAAGCAGAAGAGTGTGCAAAACATGGAAAATCAGTAATTCTGGCAAGGCCGGAAACGTGCCCCGACGACATTCACGGACTCTTTGCGGCGTCGGCGGTGGTTACGAGCCGCGGAGGAATGACAAGCCACGCAGCGGTTGTCGCGCGCGGCATGGGAAAACCCGCAGTCTGCGGATGCGAAGAGATGACGATAAACCTTGAGAACGAAACATTGACTTCACGCGGGCGTACGTTCGTAAAAGGCGACACTGTGACTGTTGACGGAACGACGGGCAGGATACTTGCCGGGCAAGTGCCGCTTATTGAGGCGACGTTCACCGACGACTTCAAGCAAATCCTCGCATGGTCGGATGAATTCGCAAAACTTGAGGTGTGGGCAAATGCCGATACGCCTGAAGACGCAAATCGCGCGCGCGAGTTTGGGGCTAAAGGGATAGGGCTCTGCCGGACGGAACATATGTTCATGGAGTCGGACAGGCTTCCAGTAATGCAGGAACTCATTGTTGCGGATAACCTCGAAGGCCGCCTTGCCGCTTTGGCTAAATTAAAGATAATGCAGATTAAGGACTTTTTGGGAATATTCAAAGCTATGGACGGATTCCCTGTCATCGTGCGCCTGCTTGACCCGCCGCTTCACGAATTCCTTCCAAAGGAACCGACAATCATGGAGCAGCTTGAAGAGCTTGCCAAACAAGGCAAAGCCGATTCCAAGGAAGCTGTAGTTTTAAATAAGACGCTCGAAAAAATCCATCATCTGCATGAATCCAATCCGATGCTCGGATTCCGCGGCTGCCGACTTGGAATGCTCTATCCTGAAATCTACGAGATGCAGATTTACGCAATTTTCGAGGCGGTAGCGGAGCTGAAACCACAGGGGATTACGTTGCATCCCGAAGTAATGATCCCGCTTGTAGGCACAAAGGCTGAGATGAAATATTTCCGCGAGATGACCGATCGCATAGCCGAAGACGTGATGAGCAAGACGGGCATAAAATTTGATTACATGTGCGGGACGATGATCGAGGTGCCGCGCGCGGCAATTGTAGCTGACCAACTTGCCAAGTACGCGCAATTCTTCAGCTTTGGGACTAACGACCTCACTCAGACCACATTCGGCTATTCAAGGGACGACGCGGAAGGCAAGTTCCTGTTCAACTACATCGACAAGGGAGTGTTCAAGGAAAATCCATTCGCCGAACTTGACAGAGAAGGAGTTGGCGGCCTGATGAGTATAGCCGTTGAAAAAGGCAGAGGAGTTAATCCGGAAATATCAGTCGGAATATGCGGCGAGCATGGAGGAAACCCATCAAGCGTGGCTTTCTGCGGATCCATTTCGATGAACTACGTAAGCTGTTCGCCTTTCAGGGTTCCCGTGGCGAGGGTAGCCGCGGCGCACACGGCGCTGGGAGAGATGAAGTAAAACAGTGTGAAGTGTGGAGTGTGGAGTAAAAGGATAAAGACAAAAGATAATGACAAATGCACATGAACTAAAGTTTACACGATAAATGAAATTTAGATATTTAACGATAAAAGCAAAAATCACAGGGGCGGTCAATAACGCGACGCCCCTGCTGTTTTTTTTGTTTTCTAGTCCCTAATCCCTGTTTTTAAATCCCTGTTTTTTCCTCTAGTATCCTGAGCGCTTCAGTATTTTCAAGGCTTTTATTCTCTTTCGCGTAGTCTATAGCCATTTTCCCGGAATTATCCTTTGCTTTCGGGTCAGCGCCCGCATTGAGAAGAATTGTTATCATTTCCGGATTTGGATTGTTATAAGCCGCTATCATGAGCGGCGTCCTTCCATCATTATCCTTCGCGTTAACATCTGCTCCCGCGCTGATAAGAGCTCTCGGATCGGAGTTACTTCTCGCCGCCATCATAAGCGACGTCCAGCCTTCATTTACAGTCTTTGCGTTGACATCCGCCCCCGCGTCGATAAGAGCGGTTACTGATTCCGAAATGGTGAATACACACGACACCGCACACATTAGTGGTGTAAATCCTTTTATATTCTTGGCGTTGACATCCGCGCCCGAATTGATAAGAGCGGTTATCACTTCCGGGTCTGTGTTCTCATTCATCGCTGCCCACATGAGCGGCGTATACCCATCTTTATTAGCTTTTACATCTGCGCCCGCGTTTATAAGGGCGGTTATCATTTCCAAATTTGAGGTTTTATTCATCGCTGCCCACATAAGCGGTGTAAATCCTTCTTTATCCCTCGCGTTCACTTTTGCGCCGCCTTTTATTGCGTCATTGATTTGCTTTGATGAACCTTCAAAGCAAAGGTCCATAAAAGCAGACTCACTCATTGGAGGCACGCTTCGATTTATGAACAGTAGATAACCTGCAAAAATAAAAAGCGTGCATAAAATTACCCCTCTAAATACTGAAACAATAAATTTCTCTTTCATGACTTATCACCCATTCTTTTTTGAAAGCAGCCTTGACCAACTCTACCGTAGCTTAACATCTCCCGACAGCTGAAAAAGAGCCGAACACATTAATGCGTCTGAATGAAAACTGTCATAATGCAATTATTGTATTAGCATTTTAGCGCGCAACGCCGGTTCATAATTTGGATTGATTGATAAAGATTGATCATACCACTTCAAGGCTTCATTGTTATTTTTTAGTTTTCTTGCTTCTTCTCCTGCTTTATATGCTGCAAGGTAATCGCCACTGTAAGAGTTTGCCAGTTCTATATAGGCTTCGTAAGCTTTTTGCCCTGTGAGTTTTTGCGCGTTGAGATGGCTGATTCGTCGCGTATTTTTGTCGCCGTCATCAAGAGGGTAATTTATAATGATTTTTGCGGGATCAGTCGATTTGTTCTCGAACTTGGACGGTTGAGGTTGAACAGCTGGTTGAATCGTTCCTGAATTAGCTGACGGCAAAATATCGTAAGTTGTCTTAGCCATCTTTGTTATTTCATCTCTGAGCGTTTTAGCCAGTTCATTCGTAGCGTCTTTAATAGCTCTTGATCGATAAGACTGCACCTCCTGCGCCTTGTTGTAATTCCTTCTTTCTTTACCGCCTAAAAAGGGCGTTTTGATACTTTTCGTTTCAGATTTGGATAAATGAACTTCAGCGGTTTTCAAATTGATAATACGTACATTAACTTCACATGCTACTGCAAGATTAACGTACTTATCTCCCCACTCCTCAACTCTAAAACTGGAAATAGAACTTATTATTATATATTGCACTCCGGTAGCATTTCCGATTTTCGTCGCTGTATCATTGTTTATGATTAGGTCATATCCGCGACGGATTTCATCTACAATTGCTTCAAAAGCGCTCCGTTCATAAACAGAGGTATTCCGTATTCCTGTAAGATTATCCGTGAGAATATTGGTAATTAGCCTGGCATCTTCTTTTGTGAGTCCCATTTCACTGCTCTCGTACACAGCTATACCAAGACGTATTCTTCCATCTTCAGTCGCCAATGCGAAATTAAGTGGTATAGCAAACAATGTAATCATCATACTCAGTAAAAACGTACATATAATTCTTGTCTCATACATCATAAAAAATCCTCTCTTTACATTCATTTTATGTAACTGTTTTGCTACTTTGTCATTGTGAATTGAAACATAAGTACTTCTCATAAAATTTGCTTAATCATTCCAAATAAAACCATGTATTTAAAACCGACGGGTATTCTTCATTTTATCCATAGTAAGCTCAGAAACAGCTTCAACAGCATTTTGGATCGCTTCATCTTCGCTGAACCCAGCCTCTTCTTTCGAAGAAACAGTATCGTCATAGAGTATTGTCCCATTTGATTCCTTAATATTCACCGTTATTGAAACAGTAGCGCCATAGAATTTATACCTATCGCTCCGGGTTTTGATTCCAATTTGAACTGTGAGCTGCGCTCTGTATCCATTCCGACCATCAACAACTTTGAGCCCTTTTTCATGCAATTGACTTATAATAGCGCTTCTAACTGAATTTATTGTAGTCGAGTCAACCTGCTGACTTCCCTTGACTACAACAACAATTCCTTCAGGTTTAGGCCTGGGTACGCTATTTTTCGAATTTTGCGGCGCTGGAGCGAAACTTACATACTGTGCGAAGACCCAGCCTATTTTGCCGTTATAATTTACATTGAGCCATTTTCCATCAGGTGTGTCTTTTGATCCCAAAATAGTCACTTGATATCCATTTTGTAAAAAAGGCCCCTCTCTGCGTGATAGATCTGGGCGTAAGAATACATTAGAACCAGTGATATAACCTATCTGGGGCGGTGGAGGTGGCGGGTTGTTTGGCTGTGGTTGCACCGTGTTCCGTTGACCCTGCGGCTGTATTATCGGTTCTGGTGATGGCGGTTGTGGTGAATTAATAGCATCAGTAATAAGATTTCCTAAAACTTGCATAGCAACCCCCCCAAAGAAATACAAAACTGCTCCAACAATAGGCGGCACTTCAGCAACAGCTGTCGGAGGGTTATTGAACGGCATAACAAATGATGCAATCGCTATCCACATTACAGATACGCGTAAAAACCTTGATTTAAGTTTTTTCATCAAAGTAATCTCCTTTTGAATTAATTTTTGTATCACTGTTTTACTACTGCACTATTTTATCTGGATAAAGCTGAGATATAGATTCTATGCAAGCAATTCCATAAGTGTTTGTATGATTATTTCGGAGTTGTTTATATTATTTAAAAATATATTCTTATATGCCTAATATTTTATATTTTAATGTAATCATTTAATGAATACAACTATCACAATAAATATTTCAGAAAGCGTTGCCTTTGCATTTACAAGGATATATGGAGAACTTGAATACACACAAAACAAGCCCCTCCTTATAATTAAGGAAGGGATTATTTTTGTTTTTCGTTATAAATTTCTGCTATTAACCATTACTCGCAACTCACAATTCTATCTGCTTGCTTCCTCCAGCATTCTGAGCGCTTCTACATTTTCAAGGCTTTTATTTTCTCTCGCTATATCTATCGCTATTTTGCCGTTGTAATGATTCTTTAATTTCGGATTCGCTCCAAGTTCAAGAAGCGTAATTATCGCTTCTGGGTTAGGGGTCGAAAGCATGACCGCAAATACAAGCGCTGTAGCCCCATTTTTGATTTGCGCATTAACATCCGCGCCCGCTTTGATGAGGGTTGTCATCACTTCCGTATTGGAGTCCATCATCGCCGCAAGCATCAGCGCTGTGATTCCGTCGTTATTCTTCGCGTTGACATCAGCTCCGGCATTAATGAGGGCGGTTATAACTTCCGGATTAGGATATAAACTTTGCGCAGCTTGCATAATCGGTGAATATCCTTCCGTATTCTTAACGTTAACATCCGCGCCTGCTTTTATAAGGGTCATTATCACTTCCGGGGTTGGATTGGCAAATGCTGCATACATAAGCGGAGTATTCCTGAGAATTTGCTGGGAAGAGGAAGAACTCTGGCCTTCATCCGTATCAGACAAAAGCGGTAAATACTCAGTTTCATCGTGCGTATTTACGTCCGCGCCAGCATTGACTAGTACCGTTATCACTTCCGGATTTGAGTTCCATTCTGCTGCCCACATAATCGGCGTCCTTCCATATTCATCCCTCGCGTTCACGTTTGCGCCCCCCTTGATTGCGTCAGCAATTTGATTATATGAGGCACTTTTGCAAAGTTCAATAAAGTCAGAATCTCTTTTTGAAGTCAGATAGTTTATGAACAGTAAATACCCCGCAAACAGCGCGCATAAACTTACCCCTCCAAATACTGAAACAATAAATTTCTTTTTCATGATATACCCCCAATTCCTTTTTGAAAGCAATTTAAGACAAACAATCACAACTGCAAAAAGAAAAAACAGCGGCATGTTTCTTTTTTTTGTCTTTTGTCTTTGTGCATTGTGCATTGTGCATTGTGCATTGTGCATTGCCTTTCCTAATCCCTGTTTTTGTAATCCCTGCTTTTTTTCCCGCTCACTTTTCTATGGACGGCTATTTTGGAATCGTCCTTTATAATGTGGTCCACAAGCCAACTGACGATGACGGTATAGATTTCTTCTTTAAAATTATCCACACCGCCAGACTTGTACCTCGCGACCAAGTTTCCGACAGTCTCCTTAAAACTCTCGTGGTTCTTTTTGTGCTCGGCGTAACCGGGAAAGCCATACTCTAATTGTACATCTTCTTCGTCTTTGAAGTGTTGGACGGTGTAATTAACCAAATAATTCAGCATTTCATCAATCGCTGCAGGGTTACGCTTGCCGGAACAGGCTTTCAACAGGCGGTCTGTCGCCTCGACCAGCTGCTTGTGTTGAGCGTCTATTCTCGCGTCCCCTATTTCAAGATCAGGGGTCCACATGAGCTCGTTAAAGCGGAATTTTGCTATTTGTTGTTGCATGCTTTCAGCTATTACGGAAAGTTTTTTGCTCTCGTCCGCTATGTTCACAACATTCTCCGATTGTGTTCTTGTCGCTGCTGCGATTTCACTAGTAAAGCTGGATGTTTTTGCACAGATTGCGCCAAGTTCCTCCGCGGACGTTCTTACTGCTTTGCTTGAATTGGAGAGTTCCTTCGTCACCTCAGTGATGCTCTGCATTTCTTGATTGAGTTCGGTGATGTTGGTAATGATTTTTTTAAACATAGCGTCATTTTGTGTGATGACTCTCATTCCTTTGTTGGATTCGGCCATACCTGCATTCATCAGCGCCACAGCGCCTTCCGTATTTTTTTGGATATCAAGTATCTCCGCTGTGATTTTTTCCGTTGCCTGCTGTGACTGCTCCGCCAGGTTCCTCACCTCTTCTGCGACTACGGCAAACCCTCGCCCCTGTTCGCCCGCCCTCGCTGCCTCTATAGCAGCGTTAAGCGCCAAAAGGTTAGTTTGACCGGATATGTCGCTTATAAGTTTTACTATTTCGTTTATTTCTTCGGATTTTTCTCCCAGAATTTTTATAGCGCCGAAGGACTTCTTCGTTGTTTCCGCAATGTCGTTCATTTGCTTTATCACTGCTGATAAAGAAGCGTTCCCTTCCTTTGCTGTTTCAAATGCTTGCGCGGATTTATCAGATACATTCTGCGTTATGGACGCTACGTTGTCGATTCCATTGGTAATGCCTTCGATATTTCTGGTCATGCTGTCGACCGCTTGCATCTGCATTTGAGTATCCTGCGCTATGTTTCCAACGAAAGCGGCAACATCTTCAGCTGATTTTGCCGATTGTTCCGAGGTGCTTAGAAGAATACCGCCCGCATCGAACAGTTTTCCGGACGAATTGTTTATCTGCTTCAGCAGGGACGTAATATTCAATACCATGTCCTTCATTGACGTACATAGGAAGCCTATTTCATCTTTGCTTTTAATCTCATCAATTCTGACGCTCAAGTCTCCATTAGCCATTTCTCCGAGCAATCGGCTTAAATACACAATGGGGCCCACAAATCTCTTTGTATACACGAAGGTCAGTGACAATACTACGAACAAAAAAACTGCAGAGGCCGCTATCGCTTGAAGAATCAGCTTGTTTATATAGCTTTCCGTCTCTGCCTGCCATACTTGCATATATACGGCAATTGCTGCGTCCCAGTCCTCAGTCCAAAAACCCGTCCCTATGACCCATTTCCATGGTTTGAACTCAATTGAGTAGCATAATTTTAGTTTTTCCTCAGTTTCCCCCGGTTTAGCGTAGTAGTATTCCGTGAAATCCCCTCCATGTTTCCCCGCTTCGAGGATTACTCTCATATAATCAAACTTATTGGCGTCAATAGCTTTTGCTCGATTTGTCCCTTCGATCTGAGGTGTTACAGGATGCAGGATACTGTTGCCATCCACATCGTCAATCCAAAAGTAATTGCCTCCTTTCAAGGCTTTATTGCCCGTGTCGTAGCGGATGGTACGAATAAGCTCCCGCGCTCTTATTTGCGCTTCATCAAGAGTTAACCTTCCATCTTTGACCTCCTCGTCAAAATGGCCTATAAGCGATACCATCGCCATGGTTATTTCCTTCATATTGATCTTCTGTGCTTCGAAAAGCGCTTCATGGGCGTATAAAAGATTCTGCTTGTAGCTTGCTTCAAGTTCGTATACTTGAAACAACACAACTACAACCAACACCGCAAACAACATTCCGGCAATTCCCAGCGTCAATTTGTATCTCAAGCTCATGGAAAAAACTCCCTTCAATTGATATACAACGAATCCGGCCTTATTTGATTGGTATTTTATTTAATTCAATTATATGTTGCCGACGTTTATTGAACGTATCCTTCCATCATTTTCGCGTCTTATCAATATGCCGCGGTTAGCGGTCTCCAGATATGAAAGCACTCCATCATTATACTTATTCGGCGCACCTATTATTTTTAATGTTTCGTCAAATGTTATTCCAACCGCGAGGCCATTTGTAAGGTTATGGCCTTTTCCGGTAATACGAATGCTTTGAACTGTATCTTGGCTTAATGTAATATTCAAACCTGTATAATCAAGAACTGTGGAATCTCTTCCAGCCTGTTGTTTAGTCGGTTTGCCAAGTTTAGCCTCAATTTCCGCTGCATTTGAACCGAACGAATCAAGTAAATGCTGCGTAAAACCGGCGGGAAGGGAAAAGACTCCTCCATTGTAAGGCAGCGCATATCGTCCGTATATCCATCCTTCTCCGTTGTTTATCTGAATCTTGTACCATGTTCCGGTCAGGTTCTTATCCGCTGCGGAGAGAGATGAAACGTTATCGGTCTTCCATTGATCCAAAATGGTGAAAGCATTATTTGCCTGAACTTGCGTTATTTGTTTTGAATTTGTCGTATGGCCCTCTCTCACATTAATTCCACTAGTGGTAGTAATAATCTGCTTTGCCGGGGTTATTTCCATTTGCGGAATTTTTGGAGTAAGATCCGGGATTTTGATTTCGGGCGGATCTTCTGATATAACGTTTTCTAGGGTAACCGTGGTAGTTGGGATGTCTTCCGACGTATGAATACGAATAGGCGACGTGTCAACATTTACGCTACCCGAACCAAAATTTGTTCCCTTTTTTATTACAGCACCCACTGATCCAACGATGCACACTATCAAGACGACTAGCAGCGCGCGTTGAAATAATGAAACTTTTCTTTTCTTTCGGGATTGCGTATAGCGACCGAATGACTGATATGAGCTATCAACTTCCAAGCTGCGCCCTTTTTTAGAATGTGCGGAGAGCGGTTTGAAAGGCACATCATCGCTTTCAGTAATTTCGCTCTGTTGGTTCGAAGAAGTTTTCCTGACTACCGGTACTACCTCAACTCTTTCTGGTTCATTAATGATTTGGTTCTTATTCATTTCAGTATTCTCGTTGCTTTTTTTATCATTCTCGTCTTCGCTCTCCGCATCGTCATCGGGCGCCCTGTATCTGTATCGGCGCTTCGTATCGCGCTGCTTTGCATCGGCGTCTATTCCAAGAATCTTTATGGTTTCATCTTTTTTTTCTTCTGTTACGTCCTCCATTACATCCTCTGAAACATTTTCGAGCATATCTTCTGATGTCGCGCCAACCTTGTCAGGATGTGTATACAGTTCCATCCCGCACAAAGGGCAAAACTTATATGAGATTGGCACATCAACTCCGCATGTCAGGCATACTTTTGTTTCCCTTTGTCTTTGCGGCGGTTTTATCGTTAACGTGTCCGACGTCTGCGTCATTGAATATGAAGAGCGCCTTTTTGGAATTTTATAATTTACTTTTGACGCCTCCACCTCATCTTCTTCTTCATCAGCTTCGACATATTCTTCCTCGTCGCCATCATCATTATATTCATCCTCATATCCATATCTCTCAACGCGTCTTGAATGACGTTGCATTACAGAGTATATAGCCGTCAAAACGAATATTGATGCAAAAGAATAAGCTAAAACAGGGCTTGACGGATATCCTAAAAACGTCATAATCGTAGCCGCTAAAAGGAAAAACAGGCTTAACATTTTGTGATTAAAAGCCAGAACTCCGCCTATAAATCCACATAATGAACCACTACAAAGAGTTACAGCTGACCAGAACGGAGAAGGAACTACTCCTGCTGTTCCCAAATTTGTAATCAAATACATTATTCCACGCCAAAGCGTAGCTAAAGTTGTCCCGAGAGATAAAGCCAATATAAGCCACCGCACAAAAATCCCTCCAATGTAAACATATAAACGAAATTTAAAATTGTGAATATATCCTAATAATGATACATATATTTAATGCGCTTGGCAACTGTTTACAGCCCCGCCGCCCTTAAAAGTCTATCCTTTAACGCGCGCCCTATTCCATGTTCATTTGGCGTCTCTGCAATTATACAGCTAACGCCGATTTTTTCCATACTTCTAAAGCATGCAAAAATTCCTCTTGCATAATTCTCCACGCTGTTAAATATTATTTTCTCCATACACGGGCTGTTGCAGTAGAAATCCGGCTGGCTAAGCCCCATATACCCATAGCTTCCATTGCAGGAAAACGTCTGTTTGTCATTCATTTTCTCCCAGAGCAAAACAGGGACGCGCGGGGCATAATGTTTATAACGAGTGCCCGGAGACGCTTTCATCATTTCTGACGCCGGAGTCACGAGTTTTTCTCCAAGGAATTCTTCAATAAGCTCGCGAGACACGCCGCCCGGGCGCAAAATAAACGCGTTCTTTCCCGATACGTCAATTACAGTGGATTCGATTCCTATATCGCATATCCCGCCGTCAATTACTATATCAATATTTGCTCCCGCGTCCTGAATTACCGCCTGCGCGTCCGTCGGGCTCGGACGTCCGCTTCTGTTAGCGCTTGGAGCGGCTATCGGGCATCCCAAAGACTCTATAAGAGCAAGCGGAATAGGATGATATGGCATTCTGAAAGCCACCGTCTTAAGATTTGCCGTAACGCTGCATGGAACTATAGGTTTCGCAGGAAGCACCAAGGTTAAGGCGCCCGGAAAAAACCTGTCCATAAGGCTTCGCGCGCGCGAATTCACATGCGCGAAATCTTCAGCTTCGGCAGGATTTGAAATGTGTAATATGAGAGGATTATCGGCAGGTCGGCCTTTTGCTTCAAATATTTTCCTCACCGCCTTGTCGTCGCACCCGTTTGCGCCAAGTCCGTAAACGGTTTCCGTGGGAAACGCGACAAGCCCTCCTGCTCTTAATACGTCCACAGCTTCGCGGATTATGTTCTTATCGGGGTTCCATTTGTCGGTCAAAAAATATCTCAAGTTATCTGCCCTCTCGCGCGTCATGGAAGAGAGAGTAGAATTTTTCACAATACGCCGGATAATTACCGTTTAGTATTGCCTCTCTTGCGCCTTGCGCTATTCGTATTAAAAATCTTAAATTATGCTCGCTGCATAGTCTGGCAGCCAGTATTTCGCCCGAGCGGTACAAGTGCCTCAAGTACGCCCTTGTGTGCAGTCTGCAAAGGGTACAGTCGCATTCCGAGTCCATAGGCGAAAAATCACGCTCGTATTTTTTTGCCTTTATATTTACCTGTCCTGTGGATGTGATAAGCGTCCCGTTGCGCCCGTTGCGGGTTGGCAGAACGCAGTCGAACATGTCAATTCCCCGCGCTATTCCCTCAATCAGGTTCGTCGGAAAACCGACGCCCATGAGATATCGCGGCTTATCGACAGGCAAAATGGGGTTCAGTATGTCAAGTATTCTGTACATATCCGAATGAGGTTCTCCAACTGAAAGCCCGCCAATTGCGTAACCCGTAAAATCCAGCGATGTTATCTCTTTTGCGGAACGAACCCGCAAATCATCGAATACCGAACCTTGAATAATGCCAAAAAGAGCCTGCTGCGTTAGTTCGCCGTTTACAACATGGTTGGCGTTTTGCAGCGTTTTTTCATCGTCCGCCGTAGGGGCGGGAACCACCCCGGCGCTTTGCGCCGCTGATGAAAAAACTAAACGACCGACACGGCTCATTTCTTCACCGGTCGTCTGCTTACCCTCCAAAGAGGGGAATTGATTATAGATTTCGTGGCAGCGCTCTGCCCAAAGAGTCGTCCTGCGAAGGGCGGCTTCCGCTTCATTTCTCGTGCACGGATATGGAGTGCACTGGTCAAAACACATCATGATATCGCTGCCGAGCTTCCTCTGCACATCCATTGCCCAGTCCGGCGACATGAAATGCTTTGAGCCGTCAATGTGAGAACGGCATTCCACGCCCGCATCGGTAATTTTATTGAGGCGGCTCAATGAAAACACCTGAAACCCGCCGCTATCCGTTAGGATTGGCGAATGCCAGTTCATAAATTTGTGCAGTCCCCCCGCCTCGGCTATAATATCCGGCCCCGGTCTCAGATACAGGTGATACGTATTGCCAAGTATTATCTGAGTCTCTATCTCGTGGAGTTCCCTTGATGACATCGCTTTTACCGTGCCCAACGTACCGACGGGCATAAATACCGGAGTTTTTACTATTCCATGCGGGGTGACGAGTTCTCCCGCGCGCGCTCCCGTCGTCTTGCACGTTGCTTCGAGCCTGAATTCAAACATTCTTTTCAGCTTCCTGTAATCTTGGAAAAACGGTAAAGTTATTACGCTTAACCTTTTCTGCAAGATAATCCATACTTATATTACGGGCAGCCGCTATCGTCTCATAAACGTATTTTACGTTGGCGGGTTCGTTGAGCTTCCCTCTGAAAGGTATTGGCGCAAGCCACGGACAATCCGTCTCGCACAGTATTCTGTCTATCGGCGCTATGCGGGCGACTTCCCGCAGCTCTTCGCTTTTTGCGAACGTTATTGCTCCTGAAAATGAGATGTAATACCCGAATGAAAGCGCTTCGTCAAGGTATTTAAGTCCGCCTGCATAGCAATGGAAAACGCCCCCCGGCGGAGCTCCTTCGCTGTGCAGGATTTGAAGCGCGTCATCCATTGCGTCGCGTATATGCAGAATTATCGGAAGATCCTTTTCTTTTGCTAAATTTATATGTTCTCGAAAAACCTGTTTTTGCTTTTCTCTCGGGCTGTGGTCATAATAATAGTCAAGCCCGGTCTCGCCTATGGCTACGATCCTATTTCCATTCAACAGTTTTAAAAACTCTTCGGGAAAGCTCTTATCAACAATTTTTGCATCATGCGGATGCACTCCGGCAGTAGCGTAAACGCCCCTGTTTGAGTAAAGTTCCGCAAGCTCCGCGGCTTCAGCGCTATTGGAGAAATCCGCCCCGATGATTATGAATTGCCTTACTCCCGCTTTTTCAGCGCGATCAAGGTAGTAATCAACAGAACCGCAAAATTCTTTTGAGTTCAGATGGCAATGCGAATCAATCAGATAATTCAATTAAAGTAACTCCTCTTCTTTTTTATCCATATTTATACCTGCTTTCGCACTTGTTTTCTCTGCGCTGTTTCAGCATATGCGCGCAATACAGCGTTCATGCGAGTCTGATAACCTCTGCCGGTATTTCGATAAAAATCAAGCACAGACTTATCGACTCTAATAGTTATTTGTTCTTTTTCCGGAGTTTCGAACATCCATTTAGCCGAAGCTAAAAACTCCTCGGACAACTCTGGAATGTCAGAACAGTCTATGTCGACGTCACTCATCGCGGCTAATTTATCAAAATCGGTTTTGGTATTTTTTAAGTTCTTCATGGTATTTTATCCTTTCTGCTTTACGCGCCCTACGTGCCGAAATAATACGGCGTTTTTCGCCTCTCATTGTGAATACTACTACTATCTCCAACCCTCGCAATAATCCTATGGATAAAAACCGCTCTTCCGCTAAATCATGTTGTTCGCTCACCGCAGTAATAACAAAATCATCATAGATTAATATTGCCTCTTCAAAATCTATATGATGTCTTTCTATGTTGATCTTTCGCTTTTCCTCGTCCCACTCAAACAGCATTTCCATATCCCCGGTTTTGTCGTTATATTTATAACTACAACATTATATAAGCCGTGTCAAGACTATTCAACTCTAAATCTTTGTCTTTTCTCGCCACTCGCCACTCACCACTCTTTTTATGTGTATAATATACTTAAAAATTAACAGGAGATGAGAATTTTGCATACGCCGAATCAGTTTTCGCTTTTACGTTCGCGGAGGTTTTTGCCGCTCTTCCTGACGCAATTTCTGGGCGCGTTCAACGACAATTTTTTCAAGAGCGCAATGGTGATGCTGATAACGTACCGTCTGGCTGAAAGAGCCGGATACGACGCTCGAATACTGGTCAACGTTGCAGGAGGCGTCTTTATACTGCCGTTCTTCCTCTTTTCCGCTCCGGCAGGACAGCTTGCCGATAAGTACGAACGCTCTATTCTCGTTCAGTTCATAAAGATAGCAGAAATAGTTGTGATGGCGGGCGCAGCTTTGGGGTTTTACCTCGAAAACATTCCGTTGCTGATGATTGTACTGTTTATGATGGGCGCGCAATCGACTTTTTTTGGCCCTATCAAATACAGTATCCTGCCTCAGCACCTTAATAAAGATGAGCTTATCGCGGGAAACGGCCTTATCCAAACGGGCACGTTCCTCTCTATCCTGACGGGGACTATATTCGGAGGGCTTACAATTTTGGCAAAGGGAGGAATTCACCTGGCGAGTTTTCTTGTAATCGGCATCGCGGCGGCGGGCTGGTGGGCGAGCCGCTATATCCCTAAAACAAAACCCGTTGCCCCTCATCTTAAACTCTCGGCGAACATCGTTCGAGGTACGGTCAAAATAGTTTCGGGCGTCGTTCCCTACAGGGATATACTCCTCTCAATAATAGGCATATCATGGTTCTGGCTGATTGGTACGACGTTTCTTTCGCAGTTTCCGACTTACGCCAAACTAATTCTTGGGGCAAACGAGCAGGTAGCGACGCTTTTCCTCGCGGCATTTTCAGTTGGCATCGGGCTTGGCTCAATGGCGTGCAACAGTTTTTTAAAGGGCGAAGTCTCAGGGCGTTACGTCCCGTGGGCTGCCGTTGCCATGTCCGTTGCAAGCGTGCTTTTGTATCTCGTTAGCCGCCGCCCGGCTCTCGTACCCGGCGCCCCGGATATTGGCATTATTGCCTTCCTCTGCTCATGGGAAAACTTGGCGGTGGTAGCGTGCCTCATGGCTATCTCGTTCGCGGGAGGCCTCTACATCGTTCCGCTCTACGCAATAATTCAAAGCCGCACCGAAGAGTCCCGTATGGCGGAAGTAATCGCCTGCACAAATATCTCCGACTCGCTCTTCATGGTAATTTCCGCAGTTGGAACCAGCATACTTTTGTATATAGGATTTTCAATACCCGATATCTTTTGGATAATGGCCATATTGACAGTTGTAGCGGCGTTTGTCATCCGAAAAGCCGTGCACGGGCAAATGAAGCAGAAAGGAGCATAATTTAAAATGACAGTGCGAGATAAATTCAAAGCTTACCTTTTCGCTTTCGGGCGGTTCATTTTTAGAATTCTATTTCGGGTTGAAGTTCGAGGGCTCGAACATTACTATGCAGCGGGCGATCGCGTCCTTATTCTTCCGAATCACGTCTCGTTGCTCGACCCGGTACTGTTGGCGCTCTTCCTCCCTGATTCTCCGCTTTTCGTCATTAATCTGTTCATAGCGCGTAATTGGATCTGGATGCGGCCGTTTCTGGCGCTTATGCGTACATGGCCGGTAGATCCAACTAACCCTTTTGCGATGAAAAGCCTTATAGCAGAGTTGAAAGGAGGCGGTCGCTGCGTTCTTTTCCCTGAAGGACGAATTACGACGACGGGCGGGTTGATGAAAATTTACGACGGCGCGGCCATGATGGCGGATAAAACGGGCGCCGTCCTTCTGCCGCTCCACATTGAAGGAGTGCAGTTCTCGAAAGTCTCGTACCTCTCGGGGAAATACCCTCTGCGCTGGTTTCCGAAAATAACCCTGACGTTTCAGCCGCCGCGTTCCCTTGATATTTCGGAGGATGTACGCGGGCACAAGCGGCGTGAAGTAACGCAGATTCTGCTCAGCGACATGATGCGCGACTCCGCATACCGCGCGATGGATGACAGAGTAACCCTATTTCAGGCGCTTCTTAACGCTCGCGATCTTTACGGGCGCAAGCGCGTTATCGCGATGGACGCGACTCGCAAATCGGTCAACTACGGGCAATTAATAACGGCTTCGCTGGCGCTTGGGGATGTTTTCGCGTCCATAACTCAGGAAGGCGAAAACGTCGGTCTCATCCTTCCAGGAAGCATAGCGACTGTTGCGCTTTCCCTCGGCCTGTCGTACAAAGGACGCGTCCCTGCAATGTTAAACTACACTGCAGGAGCGAAAAACATCCTGTCATGTTCCGCAGCCGCCTGTATCAAAACCGCCGTGACCTCGCGGCGTTTCGTTGAAGCAGGGAAGTTCGAATCGCTGATTGAGGCTCTACAGGCTGGAGGTTTAAAAATTATCTGGCTGGAAGACTTTGCAAAAATCGGTACGTTCAAAAAAATCGGCGCGTGGCTCAAGGAACGATCCTTATCCTCTTCCAAGGCAAAAGGCAACCCTGACAGCGGGGCGCTGATACTGTTTACTTCCGGCTCTGAGGGCGCGCCAAAAGGCGTAATGCTAAGTCATGCCAACATTATCTCAAACCGGAACCAGCTAATTTCATCCATCGACTTTTGCCCGAGCGACGTTGTGATGAACGCCATGCCGATGTTCCATGTATTCGGCTACGTCGTCGGCACTCTCATGCCGCTGTTTACCGGGATTAAAACTTTGTACTACCCGACGCCTCTGCACTATCGGCTGATACCTCTTGTTGCCTACGACATTGATGCGACTGTAATCTTCGGGACGGATACTTTCCTATACGGTTACGCCCGCAACGCCCATCCGTACGATTTTTACAAAGTACGTTACGCTTTCGCGGGCGCTGAAAAACTGCGCGAGCGCACAAGAAAGCTCTGGGGAGAAAAATTCGGCATCCGCGTCATAGAGGGCTACGGGACAACGGAAACCTCTATTCTCTCGGCCAACTCGGCGCTCATGTTCCATGCCGGTACAGTCGGTCGCCTGATGCCCGGAATTACCTCCCGACTCGATCCAGTGCCTGGAATTGACGAGGGCGGTCGCTTTTACGTCAAGGGTCCTAACGTGATGCTTGGCTACCTCAAAATAGATAAGCCGGGGACGGTGCAACCACCGGAAGAAGGATGGTACGACACGGGGGACATCATACAAATTGACGCGAGCGGATTTATGACTATAAAAGGGCGGGCAAAACGCTTTGCCAAAGTGGGCGGTGAAATGATATCGCTCACTGCTATGGAGGAGGAAATAGAGCGGCTGTGGCCGGGAGTGGGACACGCCATAATTGCTTCGGAAGACGAGCGAAAAGGGGAACAACTGATTCTGGTAACGGAAAAACAAGACGCCGCGCGCAACGATCTTGTTTCATATTTGAGGGATGCAGGATACACGGAAGTCTCTATTCCAAAAAAGGTTGCGATAACTTCAAAGCTCCCCCTTCTGGGTTCCGGTAAGACCGACTACCCCCGCGTCGCGGAATTGTTCGGTCGAAGCGTCATCTCGTAACAAGAGAAATTTAACGCGTACGCGCGTTATATGGTAACGAAGATCTTCTTGAGGAATACAAACATTTTTTTGAATTAACGCACATTTTAACGCACGCCGCATGATTTTAACGCACGCGTGCGTTAAAACTGTCAACAGTGTGTTAGGAGGTGCGTTAAATTATGATACCCGAAAAAGAAACGCTAACTATCGAGTTTAAAAGCGATATACAAAAAATACAAGAATCAGAGATCTTTGAAGCAGTCGTGGCTTTTGCAAATACTGACGGCGGAGATATTTACATTGGCGTTGAAAATAATGGCAGGGTAACCGGGGTGCATGAAAAGCATAATAACCCTGTGATGCTAAGCGCATATGTTGCGAATAACACAGTTCCTCCGATTTCAGTCAGAATTGAGATGTTGAAAGTATATTTCTCGCGCCGACGTCATGAATCTGCTTCATATATCCGGCCCAAGCGCTTATCGGGTTTTAAAGAAGCTTTCAGAAGAAGGCAGGCTGGAACAGGTGAATAAGGGACGATATTCAAAATATCGTCTGAAATAGCATTGCAAAAATATCTATTGATTGGTATTTTTATTTCGCCCAAGCCTGTTGACATTTTGTATTTTAGGTAGTATTTTAATGGAATGAAGAACTTAAATTTATTAATAGGAAACGCAAATAAGTTTTGGTGGTGGCGGCTCTAAAGCTGCCCTCCGTTTGTTACTCTTAAGTTAGCTAAAATTAACAAAAGAGACGAAGAGGGATTAACTAAAGAAACCCTTGTTCGGCTCTTTTTTTATAGAAAAACATGACGAGAGCCCTTACAAGAGAAAAGGGGCTCTCGTTTTTCGTTAGTTTCAAATACTAAAAAAATATTGAATAAAATAAAATAATTACGAAGGGAAGATTTATTATGTTACATGCAAATAATGTTAAGGAAGCTTTGAGCTCAGGATTTTTTGGTTCATATGGCGGACAGTACATCCCGGATGCGCTTAAAAACCGCCTTGACTCGTTGACGGAAGCTTTTGTTTCGGCTATGGCTGACGAAAGTTTTCACAGCGAATATGTAAGGATATTGGAAGAGTATGTCGGGCGCCCGACGGCTTTGACAGAATGCTTCAATATAAGCAGGGAGCTTGGAGGCGCGCGCCTTTTTCTCAAAAGGGAGGATTTAGCTCACGGGGGAGCTCATAAAATAAATAATTGCGTGGGGCAGATTCTTTTGGCAAAACGCATGGGAGCAAAGCGCATTATTGCCGAGACCGGAGCTGGGATGCACGGAACCGCAAGCGCTATGGCCGCCGCCATGTTTGGAATGGAATGCACCATTTATATGGGAGAACTTGATATAGCAAGGCAGGAACCGAATGTCGAGCGTATGCGGGCGCTCGGAACCAACGTCGTGAGCGTAACAGCAGGTCAGAGAACTCTTAAGGAGGCAGTTGACGCGGCGCTTACGGCATATGTTGAACAGCCCGATACATTTTACCTTTTAGGTTCGGCTGTCGGCCCTCATCCTTATCCATCCATGGTAAGAGAATTTCAGAGCATAATAGGCAAAGAGGCAAAGGCTCAATTGCTGAAGCGCGAAGGGAAACTGCCGGATTACGCAATAGCGTGCGTTGGCGGCGGAAGCAACGCGATAGGGCTATTCTCCGGTTTCCTTGATGATGAGAGCGTTAAGCTGATTGGCGTTGAGCCTTCGGGGAAAAGCCTCAAGCTCGGAGATCACGCCGCGTCATTAACTCTTGGAAAGCCGGGAGTACTGCATGGATTCATGAGTTATGTGCTAACGGACGACAATGGTGAAGCCGCTTTAGTTCATTCAATTTCGGCGGGGCTGGATTACCCCTCGGTAGGCCCGGAACATGCGTTCCTCAAAGATTCCGGCAGGGTTCAGTACGAGCTCGCGTCCGACACGGAAGCGCTTGAAGCTTTCCGCGCTCTTTGTCACAAGGAGGGAATAATTCCCGCGCTCGAAAGTTCCCACGCTCTCGCACACGCGATGAAGATCCTTCCCGGACTCGATAAAGACAAAATAGTGCTGGTAAATCTTTCAGGCCGCGGAGATAAAGATTTTCATTCCATCCCGGCTGAGTACAAGACGCCGATTCGGATAGATAGGGATTAGGGATTAGGGATTAGGGATTAGGGATTAGAAAAGATAAAAGACAAACAATACGAACTACACAAACAAAAGCAAAAGCAAAACTTCCTTTGCTTTTGCTTTATCTTCACTCTTCGCGCTTCATACTGTTTTAAAAATGTTTCTCAATATCGCGCCCGCTGTACATGATGCGTATAATGTTAACTGTTCTTTTTGCTTTCAAAGGTAGATAGAACATCAGATAATTATCCACGGACATAACACGCAGGCCCTTGTTATGCCAAGGCTCTTTCACATAAAGCCGGAACCTTGCTGGCATTTGATCCAATCCTGAGATCATATCCATTATCCGCCTTACTTGCTTTTTTGCGGTATCGGGCTCAACCAGAGAGTATGCTATATATTCATAAATACTGCGCAGATCCTGTTCAGCCTGCTTGGTGTAAAAAATTTCCCAAGTTCTATTCATACGCCATAATCGCGTAACATTCCATCAGCGACGCTTTCCGCTGAAACGACTTCCTCTGCGGATAGATCGGTCAGTCCTCTATTGATTTCAACGTCGAACTGCTCATCTGTGAGAGCGCGGAAAGACAGCGGATGCGTATTACCGCGCGGAAGCTTCATGTCAAAAGGAATCCCGCTCTGCAATACAACTTGGCGGAGAAACATCCCGACCGCGTTTGACATTGGAATACCAAGCTGTTCTAAAACTGACTCGGCCTGTTCTTTCAGTTCAGGTTCGACACGGGCGAAAACAGTAGATGTTCTTGCCATGATAAGCACCTCCTTCAGCTCTATTATGCCCTAACGTAATGCGGAAAGCAACCTGTAAAAAAGCAGTGTGAAGTGTGGAGTTAAAAACAAAACAAAAACAGTTTTTACTTTTGCTTTTGCTTTTCTAACTTTCCATTTTCCCCTCTACGCTGGTTTTTAAATTATGAAATTCTTTGCGCAATTTTGCGCAACAATCATGATATACTTACTTATCCACTGTAATTACTTTTCAGATGAGGTGAGTTCGTTGCAAGAGAAAAATAACAGAGCTGGAATATATTCTGTCAGTCGTATATCGGACGGACTCAATGAATTTATATTTAGGGAACAGGTAACCGGAACGACGGGAATTGACGGGCATATCGAAGTTATCAGGTCGTCATACAAGTCGTCGCGTATTCTTGGAGTAAAGGTCTATTCCGCTCCTGCTGATAATCCAAAGGATATTTACGTTTGCAACGGTAGCAGAGAACACTTGATATATTGGTTCCAGCACTCTATACCGGTTTTGATAATGGTTTATGACAGCAGCGCCGGGAAGGTGTTTTGGGAGCACTTGAGGGAAGATAATATAATTATAACGGATTTAGGTTGGAGCATAAACGTTCCAAAATCGCAGGAATTTAATGAAGAATCTGTCCGTAGTATTTACGAAATTCCGTCGTACAGCCCGAACTTGAGCAGGATGGCTGTCGACCGCCCATGGATGGACATAATAGAAAGCGGAGCTTACAGGCTTTTCGTAATAGCCGAGGAAAACATAAACCGCCCGACCGGAAAAGGAATTCTGAAAATTTACGTTACCGATCTTGACGGAAAAGTGGAGCGCATATATGCGTGGCCGTTTTTCGTAAATCCTGATATGCCGTATGCTTATCGCTTCAACGAGTTGTTTCCGTGGGCTAATATAAGCGTTGATAAGGATTACTATGATATTCAAGAAGGCGAAGATAATAGGGGAGACACTCTTTGCAACATCCGCCCGTGGATGGTCGAGGCGGAGGAAATAGCGCATTTCAGGCTTGAAATGTTTTTAAGCGATCTTGGCAGCTCCTACCTCTGTTCGGATAGATTCATATGTAACGCTGATTACGACCGGAATAAGCTCACGGGCAGTTTCGGCGCAATGTATGAGAATGGCGTTAAGTACATCGTGACTCACACGTAAAGATTCGCGAACGGAGGAGCGTCTTGTCATCAAAAGCAGTTGAAGTAAAAAAACTCAGTAAGTCTTTCGGGCCACTTTTAGTTTTGAATAATATATCTCTTTCATTAAACGCAGGGGAGACGGTATCGGTAATAGGACCAAGCGGTTCAGGCAAGAGCACTCTCGCGCGCTGTCTATGCGGACTTGAAGCAATAGACAGCGGCGAGATTTATTTTTTTGGAGAGCGTTTCGATGGCTCGCGGCATTCGAACAGAGAAAGAGCGCGCATTGTCGGGATGATATTTCAGCAGTTCAATTTATACCCTCATCTTTCCGTTCTCGAAAATCTAACTTTGTCCCCAATAAAAATTCTCAGAATGAGCGTAAATGAAGCCGAAAAAAACGCCCTTGAACTCCTTGAGCGCGTCGGGCTAAGGGACAAGGTTGCCGCCCGCCCGCGCCAACTGTCCGGAGGGCAGCAGCAACGCGTGGCGATAGCCCGCGCGCTTGCCATGAAACCTCGTATCCTGATGTTTGACGAGCCCACGAGCGCGCTTGACCCCGAACTGGTCGGCGAGGTTCTTGAAGTTATCGCGTCGCTCGCGCATACGGGAATGACGATATTGATAATTACTCACGAGATGACGTTTGCCAATGAAGTTTCCGACAGAGTTATGTTCATGGACGAGGGGAAAATAATAGAACAGGGCGCGCCCATGGAAATTTTCAAACATCCGAGAATGGCGCGCACGCAGCAGTTTCTTCATAGAATGAGAGGAATGTTTTATGAATCATGATACTTTTATGATTCCTGACATTTCCATTATTTTTGATTTTTTCATGAATCTTGATTTTTCCACAAATCTTGATTTTTCCATTATCCTCCCGCGTTTGCCATTACTACTGAAAGCGGCAGTCGTAACTATTGAGGCGTCTTTTTTCGCGGTGTTTTTTGGGACAATCCTTGGGATAATCATCGGCGCGCTGCGTGTTGCTCCAGATCCTTTTGTAAGAGGCGTGGCCGCGTGTTACATATATGTAATAAGGGGAACTCCGCTTCTTATACAGCTTTTTCTTATTTATTTCGGGCTGCCTTCGCTTGGGATATATTTCACAGCTTTTGTCTCCGGCGTATTGGGGCTTTCGATAAATTCTTCCGGTTACATCGGAGAGATAGTTAGAGGAGGAATTGAGGCCGTCCCGAAAGGTCAATGGGAAGCGGGAAAGGTGCTTGGGCTTTCATACGAAAAGACGATGCAGTTCATAATACTCCCGCAAGCGTTGCGCAACATGCTTCCGGCTTTTGGGAACGAATTCGTCACCCTTATAAAAGAGTCATCATTGCTTTCAACCCTTGCCATATCCGAACTTACAATGGTCGGACAACAGGTTCGCAGCGCCACATACGCTTCATTTGAGACTTTCATAGTGGTTGGCCTGATTTACCTTATCATGACGAGCGTTACGAGCTATCTCCTCCGGTTGGTGGAAAAACGCTGGAGCGTGGTGTAGCGTTTATATATTATGGACAATATTGAACATAAGGCAATAGCAATCTACACAGAAGACGGGTTCACGGTGGACTCGTCTCCAATTGAAAAGAAAGATGACGCGCAGTATCAAGCGGTGTTTTACGCCGACTTCTTAAAAGACTCGCATAACGCGCTTTATGCTCACGCGTTTTTGGAAAGGGGCGGTTACGACGTATCCGTCCAGTTTTTGATGGAGATTGCGCAGAGCGTCATTCATGATATTTCTCACAACCCCGACACCGACGTCGCCCGCGCCGCGCCCGCGCCCGCGCCGGAGGAAATGTTTGCGCTTTTGCGCAGAGTCCCGTATGTCATAGGGTGCGAGTTCGTCAGCGTAAATTGGATTAACCGCGTATATTCTGATATCGCTAATGTTTTCAACCGAGAGTTCGCCTTGTTTCAAGGCACGGCGGAGGAATATTTCAAGACAAAAAACGAGCGTCTGAAAGTCGCGGGACGCGTATATTTTCATCTTGTGGAACATAAGGACGAGAATTACCCGTTCGCTTTTTTAGCGACGTATTCCGAAGGGGATAAGGAAAACGTTACCCATGTCCCGCTGAAGAATGCCCTTCAATCTGGCAATGATGAGATAAATATAGAAGACAATCTGGTAAAACTGCTCTCCGCCGTCAGCCGAGCGGCTGATCAAAGCATGTTCATTTCAGACCTGATTGAGAGCGGGGAGTTATTCTCGCCTCTGCGGTTCACGCCGGAAGAGGCGTATACATTTTTGCGGGAGGTTCCGATTTATGAGGAATGCGGAGTAGTCTGCCGAATTCCGAATTTCTGGAGGAAGAAGGCCAACGCCAACTTGAAGGCCAGTGTCGGAAGCAAAGAGCCGTCCATTGTGGGACTTGACGCGCTGATGGCGTTCACGCCGTCCATCTATTTGGGGGACGAGGAGTTTAGCCGCGACGAAATCGAGCAGTTGCTGGCCGAAACTCGCGGGCTTGCTTTTCTCAAGGGCAAATGGGTGGAGATTGACCCGGACAAATTACGCAGCCTATTGGAAGCGTTCGATAAAATAGATGGAATGGACTTAACCTTGGCGGAAGCTATTCGTATGCAGTCGGGGATGTTATCCGTAACGGACGGCGAAGAAGAAGATGCTCAAATTGAAGTGACGAACGGCGAATGGTTGGACGCGCTAAAGGCAAAAATGGCAAACCCCGCCAAGATCGCCGAACAGCGAGTGGGCGAGAGTTTCCGCACGGAACTGCGCGGGTATCAGGTCGCGGGGTTCAATTGGCTGAATTTCATGTCGCAAATACGATTCGGAGCGCTTTTGGCGGACGACATGGGGCTTGGCAAAACAGTCCAGATATTGGCGCTTTTGGACTTTATGCGAACGGAAAAAATAAAGACGCTGCTCGTCATTCCCGCGTCGCTCATCACTAACTGGATTAAGGAAGCGGGACGGTTTGCACCTCTGCTGAAAGTTAAGCTCTTGCACGGCAAGGAGACGAGTTTTTCACCGGAAGACGCGGATTTGTTCATTACGACCTACGGAATGGCGGCGCGGATCTCACCCTTAAAGGAAGTAACTTGGGACCTATTGATAATAGACGAGGCGCAAGCGATAAAAAATCACGGGAGCAAGCAGACGACCGCTGTGAAAAAATTACCCGCAAAGAGCAGGATAGCCATGACGGGTACGCCTGTTGAAAACCGGCTTTCGGACTTGTGGTCAATCTTTGATTTTCTGAACAAAGGCTTGCTCGGCACGCAAAGGGAGTATAACGCGTTCACGAACAAACTGAAAGATGACACTGCGGGCTACGAAAAACTGCGTAACGCCGTCAGCCCGTTTATCCTGCGGCGGCTCAAAACCGACAAAACGATAATCAGCGACTTGCCCGACAAGACTGAAATCAAGCAGTACACCACGCTTACAAAGAAACAAATTGTCCTGTACGATCAGCTTGTACATGAACTGGAGAGCATAATGGAAGACCCCGGTTTAGCCGGAATACACCGCAAGGGCATTATTTTGGCCAGCATCATGAAATTCAAACAAATTTGCAACCATCCCGACCAATATCTTGGCAGCGGTGAATATGCTCCGCGCTACAGCGGGAAGTTTGATACGCTGTCCGAAATATGCGGGACGATTCGCGATAAGCGCGAGCGGGTGCTAGTGTTCACGCAATTCAAAGAAATGACCGAGCCGATAGCGGATTACTTGAGGACGGTTTTCGAGCGCGAAGGGCTTATACTGCACGGCGGTACGCCGGTGAAGAAACGCGGCTCACTTGTGGAGCAGTTCAATAGTCCGGAATATACGCCGTTCATGGTGCTGTCGCTCAAGGCGGGCGGCGTTGGGCTGAACCTGACGGGCGCCAATCATGTCATCCATTTCGACCGCTGGTGGAACCCTGCTGTTGAAAATCAGGCGACCGACCGCGCATTCCGTATCGGTCAGCAAAAGAATGTCTGCGTCCATAAATTTGTGACCGCTGGGACTATCGAGGAAAAAATCGATATTTTAATTGAAAGCAAACAGAAGCTGGCGGGCGAAGTGATTGCTGCCACGAGCGGCGAAAACTGGGTTACCGAGATGAGCAACAAGGAACTGTTCGATCTGTTCAGATTAGGGGCGTGACGAGAGTATGGGCTGGTATGATTTTCGCGAATATGTGCCTGTATCGAGAAAGAAAGAGAAAGCAGCCAAACAGATTGAGAAGCTGCGGAAAAAGGACAAGAGTTTGTCTCCCGTGGTCATTGAGGGGCGTAAAATCGCCAAAACGTGGTGGGGCAACGCTTGGTGCGTGAATCTGGAGTCGTACGCCGACTTTAGCAACCGTATCGGGCGGGGGAGCGCGTATGTCAAGAATGGCTTCGTTATTGATCTGAAAATATTTGAAGGGCTTGTAACAGGCAAGGTAATGGGGACAAAGCTGTACACAATTGGGATAGAAATAGATTTATTGAGCGAACAACGCAAAAATGACATCATAAAGACAATCGGACGGCGGATAGAAAGCGTGTCCGACCTGATAGACGGCAAATTCCCCAAGGAATTCGGCGAGTTGTTCCTGACGCAAAAAAGAGGGCTTTTCCCCGCGCCCGAGGAAATCCACAAGAGCTGCTCCTGCCCGGATTGGGCGGACATGTGCAAGCATGTGGCGGCCGTGCTATACGGCGTCGGCGCGAGACTGGATCAAGACCCGCTGCTGTTTTTCAAACTTCGCGGCGTGGACGTGAAAGCCTTCATCAAGGCGTCCATCGACGAGAAACTGAACAGCCTGATGAAAAACGCCGGAAAAACAACAAAACGGGTCATTAAGGACGCGGATATTTCGGAGATTTTTGGAGTTTAGAACAGTGTGAAGTGTGAAGTGCAATGTCATTAAGTTAAGCAAAAAATACAAAAGTGGCTTAATTTACACGTCTTTGCGAGCGTAGCGTGGCAATCCAGAGGTATTTTCATTTAATTTCATGGTAAAACATATTTTTGTTATATCAATCATCATAATGACCTTTGCAAGATAAGACTTCAAGAATGTTATCTTCAATCCGGTACACTAAACGGTTGACTTCGTCAATGCGTCTACTCCAAAAACCACTGAACTCTCCCTTCAGTGGCTCTGGTTTTCCGATGCCTGTGTAGCAGTTTCGTGTGGCGTCTTGAAGAAGTTGGTTGATGCGTTTAATAGTTTTTTTGTCCTGTGTCTGCCAATGAATATAGTCTTCCCAAGCCTCTTCAAACCATATTATTTTCATTCCGGCGCCTCAATGATGTTGTGTTCAACTCCTTTTCCGTTATTGAGAGCGATAACGCCGCGGCGAAGGTGGTCAAGATTACTCATACTGTAGAACGGATCGGATTCCGTTGTAACGTCAAAAGGCAGGCGCTTTTCACGTAAAACAGCGCGGGCGAACATATTAAATGCAGTGGTAGTATTCATTCCAACCCGAGTACAAAAATCATCAAATTGTTTTTTCACTTCGGAATCCATCCGAACGCTAAATGTCGTTAGAGCCATAAAAAAGACCTCCTGTCAATTCAGATTCGATTTATTATAACCTAATGCTAAAATATTATAACCTATCAGGTTCGTTTTGTTGGCGATTTTTCTATCGTAAAAGCTTTGGGAGTGAAGCTAACGCGCATGATTTTCTTTTCCCTTTTTTCTCTCCTCAATGGCCTTAAGGGCCGCAGCTTCCAATTCTTCAACGCTATTGAAAGTAATGACTTCCCCTCGTTTGTGCTGTTCGATTGATTCTCTTAAAGCTGCCATATTAGCAGGGCTGTAGAAAG
>WRHH01000007.1 GCA_009783355.1 Synergistaceae bacterium
AAAAGTCACTACGAGCAAGCGGAGCAGTACTACCGGGACGAGCGTGATAACCTGGGTTTGGCGAACGTGCTTCAATCTATGGGCAATTTGGAACGCCGAATAGGAGAGATAGATGCGGCGCAAAGCCACTACGAGCAAGCGGAGCAGTACTACCGGGACTTGCGTGATAACCTGGGTTTGGCGAACGTGCTTAAATCGATGGGCGATTTGGAAAGCCGAATAGGAGAGATAGATGCGGCGCAAAGCCACTACGAGCAAGCGGAGCAGTACTACCGAGACGAGCGTTCTAACCTGGGTTTGGCGAACGTGCTTCTATTGATGGGCGATTTGGAACGCCGAATAGGAGAGATAGATGCGGCGCAAAGCCGCTACGAGCAAGCGGAGCAGTACTACCGGGACGAGCGTGATAACCTGGGTTTGGCGAACGTGCTTAAATCGATGGGCGATTTGGAAAGCCAAATAGGAGAGATAGGCGAGGCGCAAAGCCACTACGAGCAAGCGGAGCAGTACTACCGGGACGAGCGTCATAACCTGGGTTTGGCGAACGTGCTTCAATCAATGGGCGATTTGGAAAGCCGAATAGGAGAGATAGATGCGGCGCAAAGCCACTACGAGCAAGCGGAGCAGTACTACCGAGACTTGCGTGATAACCTGGGTTTGGCGAACGTGCTTCTATTGATGGGCGATTTGGAACGCCGAATAGGAGAGATAGGCGAGGCGCAAAGCCACTACGAGCAAGCGGAGCAGTACTACCGGGACGAGCGTGATAACCTGGGTTTGGCGAACGTGCTTAAATCGATGGGCGATTTGGAAAGCCGAATAGGAGAGATAGATGCGGCTATTTCAAAATACTCAGTTGCGCTTGGGCTATATGATAGAGAACAGGAGCCTATGGGGCGGATTTACTGTTTAGCCAAATTATGCCGTGCATATGCTGAAAAAAAAGATGAACCGCACTCTTTGGAATACGCAAAAGCAGTTGCCGAAGCGCTTGGAAGCGTTAGTGAAAATGTTGCTGCATACGCTGTGTCGTGTGTGCGAGAAGCAATGAGTATTTTTATTGATTCCACTTCAGCCAAAGTGTAAATATTTGCACACTATCCCTTAAGTCTCAAAACGTTTTTCCCGATAAGAATGCAGAGTAATGTGTTCGGCTGGAAGTCGAATAATCTACATTATAATTTCAGGAGGGAAACTCCATGCGTATCTATCATAATATTCCGGCTCTGAATGCCTACAATAATCTTGCTGTGACAAATAATGAACTTGCAAAATCAATAGGCAAGCTTTCATCCGGCCTACGTATAAACAGTGCTGCGGATGACGCTGCAGGGTTGGCTATATCGGAGAAAATGCGCGGGCAAATAAGAGGGCTCGATATGGCGGCCAGAAATGCGCAGGACGGTATTTCAATGGTGCAGACGGCAGAGGGCGGACTGGCGGAAACTCAGTCGATAATCCAAAGGATGAGGGAGCTGGCTGTCCAAGCGGCAAATGATACATTAACGCAGCAGGACAGGGCTTATATACAGATAGAGATAAATCAGCTCCGAGAGGAGGTTGATCGAATAGCTAACACCACTCAGTTCAATAAACGAAAACTATTGGACGGATCAGGAGCTGCCTTATGGTCTTCAGATACTTTGGAGACTAAAGCATATATAAGAGGAGCTTTACGACAGACCGATCAGTTTAACCAAAAAAATTCTGCGGACGGAAACTATAAAATAGTCGTCAAAGCAATTCCAGGAGCAGGAGAAGTTAAGAAAAGCGATATCTTTAAGATAAAACATAAAAATGTAATATCCAATCTCTCTTTAGATGAAAAAGCTTTGAAAGGGATTATGATAGATAATCTTCCGGCAGGAAACTATACGATTTATTCAAAATCTCTCACAGCTAATGTCAATAATGCGCAAGTGATTCAAACATTCGGCGTAATTTCAGGCGGAAACGCCGCTGCTCCATATGGGATCTCTTTTTCAGCAGATGCCGGAGTGTTCTCAGGAAGCGCGCAAATCTTGTTTGAAGTAACAAATGTTGATGAAATCTCCAAGACCGTTAATTTTAAGGTTGTTGCTCAAACGCTTGACTCTGATGGAGTTGCCCGTACTTTTGTTCTGGACAGCATCCAGGTAAAAGAGGGCGGGGGAGCAAAATGGACAGCTTTTGGGATAAGCAACGATAACTTAATTAATCTTATTGATGGAGCGATTACTGCTTGCGGGTACAGCGTGGGAGACAAGCTTACCGTCGGGATAATGAAACAAAGCCAAAGCACAGCAGCCTCAATGTTCTCGATATCTGGAACGCAAAATGCCGCTTGGGGAGGAAGATGGAATGATACGCTGCCGACATTGCAGTTTACGGTTGGGTCCGGTATTCATGGAAAAGAGGTTCATTTCCGTTCATTTTACTTAAATACTGCCAATGGAGTTATTTATGAAAATGATATTTCCCTGTCATTCAAAGATGATTATAAACCGGCTTCCGCAACCGCAACTATTGCAACATTCGTTGCTACTTATATCGGGCAAGTCGGCTCAAGTGACACCCAGCTTTATGATTTAGATAAGTTCTGGGATGCAAACGGAAGTTTTATGCTCAGCGAGCCGCAGACTTTGACCATAAGTCAGGGAAATGGGAAAAGCACTACGGTTACAATTTATTCAACAGATACTTTAGGAACTTTGCAGCATAAGCTGAATGACGCGATTGCCAATGGACTGGAGCAGGTAAAATACGCAGTAGACGACGCTACCCGATTTGTAACGTATGTTACTGAAAAAGAAATAGTGGAGAACACGTCCCAATCAGTTGCGGGGACATTTGTAATTCGTTCAATGATAGCAGGCGATGGCGGAAAACTGTCTTTTGCAGGTAATGAAGAATTGATAAAAGCTTTATCCCTGAATGTGATAACTCCTGCAAAGGAAAACCAGTTCAGCGTTTCAGTCCTGGATGCGCATACGGGAGCTACGATAGCAAGCAATGTCTCAATCACGGGAAATATGCTTGTGGGCATCGTGCATCCGAATGTCGACGTAGAAATTGATCCGATGGCAAATATTGAAGTAACTTGGGATGATAGAAATAAAAAGTTTAACTTGAATAAGAAGGCTGCGGATTATATCTCGGTGCTTCACCTTGTTGATAACAGTACAATATTCCAGATTGGCGCAAATCAGGGTGAAGATATGGCAATAGACATGGGAAACATGGGGATGAATTCTCTTGGACTTCATAAAATTGTCGTTACAGATCGCAGCTCCGCGACCAGAGCTCTCAGCATATTGGATAATGCGATGTCCTTGGTTTCAGCACAAAGATCCCGTCTTGGAGCGTTTCAGAATAGGTTGGAACATACGGTGCAAAGCCTCACGACGACCTCTGAGAATTTAGCGGCCGCCGAAAGCAGAATACGAGACCTTGATATGGCAAAAGAAATGATGAATTTCACAAAACTGCAAATACTGTCTCAGTCCGGCACTTCCATGTTAGCTCAGGCTAATCAGCTTCCTCAAGCTGTTCTTCAATTGCTTAGGGGATAAACGTGAAAAAAATCTAATTATAAGAATTTTGGTAGCGACAGTTATAAATATATTATAATTGTTGTGAAAGTGTTGGAATTTTTATTAAAGAGATAATAAAGGATGCTGAATAAAAATTAATTATATTAGAGAAGATAGCAATGTTTGATGGAAAAAGTATATTAGTAACAGGCGGAACCGGTTCTTTTGGAAAAGAATTTGTCAACATGGTGCTCAATTGCTATAGCCCCAGCAGGTTAGTTGTATACTCCCGCGACGAACTCAAGCAATTCGAGATGCAGCAATTATATAATCATGGATGTATGAGATATTTTATAGGGGATGTAAGAGATTTATCCCGGCTCACAATGGCCATGCGCGGAGTTGATATTGTAGTTCACGCTGCCGCGCTGAAGCAGGTTCCGGCTGCTGAATACAATCCAATGGAATGTATAAAAACAAACGTACTTGGCGCGCAGAACGTTATTGAAGCGTCCATAGCAAACGAAGTTGAAAAAGTCATTGCCCTTTCGACTGATAAAGCAGCAAATCCAATAAATCTATACGGAGCGACAAAACTCTGTTCGGATAAACTATTTGTATCCGCTAATAATATTTCCGGCAAAAGTAAAACTCGTTTTGCAGTCGTGCGTTACGGCAATGTCGTGGGCTCGCGGGGCTCCGTTATTCCTCTTTACAAAAAACTTGCCGCCGAGGGGAAGCCCCTCCCCATTACTGATGTCAGAATGACTCGTTTTTGGATAACTCTTCAGCAGGGAGTTGCTTTTGTTTTTAAATCACTTGTTCTCATGAAAGGCGGAGAGATATTTATTCCTAAAATTCCATCGTCGCGTATAGTCGACATCGCTGAAGCGTTTGCCCCCGGCGCGGAACATTCGATAATAGGCATACGACCGGGAGAAAAGTTACACGAGGTCATGTGCCCCGCAGACGATTCTCACTTAACGCTTGAATTTGAAAATCATTATGTGATATGTCCCGCCATATCTTTTGCAAATATAATCGACTACCATATTGATCCAACGGGAACAAAAGGAAGACCTGTAGCCGAAGGATTTGAGTATAATTCAGGCGCCAATCAATGGTTTCTCACAATAGATGAAATAAGAAAGATGATAAATGCTTCAAAATAAAAGCATTGCGATAATAACCGCGCGCGGGGGAAGCAAGCGTATTCCAAGGAAAAATATAAAACTATTATCCGGGAAACCCGCCGTCGCTTGGGTTGTGGAAGCTTCTCTAAATTCGGGGCTTTTTGATCAGGTAGTGATTTCGACCGAGGACGCCGAAATTGCAAAGGTAGCTTGCGAGTTCGGAGCAAAGCGGCCTTTTATAAGGCCGCAGGAGCTGTCGGACGATCACACAGGTACGCTTCCGGTATTACGACACGCAATTCGGAACGTCGGGCAGGAATATGAGACTTGTTGTTGTCTATACGGGACCTCAGTTTTCGTAACTCCGGAGTTATTGATTGAGGGAAAGCGGTTGCTTTGCTCTGAATCAGATTACGAAAGATCGGCTGAAGCTGTGATGTGCGCAGTTCAATTTGAACATCCCCCGCAGCGTGGATTTTATATCTCGAATGACAGATGCCGTTTCGTCAACCTAAATGATTTCAATTCGCGTACTCAAGACCTGCAAGCTATTTATCACGATGTGGGACTGTTTTATTGGTTTAATACGAAAGCTCTTATAGATGAAACCAAAAGATCCCTAGCGGATTTCGATGTTGCCCCGCTGGTTATCCCCCGCAGCGCAGTTGTCGACATCGACACGGAAGAAGACTGGATTGAAGCTGAAAAGATATTTAAAACAGGGATTAGGGATTAGGGATTAGGGATTAGAAAAGGCAAAGACAAAAGACAAAAGACAAAAGACAAAAGACAAAAGACAAAAGACAAAAGACAAAAGACAAAAGACAAAAGACAAAAGACAAAAGACATAGGGATCATGGATGTTTGGAAAACGTAGAAGGTTTAACGGGTAGGGGCGGCTTGTAGCCGCCCGCGCTAGATGCTATGAACTGCCAGATATATAATCGCATGGGACGCACCCATGCGGCGGGATCGTGCTAGATGCTTTGAGTTGCCGGATATATAATCGCATGGGACGCACCCATGGGCGGGATCGCGCTAGTTGCTTTGAACTGCTGAAATTCAGGTCGTAAACAGGTTGCATGAGAACAATGCAGGAGGAAAACTTTATAATATGAAAGACATAAAAATCAACGATAATGTCACAATAGGAGACAAAAGCCCCTGTTTCATTATTTCCGAAATAGGCGCCAACCATAACCGCTCACTGTCTATGGCTAAAGAACTTATTGATGCATCCGTTGAGGCGAAAGCTGACGCAGTTAAATTTCAAATTTATAGCGCGGAAAACTTGTATTCCAGAAAGACGCCGCTTCATTCAGGATATAAAAAGGATTTATTCTCATTGATAAAGGAGATTGAAACCCCGCGCGACTGGCTGCCAGAACTGGCGGATTACTGCAAGTCAAAGGACGTCATTTTTTTTGCTACCCCCTTTGACAAGGAAGCTGCCGACGAATTGGACAAGTTCAGTTGCATGTTTAAAATAGCGTCGTTTGAAATAGTTGATTTACAGCTTGTTAAGCATGTAGCGTCTAAAAATAAGCCCGTAATAATCTCAACCGGGCTCTGCAATATGGAAGAAATTGAAGATGCGGTATTGACATGCGGGGAAGCCGGAAACGATGACATCGTGCTTTTGCAATGCGCTTCCATGTATCCGTCTACTCCAGATATAATGAACTTGCGGGCAATGGAGACAATGCGGCGCGCTTTTGGAGTACAGACCGGACTCTCCGACCATACGCAGGGGATAAGTATCTCTCTTGCAGCGGCAGCCATTGGAGCGCGCGTCATAGAAAAGCATGTTACTCTTAACCGCAATCTTGAAGGCCCCGACCACCCTTTTGCTATTGAACCCGATGAACTTGCCGAACTTGTAAAGAACATAAGGGATGTGGAGTCGGCAATGGGAGACGGAATAAAAAGAGGCCCCAATAAAAAAGAATTGGAATTTTACGCAAAAGCGAGAAGAAGCCTCCATGCTGCTATGGATATCTCCGAGGGTGAAATTATTACTGAGCATATGCTTTGTTCTAAACGTCCCGGATACGGAATAAAACCGAAATTCATTGATTTGGTTATTGGCAGAAAGGCCAAAAGAAGAATAGAAGCGGAAGAATGGATAACGTGGGAAATGGTATAAATGAGCAGAGCAGAGCATGATGTAGTTTATGTTGATCTTTGCGATGCGCCTCTCGAATGGCGTGAATTACTTAGAGTATGGCGAAACAAGCCGCATGTCAGGTCTGAAATGGTGTCTCAGGCAGAAATTTCTCCCGCAGAACATTCAGAGTGGCTAAGAAGAATATTATCTTCAGGGTCGAAGGATAAAATCAGAATTGCTGTTCTGGACGGACTTCCTTTTGGAATGGTGAGATTGATGAACGTTGACCGTGAAAATTCTTCTTCGGACTGGGGCGTTTATATAGGAGAGGAAAAGTTACTAGGGCTCGGGTTTGGGAAGAAGATGTTAATATATTTAATAGAATGGGCTTTTGTCGAAGAAAAGTTAAAGGAACTGAATACGAAGGTTCATAAAAAGAATTTAAAAGCGCAAAGTATTTATAAAAAAGCCGGGTTTTACGTTACTGGCGAAACGGGGGATTACTACACGATGAGTTTACAAAACAACGGCGAATCAAAGATATGGACGGTCGGGCACGGAGGAAACGGGCGTGAAATGCCTCTTGAACTCAAGCGACATTTTGCATGGGTGTTTGCTTCCGCAAAGCTTCCAGTATGCATAGACAGTGGAGCTGTGATTGAAATCAGGCAGGACAGCGAGGATATACATCTTAAATGGCGCGATATTGTTTTTAAGCTCAACTCTCATTCTGATATTGAAATACTATCGGAAAAGATGCCGTATGCTGACGCGATAATCCCAAAAACAATTCAGGCGAATTCCGAATGGGGATTCGTAGCGCTTGATACGAAGGATGATTTAGGTTTTTCTGCCCTGCTGGCTGCTTCCATGGAAGAATTCAAGAAAGTGCTTACTTTCTGTGATAATTCAGCAAATTTCATGCTTAACAAGTACCATTCTAAAATTGAACTCTTGGTTCAGGGACATGCAGGCAAATTAGAAGATTTGTGCTTAAGGTTTGATAGCCTCCCGATATTCGTTGAATTTTCGCTCTCAGGAGTAGATGACCCGCTTCAACTTACGGAAAAAATAAGGGAGTGCGGACAAATAAAAGGAATATCGATAAAGAACGATCTCCCGATACACGAAAAAGAGCTACCCCAGAAAATAATTGAAATAGTACAGGATTCAGGGTTTAGAGGCTCTGCGATGAGTAGGATTTTTACAGGAATTAGAGAATATTTGTTATAATATTAAATAATTTCAAAAATGAACTTCGAAATAAATTATTCAAGATTCTAATTACTAATAAAGTCGGGTGATTATTAGAATAATGAGAAATATGGCGTACAATAGTTCTGCATTTTAGATATTTTTTAAGTCGATTAAGCTGTGAATTTATTGCTTAATAATGCTTTGCAGAATTATTCCATTTCATGTTTCATCTTTTACACGTTTCGTGTGGACGAACTAGCGTTGAAAAAACTGGCGGCTGCAAGCCGCCCTTATCAAAGCTACATTGGGCAACTCGAAGTCTTTTCACTAGCCACTCGCCGCTCGCAACTCGCCACTGTTTTTTAGGTAATACTCCCTCATCCTTTCCAGATCCTCCGGCGTGTCTACGCAGAATCCGGGCTCTTTGCATTCTGTTACTGCTACTCGCATTTTGTATCCGTGTTCCAAGACTTTCAGTTGCTCTAGGGATTCTGCTTTTGCAAGCGGCGTCTCCGGCAGTGCAGCGTAAGTTAGTAGAAATTCTTTTGTATAAGCAAATATGCCTATGTGTTCATATACTGTCGTGTTGTAGTCCGTGTGCGGATACGGTATTAACGATCTGCTGAAATATAGAGCGTAAGAGTCATTATCAAAAACTGTTTTAACTACCCCGGGGTTATGGAAATCTTCGGGCGCCACAGGGCGCACTAAAGTTGCCGCTACGTCTTCCGGGTTATCCAATAACAGCTTTATCACTTCATTAATCATTATATCTGAAATTAATGGTTCGTCTCCTTGTATGTTCACCACTATGTCCGCCTCAATGCTTTTTGAAGCCTCCGCAGCGCGGCTTGTTCCATTCGGATGATTAGCGCTGGTCATTGCGACATTTCCTCCAAAACTTTTGACAGTGTCATAAACTCTTTCGTCGTCAACAGCAACAACAAGTTCACTCAAAAGGGACGCTCTGCTTGACCGTTCATATACCCACTGGATCAACGGTTTCCCACATATGTCCGCTATTACTTTCCCCGGAAGCCGCGAAGAAGCGTATCGCGCCGGAATGATTCCTAGTGTCTTCATAAAATTTACTCCTATCAGTAATATACAAATTCTTGCCTTTTAAACAAAAAACCGCGCCATAAAGACGCGGTTTTCATTATTAAATATAATACTTCTTATTGAGGAGCAATAAGTCCGGCGAATATTTTCTTTCCGCCCTGAATCTTAACTATTCCGACTTCCTTCTCGGCGTCGTGAGTTTCGTTCATGCTCGTAATACCGGTTACGCAGGGTACATCTTTTGTCGCTTCAAGAGCATCGCGAATTGCCTGCGGTTCGGCTTTACCGGCGCGTTTAATGGCGTCAATGATAAGAAGGTAGCTGTCATAACCAAGAGCTGCGTTTACGTTTGGCTCTTTGTCGGGCTTAAACTTTGTCCAAGCATCGGTGAAGTGTTTTGCAATTTCCGGCATGTCAGGCATACTTGGATCGTAAGCAAATGTTGTGTGCATAAATCCTTCAACAGCGTCGCCGCCAAGCGTGACTATTTCCGGATTGTCCATAGCGTCGCCGCCGATGAAATTGAAGGTGGCGCCAAGCTCGCGCGCCTGCTTAAGAACTATTGCTCCCTCGGCAAAGTAAGCGGGGAAGAAGACGAAATCAGGTTGTTTGCTGATAATTTCGGTAAGCTGAGCGGTGAAGTCATTGTCTCCGGACATATAATTCAACTTGGATACGATTGTTCCGCCGAGTCTCGTGAATGATTTTTCGAAGAAACCGGCAAGTCCTACGCTATAGTCGTTTCCTACATCAATAAGGACAGCGGCTTTCTTGAACCCAAGGTCCTTAATGGCGTATGTCGCAGCAGCAGCGCCCTGGAATGGGTCAATGAAGCAAGCGCGGAAATAATATTTCTTACCCTCTGTTACAAGGGGGTTGGTGCAAGACGTTCCCATACATGGTATGCCGGCTGCCTCAGCAACCTCTCCGCCTGCCATAGCAAGGGATGAACCGTAAGTTCCGATGATAGCTACAACTTTGTCATTATCAATCAAACGCTGCACTGCGTTTGCTGATTCGACTTTGTCCGACTTGTTATCAACTACGACAAGTTCCACTTTCTGTCCAAGCACTTCCGGATATTCCTGGTTGGCAAGTTGCACGCCCTCAAGCTCAAGCTGTCCGCCGAATGCATTCTGCCCTGTAAGCGGCAGGTATACGCCTACCTTGATTGTATCAGCTGCGAATGCTGCTCCGGTGAGCAGAAGCAAAACCATAACCGCGAAACAAAACTTCTTCAATCAAATCACCCTCCTAAAAAGATTAATTTACATTACATTATATGATGTACTGTTAATTTAGTAAACCGGTTTTAGAATGATTTAGAAAAACCGTAAGATTTATTTTATAAAAATGTTCAGAAGAAAGCTATATTCTCCGATATTTAATATAATCAATTTATTATTCATATTTTTGTTTTATTTGTTACTTAAATTAATAATTTAGTAAATTTATGTAGAATATGAAAGGGTTTATGATAAAATAATTATTTAGTTTATTCAAAATCTGATTATTTACATAAAATATGACATGTTTAGAAGTAGGTGATAATGATAAATGCTTCAAGGGACAACGGTTGTATGTGTAAGACGCGGAACGTGCGTTGCAATGGCGGGTGACGGACAAGTAACTTTCGGGAGCCAGATTATTAAAGCTGGGGCTAAAAAAGTAAGACGTCTATATAAAGATAGTATTTTAGCCGGATTTGCGGGGGGAACTGCTGATGCTATGACTCTTCTTGAAAGATTTGAGGCTAAACTTGAACAGTATCATGGAGATCTTATGCGTTCAGCAGTTGAACTTGTTAAGGAATGGCGCTTGGATCGAGCGCTGAGAAGGCTTGAAGCTATGATGTTGGTCGCGAATACAAAGAATATTTTGCTTTTGAGCGGAGCAGGTGATGTTTTGGAACCTGAAGGAAATGCTGCTTCAATAGGCTCCGGCTCTGGGTATGCTCTCGCTGCAGCTCGCGCTCTTTGTGAATCATCTGATTGGACTGCTTCAGTTATAGCAAAACGTTCAATTGAGATTGCGTCCGAGATTTGTATTTATACGGATAATGTAGTAACTGTGGAGGTTATAGGTGAATGAATGAACTTACGCCAAGGAAAACGGTTGAGTATCTCGACCGTTACATAATTGGGCAGAATAAAGCAAAGCGCGCAGTTGCGGTTGCATTGAGAAATAGAATAAGGCGCCGTAAATTGGAAGCTGAGATAGCAAAAGAGATAAGCCCTAAAAATATACTAATGGTTGGACCAACCGGCGTCGGAAAAACAGAGATAGCGCGCCGCCTTGCTACTTTAGTTCATGCTCCTTTTGTAAAAGTGGAAGCGACGAAATTTACAGAAGTGGGCTATGTTGGAAGAGATGTTGAGTCAATAGTGCGAGACCTTGTTGAGATATCTGTTTCAATGGTGAAACAGCGGCGTATCGAAGAAGTTCAGAGCGCGGCTGCAGAGCGTGTTGAGAGTAGATTAATCGACGCCTTGTTGCCAAAACATGAAAAACGTCAAATTTATCAAGAACTGACAAAAACTTATTCGGACAACGATGAATATGAAAAATATGAGGATAAAGGTAATGAGTTGCGAAGTGATGCTGCAACCCGGGAAAAACTTCTGATAATGCTACGGGAAGGTAAGCTTGAAGACAGAGAGGTTGAAATTGATGTTTCAGAAAGCTCAATGAGGGGTTTATCAATGAGCGGGGTTGGAATGGATATTGTCGGTATAAACATAACTGAAGCCCTGGAAGGTATGTTTCCTAAGCGAACCCGTACAAGGCGTATGAAGATATCAGAAACAAGAAGAGTTTTACAATCTGAGGAAGCTGAAAAACTCATTGATATGGAGTCAATAACTGCTGAAGCCCTGGAAAAAGCACAAGAAGAAGGAATCGTTTTTATAGACGAAATAGACAAAATTGTGGCTGGTAATGGATCATCAGGCGCAGATGTAAGCAGGGAAGGCGTTCAAAGAGATTTATTGCCTGTCGTTGAAGGCGCGACAATTCAAACTAAATATGGAAATGTGAAAACAGATCACATACTTTTCATAGCGGCAGGAGCTTTTTCGATTGTCAAACCTTCGGATTTAATCCCGGAGCTACAAGGGAGATTCCCTATAAGAGTTGAACTTGATGCGTTAACGTGTGATGATTTAGTGCGCATACTTAAGGAGCCAGAAAACAGCTTAATTAAGCAATATTCTGCACTAATAGGCGCTGAGGGCTGCGAGCTCGTTTTTTCCGATGAGGCTGTTAAAGAACTCGCATTTTTAGCCGAAAAAATGAATGCAGAGATGGAAAATATTGGTGCGCGTCGATTACACACTATGATGGAACTCCTTCTTGAGGAAATAAGCTTTTCAATACCGGAATCCAATGAAAAAAGAGTTGAAATAAACGAATACTTTGTAAGTGAGAAGCTTAATCAATTTATAGAGAACAGAGATTTAAGGCGTTACCTGTTGTAAAATTTTAACTTGCTGCTTAATTAAAATTTCCAATATAATGCTAAACATAAATTAAAATGGAGGAAATCATAATGTTTGATATGACAATGGAGCATGACCCTGTTTTAACTGGAATTTTAGAAAATATGCGCCAATTTGGAAGGATAGTCCAAGGAAGAGGTGAAGGACATTCGTTGGACTATAATAAATTAGCTAAATTACTATGTGATTTTTCTAATTCGAACGTTTATATATTCAGTTCAGATGCGCGAATTTTAGGCCATTCATGGGTTTCCGGTTATTCATCCAAGCGCTTGGAAGAGTTTTTGAAAATGGGAGTAATGCCTGCTGAAATCATTGAAAAGCTCGAAAATTTGAAGGAATCGGCAATATGTGATGAAGACGCGCGTCTTTTTGACGATGAGGACTCTGTTGAGCTGGATAAGCATTTATTATACGTTCCTATCCACGGCGCGGGCCTTGAACGCCTTGGCACAATAATGCTTGTTCGTGTAGAGGAATCTTTCATTACGAAGGATATTCTTTTAGCAGAATATCTGGCTACCCTGGTAGGAATAGAAATTCTTCACGACAGGAGCCGCGGAATTGAAGAAAAGTCACGCCACAGAGTTTCCGTTCAAATGGCAATGAGAGCGCTTTCATATTCAGAATCCGAGGCTATGAAGCATATAATAGCAAGGCTAAAAGGTGATGACGGAGTAGTTATTGCAAGCAAAATAGCAGATAAGGCGAAAGTTACCCGCAGCGTTATAGTCAGCGCGCTCAGAAAATTAGAGAGCGCCGGCCTTATAAAAAGCCGGAGTTTAGGAATGAAAGGCACATATATAAGGGTGCTGAGCCCGCTTTTTGTTGAAGAATTGGGCTTACCTGACGATTATGTGGAGGAAAGCGTTTAGAATACAATGCACAATGATCAATGCACAATGTACAATTAAAAACAAAGACAAAAAGATAAAAGAAAAATCGGAAGGCTTTCGAGTATTACGGGCGGCGTAATTTCAAATTACAAATTACAAATACAGGACAAAAAATTAAACGTATAAAAATTTGGCGGGCGGCGTTATGCCGCCTGCTTTTTTTGTAATCCCATTTAAACAAATGGTTTATTGTGTTATAATATTGAATATTCTATTAAACAGAGAACCTCAACTCGAATATAAAAGAGGCATAGTAAGTCCATATTTAAATCTTAAATTGAAAAGGTGAGTACATTGCAAAAGAAATCAACAATTGTTTTTGTTTTAACAGCTTTACTAATGGTTTTAGCGTTTGCGGCCTGCGTTTCGGCAGGCGAACGACCTACAAGCCCTGATTTACGACCGGCGCTAAAAGACGTCTACAAGGACTATTTCCTTATAGGCACTAACGCCCTTGACCGGGCAAATTTTGCCAACACTATACAGCCGGGTGAAAATTCGGATAATGCTTTGGTCATGAAGCACTTCAACGTCTTAACGCCCAATGGCAACTTTAAGCCAAACCCAATATGGGGAGCAGGCATAACCGGCAATCCGACTTTTACCAACAATGACAGGAACGTCAGAGAAGCCCACGGCCGCGGATTTCTGATAACAGCGCATACGCTACTTTGGCACAACAATTCGAGTATGTGGCCGGCCGGTCCTGCTGGCGGTGGGCCCGGAACCGCATGGGATTACCCAACGGCAAAGGCGAATTTGGAAACTTACATCAAAACGGTAGCCGGGCATTACACGGGTGAGCTCCAACTCTACGCCTGGGATGTCGTAAACGAGGCAGTGAAGGATAACCCCGAAAACCCTGCCGACTGGAGAAGCGCCCTCCGAACCGGCTATAACCCGGAGGAGCGGCCGGCCAGATGGGCGCACGCTTACTCCAAAGGCGGGAAAAGCTGGGATTATATGTATGACTCTTTCCTGTTCGCGCGCCAAAGTATGCCGTCAATACTGAACTACAACGACTTCAACGATTCTGAGAACGAGGCGAAGGCAACCGCTATTACCTGGATGGTCAAAGAGTTCAATGAAAGATACGCTTCCGATCACCCCGAGGACCCCAGAAAACTGGTCGAGGTAATAGGAACACAGGGACACTTCGACACGAGACTCAATTTGGACGCCTTTGAGAGGACAGTCAAGTTGTATCTCGACATCGGCGTGGACGTCGATTTAACTGAGCTGGACGCAATGCCTTCCATTGCCTTGGACAAATACACAAGCGCGACGAACACAGGTATGATACTTCCCAGGACAGAAGAAATGGAAGAGATCTTTAATGATCAGGGGATTTACTACGCGAAGCTGTTTATGCTGCTCAAGGAGTACGCTAAAGGCCCCGGCGGCAAACACCACGACAAGTACAAAGGAGGCATACACCGTGTCACATGGTGGGGCGTGACCGATGGTCTATGGACGTATCACGCCTATGGGTATTTGTGGAGAGGATTCCAGGCGGCTAATGGCAGTATTAACCCTGGTGACAGTGATCCCAAGGAAGGGTATTGGGCGGTGGTGGATCCGGAAGGGTACCTTGAGGAGCTGGACATGGCGCCGGGCGGCTATGCGACATTCACCTACGGCGGAAAAGACTACAAAGCAAGGACCTGGGGAGGGACAAATTTCGCGGAGCTGGATATCAACGTACCGGCTGGAACAAAGACAATAAATTTCAATAGCGCGAACGTCAGACTGCCGGACGGATTTACCCTCGACAGCATCAAGCTCGACCCGGCGGACGGCGCGGTGAGCGCAGGGAACCCGTGCCATGTGACGGTGTATGCGCATAAATCGTCAAATTCGAAAAATACCGCGACGTATAAGCTGTCTTTGGGACAAATGGCTGTATCGCGATACAAGGACACGAGCGCTATAGATTCGTCCCTTTCCTATGTTGACGTCCGCTTCGGCGATGGCGTGACCAGGTTCAAACACTGCAAGACGTACTATGGCAACGACGGGACGCTTAAAGCGTTCAATGGCGCCGAGTATTCTGTTGTGCCTAAGGGCGAACGCGCTACGTTTGTAGTCAGGAAGGACGATAACCCTATCCTGACGAAGGAGAAGTTTTGGAGGATTGCCAAGAGAATCGAAACAGGCAGAACCTATATGATAGTGTCAACGGAGTCGGCTTCCCAGGACAAGGCGTATGTCCTGACCAACAGAACAAAGCCGTATGTGGCTAGCGTTTCGCCGGAATCGCTTTCGCGCTCTCCTGTCACCATAAGCGGCGACATCCTTATTCCTCCCTTGAAGAATTCGAATGATACGGATGGGCTGGATGTGAGCGGACTTGCGCAGGATAACCTGAAATTCTTCTTTCAGGAGATGCAAAGCCCGGGCTCGGGACCGTACGCAACTCAGATGGGACACACGATTCAATGCTTCATACACGGTACAAATGTATACCCAATGATCGTATACAGAGGAAATGGAGGGGGAACCGGAGCAACCGCAACAATAATTAATAATCAGTATTCGCTGATATCACGGCAACGGAACGGCTCGGAGGGCCCGCAAATCGCGGACAGAGAACTGCATCGGGCGGTATGGTTCAACACGGGCATAGACCCTGTCACCGGCGAGACGAAGATGTTCATGTACAGCGAAAACAAAGGCAAGTATTACGTGCTGAAAGAAGTGGAAACCGGCGTTACGCCGACTGGAGACGGCGGAGGAGGCAATCAATGGCTTAGCCAGAGGCAGGCGGCTACCGGCGGATTCGTAGCTTTGGAGGCCGACAGCCCCGATGCCGGCACAATGGTAAAGCTGTACGTGTACGATGCAGAGCCGTACTATGGCGTGACCGGAGTAAAGCTCGACTTAAGTGAGGCTGATATAGAGAAAGTCGGAGGAACGCTTGCGCTTACTGCGACAGTAAGTCCATCGGAAGCTGCATATACGAGTGTCGCATGGACAACAAGCGACCCTTCCGTCGCTACTGTTTCTGACAAAGGCGTTGTGACGGCAGTTGGTAAAGGAACAGCAGTTATAACCGTGACGACTGAAGAGGGAGCTTTTTCTGATGATTGTACTGTGACGGTAGCAGGCAGCAAAGAACTCTGCGATATAGGCTGCAACGCTGCAGCATTCTTTGCCCTTGCCATAATGGCAGTCGTCCCGTTTATAATAAGGAAGAAAAATTAGCCGATAAAAAATCAAGTTTAAGTGCAAAATATTGTGGTTATATAGCACCACTTGCACAATATGTTGTAGGGGGCGGGCGAGTGAACCGCCCCATTTTTGTTACTCTTATTTATAATTATATTATTGTTTTCTGATTATTTATCAATATTCTGGAAGCAAAGAGCGAAAAAGAGCCAATAAGAGCCAATGGTTGTTGATGAAATTTTTAGACATTATTATATGAATGGTAGAAATATGGTAAAAATTGCATTAGATAAAGCAATATAAAGCAATGAGAATTGTCATAAAAAATATTTACCTATTGGGAAATTTTTCCATTTTATGTTATACTATCGGAACGATGAAATAATTAAACGATGTAACTGTAGCAGATACGTTCAAGATTGTCAGAACTGTATTTCGATTGAAAGCAACAGAGTAGACGGCTCAAAAGCGGAGCTTCCGTATTACTTTTGAATTGAAATGCATGAGCGTATCCCCTCACTAGAACGAGTGAGCAACAAAGAAACCCATATCATTATGTATTAACGCTATATGCGGGAATATTTCATACGATATCGATATTATTTAATTTTGGAAATCAATTTGGTATTTTTTTAAGTTTATTTTTCTTCCATCCGAGAATAAGCTGGAGGGATGCATATGATTGATTTTACGTGGAAAGTTATTGAGAAAGATTTGCAGGGTATTGCCAAGAGGTTTTCAGCTACCTCTCGCAATATTGCAAATGCAAATACTCCAGGTTATGCAAAGAGAAACGTATCCTTTGAGGATCAACTTCGCGACGTCATAGAGTCGGGAAAGAAACTCAAGATGACGCGTACTGATAAAAGGCATATTCCATCGTTGCCACATTCGGTTGCAGCCGTTCGGCCTGCGGAAACGAGGGTTACCGATGAAATATATCGTCTGGATGGAAACAATGTTGACCCTGAAAGAGAGATGTCGATTCTTTCAGAAACCAGGATGCAATATACAGCTATGAGCCGTTTTGCTGCAAGAAAATTAAGCGGGCTGCGTTCCGCAATATCTGGAAGGTGATATGTATGAAAGTCTTTCAAAGTATGGATGTGGCAGGCAGCGCACTAACCGCTCACCGGCTTTGGCTTGACGCTATATCGTCGAACCTTGCCAATGTCAATACTACCCGTACTTCAGATGGAGGTCCGTACAAGCGCAAAGTTCCGATATTTGCAGAAATGTATGACAAAGCTATCGGAGGATACAAAGATATCGGAGGCGTTAGGGTCACTGAAATCGCAACGGATAATACAGCCCCAAGGATTGTTTTTCAGCCAGATCATCCCGATGCAAACGATGCGGGCTATGTAGCTTTTCCAAGCGTGAATGTCGTTAGAGAAATGACGGATATGCTTGTGGCCAGCAGAGGCTATGAAGCTAACCTTGCTGTTGCGGATACGGCAAAAGCAATGTGGAATGGGGCGTTAGACATCTTACGCTCTTAAATTATCGCAAGATTTTGAAAGTGGCAATGTCGCTTTTTTAGACACGCTAAGGAGATAAAAAATATGGACAATTTTAGGATTGACCTTTTCAAATATGGATTAAAAAGCAGTGTACCAGATACAAAAAAAACTATGGATTCTTATTCCATTGATGGCATAAAGCCTTTTGAATGCTTGTTATCGGAGTCAATGAGGAGTGTAAACGATTTACAGATGGAATCTGATAAGTTGATACAGAGATTAGCAACAGGAGATGTGGACGATATTTCCGAGGTGGTTCTTGCGTCGTCGCGGGCTGAAGTTGCAATGAGGATGCTCATGGAAATACGCAACAAACTGTTGGAGGCTTATCAGCAGATTTCGAGAATTCAGGGTTGATCTGTAAATGGACAAGTTCAGACAATTTATTACAAAATTATTGATGCTATGGGCTACTCTTAAAGGATGGCAAAAAATATCCGTACTTCTTGTTTCTTGTGGAGTATTTGGTATGTTAATTCTCATTGTTATTTTGGGTAGCGCTCAATCTTATGCGCCTCTCTTTTCCGGCTTGGATATGGAAGACCAGGTATCAGTAGTAAATTACCTTAAAGAGAATAAGATTCCGTACAGGTTTGAATCGGATAGAAATGTCATATCGGTGCCAAAAAATCAGGTTGACGATGTTAAATTTGGGCTTATGCAAGCTGATTTACCAAGAGGCGGAGACGGATATAAAAATATTGATAGTTCTTCAGGTTGGGGACAGAGCAGTTTTCAGCAGGAAATAGCCTATAAACGGGCGCTTGAAGGCGAGTTGGCCCGAATGATAAAGCGGTTTGATACTGTAGAAGACGCTGTTGTTAGGATAGTCCTTCCCAAACAGGAATTGTTCCTTCAACAGAAAGAGCCTTCCAGCGCTTCAGTTTTAGTGAAACTTCGACCAGGTTATAAATTGAATTATGAACAAGTGAAAGCCGTGATGCTCCTGTTATCCAGAAGCGTTCCGAAACTACATACTGAAAATATTAGTTTTGTCGATACTATGGGAACTGTCTACCATGAGATGATGGATTCCGACTTTTTTAACAGCCCGGATGGGCGAAAAATCTCTTCAATGCAATATGAACTTGAGAAACTGCAGGCGAGAGAGCTTGAATCAATAGTGAGAACCAGGCTTGAGCGTGTTTACGGGATAGGTAAAGTCGTTGTGGGAATAAATGTTGTACTTGATTTTGATAAGAGAAAAGAAACGTTAACAGAGTATATTCCTCATGGTGCAACAAACAAACCGCTTCCTGTGAGCCAGCAAACTATGGAAGAAAGTTATACCGGAGAAGGAGCAAATTCCGGAGGAGCGCCGGGGACTACTAGTAATATTCCAGGATATGCGCAATCTACAGGTACTGTAAACAGCGAATATAATAAAACAGAAACCACAACCAATTATCAATCGTCAAAACTTGAAACAGAAAAAACTATTACCCCTGGAGGTATTAAGCGTTTATCTGCCAACGTTTATATTGACGGTGAATTGGATGCACAAAAAATAAATGATGTTAAAGAATCTGTTTCTACAATTATTGGACTGGATGAGTCGCGCGGCGATAGTATAGTTGTTAAGTCAATGCCGTTTTCGACTGCGCTTGCAGATTCTTTAAGCGAAGCGATGAAACGTGAGGAGCTTAAGGAGCTGGTTATCAGAAGTGTAATTGGCTTCATTTTATTCCTGTTAGGCTCGGTTCTAATTATACTTTGGTGGAAAAAGAGAAAAGCAATGCTTGCTATGAGCAAAACATCTCAGGAGGCAAGACATATTCCCACTATTCAGGAAATGCTTACTTCACCTGACATGATTGCTGCACAGGGCGAAATATCTGTGCTTGAAGAACAGATTAAAGCTTATGCCCGCAGCAATCCCAAAGAAGTTGCTAACTTAGTGAATGAATGGCTATCTGAGGATTAGTAGGTGACGCGTTATGGCAAATAAAAAATTAAACCTTCTTGGCAGGGAAAAAGTTGCAATTTTCATGGTGGTATTAGGAAACGAAATTGCTTCCGAAATTTATAAATTAATGGATGACACTTCAATAGAGATAGTCACGCTTGAAATTGCAAATCTTAGAAAAGTCCCGCCGGATATTAAATTAGAGGTAATGAAAGAGGCTCAGGAAGTTTTGATGGCACGAGAATTTATGGCACGCGGAGGAGTCGAATATGCAAGAGATATTCTTGAAAGGGCGTTAGGACCGGAACGCGCTCAAAACTTACTGAGCAGAGTAACCGCCAGCCTTCAGGTACGCCCGTTTGATTTCATGCGCCATACGGACCCGCAACAGGTGCTGGGATTCATTCAAGGCGAGCATCCGCAAACAATCGCTTTAATTATGTCGTATTTGGAGCCCGCTCAAGCCGCGCTTATCATAAGCGGACTGCCTGCTGTAATGCAGGCTGAAGTTGCGAAAAGGGTGGCAAGAATGGATCGTATAACGCCTGAGATACTAAGAGAGGTTGAAAGAGTGCTCGAACGCAAACTCAGTACAGTTATGGGGCAGGATTTCACTCTTGCCGGAGGCATTGACGCCGTAGTCGCGATAATTAACAGCGCGGATAGAGCGACTGAACGTAATATCATGGAATACTTGGAAGAAAATGATCCTGAACTGGCTGAAGAAATCAAAAAGAGACTCTTTGTATTTGAAGATATCATACGACTTGATGACCGTTCGCTTCAAAGAGTCCTCAGGGAAGTGGAACTTAAGGAGCTTGGCCTTGCTCTCAAGGGCGCTACGGAAGATCTTCGCAGTAAGTTCTTTAAGAATATGTCAAAACGCGCGGCGGAAATGCTTAAAGAAGATATGGACTTTATGGGGCCTGTCCGGGTCAAGGATGTTGAGGAGTCACAACAGAAGATTGTCAATGCTGTACGCTCGCTTGAGGAGGCCGGTGAAATTGTAATCGCTACCGGTGGAGAGGACGAGTTGGTTGTATAATAACATTCGCCGTAACGTCATACGCGCGGTTAAAGTGCTTCCTGAGGCTGTACGCGTAGGGGTGGCGGATATTGGCCTTTTGGATAATGAAAGTATTTATGAAAAAGAAATTCATGATAATGACCTTGATCTGGCTCAAGATAGAATAGGTTCTCTACAGTCCCAGATAAAGCTTCTTACTAACAAGCTGGAAGAGTCGGAGAGCAATTGCAATGAGCTTGCGTCGCGATGTAAAAGCATGGAACAAGAATACGCTAATCGTGAAGCTCTACTTCAGGCTGAATTGCAGCGAAAACTTGAAGCTGAACGCGCGGTAGTCATAAATAAGGCTAAAACTGAAGCTTCTTCTATCCTTGAGGAAGCTCAAAAAATTCGTTCTGAGGGCTTTGAAAAGGGTTATTCGGAAGGGATTACAAAAGGGCAAAAAGACGGATTTGAAAAAGCGAAGGTTGATGTTGAAGCAGAATACAGCTCTCGTTTTTCAGATCTTATTTATATTTTCGAAAAAATTCATTCAGAAATTGAAAATAATTTAAAGGACCTTGTTCAATTGAATGAAGCAAGGTTGTTGCGCTTATGGAAAGAAACTCTGAGCTCAATGTTGAATCGTGAAGTTATCTTGAACCCGGAAACCGCCCGCATTGTTCTGGAAGGAATCCTGGAGCGTACGAGCGACAAAAATCGTGTATTAATATACCTTTCTCCTCTTGATATAGGGAATATTCAATTTCAAACGGATAAAATGACTGAGTCTTTGCGAGGTATAAAACATCTTGAATTTTTACCGGATGCTCGCGTTGAACGCGGCAGTTGCATTGTTGAGACTAATCTTGGAATATACGATGCGAGATGGCGTATGCAGATGGAACAAATTGAAATACAAATAGCGGATTTGTATCGTGAAGTCACAAAAGAATCTACAGTTGAACCAACTAAAGATATAAATAAACCTAAAACAAAAAGAAGAAAGAAAAAAGAAACAGTTGCAGAGGCGGTTGAAGAATGAGCGCTCCGTTGCTTGAAGTTTTGGAGTCCCGTTTGGAAAATCTACAGCTTGTTAAGGTCAATGGGAGGATAGTTCAGGTAGTTGGCTTGATTGCAGAATCTCAGGGACCGGATGTCAGGGTAGGGGATCTTTGCAGAATACGTTTTCGTGATGAAAATTTACTTGGGCTTGACGCTGAAGTAGTTGGATTTAAAGAAAATCGTGTGCTTCTAATGCCTCTTGGCAGCCTTAGGGAAGTTGGGCCCGGCTGTGAAGTAGTTGCCACAGACAAACCTATAGGCATAGGAGTTGGGCAATCTTTGCTTGGCAGAGTTCTTGACGGGATGGGAGAACCTCTTGACGGGAAGGGGCCGATTGTAACTACGGATTTTTACCCTCTGCACGCCGACCCTCCGCATCCTCTTAAAAGGCAAATGATAGAGTCTCCGCTTTCAGTCGGAGTAAGAGTAATAGATGGTCTTTTTACACTCGGCTCGGGACAGAGAATTGGGATATTCTCAGGGTCTGGCATTGGGAAAAGCACTTTGCTTGGAATGATGGCGCGTTATACAACGGCGGACGTTAATGTTATAGGTTTAGTCGGAGAACGCGGAAGGGAAGTCCGGGAATTTTTACAAAGAGATCTGGGAGAAGAAGGAATTAAACGCTCCGTTATTGTTATAGCTACATCCGATCAACCTGCCCTTATAAGGCTTAACGCAGCGCTTACAGCCACTACCATAGCTGAATATTTTAGGGATTGCGGTTGTAACGTCCTTCTCATGATGGATTCTGTAACAAGAGTAGCGCGCGCTCAAAGAGAAATTGGCTTAGCTATAGGAGAACCTCCGACGACAAGAGGATATACGCCTTCGGTCTTTGAATTTTTGCCGGCGCTGCTTGAGAGAGCGGGAGCAGGTGAGTATGGAAGCATAACAGGAATTTATACGGTGCTAGTTGAAGGGGACGATATGAACGAACCTGTCGCGGATACTGTACGGGGAGTCCTTGATGGACATATCGTATTGTCGCGGAAAATTGCATCAAAGAATTTTTATCCTGCTGTCAGCTCGCTCGAAAGCGTAAGCAGAGTTATGCCAAATATTGTTTCAAGCGAACATAATACGGCAGCCGGGCGTGTTCGCGAGGTGCTGGCTACATACGCGGATGCGGAGGATCTAATAAATATCGGAGCGTATAAAGCAGGTTCAAATCCAAAAATTGACTGGGCTGTAAAAAACTTGGAGCCTGTCAGAAATTTTCTGATGCAGGAGGTTCACGAAAGATCAAGCTTTGAGGAAACAGAAAAGAGATTATTGCAATTAGCGCCAAACATATAATTCTTAAAACAAAAGGAGGTGCTGTATCGCTATATGATTCCGAGGATTGATCGTTTTAGCCGCATTCTAAAAACTCGAGAAAAGCTTCGTGAAGAAGAACAAATTCGCCTTCGTGATCAAAAAAATGAAGAAGAGGGGCTACTAAGTAAACTCTCTTTTTTAAATACAGAAAAGAAAACGGCTTTTAACAGGTTTTCTACAGTGAGCGAAGGATCGGTTTTGTCCACTCAGGAGATTTGGTTTCATCGTCAGGTAGTGGACGTAATAGATAAGCGTATAAACAAAGAATCAGATTCTTTGAATTCAGTTCGTAAAATGATAGCGGATACGGAAACCAGATTGCTGGAAAAACACAAAGATGTGAAGATAATGGATAAACATATTGACAATATGGTTAAAACATGGAATACGGAAATATTATTGCTTGAGCAACAAGAAATTGACGATATGGCGGGCATTCGTTTTACCCTTAAGGAGGATTGATGATGAAGCCGAATATGATAAACATGAGTATGGTTCTTGGGCGTATTGAAGAAATTGAGCGAAAAGGGCGCTCTTTTAATAATTTCAATACGAATATTGAGGTAACCCCGGCAAAAAAAAGTCGGTTCGTTGATCTGCTTGAGGAAGAAGAAAACAGAATTAAAGGAAGCGTAAGCTTTCCTTCTTTGGAAATTGATTCTTACGATCCAAGCAATGCAAAAATACCAGGCGCGAAAAGAAAAGTAAGCAAATCAGAATGGGAAAAATATATAACTCGCTACGCAAAAGAATATGGTGTGGATGAAGATTTAATCCGCGCAGTTATAAAAGTTGAGTCGGCGAATAATCCGGGAGCTCTTTCAAGCAAAGGGGCAATGGGGTTGATGCAGCTCATGCCTAATACTGCAAAAATGCTTGGCGTAAAGGATGCCTGGGATCCTGAACAAAATATACGCGGCGGAGTAAAATACCTATCTCAATTGTCCGACAAATTTGATGGAGATATTGTGAAAATGCTTGCGGGGTATAATGCAGGCCCGAGCAAAGTAGACCAGTTCAGTGGAGTTCCTCCATATGCAGAAACTGAAAACTATGTTAAGAAAGTAATGGCTTTGCTATCGGATAAATAGGAGGAAGTACAATGCCGGCTGAGAATGAAAGAAAGAGGAGAGGCTTAACTGAAGAAGAGGATGCTAAAAATGATTCATTGGCTTCTTCAGCTGTTCCAATTTCTAAGAAATCAAAGAGCCGGCATAGGTTCAGATCTTTTCTGCTTATTGCCTTGCTGATAACCGGTGTTGTGACAGGAATGCATACCAGCGGATTTATTGATGTTCGCCCGTATATTTGGAATGTAGCGCAAAGAATTCCTTTGTTTGAAAACTACCTTAAGACACACTTCAATATTCCTGAAATTTATACTTTGACTGTAGCGGAACGACGCAAGCTGGAACTCCAACAATGGCAGGACAGGCTTGATATTAGAGAAAGGGAATTGCAGGCAAAGGCCGCTCAAACGGAATTTTTGTCAAGTGATTTAGTATTAAGGCAACAAAAAATTGATAAAAAAGAAGCTGATTTGTTAGAGAAAGAGAAAGGCGTGAATACAAAGGGAAAAGATGCTACTCCTGAAGAAGAAGCATTAATGAAAGAGATAACGGATACATATCAAGAAATATCTCCGCGAAGAGCTGCGCAGATAATGGCTCAGCTTCCGGATCATCTGGCGGCGGAACTGATGAAAAAACTATCGCAGGATGCTCGGGCTTCTATATTAGCAAAAATGGATCCCAAAAGAGCGGCTAGAATAACCGAAAGACTTGCTAATCCATAAGAACGAGTGAGTGATATAAATGATACAGTTAGCTAAAGATTTGTTCATTACAAGTCAAAATTTAACTCAAACGCCAAAGGAAGCAAAAAATCGAGATTTTGGTGAAAAATTTGCCAATGTTTTAGAAGCAGAAGATTCACGTGTTGTGACGAAATCTAATACTGTTGTTGATAATGAAAAATCTGTTTATAAAGAGAACCCAATGCCTTCAGAACAAAAATTCAGCGGAAATCGCGATGATTTGAGAAATAGCTGCGTTGAAGAATTAACTTCTACTGTTGGAAATATTTTTGAAAAAGAAGATGAAAATGAAATTGGAAAAGAAGATGAAACCGACGGCAAAAAAGATGACTATATTAATATTAGCCTTCAGATAAGCGTTCCTTTTGATTCCAAAGAAAACGTAAAAAATGATATAGACCTTAATAGTAATTTACCAAATAGCCAAGAGTGTGAAATTAATGATGTTCGTAATTTTTCAGATATAAATAATTACGAAGAATATCCTGCTATATTAAATTCTAATGAATCGCCATTCAGAAAAGTACCTGATTTTTCTGCCTTCAATGAAAGAGAAGCAAGAGCGCTGAATTGCATTGATGGAAATTTACATTTACCTGCTGATGCGGAAAATCCTGAAATCGGTGACAGAAGTATCAGCGTCAAAATGAGTGAAGTAAATTTACCAGGTGAGAATGATGAACACAATCTAACTGGAGCGGATTTACATAAATCATTTGAGAATTTTGGCTTTGAAGAAAATAGCAGCGACAGTTTGAATACATATAAAAGTGATGTTATTAACGAACCATTGCATGGTGTTCTGAATAATGGCGCGGGTATTGATAAGTTGAGCGAGTCATACTACGCGGGTAATGCTGATTTTTACCCCAAAATTGCTGTAAATCCCGGAAAGCGAAGCATTAATTCAATTTCAGAATTGGGAGAAAGCGCTCAGGAATTGTCAACGGATGAGGTTGAACTAAGGACTGTTAATGAAACTATCAAGCCTGTGAACGCTAATAAAACAAAAAGTGATAATACTATCAATCAATCAAATGAAAAGAATAATGAACTTGTTTATAATCCCAATGAAGCGGACAATAAATATAATTTAGTTAATCAAGAAAAGAGGAATATTGATAGAGAATTAAACATAACAAACAAAAGTGTTTTAGATTCCAGTAAAAACTTAGATTCAGGCAACAAATTGGATTCCAAAAATGATTCAGATAATGACACAGCCGTAAACCGCCATGAGTTTCAGAATTTTATGCAGAAAATTTCTGAACAGAATTATTCATTAAGCGACGATCCTTCCAAAAATGTATTGAAATCTCAGCAAATGAACCTTATAAATAAAGGCCGTTTAGCTTTTACTGAAAGCGTTGAAAATATTGTCAGATTTGTCCGTACAGGAGTTATGTCAAAGGCAGTACTTATAATTGACCCTCCAGCCCTTGGCAGAGTAAATATTGAGCTCATTTCTACCGATAAAGGAGTTGAAGCTGTTCTGAGTGTTAGTAATGAGCAAATTAAAATGCTTGTTCAAGAGAATTCGGTTCAGTTGAAGCAAAGCTTGGAACAGGTTGGAGTTGTTCTATCTGAGTTTACCGTGGATGTACAACATGATGAAAGCCGTTCACGTAACCAGTCCTTTAACAATCGCAGGGCAAAAAAAGGAGTACATTTCGGGGAATCGGCAGAAAGTGAAGTTGAAAGAATAGAGACTTTCAGGGTTGATTTGAGGAAGGGTTTGCTTCATTGGATAGCATAAGGCAAAAAGCCTCATAATTATGAACGGGGGGAGAGTTTTCAATGGCAGTGACCGGAGTAAACAATTCTTATTATGTACCGCAAGTACAGCGGGAAATCAAACAGGATTTAGATAAAGACGCTTTCTTAAGGTTGCTTGTAACTCAGCTTGCAAATCAGGATCCGACAAATCCAATGGAAGATAGAGAATTTATTGCCCAGATGGCGCAGTTTAGCTCCCTTGAACAAATGGTCAACATGACGAAACAGATAGAGAAAATGGCAGCTACAAATCAAACGCTTGCTGTAAGCTATATAGGCAGATTAGTTGCGTTTTATCAGGAAAATGCGGACTCCTCATTGCCTCCTAATGAAATAGCGGCATTAGTCAAAGCAGTTTGGTTTGATCCTCAGCAGGGAGTTATTCTTGAAACGGATAAGGGCGATATAAAATTGGAACAGGTTACGGGAGTGGCATAAAGACGATGATCAATGTTCAATGATCAATGATCAATAAAAAACAAAGACAAAGACAAAGACAAAGACAAAGAGAAATGCGCAGCTTTGTCTTTTTTTTTGCTCGCTACTCGCTGCTCGCCACTGTCTCTTGTAGTATAATGTCCACATAAGGGGGCGATTCGCGTGGCAAAAACCGCAAGTCTAAATGTTCGATTGGATCCCGATGTAAAAAAAACTGCTGAAATTGTTTATTCGCGTTATGGATTATCCCTTGCAGAGGCTGTGACTTTATTTATCCACCAATCCTGCAACGTTTACGGGCTGCCGTTTGATTTGCGCCCAGATTGTCCGAACGCGGAAACATTGGCGGCAATGGCTGAAGCTGAACGAATAAGCCGAGACCCGTCTGTAAAGGGTTATCGTAACATGAATGCGCTTTTTGAGGACTTGGACGCTGATGAGTGAGACGAAATACGAAGTTAAGAAAACTGCACAGTTTGAGAGAGATTATCGTCTTGCAAAGAAACGTGGTCAAAACTTACAATTATTACAGGAAATCGTTCTAAAACTAGCTAATGGGCTTGTGTTACCTGAAAGAAACCGTGATCATGCGCTGATCGGTAATTGGATAGGCTTTCGTGAATGCCGCATTACTCCTGATTGGCTGCTTGTGTACAAGAAGGAAGATGATATTCTTGTCCTGACACTGACGCGAATAGGTTCACACAGCGATTTGTCATTTTGACTCCTATTCACTCGCCTCTGTTTTTGTACTTGTCTTTCAATTTTCCACTATTCTATTACGTCTCCCATACTTACCCGCGAACCATTAAGCCAGTCCTCGCCATTCATTATGCGTTTTCCTTCGGGTTGTACCTGTTTTAATATTATGGAACCTTCTTTGCATTTTACGGTGGGAATTCCTTCATGGACAGTTATTTCTCCGGTTTTTGATGAAGTTATGGTTTCTTTTAAAGGGTAGGTCGATATAAGTTTCAATCGTTTCCCTCGGAAAGGAACCCAAACTCCCGGACTGGGGTAAAACGCGCGTACTCGATTGTGCAATAAGGTAGCTGAAATGTCAAAGGATTGCTCTGACTCAGATTTCGATATTTTGGGAGCGAAAGTCGCGGCTTCGCGCGCTTGAGGATATGTTAAAACTTTATTCGCGCCCGAGGTTATCTTACTCAGCCATTCATTTGCCAATTGACTTCCCAACGCAGCGGCTTTATTCATTATTTCAGGATAATTCTCTTCGAGAGATATCTCCGCTGATATTTGTGAGATTATCGGCCCCGCGTCCATTTCTTCGGCTAACTGAAAAAGAGTCGCGCCTATTCTTTGTTCTCCATTTTCCAGTGCTCGCTGTATCGGAGCGGCGCCTCTATATTTGGGTAAAAGAGAGGGATGTATGTTGACGCATCCGAGTTCAGTTCCTGTTAGGAAAGGTTCAAGAATCTTCTCGCCGAAGTCAATGACAAATATTCCATCAGGCGCGCTCTTTGTGAATTCGCTTATTATTAATTCATCGGATGTAAAAACTGTGGTTCTTAATGGTCTGAGTCCTATTTCAACTGCAATGCGTTCAACAGGTGTTATCTCATCCTTTAGCCCCCTTTTCGCTTTTGATGGAGCACGGGTAATAATCCTGCTGAAATTGTATCTTTTTGCTAGCATGGGCAGGAGTAGTGCAGCAAATTCTCCTGTTCCTACGAACCAGAAATCAAAATCATTCATTCTTTTCATTTGACGCTCTCTTTTTCATTTTTTTTCGTATCACTCCGCGTTTCAACGGAGAAATGTGATCGATGAAGAGCTTACCTTCCAAGTGATCCATTTCATGTAAAAAAGCGCGCGCAATATAGCCGTCAACTTCAAAAAATTTAACTTCTCCATTTATGCAATTCGTCTTTATCTTGACACAATTGGGTCTCGTTACTTGAGCGAAAATTTCCGGAAAACTGAGGCATCCTTCTTCACTTGTTACATTCCCGGAAGATTCAATAAGTTCAGGGTTTATTAGTATATATTGCTGTTCATCGCGTACTATTATGGCTATGCACTTTGATATTCCTATCTGGGGCGCCGCTAACCCGACTCCGCCGGAAATTTGCAATGTAAGGCGCATACTATCAATAATTTCTCGCAGCTCATCATCAAATTTTTCAACTTTTTCTGATTTTAAAGTTAAAACCGGATCCGGATAGATCCTTATATCATATGCTTTCAATATCATTCCACCATCAATCAAATATTTTATCTTCTAATTCCGAATTGCCTTTTTGTCTTTATCTTTTAATTCCGAATTCCGAATTCATTTATCCCTCCCCGTATCCCATCCACCATTTCCAGGACTTTCTGGATTGTCTGGATTGTCTGGATTATCCTTATTACCCGGGTCCCCCGGATTACCGGAAAACCTTTCTGCATGGCTTCCGCTTCCGGTTTTGAAACTTGCCTCCTTAAAAGAAATTGGCATATTAATTTCAAAATTCTCTACCCAAATAAGACCTGCGCTCTTAACGAAATTTGCGAATTCAAATGTATCAAACTGAGTCCATATTATTTTACAAGTTTTTAACATATTAGCAACTGTATGGGAACTTCTATTTATCGTGTCTGTAAATTTTTCTCCTGAGTGATTAAATATACGAATCCATCTTTCCCCGCCCCACATAAAAACTCTTGATGTTTTAGATTCCCACGCTATTGGCGTTGGAGAAACTTTCGTATGCACTATGCTAAAATTATCGCATTTAGTTTCAAATATATGAACAAGTGATTTATGAAATTTATTTCTTTCATCAAGTGATTTGTCGTTGAGAAATGAAGGCAGTGGGGTCAAAATGTGAACTGTATTCGGGTCGACTGAGCCAACGGCTGTAATAGATTCATACATTTGTCCGGCGCTTCCGAACACTCCGTATACCCATAGATTATTTGCGATTTCGGTTACAGGATATCCATCATATGTCGCATACCATTTACTATGCAGGCCAATCGGTTTCCATACGAAGAACGACATGTCATACTTACTCTGATAAGCATTTATCGGCTTTGCATATTCAGGCGCCGCCGCATAACCTGCTTTTGATATTAATGATAAAAGTAGAACGGAAATAAGAATCTTTGAGATTCGCATAATTTCACATCCTTAGCATAATATATTGTAGGGCAGCATTTTTGATGTCTGTTTTGTAGAGATAATACATTAAGTTCTTCGGCTTTTGGCTTCTAGTACTTAACTTCCGGACTATCGAAGAAGCAAGCTGGAAATACTTCTGCTCATTATTATCAATTATTATTTTACAATTTTATGATGATATAAACAAGGAAATTGTTATTGGTATAATAATGAAGCAGGTGAGATTTCTTAATTTTTTCAATGACAAGAAAAAAGCGGAGGGTGTAATGATAATGGATAGTGCACAAAGATTTGCGGAAATGCTCAAAAACCGGGAAGCGGTCATATTCAGCGGGGCGGGGATGAGTACGGAGTCCGGGTTGCAGGACTTCCGTTCCAGAACAGGATTGTGGGCAAATGTAGACCCTACGGCATTAGCGTCCGTTGACGCGCTGAGAAATAACTATGAACAGTTTTTGAGTTTTTACATATCGAGATTATTAGTTCCTGAAACTGTAAAGCCCAATGTTGGGCATGAGCTTATAGCCAAGTGGGAGCGTGAAGGCTATATAAAGGGGCTTATCACTCAAAACGTCGATAGGCTTCATCAGCAGGCGGGGTCGGTGAATGTGGCGGAGCTTCATGGTAGTTTGGAACCTGTGCGTTGTTACAGTTGCGGCAAGGCTGCGCAAAAGGAAGACTTCATTCAGGGGAAAAGGTGTCCTTGCGGCGGCAGATTAAGGCCAAGCGTAGTATTATTTGGGGAAATGCTGCCAGATAGTGAAATTCGAAAAGCAGAATTATGGAGTTCTGACTGCAAATTATTCGTCGTTCTGGGGTCATCGCTTGTGGTGTCACCTGCGAATTTTTTCCCGCGAAAGGCTAAACAAGCCGGCGCAAGCCTTGTCATTGTAAATAAAGAGGAAACTCCTCTTGATTATATGGCAGACCTTGTAGTGCACGAAAGCATAGGGGATTTTTTAAGTGAAACGCAAAAGCACATGAATAATCCATAGAATATTTTTCGCGATAAACCTTTTTTATAAATCACCCGAAAACCATATGAATGCATTTGGCAGCCATATTTAAATGGGGGAATTTTATATGGAAATTGAACAAAAAGTCTTGAGCGTCATAGCTCGCGATCAATGTATTGGTTGCTATAGCTGCATGTATGCCTGTTCCCGCTTATTGCGCAAAAACGCCGGCACCGCAAAAGCTGCGTTGCGCGTTGCCTCCTATGTCGGAGCGGAGGGCTCTTTTTCGATACGTACCTGCGCGAGGTGCGATGACCCTGATTGTGTGAAAGCCTGCACTACGGGCGCCATTGTAACGGCGAACGGCGGAGGGGTAAGGTTCAAGAATAAGAATTTATGTACTTCATGCAGATCTTGCTTAAAGGCTTGTGTACTACATGCACTGCAATGGGATGAGGAAATGGCTTGCCCTATTCCATGCGTACACTGCGGACAATGCGCAAAGTTTTGCCCCAACGGCGTCATCGGGCTTCTAAGCGTTGTTCGGGAAAGAGGGGCGGAGTAAATGACTCAGGGAAATATCCTATATGTAGACCTCAATAATCATTCATGTCGAGTGGAATGCGAAAATTACCTTTTCGACGAATTTCTCGGAGGAACGGCTGTGGCTACGGAGCTGCTTTTTCGTCATGGAAAACCTGAACGCGACGCGTATGACGCAGACGCGCCAATAATTTTTGCGATAGGTCCTTTTAACGGCATGTATCCTGTCGCGACAAAAACTGTTTCGCTATTTAAATCTCCGCTTTCAGGAGAACTTGGCGAGTCACATGCGGGCGGACGTATGGCGATGGCGTTGCGGGAGGCTAATATTGACGCTCTCGTCATAACAGGGAAATCTCCCGAACCGGTTTATATGGTTATAAAAAATGATTCCGTAAATTTTTATTCTGCAAAGAATATTTGGGGGAAATCCGCATCTGCTGCGGAGCGTATCATTAAGCAAGCGGAAGGATTGGATGGTAGAAAGCTTTCGATATTGAGAATCGGGAACGCGGGGGAGAGGCTTTCCCCAATAGCGTGCGCGACTGTCGACGGCTCGCGCCATTTCGGTCGGATGGGGCTTGGTGGAGTCATGGGAAGTAAAAATCTGAAAGCAATTGTAATAAGCGGAACCAAGGGAGTTCAGATTGATGACCCCAAGCCATATAACGAAGTTTATAATGAGCTTTTCGATCGAATTGTGAAATCAAAAGATATGAAAAAATATCATGATCTTGGTACAGCATCAAATATTTTGCCGCTTTCCAGTATTCGAGGTCTTCCCACGAGGAATTTTTCACAGGGAAGTTTCGAATCCTCTCATGCAATTTCGGGAGAAGAATTTGCTAAAACGCATCTTGTTCAGCATACCGCCTGCGGGCACTGCCCTTGTGGCTGTATTCACCTTGCTCTTCTTCGGGATGAATTTGAACCTTATCACTATATAAACGCGAAGGTTTCCTATGATTACGAGCTTATATATTCGCTCGGCAGCACGCTAAGTATATCCACACCGCATGACATTCTGCGCCTTATTTATTTCATTGAGAAACAAGGATGGGACGCAATAAGCATGGGCGTCACGCTCGGTTGGGCGGCAGACGCGTACATAAGAGGAATAATCACCGATAAAGATACGGGCGGTCTCGCTATAAGCTTCGGGGATGCCGACGCGTTTCATGATGCGTTGCAGCGCTGTGCAAAGGGAGAGAATGAATTTTTCAGCACGCTGGAAAAAGGCGCCGCCGCCTGTTCAAAAAAGTACGGCGGGGCAGATTTTGCCATTCAGTATGGAGGAGTCGAACCTGGCGGGTATTTGACGGGGGAGAACTTCATTGTCACTTCCCTGCTTGGCGTCAGGCATTCTCATTTGGATGATTTTGGCTATAGCTTGGATCAAAAAATCGCTGCACATGCACAGCCAATGGAAGATCAGGTGAAAGCTCAAGTAAAGGACGCGGAGTGGCGTATGGTATTAAATTCGCTTGTCATATGCCTTTTCGGTAGAGGCGTATACGAAGAGAGCATTATAGTAAAAGGACTTAACGCTCTCGGGCTTGACTGGGATATCGAAAGACTTGAAAAGCTGGCCTCGCGCGCCATGAAAAGGAAGCACGAATGGAAGAAACTTTGCGGCTTTGATATAGATTCGTTAGCAGAAAGAGGCGTCCCTGGAAGGATGTACCGGGTTCACTCGGTCTCCGGCGTCTCAGACAAAGAGAACATAAAGGAGAGGGTTAAGCTTTATCGCAAATATGCCGGTATTTAAGAGGAGGTGTTGATTATGGCTGGTGGTATTACATCTTCATTGTCCCCCGGTTATTTACAGGTAAATCCAAAATATATCGAGAGCGCCTATAAACTCAGAAGACAATATAGGAGTTCCATAGAAAACCTGGAGGCAGCGAAGAGCGTAAAGTCGGAGGAAGCTACTGAAAAGTTTGATGCTGTCCAAAATCGCAAATCTACTATTGATAATGATCTGAATGAGCAGGATAAAGCGCTCATAACAGAACTTAAGAGTAAAGAACGCGAAGTGCTCTCACACGAAGCCGCGCATATTTCAGCAGGCGGCGGTTTTGTGGGCAGTCCGAAGTATTCGCGCGCGGTAGGGCCGGATGGAAAAAGCTACATAACGGGAGGAGAAGTATCAATTAGCGTTCCTCCCAGCAGCGACCCGAAAGAGACTATCAGGAATATGGAACAAGTCAGAAAAGCAGCGCTGGCCCCTTTTGACCCCTCGTCACAAGACTTAAATGTCGCTGCCGCAGCTGCAAACGCGCAGGCGCAGGCAGCTGCCGAGCTTGCCGCGCATCAAGCTGAATGGGGCGTCGAGCCGCAACCGGCGCGCGTCAATTTCGACGACACTGATAAAGTTCCCGCCGAACTGCCGATTATAAAAAAATACCGAAGTTCAGCTAACAATGAAGAGTCTGGTGTTGTCGCTTCTTCTATGGCGCCCGCGCGGGAAGGTTCGTTAAGCAAAGACAAACCATTAACTGATTTAAACAAGCTGACGGAAAACGAACCGTACAATTACTATTCGAAAGTGGCGCCTGAGGAAAACCTCTACTATACGCGCATCGCAAGACAAGTCTACTTCCTGAGCAGTTCCCCAAAGGGCCTGTGGACAATAAGTAAAGGATATGAGAGCGTTTCATCTTCACCTGCGTTGATAGTTGCCCAAACATTTAGCATAGCGGCGTAATAAGGGCGATAGATAATGTTTTAACGAACAGAGCGCAGCTTGGCGGATATTTTGAGCGCCTTGAGAGTGTATGTAACATGCTCTCAAGTTACATAGTGAATCTGTCAGAAGCCGAGAGCAAAATAGGCGGCGTCGATATGATGAAGGAGATAATAAATTTCACAAAGATTAAAATTATGAGTAACGTAGAGACTGCGGTCAAATCGCAGGGAAACCGGATCCACGGCGTGACATTTTCTGTTTTAGCTTAGAAATAACTAATACTAACCACTCGAACAGCATCATTTTGGTTTACCGCAAACAGAAGAAACAACAAGCTCGCTGGCTTTGGCGAGCTTTCGCTATAATAAGCAGTATTCATGTTATGATGTCTTAAATCAATATAAACCAACATTGCCTTTCCGATTTTCTCCCGTAAATTTTTTTAAATTTTTATTGACAAAGACTATCTTTTTTTGATAATATACTCCAAGTGTCGTCTTGCAGAGGGGTGGATTGTGTCCTTTTACGCAGGAGACTGAAGAGTATAGAAATGATAATAATAAGGAGGAGATTCTGTGCCGACAATTAATCAGCTTGTTCGCATGGGGAGAAGCGAAAAAAGACGCAAGACGAGCGCGCCGGCTCTGCAAGGTAATCCAGCTCGAAGAGGGGTTTGTACCAGAGTTTATACGGTAACTCCAAAGAAGCCTAACTCAGCTTTCAGAAAAGTTGCTCGTGTTCGTTTGACAAATGGAATTGAGGTAACATCCTATATTCCCGGTATTGGACATAACCTTCAAGAACACTCCGTGGTTCTTGTTCGTGGAGGACGCGTAAAGGACCTCCCAGGTGTTCGTTATCATATTATTCGTGGTACCCTTGACTGTGGCGGAGTGGACAAAAGAAAGCGCAGTCGTTCGAAGTACGGCGCCCGCAGACCAAAAGCCTAAGGAGGTAAATTAAGTGCCACGCAAAGGACATATTAAAAAACGTCCGGTAACTCCGGATACAAAGTACGGCAATAAGGCGGCTGCAAAATTTATTGCAAGCCTTATGTATAAGGGCAAAAAGAGCTTAGCTGAGAGAATATTCTATACTGCGCTTGACAAGGCTGCAGAAAAGCTATCAATGCAACCTTTTGAGGTTTTTGAAAAAGCGATGGGCAACGTAGCTCCGCAGATTGAGGTTCGTCCGCGGCGCGTTGGCGGAGCGACATATCAAGTTCCAGTAGAGGTCCCGCCCGAAAGAGGAGAACTCCTTTCAATTCGCTGGATTATAAACTTTGCCCGGGGCAAAAAAGGGATACCGATGGAAGACAGGCTCAGCAGAGAGCTTATTGATGCATGTAAAAATGAGGGTAGTTCTATAAAGAAACGTGAGGACACCCATAAAATGGCGGAAGCTAATAGAGCATTTGCACATTATCGTTGGTAAAAAAGCAGGTACATTTTGGATATAGCGAAACTACGCAACATTGGCATAGCTGCCCATATTGACGCCGGGAAAACAACCACAAGCGAGAGAATCCTATTTTATACGGGACGCAACTATAAAATTGGAGAAGTTCATGAAGGCGCTGCGACAATGGATTGGATGGATCTTGAGAGGGAACGTGGAATTACAATAACTTCCGCCGCGACAACATGCGAATGGAAGGGGTATACCATCAATCTTATTGATACACCCGGTCACGTGGACTTCACAGTTGAGGTTGAACGCTCTATGCGTGTTCTGGATGGCGCCGTTGCTGTGTTTTGCGCGGTTGGCGGAGTTGAACCGCAGTCGGAGACAGTGTGGAGACAGGCGGATAAATATAATGTTCCTCGTATAGCCTATGTTAATAAAATGGATCGCATCGGAGCAGACTACAAGGGAGTAATAGGCGAAATAAAGGAAAGACTGGGAGCAAAACCTGTTGCTGTTCAAATTCCAATAGGAGCTGAAGAGGATTTTGTCGGGGTTATTGACCTCGTCGAAATGAGAGCTGTTTATTATCGGGATGAACTTGGAACGGCGCCTGAAGTCCGCCCTATTCCTCAAGATTACGCGGCAGAAGTCAAAGAGGCAAGAGAAGCAATGTTTGAAGCTCTTTCCGATATTGAAGAGGATGTTATGAATCTCTTTCTTGAAGGTAATGAAATATCGGCGGAATTGGCGAAGCGAGCGTTGCGCAAGGGGACAATAGCTATGAAGATAGTTCCCGTAATATGCGGATCATCCTTTAAGAATAAAGGCGTTCAGTTATTGCTTGATGCTGTTGCGGATTACCTTCCGAGCCCGCTTGATCTTCCGCCTGTAATAGGGCGTTCGCCAGATGACGAGAATGTAATTATCGAGCGTCATTGTGATGTTGATGAACCTCTTTCTGCTTTGGTTTTTAAGATTGCTGTAGATCCTTTCCTTGGGCGTCTTGCTTTTGTTAGGATTTATTCAGGAAGACTTGAAAAAAGCACCATGGTTTATAACTCGACTTCAGGCGCGCGTGAAAGAATTGGGCGCATATTGAGAATGTATGCGAATAAACGCGAGGATCTTGACGAAATAGAAGCCGGAATGATAATAGCGATACCTAGCCTAAAATCGACTCGCACTGGAGACACTCTGTGCCCTGAAGATAGTCAGCTGGTTCTTGAAAGCCTCACTTTCCCTGATCCGGTAATTTCTCTATCCGTTGAGCCAGCGACTCAGGCTGATAAGCTAAAGCTTTCAAAGGGGCTGTCGGCTCTTTCTGAGGAAGACCCAACGTTTGTAGTAAAGAGTGATGAAGAAAGCGGCCAGACAATAATCTCCGGGATGGGGGAGCTTCATCTTGAGATAATCGTCGACAGGCTTAAGCGTGAGTTTGGCGTAGACGTAAGAGTCGGGCGCCCGCAGGTCTCGTATCGCGAGACGATTAGAAAAAGCGTTCGGGCGGAAGGTAAGTATATCCGTCAAACAGGCGGGCGGGGCCAGTATGGGCATGTCGTCATAGAAATGGCGCCTCTCGAAGATGGAAAGGGCTACGAATTTGAGGATAAGACTGTCGGAGGTTCCATTCCAAAGGAATACATCCCGGCAGTTGAAAAAGGTCTCGCAGAGGCTGTTCAAACGGGAGTTCTAGGAAGTTATCCTGTCATAGGATTAAGAGTAGCTCTTGTAGATGGAAGTTATCACGAAGTGGACAGCTCTGAGATTGCTTTCAAAATAGCTGCTTCCATGGCCTTTAAGGAAGCAATGAGAAAAGCTTCTCCGGTGCTAATGGAGCCGATAATGATGGTGGAGATAGTTACTCCAGAGGCTTACCTCGGCGATGTAATAGGAGATATATCCTCGCGCAGAGGACGCGTTGAAGGAATGGACATTAGGGCAAATGCCCGTATAATTCGCGGGTATGTTCCGCTTTCCGCTATGTTTGGCTATGCAACCGATTTACGAAGCAAGACGAGCGGGCGCGCCACATACTCGATGCAGTTCGAGAGCTACGAACCGACGCCGGATGAAGTAGCTGAAAAGGTGCTAAAAGGATAAATTTATAAAATAAAGAAAATATAAGAATTCAAAAGGAGGAAGAAACAAATGGCAAAGGAAAAATTTTCACGGGATAAGACTCACCTTAATATCGGAACGATTGGACATATCGATCACGGTAAAACAACTTTGACGGCAGCCATAACAAAGTGTCTTGCTACAAAGAAATGGGCTGACTTTACAGCGTACGATATGATTGATAAAGCTCCGGAAGAACGCGAGCGCGGTATAACTATCAACATCGCTCACGTTGAGTACCAAACTGCAACTCGTCATTATGCTCATATCGACTGCCCCGGACATGCGGACTATATCAAGAACATGATTACAGGCGCCGCACAGATGGATGGAGCAATCCTTGTCGTCAGCGCTGCTGACGGCCCGATGCCGCAGACAAGAGAACACGTGCTTCTTGCGCGTCAGGTCAACGTGCCCGCTCTCGTAGTTTTCATGAATAAGACTGATCAGGTTGATGACCCTGAGCTTCTTGACCTTGTTGAAATGGAAGTTCGCGAGCTTCTCAGTAAATATCAATTCCCGGGAGACGACATTCCAATAATTCGCGGGTCAGCTCTTGAGGCGTTGGAAAAAGGAAACGGCAGTGAGGAAGATCCGTTATGCAAGTGCATTTGGGAGCTTATGGAGGCGTGCGACGCCGCGATTCCAACTCCTGTTCGAATCGTTGATAAGCCTTTCCTTATGCCTGTTGAAGACGTTTTCACAATAACAGGGCGAGGAACGGTCGTTACCGGTCGTGTTGAGCGCGGAATGATAAAGCCGGGCGAAGAAGTCGCAATCATCGGCATGAAGCAGGATATCAAAAAGACGATAGCCACATCCCTTGAAATGTTCCGTAAGATACTTGACGACGCGGTAGCCGGAGATAACGTCGGGGTTCTCCTTCGCGGAGTGGACAAGGATGAAGTAGAGCGCGGACAGGTTCTCGCCAAGCCGAACAGCGTAACGCCGCATACGAAATTCTATGCGGAGGTTTACGTATTGAAAAAGGATGAAGGCGGACGCCACACGCCGTTCTTCAAAGGTTATAAGCCACAGTTCTACTTCCGTACAACGGACGTTACGGGGAGCATTGAGCTTCCGGAAGGCGTGGAAATGGTAATGCCCGGAGATAATGCGCAGTTTACGGTTGAGCTTATCGTTCCAATAGCGATGGAAGAAGGGCTTCGTTTCGCCGTTCGAGAGGGCGGGCATACGGTTGGCGCCGGTGTTGTCACAAAAATTTTGAAATAAGGGTACATTAGTCGTGTCAAAAAAAATTAGAATTCGCCTAAAAGCGTTCGATCATAGAGTTCTGGACTCGTCAGCGCTGCAAATAGCGGAAACAGCGGAGAGGAGTGGGGCAACGGTATCAGGTCCCATTCCACTTCCGACGGAAATCAACAAGGTGACTATTCTCAAATCTCCTCACAAAGATAAAGATGCCAGAGAGCAATTTGAGATGAGGACACACAAGCGCCTAATTGACATTCTCAGCCCGACTCAGAAAACAATGGACGCGTTGATGCAGTTGAATCTACCTTCAGGGGTAGACATTCAAATTAAGCTTTAGAATATGAAAGGAGAATTCATATGAGTATTGGGATTCTGGGGAGAAAGGTAGGCATGACGCAGGTGTTTGACGCAACGGGACAAGTAGTCCCCGTAACGGTCATTGAGGCTGGTCCTTGTTCTGTGTTTGCCATCCGTACCCCCGAACAGAACGGATACTCCGCCGTTCTTCTCGGCTTTGGGGCAATTAAGCCTCACAAGCTGTCCAAACCCCAGAAGGGCTTTTTCGATAAAGTAAGCGTTGCTCCGCAAAGGAAGTTGAAGGAGTTTCGCATGCCTACAACGGAAGGCTATGAGGTAGGGCAAGAGATAAAAGCAGATATCTTTGAGCCCGGAGAAGTTATTAACATAAGCGGAGTCAGTAAGGGAAAAGGGTTTGCCGGCGTTGTGAAGAGATATCATTTCGCTGGAGCTCAGCAGTCGCACGGTACATCAGTGGTTCATCGCCGTCCCGGTTCAAGCGGTTCAATTTCGTATCCCGGCCGCGTATTCCCCGGAAAAACGATGCCTGGACATATGGGGAGCGAGAAAGTTACGGTAAAGAATCTTGTAGTTGTGGCGGTTGATGTAGAAAACAACCTAATTCTTGTCAAAGGGGCTGTACCCGGCGCGCGTAATAGTCTGGTCACCCTCTATAAGAAGAAGTAGGAGGGTGTAAAAAATATGCCGACAGTTAAAATTGTTGATTTTAAAGGTTTGGAATCGGGAGAGATAACTCTTTCAGATGCTGTGTTTGGTTCTTTTATTCATGTTCCTGCTATGCATCAGGTCGTGGTTGCTCATCTCGCAAACTGCCGCTTGGGAACTCATTCCGTGAAAACGCGCGCGGAAGTGCGTGGCGGAGGAAAAAAGCCGTGGCGCCAGAAACATACAGGACGCGCTCGCCATGGAAGCGTTCGCTCTCCTCTTTGGGCGGGCGGCGGAGTGGCTCATGGCCCGCATCCGCGTGACTATTCACAGAAAGTAAATAGAAAAGTTCGTCGTCTTGCTCTCAGAAGCGCGCTTTCGATGAAAGTTCAAGAGTCGTTATTTACAGTTGTTGAGTCATTTGACATTGATAAACCGTCAACTAAGGCTATGAAGAGCTTTTTTGAGGCAATTAAAGCACAAAAACCTCTTGTCATAGTTCCGGAAGGAAGTAACTTTGTCAGGATTTCATCACGTAACATCGAAGGGGCTAAGGTTATAAATCTTGGGAATATAAATGTTTACGATATTTTGAATTCTAAGACTTTGATAGTTACCCCTGAAGTTATTGCAAAGCTTGAGGAGGTATACGCAGTATGAAACTCATATCTCATGACATAATAATTCGCCCGATAGTAACGGAAAAGAGCAACCGGATGATGGAGAATAACTGGTATACGTTTGAAGTTCATTCAATGGCAAATAAAATACAAATTCGTAAAGCTGTTGAGGAAGTCTTCAAGGTTAAGGTGCTACAGGTAAACACTATAAACGTTAAGCCTAAACCAAAACGTATGGGAGCTTTTAAGGGGAAGACTCGTTCTTGGAAGAAAGCGATGGTAAGCCTCGCGGCGGGGCAGCGAATCGAGTTCTTTGAAGGGGCAAGCATTTAATTAGGCTGGAAGGAGACTAAATATATGTCGATAAAACAGTTTAAGCCCTATACTCACGCTCGAAGATTCATGAGCATTCAGGAGCGTAAGGATATAACATCCGATACTCCTGAGCGTTCGCTGTTGGAACCGCTTCGCAAGAGCGGCGGGCGTAATAATAGAGGCAGAATAACTATGCGCCACATAGGCGGAGGGCATCGCAGGCTTTACAGATTGATAGACTTTAAAAGAAACAAGACAGGCGTGGCAGGCAAGGTCGTAACAATTGAATATGACCCTAACCGCAATGCCAGAATTGCTCTTGTTCAATATGTTGACGGAGAAAAAAGATACATCATAGCTCCAAAAGATTTAAAGGTCGGAAGCGTAATTGTTTCCGGTCCTGAGGCTGACATAACGCCAGGAAATGCGCTTAAGTTAAAGGATATACCGATTGGTACAGTCATTCACAATCTTGAGCTTGAACCCGGGCGCGGCGCTAAATTGGTTCGCGCAGCAGGTACTTCTGCACAGCTTATGGCAAAAGAAGGAAAATACGCATATATCCGTATGCCAAGCGGCGAGCTCAGACTTATCCTTCAGGAATGCATGGCCTCCATAGGCCAAGTGGGCAATGAGGATCATGAAAATATTTCCCTTGGTAAAGCAGGTAAGAACCGTTGGCTAGGGAAACGTCCGACAGTACGCGGAATGGTCATGAACCCGGTTGACCACCCAATGGGCGGAGGAGAAGGCAGGAGTAAAGGGCATAAACACCCGGTTTCCCCTTGGGGAACTCCCGCTAAGGGATATCGTACGCGAAAGAAGAAGCCGTCTGACCGGCTCATCGTTCGCAGACGTTACGCTAAGTAGTAGGAGGACGAAAATATGGCTCGTTCAACAAAAAAAGGACCTTTTATAGAACAGAAACTCCTTCGCAAAATAGAGGAAATGAACGAATCGGGAACAAAGAAGGTTATTAAAACCTGGTCGCGTCGCTCCACTATCGTTCCGCAGATGATTGGTCATACGCTTGCTGTTCATAATGGCAAAATGCATATTCCTGTCTATGTAAGCGAAAATATGATAGGGCATAAGCTTGGGGAGTTTTCATTGACTCGCAGATTTGGTCGACACGCGGGTCAGGAACGTTCAAGCAAAGGGAGGTAAGGAGACACATGGCAATGGAAGCTAAAGCAAAGGTAAGTCAGGCAAGAGTGTCTCCGTTAAAAGTTCGCCAAGTACTCACACTTATTAATCATAAGAAGGCAGACGAGGCTCTTTTAATTTTAAAATTCAGTCCGCAGAAAGCGGCTCGTATTGTATACAAAGTTCTTCACAGTGCAATGGCAAATGCCGAGCACAATCTTGGGATGGACATGGATAAACTGATAGTTGCGAATGCTACGGCAGATAATGGTCCGATGATGAAGCGATTCCGTGCTGCCTCAAAAGGCTCGGCGCATCCTTATAAACACCGTACAACACATGTCACTGTCGTTGTCGCGGAACGTAATAGCGGAGGGGGTTAAATTTTGGGACAGAAAGTTCATCCGGTTGGTTATAGGCTTGGCGTTGTAACTGATTGGGAATCAAAATGGTATGCAGGTGGACGCGAGTACGCAAAGAAGCTTCATGAGGATTTACGACTTCGGGAATGGATTCGCAAAAAGTGGGAAGGCGCCGGAATCTCAAAGATTGAAATAGAACGCGTTGGACACGTTATTCGTTTTACTATTTGGACCGCTCGGCCTGGTGTAGTTATTGGCCGGGGGGGGAAAGAGATACAGGATATAAAGGACGAGCTTCAGGTAATAAGCGGAGCAAAAGTGATGGTTAATATTCAGGAAATAAAGAATCCTGACGTGGTGTCACAGCTTGTCGCAGAAGGAATCGCTTCTTCTCTTGAGCGCAGAGTTTCATTTAGGCGCGCAATGAAACAGGCGATGTTCCGCGCGATGAAAAATGGCGCTAAAGGAATAAAAGTACAGGTTGCAGGACGTCTTGGCGGAGCTGAAATAGCGCGCGCCGAGTGGTATAACGTTGGACGTTTGCCGCTTTCAACGCTTAAAGCTGATATAGATTATGGCTTTGCGGAAGCGCACACTGTGTACGGAGTAATTGGCTGTAAAGTATGGATATTTCGTGATAGAGATAATGAAAAACCAGCTCAACAGCAACGTCCTAATAAAAGGGGCAGGGGGTAGTTTTAGATGTTAATGCCTAGCCGCGTAAAATTTCGCAAATCGTATCGCGCTCAATTGCGTGGAATATCAAAAGGCGGTACGTTTGTAGCATTTGGCGATTACGGTCTTCAAGCTCAAGAAAATGCTTGGATAACAGCGCGCCAGATTGAGGCGACACGAGTTGCGATTTCAAGGAAAATGAGAAAAGGCGGAAAAATATGGATTAGAATTTTCCCGGATCACCCATTCACTAAAAAACCTCTTGAGACACGTATGGGTAAGGGAAAAGGGGCGCCGGAGTTTTGGGTAGCGCCCGTTAGAAGGGGACGTATCATGTTTGAAATAGCAGGAGTCTCCAAGGAAGTAGTGGAGCAGGCTTTCCGTACTGCTGCTTATAAGCTGCCGATCAAGGTAAAGGTCGTTGCAAGGGAAGGCTTAGGTGAGTAGAAATGGATAAAAAAATGGATACGAAAAGTCTTCGCGATCTTGGATTGGATGAACTTCAGGATAAATTCCGCCAGTACAAGGAAGAACTTTTTAATCTTCGCTTCCAAAATGCTATAGGTCAGTTAAAGAATACAAGCCGTATAAAAATTGTTCGCAAGACAATTGCAAGGATACTTACAGTTGCTGGTGAAAAACAGCGTGCGAAGGGGGTCGTATAGTATGGAAGTGCGGGCTTCGCACAGAAAGACACGTATCGGCAGCGTAGTGAGCGATAAGATGGATAAATCTATCGTCGTACGCGTGTCGAGGTACGCAGAGCATCCGCTTTATGGTAAACGTATAGTTAAGGTTAAAAAGTATATAGTCCATGACGCCGAGAATACGTGCCGAATAGGCGATGAAGTGAAAATTGGCGAGACTAGACCTCTTAGTAAAACCAAACATTGGGAGTTGCTTGAGATTATTCGCCGCGCTCCTGTTTTTGGTTCGGAACGGGTGGGGGGATAGTAAATGATTCAGCTTACTACGGTACTTAATGTTGCTGATAACACCGGCGCCAAAAAGCTATTCTGTATTCAGGTATTGGGCGGAAGCAAGCGTAAATGGGGTTCTATCGGGGATGTTATAGTTGCATCAGTTCGGGAGGCCATCCCTAACAGTAATATAGCCAAAGGATCAGTTGTAAAGGCTGTTATTGTGAGAACAAAGAAAGAGGTTCGCCGTCCTGACGGTTCATATGTTCGTTTTGATGATAACGCTGCCGTCATAATAGACGGTAACGGAGAGCCTAAAGGAACCCGCATTTTTGGCCCTGTTGGACGAGAACTCAGGGCAAAAAGATATATGCGAATACTTTCGCTCGCTCCTGAAGTCGTGTAATGGAGGCATAGAAAAATGGCTATGGCTAATAGAAAAAAGATGGACGAACCGAAGATGAGAATCAAAAAGAACGACAGGGTTCGTGTTATCAGCGGAAAAGATGAAGGAAAAGAAGGAAAAGTTCTGCGCCGCGACAATGTAAGAGATATGGTCGTAGTGGAGGGCGTCAATATGGCAACTCGCCATAAGAAGCCCAGTCAGAATGATCCAAAGGGTGGAATCATCAAGCAGGAAACGCCAATTTATGCGTCTAAAGTGATGTTGGTGTGTCCGCGCTGTGGTGCAGCCACACGCGTTGGTCGTGCATTTCTAGAAAGCGGGAAAAAGATTCGCATATGTAAGAAATGTAACGAAATAATTGATCGCACCTAAGGAGGAGAACGACGATGACACCGCGTTTTCTAGAAATGTATAAGAATGAGGTTTGTCCAAAACTCATGAAAGAATTTGGATACAAAAATGTTATGCAGCTTCCTCGCCTTGAGAAAATTGTAGTAAACATAGGCGTTAGCGAAGCAAAGCTTGACATCAAATATATGGATGCAGCGATTGCTGAGCTTCGCGCTATCACCGGACAGCAACCGCTTCTTAAGAGAGCAAAAAAGTCGGTTGCGGGTTTCAAAGTAAGGCAGAACATGCCTGTTGCATGTACTGTTACGCTTAGAAGTTATCGTATGTGGGAATTTCTTGATAGGCTAGTCTCGTTGACACTACCTACAATCAAAGACTTTCAGGGAGTTCCTCAAAAAGGTTTTGACGGACGCGGGAATTATAACCTTGGTTTGCGGGAACAGATAATATTCCCCGAAATCAATTACGATAAGGTTATTCGCACGCGTGGAATGAATATTACAATTGTTACTACGGCTAAAACCGATGAAGAGGCAGCTGGCCTTCTCAAAGCTTTAGGTATGCCGTTTAATAAATAGGAGGGGCTAAAACGATGGCAAGAAAGGCTATGAAATATAAAGCCAAACAACCCCCTAAGTTTGAGGTTCGGAAGTATAACCGTTGTCCGCTTTGCGGAAGGGTTCACGCATACCTGCGCGCTTATGATATGTGCAGATGCTGCTTCCGAAAGTTAGCTCGCGAGGGCAAATTGCCCGGCGTTGTTAAATCAAGCTGGTAGTTAAAAGGGAGGCAACGGAAAATGTATGTAAATGATCCGATAGCGGATATGCTCACGAGAATCAGGAATGCTAATATGATTTACAGTGAGAGCGTTGATATCCCCGCAAGCAAAATAAAGCTGGCAATAACGCGTATTCTGAAAGACGAAGGCTATGTCAAGAATTTTAAAGTTATAAATGATCAATCTCTTCCTTACAGCATTATCAGGATCTTTCTTTCTTACGGGCCTGAGCGTGAACGTATAATACAGGGATTGCGCCGCATAAGCAAACCGGGTAGAAGAATTTACGTTGGTAAGGACAAACTCCCCCATGTTATGGGTGGTCTTGGCATGGCTGTAATATCCACGCCACAAGGACTCAAAACCGGCGCCGAGGCTTCTCATCTCGGGCTTGGCGGAGAAGTCATATGTTACGTTTGGTAGGGGGTCGGTAAAAAATGTCTCGTATTGGACGAAAACCGATAACGCTTCCGAAAGGGGTGGATGTCTCCGTCAACGGAGGAAGGATAGTCGTAAAAGGTAGTAAAGGCGAGCTTTCAACGCATATGATGCCCGGAGTGAACCTTAAGATCGAAGGTGGAGTTGTCAATGTCAGCCGCGAAAACGATGAAAAACAAACTCGAGCTTCGCATGGGCTTATTCGAGCGCTTGTTGCAAACATGGTTACCGGAGTTTCTGAAGGTTTTCAAAGGACTCTTGAACTTGTTGGCGTTGGATATCGCGCTCAGAAACAGGGCGGTAAACTGGTTTTGAGCCTTGGATATTCTCATCCAATTGAAGTTGAAGAGCCTGCCGGAATTGAAATTGTCGTTGAAAACCCGATAAAAATTGTTATAAAGGGTATAGACAAACAAGTTGTCGGTCAGGTCAGCGCGATAATACGCGGTTATCGCCCGCCCGAACCTTACCATGGAAAAGGCATTCGCTATGCAGGCGAACACATTATTCGCAAGGCCGGCAAAGCCGGAGCGAAGTAGCTCTTGAGGTGTAATAGATGAAAAATAAAAGCAGAAATGCAATGCGTGTTATTAGGCATAAAAGGCTTCGCAGTAAACTGGCAGGCACTGCGGAGCGTCCAAGGATGGCAGTATTTCGCAGCTTAGATCATATTTATGTACAGATAATTGATGATGACAAAGGGCATACGCTTCTTTCCGCTTCAACTGTCGAAAGGATGTTCCTCGACACTAAAATGCCGACAGGAAACATCGAAGCCGCGAAATATATAGGAAAAGTAGTTGCCGAACGGGCAAAACAGAACGGGATTGAGTCGGTTGTATTTGATCGCGGAGGTCATATCTACCTCGGTAAAGTAAAAGCGTTAGCTGAAGCGGCTAGAGAAGCTGGACTTAAGTTCTAAGAGAGGAGCGAATGCGAATATGATTAAAAAACGCGTTGATGCGAAAGGACTTGAGCTCACTGAACGAGTCGTTGCTATTAACCGTGTCAGTAAGGTTGTTAAGGGTGGTAAACGATTTAAGTTCAGCGTACTAGTAGTTGTTGGAGACGGCGAACAATATGTCGGGGTAGGGACAGGCAAAGCTAAGGAAATCTCGGAAGCCGTTCGCAAAGGGATTGACAAAGCAAGTAAGGACTTAGTGGAACTTAAGCGTGTTGGAAATACAATTCCTCATGAAATACTTGCATCGTTCGGGGCAGCGACAATACTTCTTAAACCTGCTCCTGCCGGTACCGGCGTTATAGCCGGCGCAGTTATTCGCGCAATTATGGAACTTGGAGGAATTAAGGATGTCGTTTCAAAAGTTGTCGGGAGAACATCAAATTCAATAAATATTGCATGGGCAACTCTTGAAGCGCTTAAACAAAGCCGCACACCTGATGAAATATTAAAGCTTCGCGGAAGAAAAAGCGCGGAAACTGAAGCAGCGGTTGTGCCCGCATAAGGATGGTAGATACTATGGCAAGAATCAGAATTAAATGGGTTAAAAGCACCATAGGATATGCTAAGAACCAGCATAAAACTATAGAAGCGCTTGGATTTCATAAACTGAATAATGTGGTGGAACATGAAGCTACTCCCGGAATAATGGGAATGATTAACAAAGTAAGCCATTTGGTTGAGTGCTCGGAGGTGGAGTCATGAACTTACATGATCTTTATCCCGTCCCCGGGTCAAAGAGAAAACCAAAACGTTTGGGGCAGGGAATTGGAAGCGGAACCGGCAAAACGGCAGGAAAGGGTCATAAAGGGCAGAAGTCACGAAGCGGAGGCGGCGTAAGACCCGGCTTTGAAGGCGGACAAATGCCTCTTGTACGTAGAATTCCAAAAAGAGGATTCAATAATGCGCGCTTTGCCGTCAACTACCAGATTGTAAACGTCGAGTCGCTGTGTGAAAAATTCGAATCTAATCAGGAAGTTACGATAAAAGAGCTTTTATCTTCAAGGCTTATTAGAAATACAAATTTACCAGTAAAGATACTGGCTCGCGGAGAGGTAGATAAACCTCTTATTATTAAAGCAAATGCTTTCAGTGAAAGCGCAAAAAATAAAATAGAATCCGCTGGCGGGAAGGCAGAGGTGGTCTCTTATGTTCAGCTCCCTTAGGGACGCTTTCAAGCTGCCCGATTTAAAAAGGCGTATTCTATTTACTTTGGGAGTGCTGTTCGTTTTCCGCCTTGGAGCTCATATTCCGACACCGGGAATTAACTCTGAAGCAATGGCTAACATGTTTGATCAGGGAGCAGGCGGCCTGCTTGGATTCCTTGATATATTTGCAGGAGGAGCATTACGCAGGTTCAGTGTTTTTGCGCTTGGCGTGGCGCCATATATAAATTCAAGCATCGTTATGCAGCTTCTAGTCGTTATTTTCCCGTTTTTGGAAAAGCTTCAGAAAGATGATGGAGGACGCAAGAAGATAATTCAGTGGACTCGTTACGGAGCCGTCCTATTTGCTGTTATTCAGTCAATGGGAATGACGACATGGCTTCGTAGTTTGGGTATTTTCAGCGGGGGAGTTTTTGGAACGTTGCTTGTCGTTTCAACGATAACTGCGGGCTCAATAGCTGTAATGTGGCTTGGAGAAGAGCTTTCCGATCATGGCATAGGAAATGGTATTTCGCTTTTGATTTTTGCCGGTATCGTAGCGAGGCTTCCTGAGGCAATTGTACAGAGCTGGAACATGTTAAGAATGGGCGCGATGAACTTTTTTGCACTTGCGCTCGCGCTTGTGTTAATTGTTATTGTAGTTGCAGGTTGCGTATTGTTGCAGGAAGGGCAGAGAAGATTGCCTGTGCAGTACGCTAAACGTGTCATAGGCAATAAAGTATATGGCGGTCAAAGCACTTTTATCCCTCTTAAAGTGAATCAGGCAGGTGTTATTCCTATTATATTCGCTTCTTCAGTGCTCATATTCCCATATGCAATAGCTAACTTCTTTCAAGGTTCGATAGCAGGTTTTTTTCAGGCGTTATTCGCCCCTGGAAGTATAGGGTATACATTTTTTGATGTGTGTTTAATAATTTTCTTCGCTTATTTTTATACTGCTGTTGTGTTTAACCCGGCTGATATTTCAAATAATATGAAGAAAAACGGCGGCTTTATTCTTGGAATTCGTCCAGGACAGCCGACTGCTGATTATATTGAAAGAGTTATGGCTCGAATAACTCTTGGTGGAGCAATATTCCTTGCAATCATAGCGCTGATACCAAATTTCATGTCATCAGTTATGGGGATAACCAATTTTTATTTTGGCGGGACAGCCGCTTTGATTGTAGTTGGAGTTGCTCTTGATACTGTGCATCAGATTGAAGCTCAGCTTCTTATGCGCCATTATGAAGGAATTCTTAAGCGCAGCGGAGGCAAGGGTTCAGGATTACTACGGTAGAGAGCTTAATTATGAGAACGGTATTATTAGGAGCTCCAGGAGCAGGAAAAGGAACTCAAGCTGAGGATATTAAGCAGCATTATGGCTGTGCTCATATTTCAACCGGTGATATGCTCAGGGAAAACCTCAAGGCCGGTACAGAACTTGGCAATAAAGCTAAGAGTTACATGGATTCGGGCGCCCTTGTTCCTGATGATGTAATAATTGGAATGATAGAAGAGCGATTCGCTCTGCCAGATTGTGTTAATGGTTTTCTGCTTGATGGTTTTCCAAGAACTGTTCTTCAAGCAGATGCTCTTGATATGCTGCTTAATAAGATGAATTGCCCGCTTGACGTTGTTATTCTATTTGATATTGATGATGAGGTGGTCGTCAGCCGCCTTACAAATCGCAGAACTTGCAGCAAGTGTGGCAAAATAACTAATCTGCTTTATTATCATGGAGAGAATTGCGCTGATTGCGGAGGAATATTACTGCAGCGGGATGATGATAGAGAACAGGTTATTCGCAACAGGTTGGCAGTTTATAATGAACAAACTGCACCTTTGATCGAATGGTATGATAAAAAGGGCATTCTTCGCCGTTTAGATGGAACACGTGACAGAAAAGATATTTTCAATGATATTAAGGCCATGTTCACATAATGATAAAGCTTAAAACTGAAGCGGAAATCAATATAATGCGCAGGGCAGGGGCTATAGTAGCAGATATTCTTAATATGCTTCGTGAAATTATTAAACCGGGTGTATCAACAGGGGAATTGGATGAGGCCGTAAGCGAGTATATAAAAAAGTCAGGGGCTATTCCAGCTTTTAAGGGATATAAACCAACCCATGCCGCGAGACCGTTTCCTGGGGTTATTTGTACTTCCGTCAACAGCGAAATTGTTCATGGCATCCCTAGAAGAGAACGTATTCTCTTAGAAGGAGATATTTTAAGTGTTGATGTGGGAGTATGCTGGCATGGTTATTACGGCGACGCTGCTTGTACTTATCCGGTTGGTGAAATAAGCGAATCAAGGGCGCGGCTGCTCAAGGTAACATTGGAATGCTTGAATCGCGCTATTGCATCAGCCAGAAAAGGTAATACCCTGGGCGATTTGGGGCACGCGGTGGAATCACTTGCTTTTGCAAATGGATATGGGATTGTAAGGGACTATACAGGCCACGGATTGGGCACAAAGCTTCATGAAGCTCCGCAGATCCCTAATTATGGGAAACCTGGCAGAGGGATTTCCCTTAAGAGCGGAATGACTCTTGCAATTGAGCCAATGATAATGGCTGGGAGAGAGGAAGTCATTACCGGGGTCGATGATTGGGTTGTACTGACTGCCGATGGTTCCGATGCTGCGCATTTTGAAAAATCAGTTGTGATAACTGATAATGAAACCGAAATCCTGACTCCATGGCAGAATTAGAATTGGGACAGGTGGTTATATCAAAGCAGGGCAAAGATGTTGGACAAACTTACGTTGTTGTGGGATTAACTGGAGGTAGGGTATTTTTGGCAGATACGTGCAAGTACAATGTGAATAGTCCAAAACGAAAGAATCCGAAGCATCTTCAGCCAATGCGGTTAGTTATTGATGAAATACGTAAAAATATAGAAGAAGGTCGTAATATTGACCATGGAAGGTTTCATTATCTTTTGTCTGTTATGAAAAATGGTGGCAAGGAAAATAATCGGAACGGGAAGGCAGGTTAGTATATGTCAGGTAAAGAAGAAGTTATAGAAGCTAAGGGAGTTGTTTCAGAACCTCTGCCGAACGCGATGTTTAGAGTAGAGCTGGAAAATGGACATAAGCTCCTTGCTCATGTTGCCGGTAAAATGAGAATGCACTTTATTCGCATATTGCCGGGGGACAGGGTTTTGGTCGAGATCTCTCCGTATGACCTAACGAGGGGTCGTATAACTTATAGGTATAAATAAAGCGTATTTAAGGAGTGGTTATAGATGAAGGTAAAACCGTCGGTAAAACCGATGTGTGAATTCTGCCGCGTAATCCGTCGCGAAGGAGTAGTAAGAATTATTTGCAGCAGGGATCCGCGTCATAAACAGAGACAGGGAGCGAGGAGGTAATAGGATGGCTCGTATTGCAGGTGTCGATCTTCCGAAGGATAAACGTGTAGAAATAGGACTTACCTATATTTTTGGAATTGGGCTTCCGACAGCAAAGAAAATTCTTGAAAAAACAGGAGTGAACCCGGATATAAGGGTGAAAGCTTTATCTGAAGAAGATGCGCAAAAAATCCGCCGTGAAATAGAAGAGAGCATCAAAGTTGAAGGAGATTTACGCAGAGAAATTTCCATGAGTATTAAACGGCTTATTGACATAGGCTGCTATCGTGGAATACGTCATAAGCTTGGGCTTCCTGTGCGTGGTCAGAGGACAAAGACAAACGCGAGAACCCGTAAAGGACCGCGTCGTACCGTTGCTAACAAGAAGCAGGCAGGAAAGTAAGGGGGGTAAAAAGGCGTGGCAAAACAGCGTACGAGTAGTCGCACAAGAGGCAAGAAGCGCGAGAAGAAGAACATAAGTTATGGAGTGGCACATATTTATTCCACTTTTAACAATACTATTGTTTGTATAAGCGATAAAGGCGGAAACATAATATCCTGGGCTTCAGGCGGGAATGTTGGTTTTAAGGGAACAAGAAAATCAACGCCGTTTGCAGCACAGATTGCTGCTCAGAATGTTGCAAAAGTAGCGCAAGATAATGGAATGCAAGAGCTTGACGTCATTGTCAAGGGGCCTGGTCCAGGGCGCGAGTCTGCAATTCGTTCTTTACAAACGGCAGGGCTTCAGGTTAATTTGATTCGGGATACTACTCCCGTGCCGCATAATGGATGTCGTCCGCCAAAACGGCGCCGGGTGTAGTTAAAGGAGAATGAGAATATGAGTAGATATACTGGTCCGGTCTGCCGATTTTGCAAGGCAGAGAGCGCCAAATTATTTTTGAAGGGTGATCGTTGCTACACTGAAAAGTGTGCATTAACGAGATCAGAAACCGGAGAAGGGAAAACAAAAAAGACTTCAAGACCGAAAGCAAAGGTAAGCGAATACGGAATTCGTCTCAGAGAAAAACAGAAACTGCGTCGCTTTTACGGTATTCAGGAATCACAATTCCGTCGTTTTTTCAGTATCGCTGAAAAAATGCATGGACAGACCGGTCATAATTTCCTTCAGCTACTTGAGCGCCGTTTTGACAATGTAATCCTTCGCTTAGGATTGGGCGTCAGCCGCGCGCAAGCGCGCCAACTCGTCATGCATGGACATTTTCAGATAAACGGCAAGAAAGTCGATATTCCGAGCTATCTTGTTGATACTGGAGATATTATTACAGTAAAAGAAACGAGCAGAACTGTTCCTGTTATAAAGGAGAATGCGGAAGCCGCTGCTGCTAAAAAGGGCGGAGGGGCGCCTGATTGGCTTGAGTTTGACGCTACAAAATTTGAAGGAAAAGTTGTCTCTGTTCCAACACGCGAACAGGTTGATGCTCCAGTTACAGAGCAGCTTGTTGTTGAGTTTTACGCTCGATAAAGAGCAGAAAGGTGTTGGTAGCAGTGGAATTGTTGCGCCCAGAAATTCGTGTAACAGAGAGCAGTTCCACATACGCTGTGCTCTCTTTGGAACCATTGGAAAGAGGATACGGAATGACCTTGGGAAATGCTCTGAGAAGAGTGTTGCTCTCGTCAATTCGTGGCGCGGCTATTACAGCGGTTCGAATAAGTGGAGTGTTGCATGAATTCAGCACTGTTTCAGGAGTAAGAGAAGATGTGATTGAGATTCTCATGAATCTCAAGCATATTCCGGTATTCTCGCACAGTACGGACATGAAAACTCTCAGGATTGAAGTTGATGGGCCATGTGACGTCAGAGCGAAGCATATTCAACCGGATAGCGAGATTGAATTTGTAAACCCTGAAGCCAAAATTTGTTCGTTAGGTGAAGGCGGTCGTTTGGAAATGGATTTGTATATAGAGCATGGAGTTGGTTATGTGTCGAATGAGCGTCCGAAGCCGACTTGGCTTCCAATTGATGCTTTATTGGTTGATGCAATTTACTCTCCAGTTCTACGTGTAAATTATGAGATTGAAGCTGCTCGTGTTGGGCAGCGTACTGACTTTGAAAGATTATTGCTCTATATATGGACAAACGGGATAATTACGCCGGAAATGGCAACGCATGAGGCATCTAAGATTCTGGAGGGGTACTTTAGTTATCTTATATCAGATCTTGCTCAATTCTGTCATATCGTTGGCGAACCTGATTTAACAGGAGGCACAAATCGAGTGCTCACAGGAACTCATGAGCGTGATACACTTTTAAACCGTTCTGTTAAGGAACTTGAGTTGTCCATTCGCAGTGAAAATTGCCTGATGCGCGGAGGAATCCGCACTGTGGCAGATCTCGTACGTTGTTCACGTGAAGACCTCCTTAAGATAAGAAATCTTGGCAAGGTATCGCTTGTTGAAATAGTGGAAAAACTTGAGTCTGCAGGATTGCACCTCAAAAGCAACAATAAGGAAAAGGAGGAATATTAGTAATGAGACATCGTATGGATAAAAGAACGCTTGGCCGCTATGGAAGCCACAGAATGATTATGCTTGGAAACCTTGCAGCAAGCTTATTTATTAATGACAGTATAACGACGACTGTTACCCGTGCAAAAGAGCTCCGTAGTTTTGCCGAAAAGCTTATTACACGCGCGCGCGGCGGTACAATAAATGATCGTCGCTTAGTACGTCAGAAAATGCCGCATAAAGCCGCCGCATTGAAGCTGTTTAACGAGTTGGCTCCAAAGTATTCATCTTTTGATAAAGGTGGATATACCCGAATAGTCAAACTTGCTCCCCGTATTGGAGATGGGGCGCAGATGGCAGTTATCCAGCTTGTTGAAGGAAAATAAGATATCGGCTTGTAAAGCATTCGTCCTTGACAAGATTTCATTTTCATACAGGGATTCTGATTCTCTTGTATTGGAAGATTTAACTCTGGAGTGTCAGGAAGGTGAATGGCTTGTTATTATTGGCCGAAATGGTTCAGGAAAATCAACTCTGCTAAAGATTTTAAACGCCCTGTTGGAGCCAAAACGGGGCGTTTATCATGTATGGGGGCTTGACGCTTCAGTTACTGAAAATATAGCTAATGTTCGAAGGCAAGCGGCAATGGTTTTTCAAAACCCTGAAAGCCAGATAGTTGGAGTTACAGTTGAAGATGACGCGGCGTTTGCATTGGAAAATCAATGTTTACCTCTTGACGATATGGAGCGCAGGGTTGCTTTTGGCCTTGAAAAAACCGGTTTACTGAGTAAAAGGAAGTGTTCGGTTAATAGCTTGTCAGGAGGAGAGAAGCAAAGGCTGACGCTTGCAGGAGCAATTGCTCAGGGAGCTAAAATGTTCTTATTGGATGAAGCTACTTCAATGCTTGACTCAAATGGCAGGGAAGAAATCTTGTCATTATTTAAGGAACTTCACTCTGAAGGCCATACTATTGTTCAAGTCACGCATAATATTGAGGAAGTGCGTTACGCCGACCGTATCGTAATTATCGATAAAGGACGACTCGTCTGGTCCGGAGGGCGAAAAGAGTTCTTTAATAATGCGGAGGTTTTGGGGTTTGATTTGCCTATTTGCGCGCAATTTGCGAGAGGGATTGGAGTCGACGACATCACTGACTTTGACATGATAAAGGCAAGACTTTTTGAGTTACCGCGCGACGATGAGAATGTGATGAGAATTATGAGGTTGTTTGGTAAGAGAAAAGACAGTGGCGAGTGGCGAGTGACGAGTGGCGAGGAGAAGATAAAAGACAAAAGCGAAGACAAAAGCTTAGACATATGTTTTAAAACAGACAGTAGTATCGAAGTGCGTGAACTTTCGCATGTATACTCGGACGGCGCTTCTGAAAAGATTGCGCTGGACAATGTTTCACTTTGCATTAATAGAGGGCAAATAATATCTTTGACAGGTCATACGGGCAGCGGAAAATCAACTCTTATACAGTATCTCAATGCTCTTTACACTATAGGAGACTCACTAAAGGGAGAAGTTCTATTTAACGGGCATAACATTAACATTGCCCCAAGAGATGCAAGGCGTAAAATTGGTATGGTCTTCCAATTTCCGGAACATCAGCTTTTTGCTCAAACAGTACGCGAGGAGCTGACTTTCGCCCTCAAAAACTGGGAGATTCCGTTCAGTGATCACGCTGAACGTATTAATGAAGCAATTGAACGCGTTGGAATTCCGGCGTCGATGCTTGAGAGGAGCCCTTTCACCCTGTCCGGTGGGGAGATGAAAGCGGTTTGTATTGCGTCAGTTCTCGTGACGAAACCTCTTTGGCTTATTCTGGATGAGCCTGTAGCAGGGCTTGACTCAAAGGCAAAAAGAGAGCTTTTATCGCTGCTTATCAATCTCAAATCATCCGGCGCAGGGATACTGATAGTAACGCATGACTTGGAATTTGCGCTCTTAAACAGCGATCGTATAATTGTCCTAAATGAAGGGAAACTAGTGTGTGACGATGTCCCCGAAGCCGCTGCAAAATTTCTGCATCAATCTGGAGTGCTTAGGCTTCCGGATATTGTTGAGCTATGGGTAAAGACAGGGATTAGGGATTAGGGAATAGGGATTAGGGAAAGACAAAGACAAAGACAAAGACAAAGACAAATATAATAAAGATAAAAGATAAAAGATAAAAGACAAAAGCTTTATATCTTTCGCTTTATATAATATTTATATAATTCTCACGCTTGTTTCGTACAGTTCATGCGGAGCGATATCCTGACCTTCTCCCCATTCTATACCAACGCCTCCGGGAAGAACGTGTACTGTCTTAAAATATGCAGGCTCTTTCAGTTTCCCATACCAACTTCCGCGTATGTATGGCAATACGTCAAAAAGTCGCTTCTCTCCGGTTTCGTAGTGCAATTTCAGCTTATAATCTAAAAGTGTTTCCACTTCGATTATTTTAGGTTGTAACATGGCAAACATCTTCTATTTTAACGGGTCAATTCTGAAAAACTGTTCGCCACTTGAAAGAAGCTTCCAATTTGCCGCTAAATCTTCTGTATGAATCTCCATCCAAGCTTCAAGCAGTTTCATTCTACCTGCCGGAATAGTCCCTTCCAGAATTTCGCCATCAAGGGCGACGACAATTTCTTTCCCAGAATATTCGGCGTGTATATGCGGCTTATTGTGTTTACCTGAACTTTCCATATACATTCGTACAATTATCCCGTAGAATAATGACAAAATTGGCATTGAAAGCGCCTCCTTTAGCTGAAATATGATATGTTATCAAGTATTAATTAATTCTATCACATGAAAAAAATACTAACTATATTCTCAAAGAATAAGAAAAAATATTATGCTCCGAGGCAGGTAATTGGAACGACGTAAACTCCTTCGGGGGAAATTCTTGCGAAACGGGATCTACCGACCAGAACCATGAGGAAGCTTGGTTCTCGAGACTGACTTTTATCGTTTTTAAGAACTTTGTCTTTAAGCCGCAAGAGACTGTCAATTCCATCCTGTACTTTGTTTTCGCTTAGTTTGATTTCAATGGCGCCCCAAGCGCCGTCTCTACGCTCAACAATTGCATCCGCCTCTAAACCAAAATCATCCCGATAATACTTGAGAGTGTCCTCTCCCATCGTTACGTTTGCTGATGCATATATTCGCAGGTCTCTTATGCAAAGGGTCTCGAACAGTAAACCGAAAGTCTGCAAATCTCCACCCGCAAGCAACCCTTCCGGGCTAATCCCCAGAGAGGCCGTAGCAAGTGAAGGATCGACCATATAGCGTTTGGGTCGCGTCCTCACTCTGGCGCGCGATCGCACAGGCGCATCCCAACCATTCAAATCCTCAAGCAAATATAAATCCTGGAGCAACTCAAGATAGGAAGCTATCGTTTCCCGGCTCAAGAGCTTAGTGGATTGCGCCTCTTCACCTTGAGACATGTCGGAAGCAAGCGTCGTGTGACTCACAGATGCGGCAAGATTGCGCGAAAGCGAGCGCAGTAACCCATGCAACACCATAGCATTCTTACCGGTCTTGTCCGATGAGTATAAAACGACTTCATCAAGATATTGACGCGCTACTCTTTGAGCGCGTTCGATGGGCATATCTTTGACAGCAGGCCAACCGCCGCGACAGACGTAATCGGCAAGTTCCAGAAGCCCCGTTTCCTGCTCTGTTTGCTCGAAAACTCCTCTAAACAAACCGGATAGTGAAACCTTCCCGTTTGATTTTCCCATTTCAAAAAGGGACATGGGGCGCATCCTAAGACGGCCGATTCTGCCGACGCCGCTGTGGCGAACATGTTCTTTAGCCTCTCGCGTCGGCGCGGTTGAGCCGGTTAATATAAATGCGCCAGACTTGTTCCCGCTTGCGTCAATGCTACGTCTCGCGGCATCACGTATTTGAGGGACCTCTTGCCATTCGTCTATGAGTCGTGGCTGTTTGCCTTTCAGAGCGATAGATAAATCAGCTTCTACAAGTTCCTTTACCTCCCAGTTGTCAAGATGAATTACGCTTTCAGCGAAAGCCAGCGAAGTCCATGTTTTTCCGCACCACTTCGGGCCATCGACTTCAACAGCTCCGAATGTCGCTAAATACTCTTTTAGCTCGCCTTCGATCAATCTGGAAATGTAACCTTGCGGTTTTAATGTTCCCATCGCTATTTCCCCTTTATATCCAGCAATTATACCGCATAAACTTTAAGCAATAATACCGCTTAAACATTATATAATTATACCGCATATATACTATGCAATATGCCGCATATCAGATAGAAATAATGTAAATATTCACTAACCATGCACTATTGCTAAAACAAGAGCGTGAATTCGAAACAAATTAAGCTATTTGTAGAGATTATTTTTAAGTATTATATAAAGAAATATTACTAACATATAAAATAAAAAATAAATGTTATAAATGTTAGAATAATTAAAAACTAAAGTTGAGTTATGGTTTTTAGAAAGATTTATTTTTGTTATATTACGAATTTAATAAAAAAAGGAGGATTCTCATAGGTGAACAATAAGCTACCGGTTTCCGCTCTCATCCTTGCTGGTGGTAAAGGGGAAAGGATAGGGGGCAATAAGCTTTTTCTTTCTTTGGATGGAGCTTTCCTTGCGGAGCCTCTCGTCGAAAAAATGTCGCGTGTTTTTGATGAAATTACGCTTTGTGTCGGTAACGGAGAATCTGATGCAATACATAATGCTTTTCATCCTATTATTCAATATTATTCCGTAAATTTAATTGAAGACCGTTCTCCCGGAAGGGGCCCAATTGAGGGGCTTCGAATGGGGCTTCAAGCTATGAGCAACGAATGGAGTTTCTTAATTGGCTGCGATATGCCAAGGCCGCAAGAGGCGGTCATGCGTTATATATGGAACAGGACTCTTGATTTAAGTGAAGAATATAAGGTTTCCGCCGCTCGCATTGATGGTCATCTTATGCCGCTTCATGCGTTTTACCATAAAGATTGTACCTCATACATAGATTATTCAATAGAACAGGCTGAAAGCGAATGCGGCGCCGTTATTGACACATGTAAAACAAGGCGTTTCAAGGAAAGAAGCAGTTTCAACAGTAAACTGAAGCTGAAATCATTTTATGACCGCGTGAGAATCAACGTAGTAGAAGAAAACGAGCTTTCAATAATCCCCGGATGGAGAAGCTCGTTTAGAGGTTTTAATACTGATAAAGAACTAAAAAGCATGTATGAATTTTAGTTCTTAATTCCACCAATGCTCTGTTAGAGTTACACCCGGTATTACCTTTTCACCCATTCGCGGCGTCAGGATTTTTAAGTCGCTGGATTTCGTTTTCTCCAAAAATGCGTCTACAGATTCATGCCAAGGGTGCATTGCCAGATCGAAAACACCCCAATGTATGGGTAAAGTCTCTTCTGCGTCTAAATCCAGAGCAGCCTGCGCAGCTTCCTCGGGAAACATATGGCTGCGCGGCCATCCGGAATTCCATCCATCAATTTCTATAGCGGCCAGATCAAATGGGCCATATTGCTCTTTGAATTTGGCAAAGTGGCTGCCGTATCCTGTGTCGCCGCTCCAGGATATGGTTTTTCGAGTGGACTTGACGACATATGCAGCCCATAAAGTCTTGTTCCTGTCGAAAAACCCGCGGCCCGAAAAATGTACGCCTTCCAAGGCCGTTATATTAAGCCCGTCTTGAACGAAACTGTCTCCCCATCCAAGCTCAGTTATCCTGTTCTCGTCAACTCCCCACCCCCTTAGCGCTGCTCCCAAACCAAGAGGAACGATGAAACGCCCGTTCTTTATTGAGCGGACGGTTTTCTTTTCAAGGTGGTCGTAATGGTTATGGGTAATGACGATATAATCTATGGTCGGTAAATTCTCTCTTTTAATTGGCGAGTCGTCATAACGTCGTACCATAAAAGGCAAAGGAGCTGCATTGCCGAACACGGGGTCAAATAATAATCTTTTTCCGTCGAGTTCCAAAATTGCCGACGAATGCCCAAGCCAGTACAAGGCGTAATCGGAAGGAGGTGAGGAAAACGAAGTCTTATCCAGCATAATTTGGGGAATCGGTTTATCAGGAGCGTTGGGTGATTTCGAGAAAAATCTCAGGGCGCTTAGCCTGCTGCCTGATACTTTGTCAAAATAAAAAACGACCTCTTTCGGGCTCCGAAAGACGCCATCTTTGTAATAGTCAAATTGCGCATAAATGGCTTCTTCTACTGAAGTCGGGACAGCTCCGAACTCTCCGGTGAGATAGAAGTAAACCATAAGCGCAAAAACAGACAATATAAATAACGCGTACAGAATTACCGTCAAGGCTTTTTTCAATATCCTCATAAATTTAATGGTATGTTTTCTATAATGGTATGTGAGGGACTCGAACGTATCACCATATCTTTGTTGTAGCAATGATACATATATATTGTCCTTCTCAATGCGCCATTCATGTGTACAATATAAATATTTTTCGTTCATATCTTATGTTGAACAAATAGATTATATCCTATTTTTATGACAACTCAAACTTCTCAAATTAAACATATCTGGAATGTTGCAATATGAAATGGCAAAAAAGTAAATAAAAGTCACAGTTCCTTTTTTTTGTTTCATATTAATTCATATAAAAATCAGATATTTTCTCGTAAACTTAATCAAAATATGTTACATTCTGAATCATAATGGTGAAATTATTTATGCCTACGAAAGGCGGTCAATCACTATGGCAACCGAGAATGAGAAATGGTCAAGTATTGAGGAAATAGCTGAACATATACAGGTTCATAAAGATACAATCCGGCTGTGGATTAAGAAGGGTGAGATCCCGGCTCACAAGATTGGAAAACTGTGGCGTTTCAAAATCTCCGAAGTAGATGAATGGGTTCGGAGCGGTAAAAGCGCTGACATTAACAAATCGTCGAACTGAAATTCTGACACGCAAGGGGTGAAGATATGCAAGTATTCGATAACGTCAATAAGACTGTCAAGGACGATTTAACCGTTACAATAAAAAGAGACAGCAAGTTGTCAATAGCTGCCGCCTGTTTTTCTATCTATGCTTATCAAACATTGAAGAAGCAGCTTGACAGCATTGACGAGCTTCGTTTTATCTTTACCTCCCCCGCCTTCGTTACGGAAAAAGCTCCGAAAGAGAAGCGAGAATTCTATATTCCGCGATTAAACCGTGAACGCAGCCTGTACGGCACGGAATTTGAAATAAAACTCCGCAATGAACTTTCACAAAAAGCCATTGCCCGTGAATGCGCCGAATGGATCCGGAAGAAAGTTCGATTTATGTCCAACACAACCAACGAGAATATGGGTGGTTTCCTTAACATCGTTACCGATAATAACGAGCAAATTACGTATATGCCGCTGAACGGTTTTACTACCGTTGACATCGGCTGCGAGCGCGGCAACAACACTTACAATATGATGACGCGCTTTGAAGCGCCGTCAAGTAATGAGTTTATCCGGCTGTTTGACACAGTATGGCGCGATAAAAGTAAGATGCAGGACGTTACCGAACAAGTCATAGACAGCATTACCGCCGCTTACAACGAGAACCCCGCCGACTTTCTCTATTTCTTCACTCTTTACAACATCTTCAACGAGTTTCTGGAAGACATTTCGGAGGACATACTTCCGAATGAGGCGACGGGCTTCAAGGAAAGCAAAATTTGGAATATGCTCTACTCATTTCAAAAGGATGCGGTGCTTACCATAATAAGCAAGTTAGAACAATATAACGGATGCATACTCGCGGATAGCGTGGGGCTTGGCAAGACGTTTTCGGCTCTGGCGGTCATCAAATATTACGAGAACCGTAACCGTAACGTACTTGTGCTGTGCCCGAAAAAACTGACCGACAACTGGCGAACGTTTCGTGAGAATTACAGGAACAACCCCATAGCCGCCGACCGTTTACGCTATGACGTGCTGTTCCATACCGACCTGTCCCGCGAACACGGGTTTTCGGGAAATATCGACCTCGACAAGCTGAATTGGGAAAATTACGACCTCATTGTGATCGACGAGTCCCATAATTTTCGCAACGGCGGCGAAGTGTACGGCGAGGAAATGCGCGAGAACCGATATCTGCGCCTTCTGAATCGGGTCATTCGCCCCGGTGTCAAGACAAAGGCGCTGATGCTCTCAGCTACGCCAGTGAACAACCGTTTTACCGACCTGCGTAACCAGCTTGCGCTCGCTTATGAAGGAACGCCGTCATTGATAAACGATAAGTTGAAAACAAGCAAACCGATTGACGAGATATTCCGAAGCGCGCAGCGCGTGTTCAACGCATGGAGCGACATTGAACCGGACAAGCGAACCACGGCGAACCTGCTAAAAATGCTTGACTTCGACTTCTTTGAAGTGCTTGACAGCGTGACGATTGCCCGCTCCCGTAAGCACATCGAGAAGTATTACAACATGGACGAAATTGGAACGTTCCCCGAAAGATTAAAACCTATATCGAAACATCCAAGCCTGACCGATTTACCGAACGCGATAAACTACAATGAAATTTACGGCGAGCTGAGTAAGCTAAATCTTGCCGTTTACACGCCGATGGCATATGTACACCCAAGTAAGATAGATAAGTACATCGATGACCCTGAAAACAAGGGCGACGTACTCCGTATTACAGGACATGAGCGAGGTATGCTTGCGCTTATGACGACGAACCTATTGAAACGGCTTGAAAGCTCCGTTTACTCATTCCGGCTGACTATTGAGCGCATTAAGAAACTCATTGACAGTACTATCGGGAACATCAACGAATACGAGGCGGGGAAGGCAGGAGATATCGATATCACAGAGTTCAGTGAAACCGACTTCGATTTCGATGATCAGAACACAGATTTCTTTGCATACGGCAAAAAACGCAAAATTGACCTTGGAGACATGGATTACGTTTCGTGGCGCAACGAGTTGAAAATGGACGCGGAAATATTGGAACTTCTTCGCCTGATGATAATGGACATCACACCTGAGCACGACTCAAAACTTCAGGAGCTGTTCAGCCTGATTGCCGCGAAAATAAAGAATCCGATAAACGAGGGTAATAAAAAAATTCTCATTTTCTCGGCGTTCTCAGACACAGTGGAATATCTTTATGAAAACGTCAGCGTATTCATAAAAAAACGGTTTGGGCTTGATGTTGCAATGATAACCGGCTCTGTGGACGGCAAAACGACGATTCCAAAGTTTAGGGCAACACTAAACAATGTCCTCACCTGCTTCTCTCCTATATCGAAAGATAAAGTTCTGCTCATGCCCAATGACACTGCAGTGATTGACATTCTTATCGGCACAGACTGCATTTCCGAGGGGCAGAACCTGCAAGATTGCGATTACTGCGTCAATTACGACATTCATTGGAACCCCGTGCGGATAATCCAGCGATTCGGGCGTATCGACCGTATCGGCAGCAAGAACTCGGTCATTCAACTTGTGAACTTCTGGCCGGACTTGACGCTTGACGAGTACATCAGGCTTAAAGTCCGAGTGGAAACCCGAATGAAGATAACGGTCATGACAGCCACAGGAGACGACGATCTTATCAATGCCGAAGAAAAAGGTGATCTCGAATATCGCAAGGCACAGCTTGAACGTCTGCAAAACGAGGTTGTGGATATAGAGGATATGTCAACCGGCATCTCCATCATGGACTTGGGATTGAATGAGTTCCGGCTCGATTTGCTCGACTATGTCAAGGCGCGCGGTGATTTGGACAAAACCCCGTTCGGTTTGCATACGGTCATACCCACGGGAGGTGAAAACCCTCCGGGCGTCGTATTTGTTCTGAAAAATATTAACAGAAGGGTAAATATCGACAATCAGAACCGCATCCACCCGTTCTATATGGTATACCTCAACAATGACGGAAATGTTGTCTGCGACCATCTTTCACCGAAAGAGCTGCTCGACAAGCTGCGCTTGCTATGCAAGGGAAAGACTGCCCCTCTTACAGAATTATGTAAGGCGTTCAACGCAGAAACCAAAGACGGGAAAGATATGCGGAAATATTCGGAGCTTCTCGGTAACGCAATCAACTCAATCATAAATGTGAAAGAGGAAAGCGACATCGACAGCCTGTTCAAAGCGGGCGGGACGTCCGCACTGAACACGGCCATCACGGGACTTGATGATTTTGAACTGATTTGTTTTTTTGTGATTAGTGGCAAGTGATTAGTGGCGAGTGGCCAGTGGTTAGTGGCGAGGGGGATTGGAGTATGGTTGTTACACATTATAAGGATTTAATTGTATGGCAAAAGGCTATGGATTTGGTATGCCTTATTTATGAAATAACAAAAGCATTCCCCAAAGAGGAACTCTACGGACTCACAAGCCAAATAAGGCGTGCTGCTGTCTCTGTACCGTCCAATATAGCTGAAGGTCAAGGAAGAAAATCTACTGCGGAATTCAGGCATTTTTTATCAATTGCACGAGGCTCATTGGCAGAAGTTGAAACGCAATTGATAATTGCTGTCCGCCTGAATTACCTTGGAAAATCTCAGTTTCAAGAAATTATGGATATTCACGAAGAAGTAAGTAAAATGGTTTTCGCTATATTAAAAACAGTGGCGAGGGGCGAGTGACAAGTGACGAGAAATACAGAAAATAGTGGCGAGGGGCCAGTGGCGAGGGGCGAGAAAAACAAAAAACAGTCACTTGATATTAACTACTCGCTACTGGTCACTGGTCACTCGCCACTAAACTCGCCACTGGCCACTGGTCACTCGCCACTAAACTCGCCACTGGCCACTGGTCACTCGCCACTAAATCTGCCATCATCAACAGTATTCGGAAAACGGATATCAAAACAGAAATTCTACGACAACCTGAATGTTACAGCCCAGTTGAAACGCGTATTTGTGGATCAGATAAACCAAATTATATGGCAGAACAAGATCGCTCCCGCTACAATAAACATCGCGGCAGGCGAAATCGTAACGGAGATAGAGGTAATAGCCATACGGCTGAACCAACGGGAACTCGACAAGCGTGTAATGCCGCTGATAGACAAGGAAATTCCGTATCACATATTGTTCCTGCTTGAATATGACGGCGAGATGCAGGCGTGGATCGGGTATAAAGAACAGGCAAAATCCTCAGCGTTCAAACCCGGAAGATACTACCACACGGAATGGCTCGTGCCGGAAGCGTTGAATCTGCGAATAGACGGGCTGAATATGGATAAAATATACGAAAACTTTATCCGACAAATTGCAGGAGAGCGGTTTGATAACGATACGGACAGCGAAATAAAGGAAGCCATCAGCCGGGACGAGCGTCGGCAGAAATTGGCAAAGGAAATCGCCGCTCTCGAAAAAAAAGTCCGCCGCGAGAAACAGTTTAACAGACAAGTGGAGCTGAACACGAAACTTAAAACACTAAAGGAGGAACTCCGGTTACTATGATAAAATTTAACAAGATTGAAAACGGAGAGATTTTCACAAGAGATTTCAGACCCCTTGTGAAACATAATGAAATTGATTTCCCAACAACCGAAGCAATAGCAGTCATATATGGGCCGAATGGCACGGGTAAAACTAGCCTAATAAAAGTGCTTTCTGATAAAGAGGGTACTAAAATTGAGTATGAATATAATGAGCAAAAACAAACAATCGGCAAGAGCGTTTTCCATATCATCAATGACCAGAATAACAGAAACATTATCAGGGGAGATACAAAGGATTTTTTCCTCGGTGACAATATTAAGCGTGAATTTGAGTTACAAGAGTTTATTATTTCGGAAAGAGCAAACATCATCAGTGCGATAGTATCCTTACTTAAAACGCATGGTATTTCTGCGGCGAATAGTCCTTTAATTGACCTGATTCTTATTCCTGATATTGCAGCTTTGATTAAGGATATCGCAAACAAACAATCACAAGGCAAGAAGCATACGACCGAAGACTTAATTGCTATATTACAAACAATATCAGTTGTTAAAATCCAAGAGTTCGATGAAGTCAAGCTACAATTTCTTAAAAATGATATCACAGATAAGGACAGTATCATTCGCAAAATTGAAGGTATTAGCGCCAAACCGTTGACTTCCAATCCACACGTTCATCAAATTGAAGAAAATACGGAAGCCATTAGTATTTTGAACCGTTTTCACAAAGACCAATGTATTGTATGCGATACTACGGACATTAACTGGGAAACATTACTTGCATCAAAAATACGAAACAAGGAAAAGGTTATTGAAGCGTTGAGTGAAGATGTAAAAAACCTCATAGCAAAAATCATCAATTTGGTTCCAACGGCAGACCCATTTCAGATTAAGCCACGCCTTGTCGAAGCAATAAGTCAAGGAGATAATGCGAATATTATAACGTTGTTACAAGAAGTAGAAGAATGCAAGATGTTCTATTACCATCTTGTTCTTAACGATTTATCGGCTTTAATTTCGGCAAGTGAATTACCGAGTAAAGTGGCAGAATATCAAGCGCTGATTGATGAAAAACCGGAAATAACTCAGGAAGATATGCTCTATATCGAAGAAATTATCAGCAATAGTATGAGAAAATCTCTCACTCTGAAAAGAGATGAAAATAAAAACCTAAAAATCATGCTCTCAGATCGTGAAGTGTTAGGAAAGTCACGAGAAGAATTGCCATTAAGTACAGGAGAGCAAAATTTCTTGTCATTGACATTCGAATTTTTGAAAGCAAAAAACTCTGCTTATCCACTTGTTGTGATTGATGATCCTGTTTCAAGTTTCGATTCCATTTATAAAAACAAAGTAGTGTATGCCATTGTAAAAATGCTCCATAGTAAGAAAAGAATCGTATTGACTCACAATACCGATTTATTGCGCCTACTTGATAGTCAGTATAGCAACTGTTACAAACTCTATCTGCTTAACAATACCGACGGCGAAGAAAATGGTTTCATAGCATTAAATGACAATGAGCAAGAAATGTTAATAAGCCTTGAAAAATTGCTTTCGACATTTAGAAACAGCATTTTTGAGCATATTAAGAATATTGAGTTATTCCTTATTTCAATGGTTCCTTTCATGCGCGGATATGCCAATATTACCAACAATGTAAACGCATACGGAAAACTAACACAGTTGATGCACGGTTACAAAACGGATAAAGTGGATGTTGCAGCAGTCTATATTTCATTGTTTGGAAACAAAGACAGCATAATACCTAATTCTTACGAGATTTCCGTTGCGGATATTCTATCTAAAACAGTAGACGGGGTTCACATCCTTGACCAAAGCCAATACCCTGTGTTGGATAAAACCTTGCGTCATTCTTTCACATATCTATTTCTTCGCCTGATGGTTGAAAAAAAACTGGTCGATAAATTCAATATAAATACCAACAAACACAGATTATTAGGACAAATAATAAACGCAGCGTATCCCAACGAAAACGATATAGCTGAAATTAGAAACCGTATACGGTTGACATCGAAAAAAACGTTAATAAACGAATTTAATCATTTCGAGGGCAATTTGAGTATTTTCCAACCTGCCATTGATATTACTGACCAAGCTCTCGGCAAAGAACGGACAGATATTGTTACTTTTGTAAGCAATTTGTAGGAGGTACTCTGACGTGAACAAGCCTAAATTTGAAACACCCGACCTCACCGCCGCTAACATTACCAAACTCGCGGAGCTTTTCCCCGGCGTAGTCGCTGACGGAAAAGTAAATGTTGAGCTTCTGCGCTCTTATGTGGGCGAGGAAATTTTCGGCGATGAAGCCTATGAGTTCACCTGGGTGGGCAAACGCGCCGCAATTGCCGAAGCGGGCAGGCCTATCCGCAAGACGCTTCGCCCTTGCGTAGAGGAGAGCAAGAACTGGGACACTACCGAGAACCTTTACATTGAGGGCGACAATCTTGACGTTCTGAAACTCTTGCAGGAGAGCTATCTCGGCAAGGTGAAGATGATATATATTGATCCGCCGTATAATACCGGCAATGATTTTATTTACAGGGATAAGTGGCGAGTTGCGAATGACGAGTGGCAAGAAATGACAGGGGAGTACGACGAGGACGGCGACCGCCTGTTCAGAAACACCGAAACAAACGGACGCTTCCACTCCGACTGGTGCAGCATGATGTACCCGCGGCTGGTGCTGGCGCGGAATCTTTTAAGCGATGATGGGCTGATTTTCATATCTATTGGTGATGAAGAAGTTAATAATCTGCGTCAAATCTGCGATGAGGTTTTTGGAACAGCAAATTTTAGGAACCAAATCGTTATCCGTAGAGGAGCAAAATCAGTACAAGCTCAGTTTGATACTTGGGATAAACTTGGGCAAGGCTTAGAATATTTGCTTCTCTATTCCAGAAACCAAATATATCGTTTTCCAAAACAACTGAAAACCTTGGAAGAGGCGAAAACAGGGACATGGAATAACCATTGGAGAGGAACTGATCGACCGACAATGCGTTACTCCATATTTGGAATGACACCTGAAAGTGGACAATGGCGTTGGGGTAAAGACAGAAGTGAAGTTGCAATACAGAACTACCAGCGTTTATTAAAAGATATTGGCGAAACGGAAAATTCTGTATCACTTGAGCAAATTGACGCATGGTACTTATCGCAAAATGATAATTCTTTGGATTTGTTAAGATTATCGAAGACTGGAAAACCTGAACACTACATAGCGCCTACATCAGAAACACTGCTCAACAGCTCTTGGGTTGATTTGTTGATTGGAAATTCATCTGAGATAATTGCACTTTTCGGAAAAATCGTATTTGATACCGCAAAACTAACGCAGGTTATTTCACGTATGTTACGCTTTATCTCTAATGACGCTATAATCCTCGACTTCTTCTCTGGTTCCGCCACAGCGGCACACGCCGTTATGCAGCTCAATGCCGAGGATGGAGGCAAGCGCAAGTTCATTATGGTGCAGTTGCCCGAAGTATGCGCCGAAGGAACGGAAGCCGCCAAAGCTGGATATAAAAACATCTGCGAGATCGGCAAGGAGCGCATACGGCGAGCTGGGGAGAAGATAGTGGCAAGTGCCGAGTCGCAAGTGGCCAGAAATACAGAAGACAGTAGCGAGTGGTCAGTGACCAGTGACAAGAAAAATGAAAAACGGTCATTCGATACTCACCGCTCGTCACTCGTCACTCGCCACTCGTCACTAAACTCGCCACTCGACACTGGTTTTAGAGTCCTGAAACTCGATGACACGAACATGAAGGACGTATACTACGCCGCAACCGAGTACACGCAAGATTTACTTTCAATCATGGAGAGCAATATCAAGGACGACCGCAATGATATGGATTTGCTGTTCGGCTGCCTGCTCGACTGGCGCCTGCCGCTGTCCATGCCGCATACCCACGAGAATATAGATGGTGCAATCGTCCACACATACAACAACGGCGACCTTATAGCCTGTTTCGCGGACAAGATAAGTGATACGGTGGTCAAGGAAATTGCCAAACGTCAGCCGCTCCGCGCCGTGTTCCGCGACAGCAGTTTTACAAGCAGCCCGGAAAAGATAAACGTCAAAGAGATCTTCAAGTTGCTTGCGCCGGAGACGGATGTTAAGGTGATATGATGGAAGAAAGCAGAAAAACCAGCGGCAAAATCAAAAAAGGCGTTATGATTCCCGTGCCGCCATTACTGCCCGAGATGGATGCTTTATATTTTGAACTGCGCAATTCAATCATTGCGCGAATCAAAGAAACCCGGCAGCGTTTTATTATGCAGGCCAACTACGGCATGATTGAATTGTACTGGAATATTGGAAACGATATTTTACGACGGCAAGAATCCGAAGGATGGGGCGCAAGAGTGATTGACCGCTTATCGGCGGATTTAAAAGAGGAATTTCCGGAAATGGACGGTTTCTCAACACGAAACCTCGGAAATATGAAACGCTTTGCGCTCACTTGGCCTGATCCGCAAATTTTGCAACAGGCTGTTGCAAAATTACAATGGCGTAGTATTCTCATGCTTCTTACAAAACTCAAAGATAACGCTGCGAGGGAATGGTATGCTCAAAAAACGCTCGAAAACGGATGGAGCAGCACTGTGCTTGATCATATGATTGATTTGCGTTTTATAGAACGCGAGGGAAAAGCTGTGACAAATTTCGCCGAAACCATACCTCCTCCAAATTCCGATATGGCTGTGCAGGTGTTCAAAGATCCGTACTTGTTTGATTTTATAGGCACAGCTGAAGCGCGGCGCGAGGCGGAAATTGAGAGAGCGTTGGTTGCGCATATGGAAAAATTTTTGTTGGAACTCGGACAGGGTTTTTCCTTTGTCGGGCGGCAAGTACATATGGAAGTCGGCGGCGATGACTTTTACATTGATTTACTCTTTTATCATTTGAAACTGCGTTGTTATGTTGTCGTTGAACTCAAAGCGCGCGATTTTAAGCCAGGTGATGTGAGTCAGTTAAATATGTACCAAAATGTTGTAAATGATGTTCTCCGTCACCCTGATGATAAACCAACTATCGGATTGCTGTTGGTCAAAGGAAAGAACCGTACAGTTGTGGAATATTCGTTATCAGGCTATACAAACCCAATAGGGGTCGCAGACTGGCAGAATCAACTTACTACTGCTGTACCGGATGAAATAAAGTCCAGCCTGCCGACGATTGAGGAAATCGAAAGGGAAATTGAGTTTGCTGAATCCCAGATTGAAAAACAACCACACTCCACACTAAAAAACGGAGTTGACGACGAATGAAACTGCGGTTTAAGCACCAAAAATTTCAGGCGGACGCGGCGAAAGCTGTATGCGATGTATTCGCGGGGCAGCCGTATCTTGCATCGTCTTACATGATAGATAGAGGCATTGACAGAAATACGACCGGAACCCTGTCCAACGCTGAAGGATGGGGATTCACGGGATTCGGCAACGCCCGTATAACACCGGAACTGAGCGACGAGCTCATTCTTGAACAAATACAAAAAATCCAACGCTCGGGGTTGATTGAACCGTCCAAAAAGTTGGAAGGACGTTATAACTTGACTGTTGAGATGGAAACGGGCGTTGGTAAGACATACACCTATATCAAAACCATGTACGAGCTTAACAAACGCTACGGTTGGAGCAAGTTCATAATCGTCGTGCCAAGCGTCGCCATTCGCGAGGGCGTTTATAAGTCATTTCAAATTACTGAGGAACACTTTAAGGACGAATACGGGAAAGCCATACGCTTTTTTGTGTACAATTCAGCGCAACTAACCGAGATAGACCGCTTCGCCTCTGACAGCAATATTAACGCGATGATCATCAACTCGCAAGCGTTTAACGCGCGCGGTAAGGACGCGCGGCGGATTTATATGAAATTGGACGACTTCCGCAGCCGTAAGCCGATCGATATTATCGCAAAAACGAACCCGATACTGATTATTGACGAGCCGCAGTCCGTTGAGGGCGCAGCGACAAAGGAACGGCTGAAAGAGTTTACCCCGCTGTTTACTCTGCGCTATTCGGCAACGCACAAGAGCGATAGCATTTACAACATGATTTACCGCCTTGACGCAATGGAGGCGTACAACAAAAAACTCGTCAAGAAAATTGCCGTCAAAGGAATTTCTGTAACGGGAAGCACGGCTACGGAAAGCTATGTTTATCTCGAAAACATCAATATTTCAAAAGACAACCCGACCGCCACCATAGAGTTTGATGTCAAAGGCGCAGCTGGCGTTCGGAAGGCGCGGCGCGTTGTGGGCGAAAATTACAACCTGTACCCTAACTCCGGCGAATTGGACGAGTATAAAAACGGTTTCATCGTGCGCCGCATTGATGGCCGTGACAACTCTATAGAGTTCATGAACGGCAAAAAGCTGTTTGTGGGCGACGTGATAGGAGCAGTCAGCGAGGAACAGATGCGCCGTATCCAGATTCGTGAAACTATTCTCTCCCACTTTGAGCGCGAGCGGCAATTGTTTTATAAGGGCATAAAAGTTCTGTCGCTGTTCTTCATTGACGAAGTGGCGAAATACAAACAGTATGACGGCGCGGGGCAGCCTTTTAACGGCGAGTACGCTGATATTTTCGAGGAGGAATACGCCGCGATAACCGACAGCTTGCAGCGTGAATTCGGCGACGATGATTGGATTAAATATTTAAGCGGTATAACGCGTAAAAGTACCCACGAGGGATACTTTTCAACCGACAAAAAGAGCCGCAGAATGGTGGACTGCAAGCTTGGAGATAAGAAAGAGCGCACATCCGACGACGCCGATGCTTATGACTTGATAATGAAGAATAAGGAGCGCCTGCTTGACCGCAGTGAAAATGTACGCTTCATCTTCTCCCACTCCGCGCTTCGCGAGGGTTGGGATAATCCGAACGTGTTCCAAATCTGTACATTAAAACAAAGCGGAAGCGACGTTCGCAAGCGCCAGGAAGTAGGACGCGGATTGCGCCTGTCTGTCAATCAAAGTGGTGAGCGTATGGACACAGGGCTTCTCGGCGAGGATGTTCACAACGTAAACGTGCTGACGGTCATCGCGAGCGAGAGCTACGACAATTTCGCCAAAGGACTGCAAACCGAGCTTGCGGAAGCGGTCGCTGACCGTCCGCGCATGGTCACGATAGACTTGTTCAAGAACAAGGTAATTTGTGATGCAAATGGCGAAGATCAGGTTGTTGACTTTGACCTTGCGCAAAGTATTTACGAGGGACTCATAACAAGCGGCTATGTCAGAAAAGGTATTCTCACGGATAAATACTATGAAGACAAGAAGAACGATACTGTTGAGTTGACCGAAGAAGTCCGAGACTGCAAAGATTCCGTTATTACCATCATAGATTCCATTTACGACGCCCGTTACACTCAGCCGGAAAACGCGCGTAAGAATAACGTGCAGTTGGAATTTGACAGGAAGAAGTTCGACAGCGCAGAATTTAAGGCACTTTGGTCGCGGATTAACTCAAAATCCGTGTACGTCGTGGAGTTCGACGAGAGCGAGCTTATCAAGAAAGCAGTTAACGCTCTGAACCGTGAACTTAGGGTGTCAAAGATATTTTTCAAGGTCGAAAAGGGGCAAATGACCGATATTCAATCACGTGAGCAGCTTCAAAGCGGAGGGGCTTTCGTTCGTGAGGAACACGAAACTTACAAGGTCGACATTGCCGCGAACACGTCGGTCAAGTATGACCTCATCGGCAAAATCGTCGCCAAAACAGGCTTGACCCGCCGAGCAGTTACGACCATACTGCGCGGCATGGAGAAAGTTGTATTCGATCAATTCGGCGGCAACCCGGAGGAGTTCATCATAAAGGCGGTTGACATCATCAACGAACAAACAGCGACGGTAATCATTCAGCATATCACCTACAACAAACTGGAGGCTGTTTATGATTCTTCCATCTTTACCGAGCCGACATTGAAAGGGCAGCTTGGAGTGAACGCGATGGCGGCAAATAAACATTTGTACAATCATATACTCTACGATTCGACCAACGAGCGGATGTTCGCCGAACAGATTGACACGAGCAACGAAGTGGCAGTTTACGTTAAACTGCCGAAAGGATTTTACATCAGCACGCCGGTCGGTAAATACAACCCCGACTGGGCAATAGCGTTTCACGAGGGCAAGGTAAAACATATCTACTTCGTGGCCGAAACGAAAGGTTCCATGTCGAGTATGCAGCTGAGATTAGTGGAAGAAGCAAAAATTCACTGCGCCCGCGAGCATTTCCGGGCGATAAGCACCGACAGCGTCATTTACGAAGTAGTGAACAGTTACGGCGCGTTGCTTGACAAAGTAATGAAGTAGACCGGATTACCAGATAGTAGTTTTATAATCTATGTGTTTTATATTGCTATTTTGACTTGGTGGATTGTGAGGGACTCGAACCCACGACCCGCTGATTAAGAGTCAGCTGCTCTACCGACTGAGCTAACAATCCATTATCGTAAACAAAATGGTACGCCCGACAGGATTCGAACCTGCGACCCACGGCTTCGAAGGCCGCTACTCTATCCGACTGAGCTACGGGCGCAAATCAAAACATTTCGGGCTGCTAAGTATTATTGGGGTGAGCGAGGGGACTTGAACCCCCGACAACTGGAACCACAATCCAGGACTCTAACCAACTGAGCTACGCTCACCATAATCAATTTAGCAGTGGCGCGCCCGGCAGGATTCGAACCCGCGACCCACGGCTTAGAAGGCCGTTGCTCTGTCCAACTGAGCTACGAGCGCAGAATCTGGAGCGGGAAACGGGATTCGAACCCGCGACCTACGGCTTGGAAGGCCATCGCTCTAGCCAACTGAGCTATTCCCGCTTTTCTTCTCTTGGGGTTGCCTCCTGTCTATCTGCTTCTCGACACAAATGGTCGGGGCGAAAGGATTCGAACCTTCGACCCTCTGCTCCCAAAGCAGATGCGCTAAACCAGACTGCGCTACGCCCCGTTTTTACTTCTGGCGAAGCCGATAAGCGGCCAAAAATTCGTTGCATTGCCTTCCAAACTTAATGGTGGAGCTGAGGAGATTCGAACTCCCGGCCTCTTCCGTGCGAGGGAAGCGCGCTCCCAGCTGCGCTACAGCCCCAGCAAGACAACAGAAAAAATTATACATCACTATACTTATACGTCAAGGGGAAAATGTTTCCCCTGATCTCCAAACCTGCTAAATTATTTTCTCACAATCAGGCCGTAAAATGCTGTAAAATAGCTGATAATATATTTATTCATATTTCGGAGGAGCAAATTCATGGAAAGAGTTTTCAGCGGAATGAGACCCACGGGCAAACTTCATCTTGGGCACTTGGCGGGGGCGCTTACAAACTGGGTCAAGCTTCAGGATAGTTACGATTGTTATTACAGCATAGTCGACTGGCACGCGATGATGTCCGACTACGAGGATCCGAGCATGATGAGGCAAAACTGTACGGAAGTCCTTTTAGACTGGCTGGCTTCGGGGATCGATCCGGAAAAGTCGTGCGTGTTCGTCCAATCTCACGTACACGAACACGCGGAACTCGCGCTCGCGTTAGCTATGGTCACTCCGCTCGGCTGGCTCTTCCGCAACCCGATATACAAGGAACAGCTTCGCAATATAGAAAACCGCGATATTCAAAATTATGCTTTTCTGGGTTATCCCGTCCTGATGGCGGCGGATATCCTCCTTTATAAAGCGACTATAGTGCCTGTGGGCGAAGATCAGGACGCGCATCTGGAATTGAGCAGGGAGATCGCGCGCAGGTTCAATCACTTTTTTGGGGAGAACAGGCTGCCAGAGCCACAAATGCTGCTTACCCCGACTCCGAAAGTGCCCGGCACGGACGGGCGCAAAATGAGCAAGTCGTATAACAATTCCCTCCTGATCTCCGAGGACTCCGGCAGCATGTGGGAGAAGTTGAGGACGATGGTGACCGACCCCGCGCGAATAAAACGCACCGACCCGGGAGAGCCCGATAAATGCCCCGTCTGGGATATACAAAAAGTATTCAATAACGATCAGCAAGAACTGCTTGAAATTGCCGAAGGCTGCCGCACCGCGGGAATAGGTTGCATAGATTGCAAAAAGAAACTTAACGGGCATGTGGATCGCGTCATGGCTCCGATACTTGAAAAGCGCAGGAAATACGAAAATTCGCCCGAACTGCTCTCGGATATCCTTAACGAAGGGGCAAAACGCGCCAGAAAAGTAGCGCGGGAAACGATGCTTGAACTTCGTGAAGCCATGGGATTATTGATCGAGTCGTAATGCCTTCCGCCATTGAAATTTCCATAGACGGCTTCACGGGTCCTTTGGACCTTTTATGCCATCTTGTGGAGAGCCGGCAGATGCAAGCCTCCAAAATAAAGGTCGCCCAGCTTGTCAGGATTTACGGCGCGTACCTTTCAAAAACGAGGAACGCCTCCGCCGAGGTCATATCGGAATTTTTTTTCATGGCCGCAAACCTGCTCCTGCAAAAAGTGCTGTCCTTGCTCCCCTCCGATAAGAACGACGAATCGGGCGGCGTTGAAGGGCCGGACGGGTCGTATGACGATGTAATATCCGAGGAGGAACTTCTCGCGCGGATGTCGCGTTTCAGCCCATATCGCGCGGCTACTGTCCTGTTGCTCGAACGTAAGGATAAACAGGGCAGGAGGTTCAAAAGGATATTTTTGCAGGATGATCAGGATGAAAAGAACGAACAAAAAACTCAGATATACGAGCTCGGAGACCTGTACCATCTGAGCAAGCTCTGGTGGAGCCTGTTGGAGGCTCACAGGAACAATGCGGAAGATGAATTTGAGGACGATGAGGACGAATATTGGGACGGCGTTCCTGGGTCTTTACCCGATGAAGCCCGCATACAAACGCGTATCGATGAGATCGCCGAAAAATTGAGAGTATCTTCCACGCTTTTTTTGAGCAGCCTCATTGATGAATTTCACTCCGTCCGTTCGGTGTCGGCGGTGGTCGTGACCCTTCTGGCCCTTTTGGAGATGTGCCGCATGAAAAAAATATCCGTGTTTCAGGAGGAACTTTTTGGCGAAGTCAGAATTAACGCTGCTTTCGGCGACAGCGTCGCGTATTGAAGCGATTTTATTCACGGCCACGACGCAGGTATCGGAAAGGGAGCTTTCCGATACCCTCGCGGTACCGTTGCGCGAAATATCAGCAGCCCTGTTGGAATTGCAGGAACACCTTGTGAAACACGCCCACGGGATCGAATTGCAAAATGTGGCGGGAGGATGGCAGCTTGCCACGCACCCGCATTACGCGGAAATAATCTCTTTGTTCCGCGATGTCTCGGAGCGCCAGAAGGTAAAAATCAGCAAGGCTTCCGTGGAGACCCTTGCGATAATAGCTTACAATCAACCGGTCACCAGGGGCGAGGTCGAGGAGATTAGGAGCGTCAGGAGCGAAAGCGTCATCGAGACGCTGCTTTCCCACGGGCTAATAAGGATAGCGGGAAGAAAAAAAAGCGTGGGTTCACCGCTGCTTTACAGGACTACGGACAAATTCCTCGATGTCTTTGGGCTGGGTTCGATATCGGAGCTTCCATCCCTTGATGAGATAAGCGTTTCCGGCGTAACTTTTGAAGGGTGAAAATATAGATGAGTAAAATCCGGCTCAACCGCTATCTCGCAATGTGCGGGGCCGCGTCGAGGCGCAAGGCCGAGGAGGTATTGGAGCAGGGCAGAGTGAGGGTGAACGGCAAAATAGTCCTGCTTCCGTCCTTGAAGATAGAGCCGGGAGTTGATGAAGTTAACCTTGACGATAAATCGATGCTGCCGGAGCGGTATTTATATTTGGTCATGAATAAACCCGCGGGATATGTTTGCGCCGTCGCCGACAAGTATGACAGCGTCATCGTCGAGCTTTTGCCGGAAAAGTATCGGGATAAACGTATTTTTCCAGTTGGACGCCTCGACCGTGAAACCGAAGGGCTCATTATTCTGACTAACGACGGTGATTTCGCCCAGCAAATATCCCATCCCTCATTTGGAATAACGAAAGAATATGAAGTGATGCTCGACCACCCGATAACTGGTAAGGCGCTTGCAAGATGGAGGCAGGGATATTCTTTAAAGGATTCGCCGCACTGGAAGAGCGAAAATTACCCGGATGATCACATAGTAAAGCCGATAGAGCTGAGCAAACTCGATAAACGCGACGGAAAAAACTGGGTGCGGACTGTCATCGGGGAAGGACTGAAACGCGAGGTCAGGGAAATGGTCAGGCTTTCCGGTTACAATACGGAATTTCTCATAAGGACGAAGATCGGAAAATTGCGGCTTTGCGTGCTTAAATCAGGGGATTGCGCGGAGCTTGAAAAAGAGGAATTATTAAGGAAAATCAACGAAGGCGGAGAGGTTTAAAACTCGATAGAATATCAATGGCATAGTAACGCAAAGGAGGTTAGTTACATGACGGTTCAAACGCTGAAAGCTGATAGAGAAAGTATTGTTGATATTG
>WRHH01000008.1 GCA_009783355.1 Synergistaceae bacterium
CCGCGTAACGGAAGGAATGCTGGAGGCAGTTAAATTAGTAGCGCGGACTGAAGCCATCCTGCTCGATCCAGTTTATACGGGCAAAACAATGGCCGGAATGCTTGACTTAATAAATAAGGGGTATTTTAAAGATAAAAAGAATCTTCTATTCCTGCACACAGGGGGCGCGCCCGCATTGTATGCATATTTGGAACCGTTCTTCGGGCAGTAATAGACATGAAACTAAAATTGGGAATACTGGGCGGGATGGGGCCGCAAGCTACCCTTGATTTGCAGCAGAAAATCCTCGACATGACGAAAGCACAGCGCGACTTTGAGCATTTGCGTGTTTTTGTGGATAATCACCCGCAAATCCCTGACCGTATCGGTGCGGTATTAAGAAATACTCAGTCCCCCGCTCCGGCCATGCAAGAATCACTGGATAAGCTGACCGCAATGGGCGCTGATTGTGTTGTTATGCCGTGCGTAAGCGCTCATTATTTTCTGCAACAGCTCAATATACCACCGAAGGTACTTTTCCTGAACATGCTACAAATAACAGCCCAAGAATGCGCGGCTTGTTTTCCCGGGCTGAAAGCAGGGGTATTATGCAGCGAAGCAACAGCTCAAAGTGGGATACTAACGCCTTATTTGGAGAGCTTTTCAATTCCGCATATTTACGCGCAGGCTGATTACCAGCGATTGTTGGGTCGCTTGATACTTGAAGTGAAGGCAAGGGCAGATTTACATATTTTATCGGTCAGTCTGCGTTCCGTGGCTGAAGAGATGGTGAGCCGGGGAGCGGATTATTTCGTGCTGGCGTGTACGGAGCTGCCAATAATCGTACAATGTGAACCTTTGCCATATCCTTACTTGGACGCTACCGTGGAGCTTGCAAAAGCGGCGATATTGAGTTGCGGATATGAAATACAGGGAATAGGGATTAGGGAATAGGGATTAGGAAAGATAAAAGATAAAAGATAAAAGATAAAAGATAAAAGATAAAAGACGTGGAAACTTGTCGTAAAGTTTAACAGTATAGGGTGCTGTAACAGTCTGTGGTAATTGTTACAGCACCTTGCTTGAGAATTACCTTATTTTTATCAAACGTTTCGTTTTAACTAACCCGAGGCGCTGAAGCGCCCTGGCCCTGATAGAAATACAAACTCCGAGGCTATTAGCGACGATAGACAAAACTGCACTTGTTGCAAACTCATTTTGCTTTCAGCCATAATATCATCAACAGTTTTGTTGCCGCTTTGGCTTAGGATTTGAAGGATGGTTCTTTCGCTGCCGGTAATTGTATTTTTTGCAGATTCATTTGAAAATGGAAGAAGAAATTGATTTCCGGCGCCTCCCACAATTTCTATAAATTCCGAAATGTCGGCAAGCACATTTGCTCCGTCGCGCAGGAGCTTATTTGTCCCCATAGCTATTTTGTCTGTTATCTGACCGGGCACGCTCCATATTTCAATTCCGGCTTCAAGCGCCAGCCTCGCTGATATCATAGCTCCGCTGTCCACTGGAGCTTCAACGACGACCAATCTGTCGGAGAGCCCAACAATTATCCTGTTTCGTTCAGGAAAATGCCAGGGATTTCCCTGTACCCCAAAAGGGTACTCTGTTACGAGCGCGCCATTTTCAGTTATTTTTTTAAAAAGATCTTTGTGTTTCTGAGGGTATACTAAGTTTATACCTGTTCCCAAAACAGAAACAGTCGCGCCTCCAGTTTTAATACATCCATTATGAGCGGCGGCGTCTATTCCGAGAGCGCCGCCGCTCACTACTGAAATTCCCTCAATTGATAAAGCTTCGCCTAAAGAATATGCTACATGTCTTCCATATGAACTGCAACGCCTCGTTCCGACAATTCCAATTGAGTTACTTTCCGTAAATTTCTCCCATTTGCCATTTATGTAAATACCAATTGGCGGGTTATGAATATTTCGAAGCTTATCCGGATATTCCTTATCATTAGCCGAGACGAAGTTTATTCCGCTCTTTTGCAAGCGCTCTGTTTCTCTTTCAGCCCAGTTTCTGTCTAGTAGTTTCCTTAATCTCTGTTTAACAATTTCAGGAAAATTCAATTTGTCCCATAAATTCTCCGCTTCCAGCCAAAGCGACTCCGGGTAGCTATAGATATACTCATTCAAAAATCTATGTTGCAACCTTGCCGCATTGAGCAAAAGCATTGCTTTTTGAGAGTTTGAACTGTTATTCAAGTTTTCTGTCATCTTTTCCAAAGATACACTATTAGAATAGTCAGCTTCCTGTTCCGGCGTAAATCATTAATAAGATGAGAATAGGAACTAACGTGAAAAATAAAATTCTTACTATTATCTTGATTTTTTGCTCATTGAACTGCATTGTTTTAACCTCCATTATTTTCATTTGTTCCGTAGCGCGCCATCAGATATTCGTCGGTATAAATTCCGTTACGGATGGCAGCGTATTTTTTAGTCCCTTCTACAACGAAACCCAACTTGCGATATAAGGCTATCGCTACTTCGTTTTCAACAAAGACGCATAGCTCGACGCGCTTCAATTTCAGCCAATTATCCGCAATGTCAAGAATAGCCGTCATAAGCGCCCCTCCAATCCCTTGTCTTTGGTAATCGGCGTGAACCATTATTCCAAGCGTGCCCGAATGACACGCGCGCGGTTTGGATGAAACGCTAAGCCCCGCGCATCCCACAACGGTATCGTTCAATTCCACGACAAGCAGGTGATCGTTCGCGGTGAGAGAACGAATAAACTCCTCCGCATCGGATACGCGTTCACTGGGCATTCCAAGTATGTTTTCACTGACGCCGTGCATAGTCCGCATCCGATTCATGTCCGCCGCATCCTCTAGCTTTATCGGCCTGATAACCATGTGATGATTTCCTTTCCATTAGTATTTCATAATCATTGATAGATTATACACCCGAAAATTTTTTTGTTTGGATTATAATGAATATCAAAATGTCAGCATAGCGAGGAGAGAGCATAATGTGTCTAGCTATCCCATATACGATAACGCAAATAAGCGGTGACAATACAGCAAAAGCAGTATCTAACGGTGTTTCTGTTAGTGTTAGGCTTGATTTGCTGGAAAAACCGAATTTAGGAGACACTATACTTGTTCATGCGGGATTTGCAATACAAAAATTGGAACAAAGCGAGGCCAACGAACTTTTCACGCTTTGGGATGAAGTAAGACAATCGGAGGCAAATGGCGGTTAGGGTAGGGGAAACATGGAGGTATACGTAAATCCGAATTGTAAAAGAGTCCGAGGCAGCCATCTATTGGAAATACGTTGCGCCTTCTGCAAATGTTACATTGCAAAGTATCAAAAAGTCGGCAAGAGTAATTTAGTGAAAATGTATAACGAAAGAATAGTTGAAGGCACGATTGATTTTTCCCTATATCATGGCGCTCTATTCTGCCCAAATTGCGGAGAACGCATAGCAACAAGGTATATCACAAAAATGGACAAAAAAGAAGCATACAGATTTGTCCCTTCTGCTTTTAATAAAAGAAAGTTACCTTAGATTGTTTATTAAACTACTTTAAAGCCGTATTTTTCTTGCGCTTCTTTTAGGCTATTATTATAATAAACTGTCCTTTCGGCTGGGGTCATGTCTTTTATCTCATCATAAATCATCAGTCTGATTGCGTGTACCTCGCGAAGCGGCATTATTTCATTCATTACGCTTTGGTCGTCCATGTATTCATTAAGTGTCTTCACGATCCACCACCTCCATTGGTGAGTGTATTTCAACTGGTCTATATCCGTGGTTGGCGTTTATGAGCCCAGTCATTAATACAGTTTTTTTCCTTACAATGTGCCGGAAATTAAGGCTAAATATCATGTCAATATCATTTACCGATGCAACAGCAATGTGTTGTGCATCAACTATGCTTTTGGGCGGTATGATACCATTTTTTTGATATTGCTCGGCAACTGTATCTGATTCTTCGGAAGCGTCTAAAATCTTTATATCAAACTCTGAAATAAGGCCAATCATTTTCTGCGCTTTATTTTCTGGTGCTTTCATAAGTTCTTGCATGGCGTATACGGAAGTAAACGCCTGATACTTGCCAGTTTGTATTTCTGTAAAGAGCCTAACAGTATCAGCGTGAGCGTCACGTTCTTTTTCAAAATAATAATTAAATATCGTCGTTTCAAGGTATATACGAGGGATACGCATTTCCATCAACTCCTATTAAACTATATCACATCAATTTTAGCTGATCAATTACTATTTATTAGATGTCGAAAAATTCTGTTGATATTATTCAGCCGGTAGAATACAATAAAGATAATTCGTTCAAAAGGCGCAATAATAACCGGCTGGAGCACTTGCCGAGCAGCGAAAGGACTGCTGAAAGAGATGGATACAATTCCGGAGGAAACAACTAGGAGTAATTAGTTACAAAAACTCCCTGCATGTTGTTTGTTGTATTTACAGTCGGCCTTGCCGCTCCCGAAACAACGGACTTCTTTGGCATTCAGAATGCTAATTTTTCAAAGGAATTGCTGTCTAAAACTAAGATATTCCATTTTCAAGGCGATATTGATTATGAAAAGTTGGGGTACATTCATAAAATTATGATGTTAATTGTGAAAAAATTCAGAGTGGATAGAAAACGATCAGAAGAACGCACAGATGAAAATAGAGCGTTTTTAGAAACATACGGCAAAAAAGTTGATTTTGTAAATCAATCAGCAATAAAGCCGCTTATTGATTATGTTCGAAAATTATTAACATAATCCAAAAAACGCGGAAGAAGAATACAAATTAGGAGGTAATATTCATAGTGAGTTCCAGTATTGATTTTCTTAAGGCAAAACTAGCCGAGTACGCGGACGAAAAAATGACTTTCATGGAAGTGTGCGGCACTCATACCGTATCCATTTTCAAGTCGGGACTCCGTTCCATTCTGCCCCAAAATATAAACTTGCTTTCAGGCCCCGGTTGCCCGGTATGCGTGACGGATCAAAGGGATATTGATTCCATAATATCAATTTTTGAAAACAGCGATGAAAAAATAACAATCGCAACGTATGGCGATATGATGCGTGTTCCGGGTTCAATCTCAAACAGCAAAAAAAGAAGCTCACTGGCCGACCTGCGCGGCGGCGGCGCAGATGTTCGCGTTGTCACGAGCGCCATACAGTGCATTGACATCGCGGAACGCGCGAACAATCAGGTGATTTTCCTCGGCGTCGGATTTGAGACCACCGCTCCAGCCACCGCGATATTAATAAAGGAAGCGGCGGCAAGGAACATTAAAAACTTATCAGTATATTCTGTTCATAAAACGATCCCCCGCGCTTTAAGGGCGTTGGCCTCCAACGAGATTGGAGCGGTGAATCTGGATGGATTCCTGCTGCCGGGCAATGTGAGCGTGCTTATTGGTGAAAGGCCCTATAGATTCATACCTGAAGAGTATAACAAAGCCTGCGTTATAGCGGGGTTCGAGGCCGAGCCTATTCTGGCGGCTATCGTTGAGCTTGCGAGGCAAACAAAGTTCAAAACGCCCGAAGTTGTGAATTATTATAAAGAAGCTGTTAGCGCGGACGGCAACCGGCACGCGATGAAATTAACCTATGAAGTATTTCTGGCGCGCGACTCGGAGTGGAGGGGGCTGGGGGAGATTAAAGCTTCCGGCTTGGGTATCCGCGAAGAGTTTCAGGATTACGACGCGGAAGTGCGTTTTTCAATTATTAAAACCGAAGCGCAAGTAACGGGTTGCGAATGCGGAAAAGTATTGTTGGGCATAATAACTCCTCCTGAATGCAAATTATTCGGGGGCGCCTGCACGCCGACATCCCCGGTCGGCGCCTGTATGGTATCGGGAGAAGGCACATGTGGAGCGTGGTATAGATGGAACGTAAACTATCAGCGATAACTTTAGGGCATGGAAGCGGCGGAAGATTGACAAGCCAGCTTACAAACTCAATTATCAGTAATTTTGAGCTTGTAAATTTCGAGTCGGAGGATTGCGCGTGGATAAGTGAAGATATGGCTGTAGCCATGGATGGATTCACAGTAACGCCGCTTTCATTTCCCGGAGGCGATATAGGAAAGCTTGCTGTTTGCGGCAGCACGAACGACCTCGCGGTTAGGGGCGTGAGGCCTGATATGCTCACTTTGTCCCTGATAATCGAAGAAGGGCTTGATATGGAGCAGTTCACCGGGTTCATGAAAAGCGCGGCCGATACCTGCAAGCTCATTGGTACGCGTTTAATTGCCGGCGATACTAAAGTCGTCCCAAAGGGGGCGGCGGATAAATTGTTCATAACTACATGCGCAATTGGAACACGAATCAGTGTAAATAAATTGGGGAGTGTACGTATCAAGGACGGTGATATTTTGATCCTTACAACTTCCCCGGGAATTCACGGCTCGGTTTTAGCCGCTCTCAGATTTGGAATTGAAGCTCCTGAATTAATAAGCGATTGCGCTCCGCTTTGGCCTTCGCTCTCTCCTTTGCTCAATTTGGACGTGCACGCGATGAGGGATTGTACGAGAGGCGGAGTAGGGACTGTCTTATGCGAATGGGCGGAGTCGCGCGGGCTTGGGTTTGAAATTGAGGAGCGCCTTTTGCCGAAAAATGAAAGCGCGGCGTCAATCTGCGATATTTTGGGGTACGACCAGCTTTGGTTAGCGGGCGAGGGGTGCGCGTTGATTGCCGTCTCGCAAGAAGACGCGGAAGAATGTCTCAAAAGGCTGAAAGTAAGCAGCGTATGCCGCGAAGCTGCAATAATAGGAAAGGTTTACAATAAGCGCCACGGCATGGCATGGATGAAAACGCACATTGGAGGAGAACGCATAATAGATATGCCCGCAGGAGAGATATTGCCAAGAATTTGCTGACTAAGCGAGCATCAAAATTAGAATATTTCTACTAATCTCAAAGCCTGCGCTACTTCGCTTTCATAGCAAAAAGGGGCGATAGCAGGTATTCGCCCCTTTTTAGTTTCTCAAAGTTCCCTTTGCTTTGGTTGTTATTGGTTGACCTGTTTATTATTCTTGTGGTTTTACTTTTTCTGCTTCATTAATTACTTTTTTAATTACTTCTTTTGCCTTCTCTGACTTTCCATCTTCAAGGAGGGCTTCGAGAGAGTAAAGTAGCGTTAATATTTCCAGCCTCGTCATAGCTATTTCCATCTTTTCTACCTCCTGCTTTGTGTATTAAAGGTTGGTTTCCCTTCCTTCTATGAATATATAGTACCATTTATCCAGTGTAAGTAAAGTGTTCTTTGTAGCGTTTGACAAATGATCAAAGACAAAAAAACTGCATATAGTGAATTCGCAAGATGTTCTCATTACTGAACAGAAATTCATATTTGCATAGCATGTAAACCAAATTTTTTTTATGTTATACTTAGTTATGGTTTAGTAATTCAGCAAAAATTAGAAGGAGGAAATAATATATGTCAGTTCGTAAAATTATATTTTCAGCGTTAGCAGTACTTTTATTATTCACAGGCGCGGTGCTTGCTTTCCCGCATGACCCGAATCCAAGCACAATTGATTCGGTCAGATTTCCAGGAGACTGGACAAATACGTTAAGATCACTTAATGTTGACAATTTGAGAATTCTTCAATTCATGATAGAAGAGTTTAAGACCACCGGCGCCGGAAAGGGCGGGGCAAGGGATTTGAATATCTGGAATTCGCCAAGCTTTAGCCCTGACAAAGTGTCGCAGGATGAAGCCACATGGGAGCATTTGCTCAACAATCCCGGGTCGGCTGTTCCAGCCTCGGTCGGAAGATCTTTGATGACAACTCATGATGAATTGGTGGCTTTCATTGAGGCGATGCCCAAGACCAACCTTACGGTCGAGTATCTAGGCGAAATTCCAAGGGGCTTCCCTTTTCCGTTCCTGATTTTCTCTATGGAGAAGGATCGCACTCCTGCGGGGCTTGCCTCAACCGGTAAACCGCTTGTCTGGATTCAGGGAGCAATTCACGGCGGAGAATGGAGCGGCGGAGAAGCAGCCCTCACACTGGCTAACGACCTCGCGAGAGGAAGATATGATAATCTTCTCAATAAGGTCAACGTAGTGATGACTCCCCGCATCAACGGGGACGGTGTGAAACGCCCGATAAGGACGACGGACGACCTTCTTGCGCTTCAGTGGACTCCAACGCCTGAAGCGAGGGACCTTAACCGCGACAACGTGCTTCTTGACCTTCATGTTTCCCGCGTTATGAAAAAGATGTTCGCCGCTTACTCCCCGCATTTTTGCGTCGACCTTCACGAGCGCGGCGCAACAAATATTGTCTCAGCCATAACAAACAGATATGGCTTGAAGTTTGACAGCGACGCCGGCGACATCGGCCCGGCAGGTTCTCAGATCCTTCAGATTCCGAAAGAGATAACAAGGATCCGTTTTGAGTATATGGAAAAAGACCTTGCGAAATTCGGCGAACAGTTCGGCCTAACTTTCGGACTCTATCGCGAAGGAACGGACACGCACGCACACGGACAGAGCAACAACTATGCGAGCACTTGGGCGAACTGGACGCCTCAGCCGGGCGAGCCGAGCGCCGGACCGTACGCGGAAGCCAACTATACAGGCGGCTTTATAACCAATCAGGCGTGGGATCCCGATGCGCCTTATTATCTCCTCGCCGAGCCCGCATACATTACCCGCACCGCCAACAACATAAACGCCATGCCTGGCGTAGTGAGCCAACTTTTTGAGAATAAGTCGGGTCCCACTAATGTCGGGAACAGGGGCATGTGGGAGCGCAGAGTAGCGACGGCATATGTTTGCTGCCTTTCGACCATAACGACGGCCGCAAACAGGGCGGAAGAACTGATGCCAATGATCAGCAACATAAGAAAACAGTGGCTTGAAAAGGGTAAGACCGTAACTTCTGATGATATGGTAGCTATCCTTATGGTTCCGGAGAAGCCCACTTTCTGGAATGACGGCAAGCCTGAAATAGGGTATGAAGGCAGAGAAGTCGGCTATACGGCAATTGATATCACCGGTTTGCCGACGACAATAACGAGCATGTCGATAAAAGCAGGCGTGCAACATACGATAAGATACGATGTAACGAAAGCTCTTAAATATGTAGGCCTCGGCATGGGACTTCCAAATACAAAGAACAACGCCTATATCGCGGTCAGTGACGACTCCGGCACGCGGGACTATCAGATATTCAAATTTGAGCGGACATGGTTAGGTTGGGCTATGAGGGAGCGCATCCGTCCTTACGCCTACATTTTTGAGGGGCAATACGCCAACGAGCTTGCTACCCGAATGATGCTTGCCGGTATCAAGGTTAAGCGCCTTGCAGAGGATGTGACTATTGATGTTGAAGGTTGGCATTACAATAGAACTCCTTTTGTCAATCTTGCCGACGGCGGTTCCACCGGTTGGTTGAACAGGGACGTTACGGTATATGGGATCAAGAACAGGGAGTTCAAAAAGGACGCATTCGTTGTTTACCTTGCGCAGCCTCTTGTACACCTCATTCCTATCTACATGGAGCCCGATATCTCGTCAAACGTCGCTTCCTGTATATTCCTTCCGTACATGAGCGTTGCAGCAGGCGGCGCATCGACCGGGAGCTTGTCCCCTACATTAGTTGGAGTGGAGATGCCGGCCTATCGTTACCTCAAAACGGTCGACCTTCCCACATACGACGTAAATCATTTCCTTCCTCTTGTTAACAGAGGCGCCGTTGTTCGTTTCTTCTCGTATCATACGCAGGACGATACTGCTGCTGTAAGCGCGGCTTGCGGAGAGAAATATATAAAGGTTTACGATTACGACTTTCAGGTTCACACAAGAACGGACGCCCTTGTTGGCGGCAGATTTGATATAGATCTTCCGACAAGCAATAATACAACAGGTTATCTTATTCTTTCGAAGAGCGGATATCAGAAGCTGGCGACGCATGGAACCATGTCCGGCTGGAATATAGGCACGGTGGTGGTTGCTGATCATGGGCTCGCTCCGTTCACGATAGATTTGAATTCGATGGATCAACCAATTGTAGGCGACGGAAGCAACCGCACGCTGCCAAAAGCATTGCCGGCAACCGACGACTTGATTGGCGTACGCATTGTTGAATTATTGGAGAAGCCAATAAGCAGTATATTCATAGGTGGTGTGCTTCCTCCGGACTACATAGAAACAGAAGATGGTTTCGAGTATACGAAGTTGATTTCCGATAAAGGCACACTGTTAAGCGACTCCATGCTTGACGGCTGGAAAATAGTCGGCGTAGCTCCGCATAGCGGCAGTAACTGGAAAGCATTCTTCGAAAATGGAAAGCTTACAATAAAGTTCTCCGGCGATGCATTCGATCAAGTAGTGACAGTGACGCTTGAAAATATCGTTACAGGCGAACTGATGGATATTGATATCCTGTTCGCAGGCGAGAAAGAGAGCATTTGGGATAGAATACTTGACAAAGCAGGCTGCAATGGCGGAATTGTGATGCTGGCGCTGTTTGCTGTATTGCCGATGATCATTAGGAGGAAAGTAAAATAAAGTGAGGAGTTAGAAGTGAGGAATTAGGAGTGAAATGACTCTGCACTTCCTCCAAAAACAAAAACTGTAACAAAAGGCCAATTTTGATACAAATAACAGAGAAAAGATAACAGAAGGGGCGATTCGCTAGGAACCGCCCCTTCAATATATTATGCACACAAGCAGAATAACTGTAATTTTGAATATCAGTGTTAAACTTTTGACACCTTGCCGGGCGATGTTAAAAAAATGATAGAAGACGAAAATGCTTACGAATAGAATATACGCAAGAGGCATAAGTTACCTTTTATGCTATTAAAAAAGCAAAAGACCGCCGCAAGGCGGTTTTTTACAATAAGCATATTCGTCTTTCATTTTTCTCGCAACTCGCCACTATTTTCACTCCTAACTCCTAACTCCTAACTCCTAACTCCACACTATTATTAACAGTTCTATGCTATAATCCTTTTGCAGCTTGCTTTAAAAAGGTCATTTATATTTCATATTTTGGAAGAAAAAGGGAGGGGTCCCCAAATGGGTTTTAGCCTTAGTTTAGAAAAGGCCAACGCGATTTTAAACGAGCTAAAAAAAGAGTATAGAATATATGCTCCAAAGAGATTTGAGAAGCAGGGCAGATATTCGGACACCGACATCATTCGTTACGATGAAATTGATAGTATTGAAGAGATAGTGACGGGCGAAAAGTCTACCTATTCACCGAAAGAAGTGCTATTCCCGATTACGCAGACCATACTGTATTTCACCGAGGACGAATACCGCGAGACGAAGATGGACGACAAAAAGATTTTGATATTTATGAGGCCGTGCGACATCAACGCGAGGAAAGTTCAGGAAAGAATTTACATGGGTAACGGCGGATTTGACGATTTTTACTACAAACGCCTCCGGGAAAAAGTTAAATTTGTGATGATGGAATGCACGAAAGGATGGGACACTTGTTTTTGCGTCTCAATGGGCACAAACAAAGCTACAAATTACGCCGCTGCCGTTCGCTTCCTTGAGGATGGCATTCTGCTCGACGTCAAGGACGAAGAACTTCAGGGCTATTTTGCGGACGTAGCGAAAGCCCCGTTCGAGGTCGAATTCATTGAAGGCAACGAGACTGTGGTGGAACTGCCGCAGATTCCGGATAAGAAAGTATTAAACGCGATTAAAGCGCATCCCATGTGGGATGAATACAATTCGCGCTGTATCGCCTGCGGGGCGTGTACCATCGCTTGCGGGACGTGTACGTGTTTTACGACGACCGATCTTTTCTATACGCAGAATGCAAACGTCGGAGAACGCAGAAGGACATACTCTTCCTGCCAAATAGACGGATTCGATGAAATGGCGGGCGGTTTAATATTTAGAAAAAGTTATGCTGACACTATGAGATACAAAGTGTTGCATAAGGTGCATGATTACAAAGAGCGTTTTGGCGAAAACATGTGCGTCGGATGCGGCAGATGCACGGACAGATGCCCGCAGTTTATTTCTTTTAGCCATACGATAGAAAAACTAAATCATGCGATAAAAGAAATCTGTGAGCAACCCGTCAGTCAATCATAAGCGAGGCGAGAAAAATGATAATTAATCCAGTAATGCCTAAACCTTGTAAGATTATTGATATTATTCGAGAGAATAAGAATGAATACACGTTTCGCGTGGAATCAGATATTACGCCGGAACACGGTCAATTTCTCCAGCTTTCCATTCCAAAGGTCGGAGAAGCCCCGATTTCCGCCAGCGGATTCGGCGACGGGTATTTGGATTTTACGATTCGCTCGGTTGGAAAAGTAACTAACGAAATGTTTGCCCTAAAGCCAGGCGATATGCTCTTTTTAAGAGGAGCGTATGGGGTAGGGTGGCCGATTGAAGAGATAAGCGGGAAACATTTGGTCGTAATAACCGGCGGAACCGGTCTTGCGCCCGTCAAAAGCCTTTTAAGTAAATGCCTGAACGAACCTGAGTTTGTGAAGAGCGTCTTTATTATAAGCGGGTTTAAAAACGAAGATGGAATACTGTTTAAGAACGACCTTGAATCGTATAAAAAGAATTTCAAGACAGTTTACTCGCTTGATATCGATAAGATAGATGGCTGGGAAGTCGGGTTTGTCACAGAGCACGTGAATAAAATCCCTATTAAGGACTATGAAGACAACTATGCGATACTCGTGGTCGGGCCTCCTGTTATGATGAAGTTCACCGCGCTTGAATGCTTAAAGAACGGCGCAAAGGAAGAGAATATTTGGGTTTCTTTTGAGCGAAAGATGTCCTGTGCAATTGGGAAATGCGGGCATTGCCGCATCGACGAAGTATACGTATGCCTCGACGGTCCGGTGTTTAATTATAAACAAGCCAAAGATTTAGTTGATTAAGGCGGGTGACTAATAATGAATCATGATATAGATATCAAAAATACGAGGATAAATTGTTTTCGTCAGTCCAAAATCAAAGGGGAATTTTTGCTTCAGATGCGCGTCCCGGGCGGCACGCTTGACGCAAAATACCTGGAGTTTGTACAGCATATATGCAAGACCTGGGGCAACGGGCTGTTTCATTTCGGTATGCGTCAGTGTTTCAACGTGCCGGGCATAAAATATGAAAGCATCCCGGCCGTCAATGCATACATAAAAGAGTACCTTGAAGGCGTTGAAGTCGGAATGTGCAACGTAAAAATGGATGACACTGAACACGGATTCCCGACTATAGGCGGAAGAAACATCATGTCCTGCATCGGAAACGAGCATTGTATCAAGGCTAACGTCAATACTTTCGCTCTAGCAAGAAAAATTGAGCCGCTTATTTTTCCCGGTCATTATCACGTGAAGATAGCGGTAGCCGGATGCCCGAACGATTGCGGAAAGGCGCATTTTAACGATTTTGGCATGATCGGTATTGCAAAGATGGAGTATCACCAGGAGCGCTGCATCGGTTGCGGCGCCTGCGTGGACGCGTGTTCTCATCACGCGACCGGCGTACTGAAACTCAATGAATTTAACAAGATAGACAAAGACGATTGTTGCTGCGTTGGCTGCGGCGAGTGTACGCTCATTTGCCCCGCAAGCGCGTGGACGAGACTTCCGACAAAATTTTTCCGCGTACTGCTCGGAGCGCGTACCGGAAAACAGGAAGCGCGCATGGCAAAAACGTTTTTGACATGGGTAACGGAGGATGTTATTCTACAGCTTTTCGCAAACTGGCCGAAATTCAGCGCGTGGGTGCTTGACTATAAGCCTGAATACCTGCATGGAGGGCACCTCATTGACCGCGCGGGTTATCAGAAATTTAAGGAAATCATGCTTGACGGGGTGAAATTAAATCCTGAAGCAAAAGTTGCGGATAATATCTACTGGGCGGAAACCGAATACAGACGCGATATACACGTTAAACCATTGGCTGAACATAAGAAAGCGGGGCCGGGGGCAACTTCGGGGCATTAAATAATATACAAGAAATATCGCGCATTTTGATATTTCTTGCGTTTTATCGTAGAAAGAGACTTATGAAGATAAAAATTGGGACGAGAGAATCGTCGCTTGCGCTTGCGCAGGCGGATCTTATAGCGGATGGCTTAAGAAATGCTGAGCCCTGTTTAGAAATTGAAAAGGTTATCGTTAAGACAAAAGGCGACCTGATTTTAGATCGCCCGTTGCATGAAATACCGGACAAAGGTTTATTCGTAAAAGCGCTTGATGATAAACTTTTGTCCGGTGAAGTTGATATTGCGGTGCATAGTATGAAAGATATGCCGACGAGTCTGCCGGAAAAAGTATCCATGATACCGGTTTTGAAGCGGGAAGAACCGCGCGACGCATTAATTACTCGCAACGGAAAGCTTCTGTTTGAAGAGCTTAAAGCGGGGGCCAGGATTGGCACGAGCAGCAAGCGGCGCGCATATCAGCTTAAGATTGCGCGGCCTGACCTTGAGATCGTTTCGCTTCGCGGAAATATTCATACGCGCCTTGAAAAAATGTGCGAAGAAGATTACGACGGGGTTGTGCTCGCTGCGGCCGGGCTTTATAGGGTAGGGCTAGAGAATAGGATATCGCACCTTTTCAAAATTGAAGAAATAGTTCCGGCGCCAACGCAGGGGATTTTATGCGCCGAATTCCGGGCAGAGGACGAGATAATCAAGAATAGTTTACTAAAGCTTTGCGACCGGGAAACAGTAATATGCGCGAACATTGAGCGTATGCTGCTCTCGGCTATCAACGGCGGATGTCATGTACCGTTTGGAGCGTATTGCGAATTATCCGGCGCGGAGTTCAAGCTTCACGCTGTGTATGGTGATCGGGACGGAGCGCGTTTAACGCGCGACCATATGGTCGGAGTAATAGACCGCGCTTCTGAAGCAATTATGACGTTTGCTCGCAAACTGATGAACTATGTCAAAGGTGAATAGCGTTGAGTCAGACTTATCCAGAACATAGCGGAATATTATGTCGTCTATAGATTTCACGGAAACTAATAAAGGACGCGTTGATCTTGTCGGCGCCGGTCCCGGCGACCCGGGGCTTTTGACGGTCAAAGGACAAACGCGGATAAAAGAGGCGGACGTAGTCGTTTACGATAGACTTGCAGTTGAGTGGCCGTTTCTTGATACAAAAGAGGGCTGCCTAATGGTTTATGTTGGAAAAGCCGCGTCGGATCATGTTATGCCGCAGGATAATATCAATGAAATGTTGTATCAGTACGCAAAGTGCGGGAAAAAAGTAGTGCGGCTTAAAGGCGGGGACCCATTTGTTTTTGGCCGCGGCGGCGAAGAGGCGGAATATCTTGTTAAGCGGGGAATAGAAGTAGAAGTTGTACCAGGAGTTACTTCCGCGCTCGCGGGGCCGTTATATGCGGGTATTCCAGTGACGCACAGGGCGATGGCTTCATCATTTCATGTTATAACAGGACATAGAAAGAATAATGAACCTGATACGATTGATTATTCAGCGCTTACAAGGCTTTCCGGTACACTTATTTTTTTGATGGGAATTTCTAATTTAGAAAAAATACAGGACAATCTTCTAAAAAATGGTATGAATGAAGAGACGCCCGTTGCGATAATCTCTCATGCGACAACTCCAAAGCAGAAGACTATAGTATCGACGCTAAAAGAAATTGTCCAAACGGCAAATAAGCACTCTGACTTGTCACCGGCTCTCATTGTGATAGGAGAGGTCGTCAAATTGCGGGAAAACCTGTCGTTTTTTGAAAGTAAACCATTGTTTTCAAAAACTATCGTTGTCACGCGAGCCAGGGAGAAAATAAGCGAATTATCGGGCGAACTCTTCGGGTTGGGCGCGAACGTAATAGCGCTGCCAATGATTAGAATAGAAAAAATTATAAACGCGGAAAAAATGAAAGAAATTACATCGTCGTTTTCGCAGTTTAAGTATGTGATTTTTACGAGCGAAAACGGGGTGCGAATCTTTTTTGAAGAGTTGCACGCTTTGCGTTGCGACGCGCGTATTTTCTCGGGTAAAGTTATATGCGCAATAGGAAGAAAAACTAAGGAAGCTTTGTTTCGTCATGGGATTTGCGCGGATGTTGCGCCAGAAACAGGAGCGAGCGAAGCGCTTTGGGAGAAGCTCTCGGATATAATTAAGAAAGAGGATAACGCGCTTTTAGTTCAAGCAAAAAACGGAAGAAAGTATCTGTCTCGAGCTCTTAAAAAATCCTGTAACCTGACTGAGATTTTTCCGTATGAAACAAAAGCGGAAGAAACAGAGGTCGAGAGATTAAGGGAGCTTGTCAAAACCGGGCAGATTGACGCGATTACATTTACGAGTTCGTCAACTGTCGCAAATTTTCTTTCGCATATCTCCGTTGAGGAATTAAAAGAGAATAATGTTTTACTTTTCTCCATTGGAGAGAGTACGACAAAAACAATTGAAGAAGCAGGACTGCGCGTCTGCGCAGAAAGTGAAAAAACTTGTGTTCGCTCGCTTGCGGAAGCAGTGAAGCGCGCTTTTTGCGAAAGAAGGAGAGAGAGGGAATGTATAGGCCAAGAAGGCTTCGGCTAAACGAACAAATCAGGGAGCTTGTACGCGAAACACAACTTCGTGTGAAAGATTTTATTTATCCGCTTTTCGTAGTTGAAGGCGCTTCGATTAAGAGGGAAATTCCGTCCATGCCTGATCAATATCATTACTCTGTCGATATGCTTTCGGAAGAAATCAAGAAAATTGAAGCGTTGAATATAGGAGCGGTTTTGCTCTTTGGCATACCTGAAAAAAAGGATACGCGCGGTTCTGAGAGTTATGCGCAGGACGGGATCGTTCAAAGAGCAGTGAGAGAAATCAAACGAGTATGTCCGAAAATTCTCGTCGTTACGGACGTATGTATGTGCGCATATACTGAACATGGTCACTGTGGAATTCTCGACGAATACGGGCAAGTCGACAACGACAAAACTCTTTTGTATTTAAGTGAGATTGCGGTTAGCCATGCGAACGCCGGCGCCGACATGGTAGCGCCTTCCGACATGATGGACGGCAGGGTTCACGCTATCAGGCAGGCGCTTGACGAAGATGGGTTTATAAATACTGCGATTATGGCGTACAGTGTAAAATACGCGTCTTGTTTTTACGGTCCGTTTAGAAACGCGGCTAAATCCGCGCCGTCAATGGGGGACAGGAAAGGTTATCAGATGGACGGCGCGAACATTAACGAAGCGCTGAAAGAGGCGCGCCTTGACGAAAACGAGGGCGCTGATATTCTGATGGTGAAGCCCGCGCTTCCTTACCTTGATGTTGTGAGAAAAGTTAAAGACAACACATTGCTTCCCGTAGCTACCTACAATGTGAGCGGAGAGTACTCAATGTTAAAACATGCAGTCAATGCCGGGATTCTCCCAAAAGAGGCTATTATGGAAACAGTTTTATCAATGAAGCGCGCGGGAGCTGATCTGATTATTACGTATTTCGCCAAAGAGGTCGTTAAAGCGCTGAACGGCAACTAATAATGTATTATCCGGCGATGTTGAACTTGAGAGATAAAAAGTGCGTTGTCGTCGGCGGAGGGCCTGTGGCGCTTCGAAAGTGCTTAGCTCTATTAGAATGCGAAGCGTCAGTTAAGGTTGTATCTTTAGTCTTTCAAAAGGAATTTTACGAGTTGAGTGCTGGATGCATCGAGCTTATTCAGGATGTTTTTCATACGAAATATATAGAGGACTGCTTCCTTGTCGTTGCCGCGACTGGAGAAAAAGAATTGAATCGGGATATTTACCGATATTGTGAAGATAATCGCATTTTAATAAACGTGGTCGACGAACCGGAACTTTGCTCGTTCATCGTTCCGGCTTATTTGCGGAGGGGCGATTTGACTATTTCGATTTCGACCGGAGGAAAATCTCCTGCGCTTGCTAAGAGAATCAAAGAGGAAATAGAAAGAAAATATCCTGCGGAATATGCGGAATATGTAAAAATAATGGGCTTAATACGCGAAAGAATTATGGAAAAAAAGCATACGCAGCAGGAACGTATGCAAATTCTCACAGAGCTTTCACATTTGCAATGTAACGTAATATCTGACTATTATGAAAATATGAAGTAACTTGTATAAAATCCTTTCAATCTCAGCAGAGACATCCATTTTTCAATTAACTGAAAACATTTTGATTTTATGTAAAATTTATGAGTTAATGCTATAATATGTTACCCATTGCAAAATTACAAGAAATAAGATAAAAGAGATATATGAAATATGAGAGACATTATCCGAAGATTTGTGGCGGATAAATAATTTGGTATCGCGCGATATTCATCAAGTCGAGAAATTGAACATACTATTTCTGTTGATGGAAGGATAGCGTTGTAAAGCGTCAGGCGATGCAGTAAATGCAAATTGCGCCTTGAGAGGAGGGCTTGTTTAGCGAATTACATAGTTTCAACAAAACCCATATTGCAACAAGTTTTGGCCATAGAGAGACGCTCATTGCCAAACAACTATTGGTCTATAAAAAAACTTTTATATCAATAATGGGGGTACTGGTATGAGACAGATGTTGTGGAGCAATTCTGTTAGGCTCTGGAGAGGAGATAATAAGACAAAATTATTTCCATTTGATTTTCATTCTAACAGAGAAGGCAAAGGAGACCTTTCGGAGATTGAGTATAGGCTTTCTAAAAAATTATCATCAGGTTCTTGTGAGGATGTTTCAAGAGGGTCGTACACGGTAAATATTGATAAATTATCTGAGGATGGCATACTCAAATATCCTGCGGATGAATTCTCCGAAGCATTAAAAGAAAAGGAAGAATTAATACTATTTATGCATATGAGATACAAGGAATAATTTGAATGTTTTCATTGTTGTTGGTGAATAATCAAAAATACGGGCACGAGCGCTTAAGCGGGCCTTTGCGATGTATTTGTGGTTTAGTTTATCGGATAAAGTAACATAAGATACATTATAGGACATAAAATATCCTCGTCTTAAACGTGGCTAATTTTCTAGTGGTTGCCATTATATTTCCAAACACCAACCTCCCCTGCACCGGAAGTAGAAAAATCTGCATTACCAAAACATCAATTATGTCTAAAAGTGATTTATTTGTATTTAAATATAAATATTATAACAAAAATATTTTATTTGTCAAACAAAATAATATAATTATGAATAATATTAATTATTATTTATACAATCGCTTATTTGTGTAACAGAACAAACCGTAACTGAGAATGGTCTAAATATGGATTTATCGAAATGAAGGGACCTCCTTTACGTATGTTTATTCCAATGAGCGGAATCAGTCATATGTTGCAGCTTTGGAACATTGACCCTCAAGAGGAACAAGAGCGACTCTAATGGCAAGTTAACAAGCAGAGTAAAGAATTTTTCATTTGGAGCCTCCAGTTTGGATGTTTTCGAACGGATCATGATATTAGAAAAGGGCGGTTCTCTCGCCCGCCCCACATTGTACATTGTTTTTATTGTGCCGCCTTCATTATACTTAATTGCTTTTCAATCGCAATTTTACTGCCGACGACCCCATATTGTATCGAAACTCGTTTGCAACCCCTGGATATGAAAGAAGGACAAACTGTCCGTCGTTAAAACGTCAGCATGAATCGAAGTTTGTTTTAAGCCAGAATATAGCAAGCCCTCCTTTCCCTCCTTTTGCCGATAAGTCGTCGTTCGTGTAATTGGCGCCATTTGCCGGTATCCTTGGAATATCCGCCTGCATAAACAGTGATGGAAAAGTGCTTAGATACTCGCTGAAATCATCCTGTTGCATCATTGGAGCTTTTTCAGCAAAATAAGCAACGCCTCTTGCAAGCTGCTTGAAAGACATCCCGTCTTGGTCGTCCGGTATGGCGCTTAACCATGCTTCAAGCGCATTTTTATTCACAGCAATAATTGCATTGTAGTCCTCAATAGTACTTTCCCTCAACTGCCACGCAAGTGCCGCTTGAGTGAAAATAATACTAATAAACAACACGGATATCGTTAGTAACCTCAAAAGAAGCCGCTCCTTTTACACTATTTTATGTCAAGTATAACGGATCCGCCAAAAGATTTCCCCATCATATCTTTTCCGCCAAGCCAGAAGTCAATGAATCCAACAGTGGCGAATGAATTCTCTCCTATGAGTTCCTTTACATAAAACTCAGCTTCCCACAAGTCTTCCTTAACGTTTCTGACAGATTCAGGCTGAATCCATCCTTGAGTTCTGGTATTTGTCAACCCTACTCCCATCCACATAGTAGCAACGTTCGGTTTGCACGCTTTATTCATTCTGAATTCAAATTTAATCAATTCATTGCTGTTTGCGGCTTTTGATTTTTCAATCGTATTACTTTCTACTGTGATTTCAACGGGGTTTAATCCGTTCTTTACCTCAATAATGCTGTCTAAGACGGAATTAAACAATTCATTATCCCAATCAGTTAGAAAAGCTCTTTGTTGGGTCTTATCGCTAAGGCTCTTGGCGAAAGCTATCGCTGAAGCATTGGCTGTTTTTAGCTCTGCGTCCTTAGCGAGAAGCCACTTCGTATGCCCTTCAATCGCATCGATGTATACTAAATCAAGCATATTTTGCATACTTCTAATAGTCCACCACGCGTCATTTTCTATGTAGGCGGAAAGCTCTGTTTTTCCTATAAAATGCTCCGCCATTTCCTTTGCCGGATTCTCCATTTGCTTGAGTTTCTCCGGCAGTGAATTTATACCCATCACATGAAGAGGTATATATGGTTGTTCGCACGGACGCCCAAACGCAACCCAAAGAGTTGTAAGAGCTGGAGTTTCTCCAAACTCAACGACTGTGCTTTCATCCGTTGTTTGATCACATGTACGCCTGATAGTCGTATCATGAGGGTTAGCGCCAAGAAGGGCGATTCTCTCCTCAAGAGGATCGTCAATTGAACCTTCGAAATGTGTCCTCAGAACTCTCTTGATGAGCTCCGGGCTTGCGGTTCCATTATAAATTGAGTTACCTGAAACTTTTGCAGGTTTAATTGAGAATGGGTATCCTGTCTCAGGATGGTTAGGGATGACATCTGTGTTATCGGTTCTCCATTCTTTCCCCGACATAATTGAAATGCCGTAGCTCAATCTCAGCGTGCTTCTTGGAGTGTTCCAGGTTGAAGGAGCATTATTCGAGTCAAATTTTTGCTGATAACAAAATGCAAAGTCAAAATCTGAATATAATTTATCGTCCGGGTCTGACGGCTTATAGAAGCCGTTGTCGATAGCATGTTGAACTAAATATTTTGACCATATAAAAGTATCGTTGGCCATTATTTCGGGCGCTTCCTCTTTGGCATTGCTAAAGTCTATGTTTCTTATCGTAAACATATTTGGCATCAGGACAATTTCATCATCCTTGACCCTGCGGGCAACATATTGATTACCTTGAGTAACCTGAAGCATCCAGGCCTCATCTGCGTCTGAAATTGTGTAGGCTCGGCTTTGCCCGTAACCATAATCTCTAAGCAATTCCGCAGCAATCATCACTCCATGTCTTGAATTAGTTGCTCTTTCAGCTATAGCCCTGCGCAGGATGAATATTATTCCCTGTTTTTCAAATCCACCTTTGGGGACTTGCGCGTTTCCGTTATTGTTTGTCGCTACAAACACACCGTTTTCATTCATAAAAGCATCAGCCGCAGACATTCCAACATTAGTCCCTACCCGCGTTTCCCTTCCCTCGCTCCAGTAGTATCCAAACGTACTTGGAACTTGAGGAATGTCGTCACTTTTTGGCGCTCTTGCAGCAGGATGTGTTTCTGCAGGGATCTTTGTTCCATTTGCCCATGTCGCTGCCGGCACAAGAGCATGACGGTAGACAGCTCTGCTTCCATCGTCTTCATTATGCCCAACTATGACTTTCTTAGTGGAAGAAGCATCTTTCCCGACGATGATGGTAAAACATGCCAGTGCAGTACTTCCAGTCAATGCCAAAACAATAAATATTGCAATAAGAGACAATATAAACTTTCTTGTAGTCATTAAACCCACCCCTTCGTTTATTTTGAGCAGCAAATGCTCACATCGCTTTAATTATATAATGTAGTCAGTTAAATAATATAGAAAAAAAGAACATTTAATCTTTCATCAATTTAGCGTTCATTACGAATTCAACGGCTTCTCCTCTGGACATAATATTACCTGGAAGCTTTACCCCGGAAGACGATTCAAGTCTAATTCTTGCAGTTTTTGTCAATGGAAGGTCGGCGCCAAATATTCCTTCCGCCAATTGAGGCATCCAGCCGTAAAGCGTTGCGGCTTGAACGGCGCGCCAATATTTCGATGATACGGGGACATCATCAAATTTGTCATATAACGAAAGATGAGCTCCTGATTGCCATAATTCTATCTGAACGTCGAATGGAACAAGTTCCCGCGGGTTTACGCGCTCTTTGGCGGAAAGCGCCGCAATTGTACCCGCAGCCTGCCCGACATGCATTACGATGGGATGAAGCCGCGTTGTCCCATTGACCATTCTTGAAACGGAAATATTCTTCTCAGCTGCGATAAGGCCGTCCACGGTTTCCGGAATAAAAACCTCAAACGGTACTTGATATATTCCTTCGCTTCCGACCCATGTCGTTGGAAATTTACTGTAATCCTCATCAAGTTCACTTTCAAGGAATTCATTAGCTCGCCCTGCATGTAAATCGACCTGATACTCTCCAAGCGCCATAGACGAAGGAAAATTCTTTGTCGCTCGCCCAAGCTTTTTGACTCTCTTAACGTCGTCAAACCTTAAAGTATAAAGTCCAAGAAGCCGCCTACTCTCCCTTACGTAAGGAAACGGAGGGAAATGTTTAAGCACTTCTCCGTAAATTTTCCCCATATCCTTTATCTCATCATCATTGTATATCCAGGTTTGCCAAGAAGTCGCGTTAATAAATCCTTCGTCATATCCCTGAGATATGTCAACAGTCCAGTCGGACTGATTTAATTCATTTTGATAATAGTAAATGAATTGCAGTGTCCTGAGCGCGGCGCGCCGGTTTACTTCCTTACGATGCGCTCTGTCCTCAAGGTAGCGAACGGTGAGCCCCTCACGGTTCGAATGCGGGTAGTCGTTTGCCCAGTTAATTCCTGTACGCGTGATATTTGCCCACGTATTAGGATCCGAATTGTCGACAGGCAGAGGGCAGTCTATGTCGGGCAGCCCTCTGTATGCGTTGTGGCTCGGTACGTCAAAAGGATATCCGCCCGCTCCCCAACTCGAGCCGTCTACTGCAACGACATTGCGGAAAATATCAACGTAATTTTCATACTCAGGCGGCATTACATTAATTTTCAATTTGTCAGGCATTTCTCCGCTTGTATCCCTACTCCACCTCTTAATTATTGCAACTTGAGTCATATCCTGGATTTGCGCGTTCAGATTGAGAGCGGGAGAAATACAGTTTCCAGCGCGATATTTAGCGCCGGTGAGCGGGATAAAATCTCCCTGTTCCGTCGCGTCAATGAAAACGTGTGCTCTGAGTTCAAAAGGAAAAAGGTCGTCTCTTTGAAATCTCGCTCCAACTACACGATTACCTTCGAGTATTGCGGCCTTAGCGCGTGAATTTAGGCGAACATCCACCCTACCCGCCTCTTTCAGCATTTCATAGAATATCTTTTGTCCAACCGCTGGTTCAAAACTTATGGTTCCCGCGCCAAACATTCCAGTTGAAACAGATTTTCCATATGTCTTATAATATTTTGCAGCTCTCTCGATAAATTCTCCGTACAGTCCGAATCTCGTCCTGTTGTTATCATCCATAGTAGCTACTCCCGCTCCTGTTGCCTGACCTCCTATCCATCCGGATTCTTCAACTATAGCAACATTCACGCCCATACGGGCGGCCTGTATGGCGGCAACAACCCCGCTAGCCCCGCCGCCAACTATAACTACATCATATATTTCAGCACCATGTGCAATGCTTTGTGACAGCAATATTATTAAAATATATTTAAAAATTATCTTCATATTATATATACTCCTATATGTCCCGAAACAAATTACGAGCTTATACCCCGTTTACTCAATGCCATTCTGAATTATATTGAATAATATCTTCGCAATATTCGTATTATCAATGATACCTGACGCTCCGTAAAACTCTTCGTTCTTTACCCCGATTGCAAATATCGGGACATTAGCTCCAGTGTGATATTTAGTGCTCCATTTGACTGAATATGGATCTTTAGGGACAAAATGAAGACCTCCGGTTTCATGGTCGCCTGTCACAATTATTAATGTATTTTCCGGGTGTGTACAATAAAAATTCAATGCCTCTGATACAGCATTGTCGAAATCTTCCATTTCATGCAACATTCTTTTGAATTCATTATCATGGCAAGCATAATCAATATTGCCTCCTTCGACAACAATTAAAAAGCCTGACGAAATGTCCGATAATATTTGAATAGCCTCTTTAACGAAGTCAGCTAACGTCCGGCCATTTTTTGTTCGTTTTTCGACGTATGGCATACAAGCGTCAGATCTGAGCGTCGGATTGACAGAAATTACTTTATTTCTTTTGCCTGATAGATTATTCGTATCAGGAATTTCTCCATTCATGAATACTGCATATCCGAACTTCTCTGCTAACTTGTAAAGGCTTTCGCTCTTTTTATCTTTTCCGTTATGATGATAAAAGCCCCCGCCGCCAAAATAATCAATGTTACTTGCAATTAGCTGCAGCCCTATTTCGTAATATGCATTTCGTGAATTAATATGAGCGTAAAATCCTGCCGGAGTTGCATGATTAAGCGACATTGTCGAGATTATTCCAACGGCAATTTCATTTTCTAAAGCTAACTCGGATATGTTTGATATTCTATTTCCGCGACTGTCAAGCCCTAAAGTTTCGTTTCGGGTCTTTTCGCCGGTCGCAATTGCAGTCGCAGCAGCGGCAGAGTCCGTAACAACGTTTTTGAATGAGTGAGTTGTGACTTCACCGCTCACAGGAAATGAATCAATGTTCTTTGTCAGAGTATTTCTTTGTGCTGCAAGATACTGATTTATTCCCATTCCATCACCAATAAATAGAAAAATATATAAAGGGTTTCTATTATTATCTGCTCTTGTTTCATATGTTGATAATACTATTAGAAAAAATGTAAAGATTATCGCGATTATTTTTTTCAATGATATTCTCCAATCAATTTTTTAAACAAATATATTATAACTCGGAGAACATGAATATATAAATCAATAAAAAACTGCAAAAACAAGAAAATATATATGGCCTTTGCGTCATCATAACGAATATTTATAATGAGTAGTATGTCGACATATATTATAATGCATTGCAAAGAAAGCTTATATTAATTATATTAAGCAATATGTCCACAGAATAAATATATAAGCGCTATGTTTATTTGAAACAGTATTGATCTTTAGATGCACCTTAATGACCATTCATGCGTTATTATCAGGGTTTATCTTAAATGAATTTTATGATAAAATCTGACTAGCGTTGCATAATGTCCGATAATATTTGAAATGCCTTACGAATCAAGATATCTTTGATGAATAATCAAGTTACAACGTATGTGCATAGTGATACAATAATATATGAAAGGAGTGTTTATAATGGATAACAACATAACTGATGTGAGTTTCAGAATTGACACTGACATAAAAAATCAGGCAGATAAGCTTTTTTTACAACTTGGTCTTAACATGAACACAGCATTTAACATTTTTTTACGACAATCAATAAGAGAGGGAAGCATCCCTTTTTCCATAACCATTAACACGCCCAATAGCATAACAATCGCTGCTATGCTTGAGGCGGAAAGTATCGTAGACAACCCAGCCGTAAAACGCTACACGAATGTGGAGGAAGCATTAAAGGAATTGAAATCGTGAGTCGTGAGATCGTTTGGACAACTCAATTTAAAAAGGACTATATATTGTCAGAAAAGCGTGGTCTTCCTATTTCTCTACTGGATGACTGTATCCGTATACTAGCTTCAGGGGAAAAACTACCATCGCATTATTGTGATCATAATCTTTCAGGCAATTGGAATGGGTACCGCGAATGTCATATTCGCAGCGATTGGTTGCTAATTTATCGTATTGATGGAAACGACTTAATCCTTGTTCTATCGCGAACAGGCAGTCATGGTGATTTATTTTAATCGTGAATTCATATGTAGTATCTTCCGATAAAGAGTTAAATATTATAAATATATTTAAATGAAATATCGTAAATATGATATTTCAGAAAGGAAGATTCTAATGATTAGCATGTATACAGCGCGAACTTCGGAAATTGATGAGATTGACGATGCTATAAGCGAGATTAAGAGCCAAATTGATTTCTCTGCGTTAAAGAAGAACTCCGGGGGTATAATTTTCTGCCATATAGACTTTATTGAAAGCGGCGTAGTTAAGGCCATTTGCGAAGCCCTGCCCTTCAATATAATCGGAATGACTTCCATGGTTGGAGCGGATGAACATGGTTATGGTCTGTATGATCTTACGCTCACTGTGCTCACGAGCGATGAAGTTTCTTTTGAAGTCGGAATGACTAACGGTATTAATCACGATAATTACATCGAAGAAATTGACAATCTGTACAAAGACATTCGCTGCAAAGTCAATAGCGATCCAGCCATGATTTTTACGTTTATGCCATATATGCGCGAAGTAGCCGGCTATCAGGTGGTCGAGGCTATGGATAAATCCTGCCATGGAATTCCGATGTGGGGCTCTATTACAAATAATATTGATTTCAATTACGAGACGGTGCAGACCATCTGCAACGGCAAATTTCTACCGACGGGCGTAGCTATGATGTTTTTAAATGGGCCGGTCGAACCGAAATTTATTGTTTCATCCATTCCTGAACATAACATATCCGACAACCGCGCTATTATTACCAAGAGCGAGGGCGCAATTTTGCGTGAAATAAACGGTATGCCGGTTCTTGAGTATCTGGCTAATATCGGCCTGATTATTACCAAAGAGAATATTACAACAACACCAATTATGGTATATTACGAGCATTCACAAAAGCCTGTAGCGTTAGGCTTTTATACGTTATTTGACGATGGCTCGGTTTTGACCGGAGGCGAAATGCCCGTAGGCGCGTCAATTGCCGTGGGCAGTATTAACGCTGAGGGTATATTTGAATCTGCGGAGGACGGTCTTGTGAGAATTTTGGATTTGAAAGACCGACAGGCAACGCTTCTACTTCCATGTGTGACGCGCTATATTATGCTTGCGCCGGATCAAGAGAGTGAACTTCGGCTGATAAATGAAAAGCTTAGAGACAGCGGGCTTCCCTTTATGATGGGGTATTCAGGCGGTGAAATCTGTCCGATGCTTGGTCAGGATGGTAAGATGCACAATCGGTTTCACAACTATACTTTTTGCGCTTGCGTTTTATGAATTCTCCATACAGCTCTTTCCAACTTAGTCTGCACATGGTGAAGCGCATAATATGGATATGAACATTACAAATGATGATGACGTACAATCTATGGTATCCCGGCTTCTGCGTGAAAACCGTAAGCTTAGCCGTGAGATTGTTCATCTGAAAAACGCCGTTGCGCAAGAAAAAATCGCATATACGACAGTTTTGAATCAACAAAAGGCGAGTACCTTTATTCAACGGGAAAGAGAGAGATATCTTGCTCTTTTGCTTGCCAATTCCCCGAGCATTATTTTATTTTTAAGCCAAACAATGCGGGTCGAGTTTTGCACTGAATATTTTGTGGCAAAAGCAGGGTTTAAGAAAGCCGTTGATGTTCTGGGTCACACTTTAACTGAGATATTTTCTCCTTTTCTGGATATTGCGTCTCATGAAAATATGTTGGAGCAAAGTCGTTTAGTAATTGAAACAAACACTCCACGCTCTCTTGATATGACGTTCCATTTCAACAGAAGCGGTGAAGCGGAGGATTTTTCAGGGCTGATAGTTCCAATGAAAGACGAGCGGCAGCATAGTGATGGGGTTATGTTGCTATTTCATGACATAACCGATATTAAACGGTCGCGGGAGGAAGCGTTGTCTGCCAGCAAGGCGAAGAGTGATTTCCTTTCAAATATGAGCCATGAGATTCGCACGCCAATGAACGCGATAATCGGCATGACCGCAATTGGAAAGTCCGCTGCTGAAACAGACAGAAAGGATTACTGCTTAAAAAGAATTGAAGGCGCCTCCCATCACCTTCTTGGCATAATAAATGATATTTTGGATATGTCGAAAATAGAAGCCAATAAGTTTGAACTTTCAGTGGCGGAATATGATTTTGAGAATATGCTGCGGCGGGTTGTCAATGTTATAAGTTTTCGAGTGGACGAAAAACAGCAGAGTTTAACAGTCAACATTGACAGCGCCATTCCAAAAACCATAATCGGAGACGACCAACGGTTAGCTCAGGTCATTACCAACCTCATTAGTAACGCGGTAAAATTCACGCCCGATGGAGGCGCCGTCAGACTTAACACTTTTCTAGCATCCGAAGAGAGCGGTGTATGCATAATACAAGTAGAAGTGACAGATACGGGGATAGGCATAAGCCCACAACAGCAAAAAAGGCTGTTTAAATCTTTTCAGCAAGCCGAAAGCAGCACAACGCGTGAATTCGGTGGTACCGGGCTTGGGCTTGCTATCTCTAAAAGCATTGTTGAAATGATGAGCGGGAAAATATGGGTCGAGTCTGAGCTTGGAAAGGGCGCGACTTTTGCGTTTACATTTCAGGCAAAGAGGGGAAATGAAAAGAGCCCAAATCTGTATGAACATATAAACTTGGGCGATGCCCGAATCCTTGCCGCAGATGACGATCTGAATGTTCAAGAGGCCGAGCATGGAGATACATCAATTGATTTTCATGGAATTAGCATTCTGTTAGCGGAAGATATGGAAATAAATCGTGAAATTGTACTTGCGCTTCTTGAACCGATGTCTCTCAATATAGATTGCGCGAAAAACGGCGCTGAGGCTGTCAATATATTCAGCGAAGCGCCGGAAAAGTACAAGATGATTTTCATGGATGTCCAAATGCCTGAAATGGACGGCTATGAAGCAACAAGACACATACGCGCGCTTGATATTCCAAGCGCCAAATCTATCCCGATTGTTGCTATGACAGCAAACGTATTCAAAGAGGATATTAAGAAATGCATTGAAGCGGGTATGAACGATCATATTGGGAAACCGCTGAACTTTGATGAGGTCGAAGAAAAACTGCGCAAATACTTACGCGAGATCCTCTAAACAAACACTGTATTCTCATGTCAAATATAAAACAAAAATATTAACTGCTTGAACAGATCCGTATGAATTCCAGTGTAGTTTGTGCCGACAAGTAAATATCACAAATTAAATTTTCCGGTAAATCCTATTAAAAATAATGACTTGCTTCTAAATCTATTTATAAGTAAGGAGGATGCCATGCAAATTAAGAGAACTGATATCTATCCGATTACTGACTTTGATCGACGTATCCGTTCCCACGCGCCTATGGAGCGAAAAGCGAGCCGACGCGGCTCCATATTGAACATCTCTCCCGATGATTCGTGGGAAGCGCGCGACAAGCGCGACGGCATTGAGTTGGGCAACCGATACCGTACCCAGTTCCCAGTTCGAGTTTACCGTAATAAAAAGGAATCTTCGATAGTATTGGAGGCTTTGAGCGTGAATGTCTCTAATACCGGTATTATCGTCGAGATATCGAATCTGGATGCGGAAAAGGAGTTCGAACTGCAAAAGCCGTTTTTCCTGCGCTTTTTCCTCCCTCCCGGTGATTTGCCGGAAGGATACGACTCGGCTGTTGACGTAGAAGCGAAAGTAGCCCGTGTCTTTCGAGACGGTGAGGAAGGGCAACTTTTCGTGGCTTTTATGTTTGACAAGAAGCTCTCGAATTTCCTTGGCGAGAAGAGATGGCGTTATTTTGAAATGCTTGCCATCTTTACGCTTTTCATCACTTTTGTGTTCATAGGCCAAATTAAGACTAACAGCGTATTCTACTTTTTCTTTGACCCTTGGATGTACTTGTATGGCCTTTGTGCAGTGACCTTTCTTGTTTCGAGATACTTTTTCGCGGCGTTTTACTGGAATACTGAACCTGTACTGCTATCCCCCGAGAAAAATGAATCTTCCGAAACGGGGTACAAGTACGATTACGCGCCTCCGGTGAGCATCGTTATCTCTTGTTTTAACGAGGAAGAGTGGATAATAAAAACCATTCGGAACTGTCTTGATCAGTATTACCCTCCTGAAAGCCTGGAAGTCATCGTTGTGGATGACGGGAGTACGGACAACTCCCCGGCAATTATCCAGGCTTTCTGTGATCAGGTACGTGATATAGTTGGAGACTCGCTCGTTTTCCTCCCTCAGAAAGAGAATAAGGGGAAACGCGAGGTCATAGCCGCAGGTGTACGAGCAGCGAAGCATGACCTCATAGTTGTTGTTGACTCCGACAGTTTTCTGACTCCTGAGGCTGTGGCGCATCTGGTGCAACCCTTCAAGAACCCGAAAGTAGGAGCGGTCTCCGGGCGCACTGAAGTGGAGAACAAGTGGACAAACACGCTAACCAAGATGCAGGCTGTACGGTATTACATCGCGTTCCGCATCTTCAAGGCGGCTGAAGCGATATTTGACGCTGTCTCCTGCCTTTCGGGGCCTCTCGCTTGTTATCGAAAGAGTTTAGTATTGGAGAATCTGGATGCTTGGCTCAACCAGAGATTCTTATGGCATCGCGCCACTTTCGGGGACGACCGAAGCATGACGAATTTCATCTTGAGCAAGTACCGGACAGGATATCAGGATAAGGCCGTCTGTTACACTATGGTCCCCTCGGATATGAAGATGTTCATGTGCCAGCAAATGCGCTGGAAGCGTTCGTGGTTGCGGGAGAGCATTCGGGCGGCAAAGTATATGTGGCGTAAAGAGCCATTCGCGGCTATCTCTTTTTATTCGGGATTGGCCTTACCTGTTCTGGCGCCGTTTGTCGTCGTTCGCGCACTCATATTCCTTCCTATTATGTACGGGATTTTTCCAACGACTTTTCTCTTAGGCATCGTTCTTATGAGCCTCTTGATGAGCGGGAGCTATCTACTACTCAGGCGCAGCAGATTGTGGCTCCACGGGATACTTTTCTGCGCTTTCTACCTTTTCATTCTAATATGGCAAATGCCGGTGGCAATTCTGACGTTTTGGAAGTCTGAGTGGAGCACGCGCGACACTGCCGCAGACGTTGCGGCTAAGCAAAAGAAGGCTGCCAAGAAGGGTTCGGAGTTGTATGATGATAACTTTCAATCAGACGCTAAAGCTTCGTGAGGATACTTAAATGAATAACAAAGAATGGATTAAAATAGTCAGAACAATTGTGGAAATAATTGCGGTTACTGCTTTTGCTTATTGGAGCTATAACCTTATCTTTAAGGTTCCGGAACTGAAGCATTCCGACCGAAGCCAGTGGATCCAGCGTGACGGCTTCATAGCTTTGTCGTATGGCGGAATCTCTCGCACTGAGGCTGAGCGGCGGGTGGCTCGCGATCAGTTTAATGAGCACGTGAGAGTCCTTATTGAAGCGGGTTATGAAGTAATCACAGATGATGATATAGTCAATTTCTATGCTAATGGCGCTCCATTACCGGATAAGGCGCTCTTTCTGATGTTCGAGGGCGGGCGTAAGGACAGCGCTATCTTCGGGCACGACACACTTGAGGAATTTGGGATTCGGGCTACAATGTTCATTCAGACAGAACGTCTTGACGGCTGGAACCGCTTTTTCATTAGAAAGAATGATCTTTCATTGCTATCCGGGAACCCGTGTTGGTCAATAGGCAGCCAGGGTTACGATCTCAGGCATATTAATATAATGCCGGACGAAGGTTACTCGTTTTTTCTGACGGATTTCCTGAGAAACATCGACAAAGAACCCATTGAAACTCATGAAGAATTTATAGAGCGTATCAGCGAGGATTATAAGCTGTCGTTCGACCCTTTGCGGGAGATAATTAATTATGACCCAAAGCTCTACATCTTCATGCCTGCAAACATGATGTGGCGTTCACTTGACGGCGACGTGGAAGCTGCAAATGCAGAACAGATGAAGCAATATTACAGAGCAGCGTTTACGCGGGAGGGGCCTTGCTATAACAGTGCGGTTACCTCCTGCTACAACATGACTCGAATGCAGGTTCAGCCCGATTGGACTATTAACCGCATCCTTATGGAAATAGATTTTTGGAGCCCGCACAAGAACGATTATATCCAAGGAGAGGAGGCCGCTGCTCTCTGGAGTATCCTCTGCGGCGCTCTCGTTACGGAAGAGAATCACCTCATTCTTACAGCTCCAAAAGATCAGGAGGCTCTTTGCCGACTCAAAGGGTCGGATAACTGGGAAAACCTGTCACTCTCATTTTCCGTGCCGGAACCTGTCCAGGGAGTTCAGTCCGCTTACCTCCGCTACACTTCTCCGTTGTCCTTTCTGCGGATTTCAGTGGCGCGCAATCTTGTCACTGTTCATGAACGTGTGGAAGGCAAGGGGTTGTATCAGCTTTACTCCGGTTACATCCGGGAGCAGCAGCCGTGGAATTTCAATATCCTGATGCGGGGTAATCGAGTGGAAATTAAAGTCAACGACAAGGCTTTATATGGTGACCCTTTGCCTGTCACTAATCAGCTGCGAAAAGGCAGCGTAGCTCTTGGCGTCAAAGGTGAGAATGCCCATTTGGACGGTCGTTTCAACGATTTACGCATCCAGCCTTTTCCTGTACAGTGGGCGCGGCTTTCTGAGCTCTTTGCGGACGATTCGAGTAATCTTGAGGCTGTGGGGAACGCAAAAAACGTAGCGCTGATAGTCCCAATTGCGCCGGACGACGCAAAATGGGCGGCGTTTGCAGCGCGAGCTATCTTTTACGGCGCCGGAACAGGGGAAGTAATTTATGCTGAGCTTCCGGAGGGAGAACTTGACCTCTCTTTCCTGTCTCGCGAGTGGTTGAATATTCCTCCTGTTTTGTCTGAAAACTTATGGAAGGGCGTTGTTTTCGTTCCGCTTTTGGACAGGGGCGTTTCTCTTTCTCGCATGAATGAAGTAATCCACTCAGCCAAGGAAAAAGGACTCATAGTCTCTCTGAGACTTTCTGAACAGGAAGTGCGGCTTTTAGCAGACTCGGACATAAAGCTTGATGCGGATTACTTGCTGCTGCCCTCAAAAAGCGGGTTACCGCAGGATTTACTCCGAACCTTTGGCAATCGTTACAATTTAAACAATGTCCTCAGCTGGATGGATCCCGAGGCTGCGGGGGTGGAGGTGTATCGTGCAGAAAAATAGAGATTCTTCTTATATAATAAGTATCACGCGTTGTGCAGCCGCCTCCAAAAGCGGGAGAGTAACTGCTGTTGCCGCTTTTTCACTTATACTATTTTTCATGAGCCTTGCCTTACTGGTTTACTCAGCATATGCAGCGGAACCAACCGCAGATAATCAGGAAGTGAAGGCTGAAAGCGAAAGACCAGTTGCCAGCGCATTCCAGCAAGCCGAAACGCTGATGAAACGGGGTACGCGGGCGAACGATCTGTTAGCGCTAAACTTCGTAGACGAAGGTTTAAAAATAGATCCCTGGTATTTCCCGCTCTGGAAAATGAAGGCTACCCTTCAAGCCCGGCTGGAGGCGTATCCTGAAGCGGAACAGGCGGTCGGCGTGTACTTGGGGCGCTATCCGCACGACGTTGAAGCGTTGATGACGCAGTTGGAAGTATTGCTAAAAAAGAACCCTGCCGATGTTCAGGCAACACGGGAGGGGTTGGAAGGTTTCTTAGTTCGAATAGAAAAGAAGGATTTTCTGAACGTATTGTCCGCGTTCCTGATGCGGCCTGCCTCGCAGGCTAAGGATATTTCATTATTTCTTGATGCTTGGGATGGATCTTCCGAAGAGGGCGTGCATGAACTTCTTACTGCCCTATACGTCAATGCAGAGCTCAAAACTGCTACCGGGCTCTTTGCGTCGCTTATCGGGAAGAAAAGGCTTCCAGGCTCACCGCTTGAAGGGACGCTTTATTTCGTTATGGGAAAAGCACTCGGAGACACTGAAGTTACTATGAGCATTGAATATCTATACAAAGCTGCGGAGCTCGGGGTCTCGCCGGTTGACGTTGCATACGAGGTGGGGCAAATTCAATTTAAGAATAAACGTTACCATCAGGCGGCGGAGGCTTGGGAGCGCCATTGGAGGCGCGCCGCTCTGCCGGCGCGGTGGGTTTCTATGATCGCCGATGCGCGTTTCAAAGCTGAAGAGCCTGAAGAGGCGGAAAAGATCTTAGATACAGGACTGAAAGCCATTCCTCACGATCCCGCGTTGCAGGGCAAATACATGTTGGCGCTTAAAATACTGAAGCGCGATAATGATCTGGACATGTACGAGCGGCGTTTGGACGGTATGAATTCCTTTGTTGGATTAGCGTATGGACGCGCGCTTGTAGCGGAGCACGAGGGAAACATGGTACTCGCGAGGGAAGAACTCAAGAAAGCAATTCAATACGGCGGCGCTGCGTCCGGTATCGCGCTTGGCGCGCAGGAACTGGAACGTTGGATGGGAGAAGTGGGAGATATGATGGCTTCTTCAGTCGCCGACCGAAGAGCGCTTGAACTTCGGGACTTGGGGTGGAATTATTGGCAGGAAAAGGAATACCGCATGTCATATGAAACTTGGGAAGAAGCCCTAAATATTGGATTTCCGCAAGCTCGGCCATTTATATTGAACATCACCATGCGCTTTATAGAAGTCGGAATGATGAAAGAGGCGGCGAGCATCATTCACCGGCATCTGCCGCAAATTACGTTTTTCGGATTTGCTCAGATGCTGGCTGCAAGAGAAAAGTGGTACCTTATGCCAAGCGTTATGCGCGCCATCACAAAACCTTCGTCCGGCGAGGCGCCTTGGATTGCTGCTTACGAGCTTTACGGCAACATTCGGATGGGAACTTCGAGGATTCCTGCTATTATGGATCGTTTTGCCAAGATAGGGGCGCCAAAGGGCTCGTATTCATTTACCGGCGTTGACGATATGGGAGATTTTTTCACACGTACACTCTCCATCACGGATTACAGGAGATTTATGCTGCGTATCGGATCCCAAATAGTCAAGCAGCGTAACATCACGCTTTTCACGTCATTCATGAACACGCCTCAATGGAAAATTTTGCAATTGAAAGAAAAAACAAGCCTCATCGCAGGGGCTACACGTGAAGCGGTTCTGCAACGTGACCTGGGTTTCATCATGAATCTATTTAAATCGCCCCATTGGACGCTATTATCCGAGTCGAACAGGGAGAGGCTGATGGCATTTATCGGGAGAATGATCGTCGATCAGCAGAGAACGGATCATTACCAGACTCTTTTCGGTTCTCGCGAATGGGCTCGGCTGCCTGTGGCGACGCGAGCAGAGCTTCTGTCCGACATTGGGCGGATATTATTTCAACAGGGAGATACAGCACAAGCGGTTGGGTACTTGAAACAATCTCTGGAACTTGATCCAAACCAGAGCAATGCTAACATGATCATGGCAGTCTACGAGCGCTCCATAAATAATGAGGAGGAGTCCAAAGCTTATCTGGCAAGAGGAGTGAAGACAGCGAAACCTGAGCTTAAAGCCTATGTTATGGCGGAACTTGCGATGCTTGAAAATGACAGGGATGCGGCTGTAGCGCATTATGCGGAGTACCTGAACTTTGTTCCGGGAACTCATTGGGTACGGCTCTACATCATCGAAACTCTTGCGGGTATCCATCGTTACGAAGAAGCGCGCAGGGAGATGAGCGTCTTTGAAAAATATCTGGCCGATGGGGATAAAGGAGTCCGCAGTTACTTAGCGCAAGCCAAGCTCATTCTGGGGGATCCGGGCGGCGCTGAAGAGCTCTTTTTGACCTTGGTGCTTGAAAGTCCTGATAATAATTCCGTCGCGCGCAGCTGGGCGGATGCCCTTGCAGCCTGCGGACAGCACGAAAGAGTCGTCGAAGTGCTCTCGAAGCGTTGCGTTGAAACAGGTGACAATCGCATGGCAGCGCAGCTTGCGGAGTCCTGTATTGCGCTGATGCGTCACCAAGAGGCGCTTGACTGGGCGCAGTTTGGTCTTGAAAAGACTCCGGATGATCGCAGGCTAATTCGCATCGCGGCTGATACGGCCTACGGATTGAATCAGATGAAGCTTTCCGAAAAATACTCTGCGCGCCTTGTAGAAATGGATAATCATAGTATCCGCGCGAATTCCCTGTTGGCTGAAGCGCTGAAGGCGCAAGAAAGCTGGGAGGCGCTGCATTCGCATGATATTAATGTACTCGCGACGAACCCCGTTCAACTGCGTATGTTGATGAATGAGAGCGACATAGCAAAGATAAGTTCTGATCGAAAATCGCTTGTAAAAGCTAAAAAGCTGGATCAAAAGATTCTAAAACACTACGATAACGACCCTGCAAACATTACGCGCGCAGCCATTTCCGCAGCGAGCGCAAAGGATTTCCGGCTGGCTATCCCGAAACTTGAGAAACTGGTGGAACTCGGACCCAATCAGAGCGTGACTGCCCTAATGTTCACGTCGGTTTCGGACATTGTGAGCGTCGAGGGTATGCCACTCAATGAGTTTGAGAAATATCTTGAGATGGTTAGAACGAATGGCGCCCGTTTCGCATCTCTTGAGGATTTTCATGCCGTTCCGGAAAAAGGTCGGCAGCAGGAGGATCCAACTTTGATTCCAACGCTCGTAATAATTGGGCGCTCCAGCGCGGAGACGCTCAGTAAGATAAATGAACTGCTGGACAAGTACAGCGCGCGCGCCTGCTTAGTTATAGGTGAAGAATCTCTTGTGCCTGAGACGCCATATTATGCGGACTGTTCATATTTGAATTATCTGGCGTCGACGGGAAGATGGGAGTTTCTGCTGTCAGACTACAGTAATCGCCTTATCCCGCGCGATGGAGAAGGAACGATGGTTTCGTTCTGGGGACAGCCTATGTGGCTTGGCGATCGCCTTGAGACTGAAGAAGAAATGTTCTTTCGCTGGGATAACGCAATGGAGCGCCTTTTATCCATGGCAAAGTATAGAAATATTAAAGTTGATGGATGGGTGTATCCCATTGGAGACTACGGACAATTTTCCACTGAGGCGGATGACGCTATTCGCACTGCCTATAGGCGCGCGGTTGAAGAAAGGTTCATGATAGCATTCGCGCCCGCGTCGCGCGGCGCTTCAGTTCCGCATCAGGATATCTGGCGCGTCCCGATGAGAGCAATCTATACAGGGACTTCACTGGAAATGGTCAGTTATGACATGGTATATCAACATCCAACGCGCGCTGGAGTGAAAGAACTCGCCAAGGTCATAAGCTGGAACGGTCAGCTTCCACGAGCCGACCGGCTGTTTCATCGAGCAGAGGAACTGGGCGTGGCCTCAGAAGATCTATACTATTTCCACGCCCGTAACGCTCTGTATGAGGGAGACGTTCCAACATCGCTTGAGTTGGCACGCAAGGCGGAAGAAATCGCTCCGGACTCCGAACGCGTTAAGCAGTTGATGAGCGATGCTGAATACCAGCTTCGCCACTCCATCAGCCTTGTTCCCCTTTCGGAGAATGACAGCGACGGAAGAAACTACGATGAATTGCGCCTTTTCTATTCAAAATACGTCACGGAGCGTCTGATGTTATTCGGAGATGTTGGCTACGGCAGATGGAAGGACAATGGCGGCTCGCTTGGCGGAACGCTATTTAATATCGGCGCGCGCTACCATACGAAACCCGAACATTGGGTCGACGCCGAGATAGGCTATACGTTCTATGACAACGAAGCCGACGGGGGGGCTCCCGCATTCCGGCTTGGCTACCACGGCGCGTTCTCGACAGAGACGATGCACATGAACGGAACCTACGATCTTACTTACACTCATGGAGGCGTTGATACTCGGGAAGCTATAATCGAGGGAATTCATTCCGATCGGTTCGAAGCTTTGACAAATTTCCGCTTCAATAACTGGTGGGACGTTAATCTGTACGCGTACTTTACAGCGCGCACCGACGGCAACAACACGTGGGGCGTCAGTTTCCGTCCTATGTATCGCCTGGTGGAATACCCGTTACTGAGCGTGGGCTACTGGGGTCAGATTGCGGACAGTGACAGGAATCCTCCGGAATATTGGGCGCCCGTTGATTATCAAAGCCATATGTTAGTTGTGACTGCACGGCACTCGTTCTCATCAAGACTTTCCATTGGCGGGCTCCTCGGTTACGGAACTGCAACATCTGATGGCAGTGGCTGGGAATACATCTGGCGGGGAAATTTCGATATCACATGGCGTTTTCTGGAAGATTGGCTGCTTTCGTTTAATTATAACCACTATGAAACACCGACATACCGTTTGGATCGCTACAGACTCGGAATTACATATCGGTTCTAGTAGGGGTTTATCAAATTATGAAGGAGCTCAAGTGTTAATTCGAAACAGGATAAAAAAGTGGTGCGTATGTATCTTATTGCTTTTGTTTTCTTCGCAGAATCTGCCCGCGCAGTGTCAGGTTCTGGATTTAAGCGCGTGGGTAGCGGAATGGGAGATGAAAAGCGGTTTATATGAAGCCGGGAGTAATATTAACATATTTTCGAGCTTTCAGATTTTCGCCGTCTATTTTGACGAAAACGATGAACCGATGCTGTCAAGTAATCTCAAGGAATGGCTCAATGACGCGGCGAAATGGTTAGCTGCAAACGGAAATCCGGAGCTATACCTGACGGTCGTAAACGATTACAAGAGAGAGAAAGAAGTTATATATAAGGACCCCAACCTTGTTTGGCGATTCCTTGCGACGCAGGAAAGCCGCGCAAAACATCTTGAAACCATATTGGGATTGATTGATTTGGGGCCTTTTACGGGGATTGATCTCGATTACGAACGTGTGAAGCCCTCCGATTGGTCGGTTTACCTGAAGTTCTGTGAAGACTTGCATCACGCTCTTAACTCCCGTGGAAAGAAGTTGCGCGTCGTGCTTGAGCCCAAGAGGGAATACTACACGGCGCCTTTTCCTGAAGGACCGGAATATGTTGTGATGGCTTATAATCTGTTTGGATTACACACGAAAGTGCCAGGCCCCAAAGCGGACCCCAAATTTATTGTGAACCTTGCCCGATTGTGTAGGAGTCAAATGAAGCAATTACCGCGTTTTGCCATGGCCACAGGAGGTTTTTTGTGGCGAGGCGATGGAAAAATTGAGGGGCACAACGAGCGCAAGATGATGGAGATTGCGCGGCAGGAACGGGTAACGCCTGTTCGGGACGAGAACAGCCAGTATCTGGTGTTGACGTATCCTGTGAAAGGAAAGAACGATGTCGGATGGTTTGCGGACGGCGTTACACTTGAGTACGTGATGGAGACAGCCCGTATGGAAGGATTCGAGACGTTCGCGCTATGGCGTCTGGGAGGCAATAAGGCTTCGTCCCTGCTTCGCCTGCAGATGAATAATAGGTCAAGATAAATCTCTCGCTATTGAAAGGGGCTTCGATAATATGTGTCTGTCGAAAGAGCTTAAGAATAAGAATTTGTGTGTCTTCTCCATTATGTTTATGGTATTGCTTCTCATGCCGTGGCGTATAGAAGCGGCCGTTCACCGCGTCGTAGCGGGCGAGAGCGTCAACAAGGCTGTTAAGGCGGCAAAACCTGGTGACACCATTGAGATAATGCCGGGAATTTACCGCGAAAGCATCACGATAGATAAAATGGATCTGAGCTTCGCAGCAGCGGGCGAGAGCCGCCCGGCGCCGCTTGAGGACATTTTCAAGCCTGACAGCGGGCGCGATGTTGTGATTACCGGGGGAACAATCCTGCTCACGGACTCGAACAACACTCTTTGGCGCGGCGTCCATTTCATTGGTGGAAAAGATACCGTTAGGGTTGCAAATTTAAAGAACTTTACAGGAAGGTTCGAGAACTGCCGCTTCGGTTACGATGAGTTTGACGAAACGGTAAAAGGTTCTAAGACTTTGTTGACAATAGAGGGAGGTTCGCCGACGTTCCACGCGTCCGTCTTCGCGAATCAGCAGTTACCTGAAGCCGCTGTATTCATAACTGACGCTGCACCCTCAGACGCTGAGACGGCAGCAACGTTCACCTACTGCGTTTTTCAAGATTTGGACGGCGGCGCTGTGGAGATGGACAAGGACGCGCGCGGTATATTTCTCAATTGCCTCTTTCTGCGAAATAAATCGGTCGTGGCGCGCAAAACAAACGCTTCCATGGGCGGCGTGCAGATGGACAACTGCGTTTTCTACCTGAATAAGAATAGCCCCAACGAGTTCGCTGCGCTGCCGGATGGAACCCCGCCGGTCTATTTGCGTAATTGCGTGTTGACTCCGGGATTTCCGTTTAATAGGTTTCCTCCTTATCATCTGACGCCCAAAGAATTTCCGGGAATAGTTGCGACCGACTGTCGGACGGATTCTCCCAGATTCCGTAAAGGCCGTCGGGAAGCTGTCATCAGTTTTGGTGTGGATGACGCCCGGACGTTGGATTTTTGGACAGATCTGTACGGAATAGCGGATGTATACTGTTATCCTGTGACGTTGGCGCTGAACACGTGGGCGATGGAGACAGCGACTCAAAAGCAGCAGATTTGGGACAAGGTAAAACGGGGAATTGATAAAGGGCACGAGGTCGGTGCTCACTCCTCAAGCCACGCGCCGCTCACATCCCTTAGGTCTCTGTTGCTGAATCACTATCGCCCGGATTTGACATCGGCGACGCTGGATATCGACGAAAACTTAGTAATGAGAATAGTTGAGAACGGGAGTTCCGTTATAGTGGAAATAGATCTTAAGGAGAAAGATCTAAGGTTTGGGCAGTTAGCGATTATTCTCAACAAATCAGGAGTAGACGCAAAGCTTTTGGAACCATATTTCCGGGATATTCCCGCGCGCTTTTTGATCAGTCAAAGGAATCTGGACATCTTTTTTGAGAATTTCTCAGTCCCTCTTACATTGGATCAGGAGTCATACGTCATGTACGAGTGTAATAGTTCGAGGCAGTCTTTACTTGAGAATCTTCCCCGCTTTCCCGCAAAAGTCTTTATCTATCCCTATGGAGCTTACGATCAAAACGTCATAAATGCGGTGGCGGCGACGGGCTTTGAAGTGGCAAGATCAGGGCAGCAGTCAGAAATATCTCCCTATATGAACAAGGGTATTAATCCTCTATCCGTCTGGGGTATCAGCGCGTACAATGTAATGGGGCAGAACAGCTCTACTTCGGAAACGAGAAGGAAGTTTTTCATGTTGATTGATTATTTCAAAGACTTGGGTGGTTGGGGGACTTTTTACTCTCACGCCGAGAACGAGCTGACGCTAAAGGCTTGGGAGACAGTCTTCCAAGCAACAAAAGATGACGGAGACATACGTGTCGTAACATTGACAGGGATGCTCGAAGCATTGAAACAGCAGGGTGTACCGGACAATGAAGGCAACTACAAAATCCCAATAGGCCCCGACCAAAGCGACTACCATCCACGCCCCGATTCCCCATTGATCAGGGCTGGAATCGAAGTTGGGCTGACTTCCGATTTCGAAGGCAAGCCGATTCAAAAGGGAACGAGGCCGAATATTGGAATCTTTGAATGATATGTATATTATATCGATATGTTGCATATGTACATATAATCGACATTATTATTCATAACGTATTTAACCTCTTCTATCGCGATATTTCATTCGGGTAAAGATGTTCGTATATAGAAAGATCATTACTCTGCACCCTTTAAAACATGTTGACTTAATCTTTTATATGCTATTAAAGTATTACATGTCGATAATTATTTTCATGCATCCATCGCATTTGTTTATAATTTCACAGAACCGCTTGATTTCACATATAAAACAGTCACCGCGACAGACATGACGTTGTTGAAAGTTGCTCAATTCAAACATCAGCAATTCAAAGCAGTATTTCATTTTCCATTGTTCATCATTGCACTTTTTCCTTCAAGACTTATGTTAAAACAATCGTTGCAATCTCAGCGTAGGCGTGGCATAATTACTCGCGTGGAGGGACGATTCGTTATGTCAAAACTTAAGAACACATTCAAGACCGATATTTTGTTTAAGTTATTGTTTATAAAACACCCTGATTTGTTACGGCGATTGGTCGCGCATCTGCTGAGAATTCAGCTTGAGAGTATTACACAGTTTGAAATTCGGAACCAGGAAATGCCGCCCGAGGTTATCGGGAACAAGTTTTGCCGTTTGGACATTCACATGATGATAAACGAACAGCAGGTGAATCTTGAGGTGCAAGTAGAGGATGAAGGGGACTTCCCTGAACGCGCCATTTTTCATTGGGCGCGAATCTTTTCAAACGCCCTCCCTGCAGGTGGGAAGTATTCCGATTTACCGCGTACGATTGTAATCAGCATCGTAGACTTCCATTTGTTTAGCTGTCCTGAGTTCTACTCGGAATATCAAGCCCTTGAAGTCACTCGCCATGAGCCGCTGGCTGAAAAAATGGTCTTTCACTTTTTTGAATTACCCAAAGTATCTGAGGACATTAACAGAAATGACATTTTACTGTTGTGGTTGGCGTTATTTAAAGCTGACACAGAAGAAGAATTATCAAAAATCGAAGCATTGGGGGTACCGGAATTGAATCAAGCAATAAGCGCATATCACAGCGTCACTGCTTCATCGGAGTTCCGCGAATTGGAACGATTACGAGCCAAAGCCCGCCATGATGAAGCGCAAGCGTTACACCATGCTGAAAAAAAAGGTGAAGCGAAAGGCAGAGCTGAAGGCAGAACTGAAGGTATATTAGCCATAGCTTGTAATATGCTGAAGCGTAACAGGCCGATTGATGAGATTATGGAAGATACCGGACTGACGCGAGATGAAGTCGAAACCTTACGAGGTTGTAATAATAGTTAATAATTTTCGTTTGAAATTCTTGGGGTTAATACAAACCGAAAAAAGTGACTTCGCATCAAATTCATCAAGCTACGAAGCTGTTTTATTATGTTGATCCGGCTAATATAGCCATTTGTTATGCCTCTAAATAGCCAAAGTCGAAAGGGCGTTGCACGCAACGCCCTTTATCCATAATCAATTCTTTAATTTGCTTTTGTTCGCGTGGTTCGCGTGGTTCGTGGTAAATGCCTTTTGCTTTTGTCTTTGCTTTTCACTCGCCACTCGCCACTGTCCTTAGTTATCCCTCCGCCAGCGGACTATCGCGAGCACCTTGCGGTAATAAGCCGGGCCCTCGTCGCCGGAGTTTATAAGGTCAAACTCGTCCTCAATTTCCTCTTCAGTGGCAAGGCGGTATAGCTCTTCGGCTTCCGCTTCGGTTATTGGCGTTTTGTCGTCGTACTCGAACGAATCCCAATCCGGCGTTGGTTGTCTGACTTGCTGGCTTGCTTGCTGACTTTCTCCGCAGCCGGAGCAGAATTTCGCGCCCGAGCTCAATTCCGCGCCGCAGTTTTCGCAGAACATCTTTTCACCTCCCCTATGTACAGGCGCCGTTTTACTTGCGCGGCCTGACGCTTTTGTTTTGACGTGCGTTGACTTAATTTCTTTCGCAGCTTTTGCCGACCGGTATTCGCGGCTGCGCTGCGATGGCGTTTTCGGTGGTTTACTTTTTCGCGCCCCAAGTGCGATCATAAACACGCCGAACGCGATACAGAACACATACATTATTGTACTGACGTCAAACCCGCCTTCGCCGGGAACGTTGAATCCCGGCGCGAAGGCAAGATAGCGAACGGGGCTGCCTGCGCGAAGTCTGGATTTCGAGCTTATCGCATCGCCTTTTACCGTTACGGAGCCAGTTTCATATTCGCCGTTTTTAGTCTTGAATTTATAGCCTACATGCCATTCATAGGTGTTGGGCATACTTCCGTCGCGCAACGCGCCGCCCGACCTTTTGGACGAAGTTATTTCCGTGATATAGCCCGTCTGCCCGAACAGTGACGCCGAAACGGGTATCATGCTGCCAATAACTAGGATAGCGCCGATGATTATTGGAGCTATCCTGCTTCCGATTCCCACTTTTTGCTTTTTTGCCATTTCTTTCCTCTTTCAAAAATATTCTGCTGCAAGTGTCAGCGCCGTCTCATCGGCTTGCCCTTTCGCGCCATGTTCGCTCTCAGCGTCGCAGCCACTTTGGGATTACTGTTATATTGTTCCGCAACCATCAATGCTGTTTCACCGCTGTAACTTCTCGCGTTGATGTCCGCGCCGCCATTGAGCAGCGCGGTTATCACGTCAGGATTGTTATTGCTCCGCGCGGCAAGCATCAATGCAGTCTCGCCGTTTTGACCTATCGTGTTTACATTTGCGCCTCCTTTGAGCAGCAAGGTTATGGCGTCCGGGTTTGAATTAACTATTGCCGCAACCATCAACGCCGTATATCCAAACGATTGTTTCGCGTTGATATCCGCGCCTGCTTTGAGCAGCAAGGTTATGATACGCGGGTTGGGATTATTAGCTGCCGCATACATAAGGGGCGTAAAGCCTTGCGATTGTTTCGCGTTGATATTTGCGCCCGCTTTGAGCAGCAAGGTTATCACTGCCTGATCGGGATTACTGGTTGCCGCAATCATCAGTGGCGTGTATCCTTCCGATTGTTTTGCATTAACGTTCGCTCCGCCTCTGATTGCTCTTTCCACTTCCCGTACTGTCCCCGTTCCGCAAAGTTCAATAAAATCCACGTCTCTCATCGCGGCCTCGGCGCACAGGGAAAACAACCCCGAAAGCGCCGTTATCGCAAAAACCAAAATGAATTTTTTCATCTTTATAACCTCCATTTAATATTCTGGAATTGAAACATTGTTTGTCATTGATTCAGCCACAGCGCGGGGCGAACTCCGTATTCAAAGGTGACGCCGTAGCCGAAGTAGCTGACTTCTCCGTCAGAGTAGACAGCGGCGGCGTTTGACATGACGGCGTTTGGACTGTATTTACCGGGCGACCGGAGCCACCAAAAACATTTATTCCCGTCCATATCGCGCATAACGCGAGTGGATTGGTCAGGGAGATACATTTCCGCTTCTTCGCCGCTCAATAAAAATATCTTATCCGTGGTATCGTTGCCGCCCGGCGTCTCGTATTTTGGATTATCGGCGGTCACTAATTTCGTTTCCGCTATTCTATCTTTTTCCTGGGAGCTGAAAGCGCCCTCGTAAAATGAATTGTTGAGATATTCGCGCAAGGTGCAGGTTTCCCATGTTACAATGGCTAATTTCGAATTATAAGCCCTCAATTCCAAAATTTTTTCGCTTATTATAAGCGTTTTGCCGTCCTCGACCGCCAATACAAGCCAGTCAATTCCGCCAAGCTGGATTTTGTCCCCGACTTTCGCATTGGCATTCGCAATTCCGAAAGATGTGAGAGAAAGCGCCAGTGCCATTGCAAGCGCAAGAATAATGATTTTCTTCATAGTATTTTCCTCCATTTCAAATATACTGCTTGACTAACTTTTCGACTTCCGGGTAGTTGTCCTTCGTGCAGAACATCCAGATCTTAGTCAACGCGTCCGCTTTAAGAATGATGAGCCGCCAGTTCGGTTTGTAAACGACTTTTTTCACATCGCGCCATGCCATGTCCTGCTGAACGCGCCCCGCTGCGAGCATGGCCGTACCCGCCATGCTAAAATTGCCGGAGAGGAGCGCCGAGATCCCCATCGCACTGAACCCTCCGCTCAGCATTTCCGGCGCATGCTTCACGGGGCCGCGCCAGACGCCATTATCCGTTATGATGTAAAGCTCCTTGCCGCCGATGATCATCAAATGAATGAGTGCCCCCAAGGGCGTAAGCGCGGCGATTATTCCGACGCCGACCGCTGCTACCATGATCGACAGGTATATTTCGCCGGTGAACACTGAAATAAGCACCGTCATTATCCCCATTGTAGCGAGCAGCGCCAAAGCGAACTGGATCGCGACGTACAGGTTTCTGAACGGCGTGATGTACGCCGTCCATGCAAGGCGCGCGGCGTTCTCCTCCCCTGCTGCTTCCGTCACGTCCGTGGCGGCGCCGTCGACAAGCCCGCACTCGGGACAAAATTTCACGCCTTCGCTCATCTCCTTACCGCAGTTTAAACAGAAATTTTGCATCGTACCCACCCTCCTTAACTTTTCAGCGCTGTTGCCCTATGGTTTCTGCTATTCCCGCCACTCGTATGTGTTATAATCTCCATTATTTAAACCATCGCATTTGGCCATTTATTTCAATGAACCATTTGACCCCGCACACTATAACCGACAATACTACCGCAGTAATGGACGCGACAATGCTGTCGTCGTCTTCAAACCCATACACAAGGATGATTACTGCCGTAAATATCGTCATAACCGAAGTCAACCCGATTAGGCCGCTCATGGTTTTTTCCATATCGGCTCCGGCGTTCACTTCTTGTTCATTTTGTATCGCCGCCTTTTCTACAGCATCCTTTGTTTCGCAGTTTTCGCAAAACATTAATCAGTCCTCCTTTTTGGCTGTTAAATGTCAGCTGCTCCCTTCTATCGTTCAGCTTTTAGGATTCCCATCGCTACGGACATCTCCTTCGTTATCGGGAATTGAGGCGTCCGCCTTGGGTTCGTCTTCCATTTCATTGGGAGTCGCCTGACTCGAGCCCTGACCTGTAAAAGCGAATGCGGCGCCTGGTTTACTGCTGTGGTGTCCGCCCTTGATGACAATATCGAACCTCACGGCATACGTGGCGTCTTTTTCATATTGATAAGGATCCGAGCCGTTGAAAAACCGTAGCGTCACCGTCCGGTAGTCGTTCTCCGCGCGGCGGTTGCCAACGCTCACTATGCGTGGCGTCGCATCAGGCGCCGATTGATACTCTCCCGATGGATCGGCCTTTAAAAGTACGCTGCCCTGCTTGTCTCCCGTATCAAGATACCATGTCACAGGCCGATACAACCCTGCAGCGTCTATTTTCAGAGCGACGCTTCTTTGCCTCTCATTGATGTCGTTTAATGAGAAACAATTACTGTCCCGTGTGTAGGTCACGGAAATATCGCCCGTCCGGGGGAAAAACTTCGCCGTTGCAGGGTCTTCTCCTCCTGCTCCCACCTTGTCTCCAAAGCCCAGAATGTGGGCGACCGACTGCCCGGACTCGCTCTGCGTCGCCAATGGCCTCTCCGAGCCTGAGCCGGTGAAGGCGAAGACGGCGGCGCCGGGTTTGTCGCTGTGATGTACGCCTTTGGCGATGATATCAAGCCTAACGATGTAGCTGGAGTTTTCTTCATATTGAAATGGCTCCTCTCCGTTGAAAAACCTCAGCGTCACCGTCCGGTAGTCGTTCCCCGAACGGCGATTCCCCACGCTCACGATGCGCGAGGCCACATCAGGGACCGGATGGTATATGCCAGCCGCATCAGCTTTGAATAGGGCGCTGCCTTGCCTTTCACCGCTGTCAATAAACCACGCCGCTGGGCGGTATTGCCCCGACGAGTCGAGTTCCAAAAGGGCGCTTCTCCGGCTCTCGTCTATGTCGTTTAGAGGAAAAAAATTGCCGTCCCGGGCGTAGGTCACTGAAATATCCCCCGTCAGGGGGGAAAATTTCACCGTCGCGGGGTCTTCTCCTCCAACCCCCGCCCTGTCTCCCTGCCCCAGCAAAATGAAGGCCGCCGCATGTTCGGTATTGTTTTCCGCCAGCGCGGGCGTTCCCGAGCCCGAGCCGGTGAAGGCGAAAAGGGCGGCGCCGGGTTTGCCGCTGTGATGTACGCCTTTGGCGACTATGTCTAACCTCACGGCGTAGCTGGCGTCTCCTTCATATTGATAAGCTTCATCGCCGCTTAAAAACCGGAGAGTTATCGATCCGTAACGGTCGTTCCCCGAGCGGCGGTTTCCCACGCTCACAACCCGTGAGGTCACGCCTCGGACAGGGTGATACGTTCCGCGCGGATACTCTCCCGTCGTATCGGCTTTTAACAGGATGCTGCCCTGTTGCTCGCCGGGGTCGAGAAACCACGCTTCCGGGCTGTAAAGTCCCGTCGCGTCAGATTTCAAAGTAACGCTTCTCCGGCTCTCGCCTATATCGTTTAGGGAAAAGAAAAGGTTGTCCTTGAGGTAAGTTACGGAGATCGTGCCAAGTTCAGGAGAATAGCTTGCCTTAATGGTGTCTTCGCCTCCTGCGCCCGCTCTGTCTCCCTGTCCCATCAAAAGGAAGGGCGCCGCATGTTCAGTTTGACTCTCCGCGCTTGCGGGCGTTCCCGAACCCGAGCCGGTGAAGGCGAAGAGGGCTGCGCCAGGTTTGCCGCTGTGGTGCATGCCTTTGGCGACTATGTCTAACCTCACGGCGTAGCTGGCGTTTCCTTCATATTGATAGGCTTCTTCACCGCTAAAAAACCGTAGAGTTATCATTCCGTAACGGTCGCTCCCCGAACGGCGGTTCCCCACGCTCACAACCCGTGAGGTCACGTCGGAGACAGGGTGATACGTTCCGCGCGGATAATCTCCCGTCGTGTCGGCTTTTAACAGGATGCTGCCCTGTTGCTCGCCGGGATCGAGAAACCACGCCGTCTGGTTGTAAAGTCCCGTCGCGTCGGATTCCAAAGTAACGCTTCTCAGGCTCTCTCCTATATCGTTTAAGGAAAAGAAAAGGTTGTCCTTGAGGTATGCCACTGATATAGCTCCCAGTTCCGGAGAATAGCTCGCCTTAACGGTGTTTTCGCCGCCCGCGCCCGCTCTGTCCCCCTGCCCTATCAAAAGGGAGGGCGCTTCATGTTCAGTTTGGCTCTCCGCGCTTTCGGGCGTTCCTGTCCCCGAGCCGGTGAAAGCGAAGAGGGCGGCGCCGGATTTTGTGCTGTAATGATAGTTTTTCGCGACGATGTCGAATCTCACGGCGTAGCTGGCTTCATGTTCATATTGATATGGTTCCGAGCCGTCGAAAAACCGTAGAGTCATCATTCCGTACCGGTCGTTCCCCGAACGGCGGTTCCCTACGCTCACAACCTGTGAGGTTACGCCTCGGACAGGGTGATACGTTCCGCGCGGGTACTCTCCCGTCGTGTCGGCCTTTAACAGGATGCTGCCCTGCTGCTCGCCAGGGTCGAGAAACCACGCCGCCTGAGTGTAACATCCCGTCGAGTCGGCTTCCAGAACAACGCTTCTTTGGCTCTCATCTATGTCGTTTAAGGAAAAGGAATTGTTGTTCTTGACGTAAGCCACTGAGATCGTGCCCAGTTCAGGAGAATAGCTCACTTCAACGGGGTCTTCGCCTCCCGCCCCTACTCTATCCCCATAGCCAATCATAAGAAAAGGCGCCGTATGTTCAGTTTGGCTTTCTGCGCGCGCGGGTGTTCCTGAGCCCGAGCCGGTGAAAGCGAAGAGGGCGGCGCCCATTTTACTGCTATGGTGTAAGCTTTTGGCGACGATGTCAAGCCTCACGGCATAGCTAGCGTCATTTTCATATTGATATGGTTCCGAGCCGTCGAAAAACCGTAGAGTCATCGTTCCGTACCGGTCGTATCCCGAACGGCGGTTCCCCACGCTAACCACCCGTGAGGTCACGCCTTTGACAGGGTGATACGTTCCGGACGGATACTCTCCCGTCGTGTCAGCCTTTAACAGGATGCTGCCCTGCTGCTCGTCCGGGTCGAGAAACCACGCCGCCTGAGTGTAGCATCCCGTCGAGTCGGCTTCCAGAACAACGCTTCTTTGGCTCTCATCTATGTCGTTTAAGGAAAAATAAATATTTTCTTTGACGTATGCCACGGAGATTGTACCAAATTCCGGGGAATAACTCATCTTAACAGGGTCTTCGCCTCCCGCCCCTGCTTTATCCCCATAGCCAATCATAAGAAAAGGCGCCGTATGTTCAGTTTGGCTTTCCGCATGCGCGGGCGTTCCCGAACCCGAGCCGGTGAAAGCGAAGAGTCGGCCGCTGGTTTTTGTACTGTGGTGATAGCTATTTGTGATGATATCGAACCTAATGGCGTAGGAAGCGTCATTTTCATATTGATATGGTTCCTCGCCGCTGAAAAATCGGATAGTCACAGTTCCGTATCTTTCGTTCCCCGAACGGGGGTCGTCGAGACTCACCACACGGGAGGCCAGACCGGGAATAGGGTGATACGTTCCGGTCGGATACTCGCCCGTCGCGTCAGCTTTCAGCAGAATGCTTCCCTGCGCCTCGCCCATATCTTCCATAGCGAAGTAAATATTCTCATTATTATAGGTGACGGAAATAGTACCCTCCTCGGGGGAGTAAGTTGCCAAAACAGGGTTTTCGCCCCCCGTCCACGCTTTATCCCCGTAGACCAGAGAATATTCCGCCGTCACAGCGGGCGTAACTCCAGCCGGATCGCCCTCTGCGGCGGACGTGCAGATATGCGAAAGCGATAAACATACCAGAATCGCCAAAGATAAAACTAATAATTTTTTCATGTTCGTTACCTCCGTTTTATATATGTAATTTCCAGAACATCTTATCCAAGAGAACTAAAAATTACACCGTACCAAGGTTCAGTCTTTAGCAAAACCGACCTGTACTTTAGTACAGGTTTTGAGATAAACGCAAAGAAATCATGGGCTGTAATAAAGTTATGATCTTTATCAATTGCACCACAATATATAGTGGTCGCCTGGCGTTTTGAACATAATATATTGTAGCGGGGGCAGAATGCCGCCAGCTTTTGTTACAGCCCTCGCCAGTAGTTATATTAGGCAATACAGTTTCATCGGGATTAAGGTATTAACGATTTTGAAGAGTGTTTTATTGCCTTCTCAGGACAAGGTTTGTCAGTTCCGTGCGGCTTGTGACCCCGGTTTTGGCGAATATATTGCCAACATGATATTTGACGGTTCTCTCAACGATGACCAATTCGTCGGCAATTTCCCTGTTGGTCCTTCCATTGACGATCCGGAGCATTACCTCATGTTCGCGCTCGGTAAGCCGCTCTATTAAGTCAAGCTCGCTTATCCGCTTCGACTGTTCCTGTGCGGGCATTTCCAGTAACGCGGTTAAGTAGATATGGTTTTTGAGCAACTTTGTTAATCGGTTATGAAGCGGCGGGAGCATAATCAACGTGACGAGCACCACCCATAATGCCAGCAGCGTTTGGCTTTGAGTTTGACCGCTATCCGCCGCTACAGCGTTACCGATAATTCCGCCCAACAGAACCCCGAGCACATTCGCAGAAAGGCCGATTCCGATGATTCTTGATGGATTCTTATAGTATTCCAGCATTTCCCCAAGTATGCTCCACCAAAACAGATCATAGACGCCATAAGCGCCCAACAGTAGAGTGTTGATTGCAAGATAATCCACCCACGAGCGTCCCAGCGCGAGAAAGGCGATAAAGGAAAAGCCAATCATAGCTATTGCTACATAAAGGCTATATGCCCGATTGGTCTTTCGGGGCAAATTACGCATAATAAACAGCGCGGTTATATATGGCACAGCCCAATACCAGCTTGTCAGCAATTTCAAGTGATTGAACGCTGGATTCACAACTTGGTACATTAGTCCGGAATTGATGGTGATGACTACGATAAAGAGGCAAAGGAACACCAGTGAGCCGAATTTGTCGGCAGAAATCGCCTCTTCTGCGGAAACGGATTCCGCAGGCGCCTTCAATGTTTCTTCATTGGGGAGCAAGAGCGCGAACAGGAAAGCAGCTACCAGTTCCAGAATGGAAAATCCCAGCCCTATTTGCGGAGATACGTGAATAGCCGATATGTTCAGAAGAATCATTAACACATTCGAGAAGATGAGGCAGTCCGCCATCGTCTTAATACGGTCGCCCTTCTGAGTACAACCCTTAAAATAAAACCCCCACGCCGCTACACAAGCGCCGACCAGAAACGCCGCCGGGAATAGAGCCGCCGTCCATAAAAACGAGTACGGGAGGAAAAACACTCCTGTAGCAGCGGCGCAAAAGGCTATAGAAAATAATATGAGCCTTTTCGCCGTCCGCATATTTTTAACAAAGAAACCGCAGGCGATCAGGCCGGCGAAATGAGCCGCCATCGCTCCGAACAGGAGCGAATGAGCCGATACGCCGTGGTATTCAGTGATTGCATACATTACCTGCCCCTCAAACGGGAACGCTAAAAGCCACGAGAAAAAAAGAGCAAAGACTACAACGGACAAACGGCGGTCTCTAGCCGTAGATTCTTTACGATTTACTTTATTGTCCATGTATGTCATCACTCCCCTTCTATAAATGGAAAATGGAAAATTGAAAATTAAAGCAAATACCTTTACCACGAAACATCACGAACAAAAAATATTATCTTTATTTTCTAATCCCTGATCCCTAATCCCTAATCCCTAATCCCTGTCTTTTAGTCTTTATCTCCAAACGAGTCTTAATCGTATCCGGATCAATTGAGAACTCCAGCCGTAAAGCTTTCATTTCGTCGATAATTGTCTGACTATAGTTATCGGGTAAATTGTTGGTTTGATATAGTGTTTCATCCGTCCAGGCGGTTGACTTCCATCTACCCGGTTGTTCTGCTGGAACGTAAGTTCCTCCTAAAGGGCATATTAAGCTCTGATTCTGTATTGCCTTTATTGCGCCGTTCAGATCACTTGGTTGTAATTGTTGCTGATATGCGTGAAGAAGAAGGGCATTTCCAGCGGACGTACGGCGGTCTCTGGTATAAGCTTCTGCGCGTAAACAATTCCCTATATAGGTATTGCTGAAATCTCCCAAATTTAAAGAAACCTGGCTTGGATGTTCTGTTTTCTCAACGCGAATTTCGGGCGTAACGGCTTCCAAAAGTGATCGCCCACTTCCGATTACACGATAAGATCCAAAACGGCGATACCAGAGATCTGTATCAATAATCCTCCTCAGTTTTGCATACCCTGCCGCGTCTGGTTCTGATTCTCGCCGAAACATAAACCCAAGACTCTCTTCATCGAAATTGAGGGGAGTTACTATACCAGAATAGAATTTTACGTAATGTTGCACACTATATAGTCCGTGTTCAAGACTGTTACCATGTTCAATGCTCCATGGAATATTCGTATCTCTTAATCCGACAAAAATGCGTACATCTTCGCCTTCCGGGATTAATTCCCTGACGAGTTTTTTTGACAACCGCGCATCAAAAAAAACAAGATCGCCAGAGATGATTGCCATGCGATCAGTATCCGGTTTTCCCAGGAAAGTATCAAGATCGCCATAGCGTGATTTGGCATAGGGGCTTATGTTTAATCTGAGTTCCAATTGTTCGCCTGATGGGGTACTCTCACTTACAAGTAAGCCGAAAACAGGATCCATATTTGTCCACATGCGGTCGTAGGCGTCGGCAAAATATTGGTAGGCTTTCGCTTCTGCAGTGGTTACCTTGTCTATTGTCATATCAGGGATTGGCAGAAAAGACCCTATAGCTCCACGTACACTATCAGTTGCCGTGCCGTCTTCGTCAAGCATCGGTTTGGAATTGTCGTGCCGCATACCAAATCCTTTGGGCAGGAATCCTTTTTCTATCAGGGACGCAATGGAAGGCGAATCATGACCTTCCTGTATTGCAGCGAGGCGCGCCAAGGCCAGCATATTCATTTCTGAAACAGACTGGGCGCGCCGCGTCATTTCCACGCGATAGGCGGGGCCAACCAGAACACGGAAGAATGGATCGGAGAGATAAATAAATATGCCTTTTTCTGATGAGGCAATCTGGCTGCGGGCATAACGAAATTCCGTCAGGTTGCCAAGACTTTGGCCGGGCGCTTTTCCTGTTGAAAGAAATGCTTGCGCTATCCATTTTGATGTGGTTACCAGATGAAAATCACCGTCTTCTACATAAAAAGAGCGCACTTCTCCGCCGGGGGACGACAGGAGCGACACTGCACGTCCCTCTATTATTTCTGAAGACTCCCGAACGGAAGAATTTTCTTTCTTGATACTATCGCGGATGGAATCTAGTTGTTTTTTTAGGAGAGCCGTCTCTTTCGCATGAAAGAGAACGCCTATGGCGGCGCCTTCCCGTAAAAATGTATCGGTTCCGATTACGGCCACGTCATCAATCACGCTGCTGCCGAAATAGCGGCTCAGGACAGTTTCTTTTAAAGCAAGTTGGCGTTCAATGCGTTCGGATACGCTGTAATCGGCGCCGCGAGAAGATAATATGGAACGAAACATTGTGCCCCATCTATCCATAAAATCTCTTGCTTGCAGAAAAGTAGAAAATGAATCGAAGCGAAGATAGAAACACTGCTCCGGCACGCGCATTGCAAGAGACTCAACTATAACCTCGTTGTCATTAAAGTCAGGTACGGGCATTGGCGGGAGTGCAGCAGCGTCAGGGAGGTCAATGTCGGCGCCTTCGCCTTTTTCTACTGTTTTCAGCATGGTATCGGTTTGCATAGCTAGGCGAATTGATTCAGTTCCTAGAAGAAAGTCAAATATATTATTAAACTCATTATAGTAGTATCTAAACATATATCTTAAATTATCCAGCGGTAAACCCAAGCGGCGGCCCATCATGGAGACAATGCCCAATTCAACGGAAGGGTCATAAAAGTCAAGATAATGCAGATTTTTTAGCTTTGTAAGATAGGCGTTCCACCATTCATCAATAAAAACCTCCAGCAGTTCGTCATTTTTGACGGGTTTGATTTTTACTTTTTCAATAAGCTCTTCAAAACCAATTCTGGAAATAAATACATCCAGCTCATCCTGACCTTGAAACAAAAACAACAGGGCTTTGTTTTGTGAACCGTCCGGCTTGTTTTCAATAATGCTCCACGTTGGATAAAGCGCGCGCTTGTTGCTTTCGCTCACCGACGCTTGATGTATCATTTCAAAAAAAGACTCTTCTATATACCTTTTATGTAATTCTTGTTCTGTTGTGGACAAGGGGAGTTCGATGCGGCAAACGCCGAAAGGCTCGCCAAAAACAGCTTCAATCTGAATGGCAACGGCTTTGATCGGTATTAACGCAAGAAACAGGGCAGAGAGTAAAGCGATGGCAAAAATGGATGAGCGTTTCATATTGAGCCTCCAGTTTCGATAAGGTTAGCTTTCAAAAAAAATATAGTATAGCGTGCTTTAGATGTCAACGTCAACACGAATATGAATGAATAGTATAGTCACATGCTATGATTTCGCAACGCGCGAATATTCATAAATTCGAAAAACAGCAGTATTAATGTTTTAGTTGGTAAAATACTGAATATAGCAGACATATAAACGCAATACTGATGGTTTTCGAATGAGCGTAAAATACAAAGATGCAAAGGTCAATCATTAATATCGGGACACGCGTAAAAGCATTGTATATACTGTATATAAAGATATAGTTCGCGCGTTTAGGGACATATATTCCGATTGCCCGTATTCTATATTAATAAGATAAATTAATGAGTTATATGGCTTACTTTGAAAATTAAAATACGAATATAATTATAAAATATTACGTCAATAAAAATAGTAATAATTCTCATTATGACGCTATAATAGAAACACTTATATAAATTCAAAAATTCATGAAAGGTAGTGTGATAATATGAGAAAGAAAGTTCTTCTATTTACATTGTTGTTAGTTGTTTTTTTGTGCAGCTCGGTATATGCCGCGCCTACTGAGCCTGTTGCGCCTCTCAAAGACCTTGCGACGCTAATTCTTGAGGCCAAAGAAATCGATTTGAGCGGCTATCCGGCCAAGTATGCCGATCCACTCAAACATGCGCTTGCTAAAGCTGAGAAAGTAGCAGCGAACGGAGCCGCAACAAATGAACAGAAAAATATTGCCCGCTTAGAACTGCAAATTGCGCTGGATACCCTTGTGATAGATTTACAGCTCGTTACGGTTTTGGATATGCAGGAGCAGGTTAAAGCCGGCAAACTGACCTATGCGGATCTCACACAAATGTACTTAACTAGAATTGAATTGTACAACGACAACGCTAACAAGCTCAATGCCGTACGCGCGCTCAACACAAATGCTCTGTCGGACGCAAAAGCATGTGACGCGGCGTTCGCACTGGATGCAAGCGTTGCCAAGGGTATGTTTGGCATTCCTATCATGATGAAGGACAACATCAATTTCATGGGTCTGCCTACCACCGCAGGTTCAATTGCGCTTGCCGATAATTATGCGCCCTACGACGCTCCTCTCGTTGTCAACCTCAAGAAAGCGGGAGCAGTAATACTAGGTAAACTCAACATGACGGAATTTGCCCACGGCGTCAGCAACAACTCCACAAATGTAAACGGGTTCTCATCTTTAGGCAGGCGAGTTTACAGCGCTTACAGACCTAACGCGCTGACCGCCCACGGATCAACCCTTAGCCGGCTGGACCCCAGCGGCTCCTCAAGCGGTTCCGGCGTGGCAGCGTCTGCGGCGCTAGCTGCTGTTACCATCGGTACAGAGACAAACGGCTCCATCATCAGTCCCAGCCAATCGAATTTCCTCGTCGGCATCAAGCCGACAGTAGGCATAATCAGCCGCTACGGCGTCATTCCGTTAAACGCTTTGCAGGATACTGCGGGCCCAATGGTTCGTAATGTAACGGACGCGGCTGTTTTAATGAACGCAACCTTTGGATATGATCCAAATGATTTCGAAACTGAGGGTATTGCGAGTGCAGGGCTTACAAGCTTCGACTTCAACGAATGCCTGAAGCCGGGCTTCCTGCAGGGCAAAAGAATCGGCGTGTTGAGCTTGCCAAGCGCGACAGCCGCCGCGCGTCCCGCGTTTGACGCTGCGCTCAAGGCGATAGAGACCGCAGGCGCCACACTCGTCTATCAAGCAAACGGCAGCGTGTTGCCGTCGATAGCGGGTCCTACCGCCCCGAGCAGTACCACCTTCCAATTCAAGGTAAGCTTACCTGTTTATCTGGCAACTTTGGATCCGGCTTATAAATGGTACATGAAAACACTCGAAGATGTCTACGAATTCATGCGTGCGGAGTTTCAGGTCAACCCGGGAACATTTCGCGACCACTTGGGTACCAATCTTGATATTAACAAAATAGGCGAATCCAACAACTATGTTCTCGACGCGGCGACTCTGGCGACATGGGCTAACCATCGCTCTTCAGATATCCGCCAATGCCGCGACGAAGGCATCGACAGGAGATTGGGAGAATACAATCTTGACGGTTTAGTGGGAAGCGGCAGCCTGACCGCTCTAACAGCCAGAGGCGGTTATCCCCATGTAACTCTTCCCATCTTCAGAACGGTTGGTACACGATTGACAGGCGGATCTCATATGTACTTCGCAGGGACAGCTTTTTCCGAACCGGTACTGATTGCCGCTGCCTATGCGGCTGAGCAAGCAACAAAGGCGCGCGAAAATTCCGCCCCCGGCCTTGCCAATAAAGCATCACTGGGCGAGGCGATCACGGAGGCTCTGTTGTTATCTGTCGAAGAGAGGGACATATTCCAAACAATTTATGATGAGGCTGTGGATGCATACACTAGCGATTTCGCCACGCAAATGGATGTAGATAAAGCGGAAAATGCGTTACGCGCTGCAATGAACCCCGAGCCGGAGCCGGAACCGGAGCCGGAACCCGAACCATGCGATTGTAACTGGTGTGATCTATTAGAAGGGTGCAACGCGGGGTACGGATATGTAGTAATCATACTTTCGCTGCTTCCGTTATTGTTTAGAAAAAGGATGTAGGGCGCGATGTCCGCATCGCGCTGTATTTGAGGTTCAATGCCATCGAAAAAGATTGCATAATAGAAGGAGGTTGCTTTAAACAATAGGCAGCCTCCTGTTCAATTTTTCCCTGAGTTGTCATAATTTGATAAGATGATAAAATGATAAATGCATTAAAAAATGAAATATCAACGATTCTTAATGTGTTATAAACTGAAACATGAGAAAAAATTTATCAGTAAGCTCAATGATTATTATAAGGAGGTTAAATATTTTATGAAAAGTAATAAAAGGATAACGACAATTTTATCGGCAATGGCGCTGATGTTAGGGCTTTTTCTTATTCATAGCTCAACTTCGGCCGACGCCGTCTTCGTGCCGGTGACAGATATCAACAATGTACCAACGGAGGCAATAGCTGCTACGCCGCTCGCTCTAACGGGTACGGTAATTCCGGTCGATGCGACTAATAAGAACATCGTCTGGAGTGTCAAAAATGCGGGAGGGACCGGTGCAACGATAACGGGTAATACCCTCAACACTTCAAGCGCCGGAACGGTTGTGCTAACAGCATCAGTGGCAGGCGGTCTGGAAGGAGGCTTTGAAGATGGTAGCGCGACCATTGCGGCTGGCAGTGGACATACAATGGCTATTAAAAGTGACGGCAGCCTGTGGGCATGGGGATATAATTTCTATGGACAACTGGGTGACGGTGCGAATGATGATAGGCACTCACCAGTTCGAATAGGCGAAGATAAAGACTGGGCTGCGGTTTCGGCTGGCGCCTCTCACTCAGTCGCTATAAAAAGAGACGGCAGTCTGTGGAGTTGGGGGGATAATGAATACGGTCAATTAGGTAACGGAACAACAATGAGCCGAAGCGCCCCTACTCGCATGGATATGGCAAATGACTGGGCGTCGTCGTCGGTTGGCTACGCTCACACAATGGCTATAAAGAAGGATGGCAGTCTGTGGGCTTGGGGAGATAATAGCAGGGGACAGCTGGGAAACGGTACAACGATTAGCAGCGACAAACCGGTTCGCATAAAAGAAGGTAGTGTTTGGTCGATAGTTTCAGCTAGTGATAATAATACAATAGCCATTGAAAATGATGGCAGTCTGTGGGCTTGGGGAGACAACTTATTCGGAAAGCTTGGCATCGTAAATGATAAAGACGGAATGAATATAGGCGAAAGTCTCACACCGATTCGCATAGGCATGGAAAATAACTGGACTGCGATTTCGGCGAGCAGCTTACACACAATGGGCATAAAGGAAGGTAGCCTGTGGGGTTGGGGATTGAAGAGAACAGTTGTCTGGGTTGGATTAGACCTCGAAGTAAATTTCCCGCTGGCGCCGGAACGCCTTGGAACGGACAATAATTGGAAAGCGGTTGCGGCAAGAAGCCAAAACGCAACAGCCATAAAAACGGACGACAGCCTCTGGGGTTGGGAAGGAAGAAGAGAGAATACTTCAATCGAAGGTTCAGTTAATGAATTCTATGGCAGCTCATTTGTTCGTATAAGCGCTGATAACAACTGGGCGTCGGTTTCTGCGGGACACTATCATACGGTAGCCTTGAAAAGGGATGGCAGTATATGGGCGTGGGGAGGTAATGATTTCGGTCAGCTGGGCGACGGCTCAACCACGAATCGTAGTGCTCCATATCGCATAGGTATGGATAATGATTGGGGCGGAAACGTTGATTACACCAAGGACTTCACCATCACAGTAAACGCTTCAGAAGACGATTTCTGGGGCTGTAACGCGGGATATGGATATATAATAATAATGCTTTCGCTACTTCCATTGTTGTTCAAAAAGAGATAGTAGGGGGCTGTAACAAAAGCTGGCGGCAGAATGCCGCCCCTACAACATATTGTGCACACAATACCAAACAACCACTATATATTGTGGTTTGGCTAGCCAATATACTACTTTTGTTACAGCCCCGTTTTTGATGTTCATTGCCATTAAACGCAAATTGTATTTAATAACAGGAGGCTACTCAAAAACTGGTAGCCTCCTGGCTTTATAAACTCTATGGATATTCGGCCAGCCCGCCAATAAAACGGCGCTCTATTTTCTGCGCTTGTGCTCCAAAGATTATTTAAAATATTATAATTTTTTGTAGCAAAAGAAACAATACATGTGATATTATTTTTTTTATTAAGATGTTTAAACATTAAAAACGCGATCCAAGAAAAACACAGGGGGGATAAAGATGAATTTCAGGCTGACTGACTGGATGGGAGATTTGATGACGTGGGTAGGCGATGTCGATTTACGGCGATTGAAAATCCCCGCGACGCATAACTCGGGGTCATACTGCGAAGATCTCAATAGTGACATAAGATGTCAGGATAATTACATTTCCGAACAGCTGGAGATAGGCGTACGTTCACTTGACGTACGGGTGACCCATAATCATAAAGCTGACGGATATTACATGTGCCATAACGGCATTTATGACAAAAAGCAGAAATTCCAAATCGGCCTGAATGATATACAGTTTTTTTTACAAAAACACCCGGGTGAGATTATCTTTCTTTTTGTCAGGGCTGGCGATGAAAAATATAATAACAAGAGTAACTGGATATACAACTGTTGGGACAGGATACTCTTTGTTAAAAAGATGATCCGGGATACTCTCGGAAAATATATGTATAAGCCCAACCCCGGGGATAAAATTCGTAAATTCCGACACGAAAAACAAAATATCACCGTGAAATATGACGAAAGCGGCGGCGTCTCTATTGATGGCGAATTGACGCTGAATAAGATCAAGCAGGAAAATGATACGTTCGGAACAGATGCGCGTGTTCTCGTGTTTATTCATTACTTGAATTCAAGCAACGTGGTTGACGATGATTTTTGGTTGTCGGAACATCTGACTGAGGGGTCTTATGATATTGATGGTCAGTCGGGCGTCATTTATTCGCCGGAAGAAAAGGGCAAGTGGCTGCCGTATCGGGTTAAGGCCAGTCTGACCAACCGCAACTTCAGTAAATTTCATGGGAGCGATTGGACACTTTGGGCTTGGATTCTTAATGACAAATTTAAGCGACTCGGTATTAAGGGTATCACAAGTAATCAGGCGCACCCGGACGTCCGGCGGTTCTTGGTAAATACCGGGGGAAGTCTATATTTCCGCAACACGAATCTTGTCACCGTTGATTTTGTCAGGGAAGACATAACAAGATCAGTAATCAACCTTAATATACCAACATATGTAAGCGATGTCGCCGTAACGGGTAAAGGAGAAGACCTCTCATCCAAAGGCTATACGAAAATTGAATGGGATCTGAACGCCGGAGTCGGCGGCGCGCACATATATTTATGGTATAAACTCAGTGCAGACCCCAAAGATGCGTATACTCATTTCTTTATCTCATTTGCGGAACAGGGGAACTATACGGAGGATGTGAACACTTCTGTAACATTCGATGATACCGCTATAACGTACAGGCGTTTCCACGTTAATCTGAACGATGGAGTTAAGGATTCTGCGCCTTTGTATCTATACGGTACAAAAAGTCATGAGTGGGGAATACCGATACAGCGCCTATTCGTCGTGACCGGGAATGAATTTTATCTCACACTCGAAATTGCATTCAAAAAAATCGACATCTCCAGGGAAAGAAAAGACTTAATATTTAATGAATTAAAAAAACTGGGCGTCCAAGGGTTTATGGAAGCGATGGCGGATGTATGGAAAGTTATTATAGAAGACGCCGCGTCAAAAAATCGGGAAATTCTAAAAACTCCTGGCGTTGAATCGTTAAAGAAAGCAATGGAAGATCTGTCCACTGACGTCAAAATGAGCTTGATGACCACATGCCTTAAGCAATTCGAGCATGACCAGTTTGTACGCTACTTCAAAAAGAACGAATTCGCCGATTGCAACGGCGGCAAAGGAGAAAAAATTTACATTTTAATGATGTATGCGGGTGCCTGAAATTCTTAAATTTCATTTATCAACTCTAGAAAGAATGGTTTAGTGTGAGCTTGTTGTCATCCTGTTACGGTAGCTTTGTGCGTCGTTCAAAAATTTATCTAAAGAAACATCTTTAAAAATACCCTGCCGCCACTGAGTATAATCAAACGGCTCGCGCCGCAGCAGCATAATAAAACGCTCTGCTTCCACGATGCCAAGCTGCTCAGCAAGGATTCGCATTCCTTCATCTTTTAATGCAGTATTATTTCGCATCTGAATACCTCCTTATATAATCAATCGGGTTCATTACCGTAATCTCTGTTATTGATTTGTTGAGAATCCTTTTGTCAGTTGTGAGAAAGTACTCCGCACCAAGATGAATTGCACATGCAACATGCGAGGCATCCATTTGCCTCATGCCAATCATCATCAACTTAGCTGCTTTTGCAGCTATATCATCTGACATGCCGCAATCGGTACAGGCAAGTTCTTTCCACTCCTCAATCCTGTTGCGTACTTCCGCATATGGATTCACACTATTTTCGTAATCTAAAACAAATGACCAGCACAGCATAAGTTCTCCTTTTCTAATTAGCTCCTGAATATACAGTTTTGCCTCAGTTTCTAAATATACAATTAACGAGGATTGATCATCATACGGTCTATTAAAACAACAATTATCCATATAAACCTTCATCTTGCACATCCTTTACTGTTGTTTATCAAGTGTAAATTCTCTCACCGTTTTTGAATCAGTAACGCGAAACAACGCGTAATAAAGTTGTAATAAATAATCGTATTGACAAACAAGATTTTAGTTCCGCATTGGTTCTTTAAATTGTCCGAATCAATTCTATTGAGTTTATTTGTAGTATTATGTTTTGTCAACCTCTCGAAACTGTTCCACATGCAATTTCTTTCAGTAGCATGACGCGCGCCTGTTTCGGCGAAAGGCATTTCAAGAAGCGCTTTGTACGCTTTGTTAATTTCATTATGATGAATTAAAAAATTTGGGCGTCCAAGGGTTTATGGACATATCGCAATTTAAATGCATGGCTTTTCAGGGGAGGAAGACGTAAGACCGGATTCATCCGGCTGTCTTTGCTAATTTTAGGATCCCTCGGCTTTAGTCGTGGGAGTATGTAAATGAGAATCCAAATCAGTTGCGATTGTTTATGTTGATGGTATGAGCGCGATAAATCGCGCCCTTACCCGCTTATCTTTTTACGTTTTCCAAATTCCAATTCTTTTGCTTTTATCTTTTCATTGAACATTGTGCAATGATCATTAATCATTGATCATTGATCATTGCCTTTTCCCCCTCGGAAAAACTTTTTGCAGGGCATAAACAATAAGCATCATCCCTGCCCCAAGCAAATCACTGTATATACCGGGGAATATCAAAGAAACAGCTCCAACTAGAAGCATTAGCCTTTCAATGATGTTCAGTCCTCTGAGCCAATAACCTGCTGAACAGAAAGCCAACGCGAATATCCCCGCAAGGGCGGTTCCCACGTAAAATATTGCCTGATACCAAGTTGTATTGATTAAAAGCAATTCAGGATTGTACACAAAAATATACGGGATTATAAAACCGGCTAAAGCCAATTTTACGGCGAGAAACCCCGTTGTGTTCGGATTTGCTTTTGCTATGCCCGCTGCGGCGTATGCGGCAAGCGCGACCGGAGGAGTAAGGTCTGCGAATATTCCAAAATACATTATAAACAAGTGAACAGCTATCGTCGGGATTTCCATCCCGATTTTCTCTCCAAGAAGTAATATAGCGGGCGCCGCCATCGTTGCAAGCACAATATACTTTGCTGTGGTTGGCAGTCCCATTCCGAGAATAATCGAAGCTACCATTGTGAGCATAAGGGTGAAGAAAAAGTTTCCGCCTGAAAGCAGCACAATCGCGTTTGCTATTTTAAGTCCAACGCCCGAAAGGGTGACAACGCCTATGACAATTCCGGTACACGCGCAAGCTGCTGCAACGCCGAGGGCAGTCCGCGCGCCGTCTTCCATCGCGTAGAAAACATTCTTAATTCCGATTAGCGCCGAGTCGATAATATCATCAATTAATACCCGAATCGCGCCGATAACACCTTTGTATTCGCCTCGCCATAAGCCGAAAACAACCTTGAATACAAACTTAAATACGATCCGCATCAATTTAGCCAACATGGCTACGAGCATTGTCACTATGATACATATGAGCGCGGAACGCGACGGGGTATAGCCCTTAAGCAGCATATATAACATAACGACAATCGGTATTATCAAATACCAGCCATCGACCATAACTTTCTTTAATACCGGAAGATTTGATTTGGGAATACCTTTCAAACCTGTTCTCAATGCCTCCATATGCACCATTAAGCCAACTGAAATGTAGTATAGTATCGCTGGAATAGCTGCGCATATCGCAATTTCAATATATGGCTTTTCAATAAAGGTTGACATAATGAACGCTGCGGCGCCCATTATCGGAGGCATTATTTGACCGCCTGTTGACGAAGCGGCTTCCACGGCGCCAGCGAAAGCGGGGCGATACCCTACACCTTTCATAAGTGGAATTGTGAACGCTCCGGTGGTGACGACATTTGCAACAGAGCTTCCTGAAATAGTTCCAAAAAATCCGCTTGCCACAACGGCAACTTTCGCGGGGCCTCCAACCTGATGGCCTGTTAATGCGAGCGCAAGATCGATAAAGAATTTTCCAAGTCCTGTCTTATGAAGGAACGCGCCGAAAAGGATAAATATGAACACAAATTCGGTGGAAACGCCAACCGGCATCCCTATTATCCCTTCGGTTGTAAGGTAAATTTGTGATATTACCCGTCGCCACGGGAAACCTTTATGCCCCAGAAGGCCGGGAATGTAGTTTCCCAATTTTGCATATATTATAAAGACGACCGCGACAATCGTTATTGGCAGGCCGACAGTGCGTCTTGCGACTTCCAGTACGAGTAATATCATTATCGCGCCAAAAAAGTAGTCCGCAGGCGTCACTATTCCCGCCCTTAGAATTATCGCTTCATAGTTGACGATAAGGTGCCCGCATGCAAGCAGTGTTAAAAACACAAGCGCAATATCAATCTTTGAAGGTTTATCTCTCAGCGATTTTTTTCCGAAAGGATACAGCAGGAAAATCAGCGACATAGTAAAGAGTAGATGAAACGCGCGTTGAATCTGCGTCGGAAGCTGACCGAATGCAGCGGTGTATAATTGAAAAAACGAGAACGACACGCAGCCAAGCTTTGCTGCCCATCCCCAAAACCCGCCCATGATACGGAATGTCGATTCCTTATCATATTTTGCTAAAGTATCTGCTGCATCCTTGCTTGTAACAGCTTTTTCGGCGACCGACGAGTCGACAAAGCCGGTTTCGCCTTGAGAAATGCTTTTTGCAAGGTCAGTAGCTTCAAATTCTTTGTTTCCTTTGTTTAATTCCGTCATAATATCGATTCCTTCCATAATTTCCAGCGGGGAACAATTTCCAGCTTTAACTGAACAGGCTCTCCCGGTTTTACAAAAACACTTAGCGGCATTTCTATTCCTTTCACAATAAGAGAATGATTCGCAACAATTTGCCCAACACGATACGTCAAATTGGGTACCGCTCTTCTAATCCCTGATATTCTGATTTTATTTCCTATTAGCTCCATTTTTTGCCCGGGTTCCTCATAGCTTTGAATCCCCGCTCCAAAATCCTCGAAAAGAGTTTCCTGTAATTCAAGCCCGGACTCGCCAATGCGGTATATCTCATCTATTGGCGTTTTGTTCCAGGAGTGCGTAAAGCGGACTACGAATTCGTCTCCGCTCTCAAACATAAAGGCGCCTGCCAGGACGCCGTCTTTATTAGTAATCATCACTGCACTGACATTCTGGAGCGCGTAAAATGTCATTGCAGCAAGGCAAAATATCATAATAAGATAAATAAAAAAGCGGATGGGGAGTAAGATATTCCCCTTATCCGCTTCGGCAAAATCATTCATGCCTATTTTAATCCAACCTCTTGAAAGTATTTTTCGGCGCCCGGATGAAATGGAATCGTAACTCCGTTTCTGGCTAAATTGATATCAAGTTCTTTCCCTTTCGCGTGTGCTGTCGAAAGTTCTTCCTTGTTTTCAAACAACGCTTTGGTCATTGCATAGACAATGTCTTCCGAAAGGTCTTCATGTACAACGAGTATTGATTGAACCGCTATCGTCTCGACCGGCGCGTCAATTCCACTGTATGCGTTTACCGGGAACGCGTATTTCGCGAAGAATGGATAGGCCTCCATTATCTTATCGCGGGTCTCCCCTTCAATAGGGATGAAGCTAAGTTTTTGAAGCGTACTGATGTCCATGAGAGACGGATTCGGAACTCCTGTTGTGTACATGAAAGCGTCAACCTGACGATCCTTGAAGTTATTTGCAGTCTCGGCGTATGAAATGAAGAGAGGAGTGAAAGTCTCATAGCCGACTCCAAGAACTTCAAGTATCTGGCGGGCGTTCGACTCGTTTCCGCTTCCCGGCGCCCCTACGGATATTTTCTTTCCCTTAAAGTCCTCAATTGTCTTAATCCCACTGTCCGCTCCGGTCACAACATGTATGACTTCGGGATAGAGACGGGCTATTGCTTTGAAGCTGGTTATTTTTGCGTCCTTAAAAGCTTCAGTTCCATTGTATGCGTAGTGGGCTGAATCGTTCTGGACAATAGCAATGTCGATGTCGCCCAAGTCAAGAAGGCGAATGTTTTCAATCGCCGCGCCGGTTGCCTGCGCCGTAATGGATACAAGTCCGGTCTTATCGCTTACCAACTGAGAAATTGCCCCTCCGTAGGGATAATAAGTTCCTGCAGTTCCGCCAGTTCCCATAGTTAATTTCAACGGTTCCGCAGCGAAAGAGCATGCCGTAAAAGCAAACAACAAACATATTAAAACTACAATCTTCTTCATCTGTAACTATCCTTTCTATATTGAACTGAATATTTGTAGTATACTACTAAATACCATATTATAACTAAATATCAAGAATTAAGGCAGATTTTTTTTTAAAGGAGGAATTTATAAAATGTCTTTCAGGTCAAACAAATTCCGTTTAGGAATAGTAGGTTATGGAAACCTCGGCAGGGCTACAGTGAATCTTCTGTTGCAAAAATCTGAACATTGGAGGACTTCCGATGGAATTGACCTGGCCTTAACATGCGTGCTGGACGTAAACGGCGGGTTTTACAATGCAGACGGGTTGAATTGCGAAGCTTTGGCGGCGCATGGCAGGGCAAGCTTGGACTCTTTTAATGGATTTGACGCTAAATTCAACTTCAAAGAAATGATAGACGAACGCCTTGTTGACATAATCGCCGAATACACCCCCACAAATAAGGAAACGGGAGAACCCGGGCTTTCGCATATCCGTTACGCGCTGCAGAATGGAATACACGTGACGACTTCCAATAAAGGGCCGATCTTAGTTGCGTGGCCGGAACTCTCTCTACTGGCGCGCAATAAAGGGCTCATGTTGGGCGTTGGCTGCACGACGGGCGGAGCTTTGCCGTCGGTTATAGCCGGACGTGACGCCATGGCAGGCGCGGATACCTCAATTATTGAAGGTGTCCTGAACGGCACGACAAACTACATATTAAGCCGTATGGAGAGCGGACTCGACTATATAGAAGCGTTGAAAGAGGCGCAAGCCGCCGGTATCGCCGAGACGGATCCGGGTATGGATGTCGACGGATGGGACTCTGCTGTGAAGCTCGTCATTTTGGCGAAAGTTGTAATGAACGGCAACATAGATTTGAAGGATGTGCCTGTAAAAGGCATATCAGGGCTTTCGATAAAGGAAATGGAAACGGAATTAAAGGCAGGACGCAGGATAAAGCTTATCGGAAGGGCATGGCGCGAGGGCGGCGTTGTTCGGGCATCGGTTGCTCCCGAAAGCGTGGATAAGACGCATCCATTTTACAGCGTCTCAGCAAAGGACAAATGCGTCCGCTACGTCTCTGACACCCTTGGCGACCTTTTCGTCTCGGGCGGCGCGTCCGGCCCGATTCCGGCGGCGGCCTCAGCGATGCGCGACGTGCTGCTAGCGTGGAGGACTGGGATTATAGTGTGAAGTGTGAAGTTAAAAGACAAAGACAAAGACAAAAACAAAAACAAAAACTTTGACCGTGAACACACGCGAATATAACGAAAGAACAAGACAAGACTGAGGTATTAATTCATGAAAGATTGGAAATTTCATTACCCTGATTTATTTTGGGAAGCTGATAACAAACATATAAAGAGCCTTTCTCCACGAGAATTCAAGGAATATCTCAATGAGTTGCGTTATGCTACTGATATGAAGAGCAAAGCAAAACTCAAGGAGATAATTCGAAAAATGATTGAGCGGGGAAGTTGTTTTGAAGGGAGTTTGTTTTTGCTTCAAGAGGAAGTAAGGGAATTTTTGGAGAATGAGAAAATATGGATTCTAGACGAAAGGAGAGAGCCGCTTTGGAAAAAGTATGCAAATTTACCGCAATGTTACCAACTCAAAAGAGTGAGGGATGGAAAACTCCCGCACAACGCGAACTCTTTATAAATTTGTTTAAAATTCCTTTCATCGCGGATAACTTTTGGCTGGCGGGCGGAACTTGTTTATCTGCAATGTATCTTGGACACAGGTATTCCGAAGATTTAGATATATTCACAACTCGTGAAACGATACATCCAAATGAAGTCGAAAAAATAACCAATGTTCTAAGGGCAAAGTTTGATTTTGATATGCCGACTGTTATTCATGATACTTTTACTTCCATGGTAATTAATGACATAAAAGTTGAGTTTGTGTCTGACATGTTTGCTTATAGAGTCGCGCGTCCTGAAGTTGTATTAGACAACACAATATGTAAAGTGGATAGATGGGATAATTTATGCGTTGCAAAATTTTCTGCTTTTCTCAGCAGAACTTCAGAGAAGGACATATCTGACATTGGAGCAATACTAAAAACAGCAAAAGATAAAGCTGAACAAAAGGAAATGATAAACTTTCTTACCTGTGAAACTCGCAAAAGAGACTCAATGGCGGATGAATTGACAAAAGTATATGAAATAGTTTCTTACGCCTCTAATATGACAGAAGACTTCTCATATAGAGGTGTTCTATCTGAATCTGCGAAGATTATTAAAGAATTTGAGAAAGAAATTTCTGAGAAAGTGGAAAGTAAATAAGGTATCATCGGCTCGCAGGAAAAGGAAAGCTTTCAGTTCCTAAATTCAATTTTGGAAAACCTCTTTTGTCCCAGAACCACGGGCCTGCAATTGGTGTTGAATCGCTAAACAACCAGCCGTTTCTCGTATACGTTGATCTTGTCATAAGCTCTGCCATGGTCTTTTTCCCACCGTGAATGCCATTCGGAGTATTTTCAGTGTATACTGCTCCATTTACTGTGGCGCCTTCATAGCGATAGCAGTTTGTGATGGTGCTTACGTCTCTTCCATTAATATGAAGTCCCTGCGCCGCCAACCCGCCGACATCACTACCACCGTTGATGTTACCGGTGGAATAACTGTTTATGATGGCGCAGACGCCGCTTTGGGTAGAATGCTCTCCAATCAGTCCGCCTACATAGTAACTACCTCTGACATCCCCTGTAGCGTAGCAGTTTTCGATGGTGCTGATACCGTCAATATTACTACTTTGATACGCCGCCAGTCCACCTACCCTCATGATACCGCTGACGTAGCTGGTAGCATAGCAGTTTGCAATTGTGCTAGTTCCCCCTTGGCTAAACTGCCCGCCAACCAACCCGCCGGCAGCTCTATCTGTTGCTGTAGCCTTACCGGTTGTATAGCAGTTTTCGATAGTGTTAGTACTATTTTTGGCGTAGCATGATTGGAATCCAACCAGTCCACCGACGCTATCTGTTCCTCTTATGTTACCGGTTGAGTAGCAATAAGCCATGTAGTTGGCGCCACTGTCGTAGTAGCTAATATATTGCGTTCCTGCCAGCCCGCCTACTGTGTCATTTGTTGCAGTAACATCACCGGTAACGTAGCAGTTATTGATGATACTTATACCGCCGCTGGCGCCTTGGCATCCCATCAGGCCGCCGACACAACTTAGGCCTTTAACTCCTGCAGCAGCTATTTCTACGCCAAGGTTTCTGATAGTTGTGTTTTCAGTATACCCAAATAGACCAACATAATCTCTGTTACTCCAGTTGTTCCATAATCCTTTTATAACATGGCCGTTTCCGTTAAAGCTGCCGGTAAATCGATTTGCTTTGTTTCCAATAGGTAACCACCCTTGTACACCCCATTTATCGAATCCAGCACCGCCGGACGAAAGATAATCGGTCAGGTCAATGTTGTTACTCAGCTTGTAGTGTTTGTCTAAGCCGCTTCGAACACTATCGAGCTCTGCCGCCGTTGTTATAATATATGGATTATTTAGCGTTCCATCACCATAAAAACTTGATATGTTATAGTCGGAAAAAAATGATGCGCTGTCGACGGAAGGGAAAGGAAAGTTCTCTTTTCCAATGTTCAATTTAGGAAAACCTCTGTCGTCCCAGTGCCACGGGCCTGATGGAGCAAACCGCCAGCTATTCTTCTCATATGTTGACCTGGTCATGAACTCAGTCAAAGACTTTACGCTGTGGTAGTTTCTCTCAGCAAGTACTACACCATTCAATTTAGCGCCCTCATAGCAGTAGGTTTCTGCGTAAACACCGCCCCCAAGCAATCCCACTATTCCGCCGACATGTATTTTGCCATTAACGTTGCCAATTGCGTAGCTGTATGAGATGCTGTTGACATTGCTATTTCTATTTCTATTGCTTCCCACCAATCCGCCGGCATAACCGTTTGTTGCAGTGATATTGCCTGTAGCGTAACATATTGTGATGGTTTTTATACCACTTCCATGTTGGTTTCCTACCAGTCCTCCTGCATAACAGTCTGTTGCAGTAACATCACCTGTAGCGTAGCAGTTTGAAATAGTGAAAGCAACTCCACTGTCTCCCACCAGTCCACCGGCATAACTGTTTGCAATAATATTACCGGTTGTGTAGCAGCTTTCGATGGTGAAGTCATTTTCTTCACTGTCGCTAAACTGGTGTCCCACCAGGCCTCCGACAAAGCTATCGCCTGTGATATTGCCTGTAGTATAGCAGTTTGTTATGGTATTAACACTGTTGTTGCCGCCTTGCAATCCAACTAGTCCACCGACATAGCTGAAACCTCTAATGCCTGCGGCGGCTATTTCAATGCCAAGATTATTGAAAGTCGCGTTTTCTGTACACCCAAATAGACCCACATAATCTAAGTTCCTGTCTATCCATAATCCTTTTATTACATGCCCGTTTCCGTTAAAGCTGCCGGTAAAACGGTTATTATTCTTTCCAATTGGTAACCATCCTTGTACACCCAATCTGGCGTATCCTGCTCCACCGGGCGCAAGATAATTTGTTAAGTCGATGTCGTTGTTTAATTTGTAATGCTTGTTCAAGCCGTTTCGAACATAATCAAGATCATTTGCTGTTGAGATTATTATTGGATTGTCCAGTGAATCTCCCTGCGCTGCCCATACTCTGGACGAAAAGCTTAACGTCATAATTATTATCGTAACAACTAAATAGAATGTTTTTTTCATATATGATACCCCTCATATAAAACTATGAATTATTGAGTGCCTCACTCCACATAGTGTATTATATTCATGTAATTCAATAAATTAATTATACACTATATTTGTTTAAATTCTTAATTTACTGGAACAGAGGCATATGATACGATAAATACAACTTAAGAACAAAATCCGTAAGAAATTGGGAGATCAGCGATAGGGTATGAAATCTTATAGCGAGGATGGTGTAAGCGATGCATACCGAGCTTAGATGGAAACAAAGGTACCAAAATTACGAGGCTTCGCTGCGCGAGTTACGCAGCGCAATTGCAAAAACGGAGTATACGACTCTAGAACGCGCGGGGCTTATTCAGCTTTTTGAGATAAGTTTTGAGCTGGCGTGGAAAACTATAAAAGACGTACTTTCTTATGAAGGCTACGAAGTGAATTCTCCAAAATCTGCATTAAGGCAGGCATACGCAAGCGACATAATTGCAGATGGTGAGCTTTGGATAAGTGCTCTTGACGGGCGAGACCTATTTTCGCACACATACGACAATGAATTGGCGGAAGAAGCGGTGGAACTAATTAAGGAAACGTACTCGCCGCTGCTCTTCACTCTTGAGGCCAAACTCAAAGGCCGCCTGTCATGAAAAACGGGTTATCGCGCGATGAACTTGCGCAGATATGCGCGATATTTGAAACCGTAACTTCGGTCGATAAAGCAGTTCTGTTCGGTTCCCGCGCAATGGGAACTGCGCGACCAAACAGCGATGTTGATATTATGCTCTACGGCGACGGGCTTAAAATGAGCGATATTATACAGATATGCAGCCTGCTTGACGAAACAACGCTGCCTTATCAGTTTGACCTGATTCACTATGCAACGAAAAATCCGGCTCTGCTTGAACACGTCCAACAATACGGAAAAGATATTTTTCAACGGGAAAATAAACCGTCATGAAACTATTGGACAAGTTAAGTTATTCCCGAATAATGCACACGGACTGCCCGTCGACGATTTTATAACGCAATATGTTGAGTTGCTAAGGAGAAAGATATATTACATCCGCCATTAAAAATGAGCCGCCCGATAAGCTAGCTTATTTCTAATTTAGAATAATCAATTTATGAGTTCAGTTATAAGCAGCCTAAACGGTTTACAACTTATGGGACGTTATTTTATATATTACGACAATTATCTTATCTGTTAAGCCTATAATTTGCAACATCCACATTGACTAAAGAAGCTGGTTGTTAATCCCAGTTTGATGTCCTGCATGTTATAATAGTTGACAATGCTTGATATGTAATATCAAATGTATTTAATTGTAACTACAATTATTCATATTCGGAGGTATACTATGGCGACTATACAAATTCGCGTGGATGACAACATGAAGTCGGCAGCGGACAATCTTTTCTGCAGCCTTGGGCTTGACACTTCAACAGCGGTAAGAATGTTTATATCAGCCGCGCTCGAATACAATGGAATACCTTTCGCTGTTAGACTGGCAAATGATAGAAAACCTAACGCGGAGCTTCGCGAAGCAATGGAAGATGTACGTTTGCGAAGAAACTTGCATGGTCCTTTCAAAACGGTTGATGAAGCCATGAAAGTTATGCTGGAGGAATAAATGCAAAGTGTAATATAATGATAACAAATGCTAACTAATATTAACATAAAATGAGGTGCTATCATGTCGGTTCAAGTTTCAACTCGTATAGACGAGGCGACAAAGCAACAGTTTGATAAAATCTGCGACATTATCGGAATTTCGCCTTCTAATGCTCTAAGCATGTTCATCAGGGGTGTCATTAACAACAACGGTATCCCCTTCAATGCGGCGGTTCCGCCTGAGAAAATTCCAAAAATGTCAAGAGAGTCAGTGTTTGGTTGCATGCGTGGGCAGTTCAGTATGACAGACGATTTTGACGCGCCGTTAGAGGATTTTAAGGAGTATATGCAATGAAACTGCTTCTTGATACACATACTGCACTTTGGTGGGTTAACGAACATGAAAAATTGTCATCAAAAGCTAAAGTTATGCTTCTGAATGATGCTCACACGTTATACATCAGCATTGTTTCGGCATGGGAAATAGCTATAAAAGTTAGTTTTGGAAAGATGCCCGGATTCAAGGGTGGAGCCAGGGCGTTTTTGTCAAAAACTGAAAACATGCCAATTTATCTGCTTCCGCTAACACCGAGCCACGTCGAGATAGTCGAAACTCTGCCGTTTATCCACCGCGACCCCTTTGACCGAATGCTTGTTGCCGTAGCAAAGGCAGATGGCATGTGCATCTTGACGTCAGACGAGAACATTCATAAGTATGATGTCCCGACCGTATGGTAGAAATACACATAATGTCGAAGGTTGATCAAAAGTCAAGCACGCTCCGACCTAAGGGTGCAACACAACATGTTAATCTTTGGCAATTCATTGTTTAAGATAGGGCGCTGCACGCAAAGGGCGTTGCACGCAAAGGGCGTTGCACGCAAAGGGCGTTGCACGCAACGCCCCTACAGTTTTGTCTTTGTCTTTTCTAATCCCTAATCCCTAATCCCTAATCCCTAATCCCTGTACTTCCCGACTAACTGAAGCTTATCCATCATCTTATAGATTTTATCCTTTATTTCGTCGGGTGCAGGTTGAATCGGAAGCCTTGGTATACCTACTCTGAAACCTGCAATCTCCATTGCAGCTTTCATTCCGCCGATTCCGAATCCGGCAGTCACCGCGTTGTTCAACGCCATCAAGTCAAGTTGCATTTTGCGCCCTTTTTCTACACTCCCGGATTTAGCGGCTTCGAAAAGTTCAGTGCAATAATCCGGAGCGACATTAGCAACCGCAAGCGTCCCTCCCTTACCGCCAAGTATGGTGGTCACAAAAAGATAACCGCCCGAGCCAGCAAATACAGAAAAACTTTCGGGCACGGACGCTAATATTTCTGATATTTGGGTGATATTTCCGCCGCTGTCCTTTACTCCCTTGATGTTTGGATGGGCGGATAACTTAATCACCAAACTTGAAGATAAATTAATTCCCGAATTCCTCGGTATGTTATACAACATAACGGGTATTTGTGACTTATCTGCAACGCACTCAAAATGCTTTTGAAGCACTGCGTCCGAAAGATCGCTTTTATAGTAGCTTGGATTGATTACAAGGGCTACGTCAGCTCCTGCTTCTGCAGCATTATTTGTCATGCGTATTGTATCGCTGAGCGTCTCGCAGCCAGTGCCAACTATTAGCGCTTTGTCCTTAGGAAGCTCTTTTCTGGTAGCTTTAACGAGTTCAAGTTTCTCCTCATAGGACAACATAGCAAATTCGCCGTTGCTCCCAAGTGAAACTATGCCGGCAAGGGATGTCTTTGCAAGCTTTTCTAGATTATTTGAATACATTTCAAAATTAATACTGCCGTCATCATTAAAAGGTGTTGCTACCGGGGCAAATACTCCTTCAATTTTCATATTATCACCTATTCGTTTATTATGCCTTGTTGAAGCACTCCAACAGCTTTTCCAAAATCAATTACATAACCGCATTTGACGCACGCTCTTTCAACAGCTGCTATTGTCGATACCAATACATGCTTATCAATATTTCCCATATGTCCAAGCCTGAAGCCTTTTCCTGCGTATTCGCCAAGACAACCTGCTGCTTGAACTCCTTCTTCAGCTAGTATTGTTCTGAATTCACCGTCTACAATGTTTGAATTTTCCGGGTAGAAATAAACTGAAAGCGTTGGGGCTCTGAAATTCACTTCTGCGGCAACTAAGAATCCAATGGATTCCATAGCCGCGTCAAACATAGCGGCTTGACGTATATGTCTGCCGTATCGCTCAGTTAGTCCTTCTTCTTTTATTATTCGTAAAGATTCTTTTAGCGCCCAAATTAAATTAATCGGTGGAGTTCCCCAATACTTGAACGGGTCTTTCATAATAGGCGTCCATTTCTCAAAATCAACATATGATTCTGGGATGGGTGGCAGGCTTTTTCGCTTTTGTACAGCTCTTTCGCTTGCCCACAGTATAGCAAGTCCCGGCGCTACTCCAAAACATTTTTGGCTGCATGTGAACAGAATATCTATTCCCCAATCCATGTAAGCCTCCACCCCGCCTGTTGCAGCAACTCCGTCAACTATAACCAAGACATCGGGGTGTTTTGTTTTCATCATCGAACAAATCTCTTTTATCGGCGCCGCCGCGCCTGTAGCAGTTTCGACGTGCGTTACAGCGACGACTTTGTAACTCTTCTTTGAAAGTTGTTCATCAATAAGTTCCGGAGTGGGTGCGCTTCCCCATTTGATTTTCAGGATATCCGTATCGAGTCTTTTCCTTTGGACTATTTCAGCATATCTGTCTCCAAAAAAACCATGAGAGCAAACAAGAACGCTGTCTCCTTGCTGAGTTATGTTTGATATAGCCATTTCCATAGCTAATGTACCTGAACCGGCTACAACATAGCACTCTCCGTTATTACTCCACAGCCCATTCAGCTCCGAGACTGTTTCTTTATAATCAATAACAAATCCCGGATCGCCAAAAGCAACTGTTTCCCGCGCCATTTGATCCTGTATAGAACGAACTACAGGCGTAGGCCCCGGAATCATGAGAAGTTTCGAAGTTTTTATCATTAGACATTCCTCCTAATAAAATGATTATTTTGCGCTTGAAACCATTACAGCTGCTGCTATCGACAACATTTTTGACCTTGGTGAATCAGCGCGGCTTGTAAGAACTATTGGAGCTTTGGCGCCAACGATTATTCCCGCAGTTTCATTCTTTGAGAAGTAAACTATGGCTTTTGCAAGCATATTTCCGGCGTCAATATGCGGAACAAGTAAAATATCTGCATTTCCCGCAACCGGAGAAGTAATTTTCTTTATTTTCGCAGCCTCTTCATTTATAGCATTATCCAGCGCAAGAGGCCCGTCAACTATGCAATTCTTCAATTGACCTCGCGCGCACATCTGGACAAGCGCGGAAGCCTCTAAAGTGCATGGCATATCCGGGTTGACGACCTCAACAGCGGCAAGGCACGCCACTTTTGGAGTCTCCACGCCAAGCGCCCGCGCAAAGTTAACGGTATTTTGAAGTATATCTGCTTTTGACTTGAGGTCAGGATAAGTATTAAAAGCGGCGTCTGCAATGAAAAATATTCTGTTATATCCTTCTACCTGGTGAAAATACACGTGCGAAATAACTTTTCCGCTTCTAAGACCGACCTCTTTATTCAGCATCGCGCGGAGGAAATGGTCCGTATGGAGCTGGCCTTTCATATAAATATCGGCTTTGCCCGAGGAAACTTCCGCGACAGCGACCGTTCCGCATCCGGCTTCGGATTTTTCATCGATCAGGTTGTACTTGCTTATATCGACTTTGGCTTCATCGGCGCATACCTTCATTTTTTCCACGTTGCCAACGAGAGTAGCGTCAATGATGCCGAATTTATTGGCTTCATCCACCGCGGACAACAACCCCGCGTCTTCCGCCATTGCCACCGAAACGCGTTTTTTGCCCTTTTCAGCGCCCAACTTCTTTGCTACTTCCAGCATCTGATCCAGCGTGCGAATTTGTTCCATTTCACCGATAACCTCCTGTAAATTTTATTGTTTGTTTCATGATAACGCAAAAGCTCATATACGTCCACAGTTATGAGGGTGTTTTATTTTTTATTTTTCGTAAGACATCTTTACCACTTTGCTCAAAAACTCGGAAAAATTCATGCCCGCTGCCGCCGCGGATTTTGGGACCAAACTTGTCTCCGTCATCCCCGGGACTGTATTGACCTCCAGCACATAAGGTTTGTTTTCTTTGGAAAGCCTCATATCCACCCTGCTGTAAACTTTACAGCCAAGCGAGACGTGCGCTTTTATCGCCTCTTCTTTGACGGCGGAAGCAACTTTTTCATCCAAATGTGCGGGGCATATATAGGACGTCGCTCCGGGCGTATATT
>WRHH01000009.1 GCA_009783355.1 Synergistaceae bacterium
CATATCAGCGAGTCAAGAAAAATGGCGGAGCAGCGGGAGTAGACGGGATGACCGTCGATGAAATGTACCCTTATCTGAGAGAACACGGAAGAGAACTCGTAACGTTAATGATAGCTGTCCTGTATAATAAAAACCCTGAAATTATTTCCATTTTGCTTAAAAATGGAGCGGACGTAAAAGCAAAAGACAAATACGGAAAAAGAGCCATTGATTACGCGCGGGAATATGATAAGCATAAAAATACTGATGCTATCAGGGAACTGGAAGAGGCTGTAAAATAGACAATGCACAATGTTCAATGTTCAATGAAAGACAAAAGAATGGATGTTTGGGCAACGTAAAAGGTTTTACGGGTAGGGAACGCAGCCCTCGGCGTCCCATGTCGATTAACTTTGGTTTGCCAAATAAGAAGGCGTGTATGGGACGCCCCCATGGGCGGGATCGCGCCGGTAACTTTGAATTGCATTATAGAAGGCCGTAGGGGCGGTTTGGTCTCGCTCGGTTGCCGCGCTTCGCTCGCAATAACGCCTGACCTTCGGTCGCTCCCAGTCGTCCTGACCTTCGCGGATCAGAGCTTAACATTTTTCAATCGTCGTAATGGCCTTTACACGCAATAATCCAAAGGCTTCCGCTATCATCAAAATTGTAAATCAATCTGTTTATCTGATCTATTCTCCTGCTCCATGCGTTTCGGTATTTCAAACGCTCTGGTTTACCAATTCCATCAGATAAACCATTTCGTTCAACATCCTTTATGAGGTCATTAATGCGTTTAAGAGTTTTTTTGTCCTCTTTCTGCCATGACAAATAGTCGTCCCACGCCTTGTCTGACCAGAGTTTATTCATCTTCTACCTCAATAAGCTCGTGGGCTTTCCCGTCGCCTCTGGCAAGTTGTTCCATTGATCTGTCAATCATATTCAGATAGGCGGCGTTCCTTGCAGCCTTCGTTAGCGAGTTATACTCATCAAGGCTTATAAGCACAACGTTTTTTTCGTCTTTACGAGTGACAATAACCGTTTCGTAATCGTCAGTCACCTTATCACAATAATCCTTAAGCTTGCTACGAATTGTAGAATAATTCACAGCTAACATGAAATCAATTCCTTTCATTTGTAAGTACATAGTATTGTACAATATTATGTACTTATATGTCAAACTGTTTATGTGCATATTTAAAAATGAAAAAATAGGATAAAATAAATGTAATGGCTTTTGTCTTTCATTTTCCATTTTCAATTTTCCATTTTATTTAACAGGAGGTACAGTGTGCAATGACGCAAGATAATATCAGATCAGGTAAATATATATGCTCCTGGTGCAAGGATATTGTACCGGAAGGCGCAGAGATTTGCCCAAAGTGCGGCTTAGTCGATTTTATCAGGGTCACAGACGATCAAACGATAGTCCCTAACGCAGAACTCGAGACGAGAGTGCGACTTGAACATAAACCGAAGGACAATATGACCACCTACAAAATTTGGGCGCCGGATACCGCCTTGTGGACGAAATGGGCGAAACCGGTATTGTTTGCAAGTCTAACATCATGGAAGGACGACTACGCGCTTGATATCCCGGAGATAGACTGGATAGCGTCAGCGCAGCGAGATACTATGGTTATTGTAGATTTACCGGGAAAAACGGGCGTCGAAGAGAGCCTTGCGCTGGCGCGGCTCGGTTTCCGGCCTGTCCCGCTCTATAACGGGGTGAACGATGAAAAGCCCGTAGCGATTACTAACACAGCAAATGTCAGCACAATAAATGCCGACGGCGCATTGAATGCCGCCGACCTCGAAGCGAAAACACCGAGGGCGACAGGAGAGACATCTGCTATGCTTGTCGATGCAAAAGAGGTCGCCGACGCGTTATATAAAGGCGCATACACGCTGGAAACACTGAGAATTCCCGATAACGCGCCGCCTGTGTTCATGCTTGACTCGCGCCGGATGACGGGCTTGAGAGCGCCCGGCAAGTACGATAACCGTTGGTGTATTTTTCAGCAGGACATGCCTTCCGCTTCATTTTTGTCGGAGCAAAGGATAAATAAGATAATTGTGCGGACGGATAAGCTGCAGGACGATTTGCTCCATATTTTATGCAGGTATCAGGAGCAGAAAATAAAAATAATGCAGAGCGTCGGCGACAAAGTCATGGATATGGTCGCGGCGAAACCTTCGTGGGCGAAGAGCCTCTTTTTCCGTTTTAATGTAATTTTGGGACTTACCCGGAACTTCGCCGGCGGTTTCGGAGGGAAAATACCAGAACCTGGGAGCGGCGGAGGTTAAGGCTAAGGAAACCTCTATGCAACTACTGGAAAAATCTAAAATGAGGAGGTTACGATGACTATGGATCCTAATCTTTGGATATATATTGTTGGGGGAGTTTGGATATTGTTAGTATTTAATTCTAATCTCGGAAGGGACCCGCTTATCCTATCTTTTATATTTTTAGCGGTGTTTTTGTATTCTATTATGATAAGAGGAAGTGAAGGCGGAGAGTTTCTTTGCGAATTTTTAGCGTTAGTTGTTTCCGCTTCTCTTCTGATTAAATTCTTTATCTCATGGTATGCTTCTTTGTCCATAACCCGGCAGCCGCTGGATAAATATGTGAATTACACGTTGAGATTACTGCCCGTAGTTTCATTTTTTATAATCATTGCCACTCTCAAGTCATGGGCTTCATTCGACGTTGTCGACAGTCCGTTTTATATTACTTTCTACATAGTTCTGGGGTACGCGTGGATCTATATCGGGTTAATGCTCTTGTTTATCTTTCTTGACATCTCCTGGCGCGAAGACGCTATAGACAATAATAACCGCGCAGCTGCTATAGCAGTCTCGGGCGGATTCATCGCATTGACCGCGATATACGCCGGGGCGAACATCGGGGACGGGCCGGGCTGGTGGTGCGTCGTCTACGCAGGAGGGCTTGGAGTAGTGGCCCTTATTAGCTTCACTCAGCTTGTCGATTCATTTACGAACGTGCTTGAGCGTGTAACCGTCGAACGTAACGCCGCGTGCGGGATACGGCTCTGTTTTTACTGGCTCGCATGCGGACTGCTTTTGGCGAGGGCCTGCGGCGGCGACTGGACGTCTTTCAGCATGACGGATATAGAGTTTGAGGACAAATGGCCGATAATTCCATTAACTTTGTTGATGATTATAATTGAACGCTATTATATCTTCAGGGAAAAATCGCAGAATCGTAGCGGCAGGAATAATGTCTTAAGTTCAGTAATTTGCGGAGCTGTCTTTATTGTATTTGCTATAGTCAGCCTCATTTTGCTGCCGCCGCTTCCCGTAAACCCGGTTTATCGCAACGCAGAAATTAATAATGCGTTAATACAAGCTGCCAGATATAACGAAAACTCTGAAATTACGGGCGCGCTTATTAAAGCACAATGTTCAATGGGGCTGTAACAAAAGCGGGCGGCTACAAGCCGCCCCTACAATATATTGTGTTCATGATACCGCTTGACCACTATATATTGTGGTTTGATTGATCATTTATTACTTTTGTTACAGCCCCATTGTATCCAATGATTAGGGAGGCGTTGCTCTGATATGGATGTCGATGTAACAAAAACTCTCCGGCTGGCGTCTATTCCCGACGATAAATACTCGGATTACCGGTATGACGTCATTTTCAAGGCTTATAAATGGGATCCGCAAGTTGGCGATCACAATACCGTCGCTCGGCATGTCGTACTGATGCCGCGCGAAACTGCGGAGCAGCTGGGGACATGGGCTGAACAACTGTCGATGGAGACTATGTTGATGGAGGAGGCGCTTATTAATAAATTCTCCTTGCCTTTAGCCAAAGAGCTGCGGTTGCCAAAAGATATTTGTAAAGCGCTCTGCCGACTGACATATGACCGCAATCGAAACGTCAGGCTCCTGCGTTTTGACTTCCATCCCGCCGAGACCGGATGGGCAATTTCTGAGGTGAACAGCGATGTGCCTGGCGGACTGGCGGAAGCAGCCGTGCTGCCCGCAATAGCATGCAAATATTTCGACCGCTACGTCCCTTACGAAAACGTCGGCGCCCGGCTTTACGAGGCTTTCAGGCCAAAAATTAAAGAAGGCGGCGCCATAGCGCTTGTCCACGCGACGTCGTATTCGGACGACCGCCAAGTCATGCAATTTCTAAGCGACTATTTCAACGCCCGCGGAATAAACACGCTCTTTGCCGCGCCCGACCATATCAGGTGGGCGGACAAAAAAGCGGTCAGCATTCTCGCGGGACGTGAAGGCGAAATTGACGGCATAATCAGGTTTTTCCCGCTGGAATGGCTCGGCAACCTGCCGAAACGCTCCGGCTGGCAAGGGTATTACGATTGCGAGACGGCGTCGTGCAATCACCCGATAGCGATATTTGCCCAATCGAAAAGGCTGCCGTTGATATGGGATAACTTGGGGCTCGATATCAGCGCGTGGAAACAGCTGCTGCCTGAAACAAAACATCCGAAATCAGTTTCGCCCAATGATGACGAATGGATATACAAACCCGCTCTCGGGAGGGTCGGAGAAGGAATTTCAATTAAAGAGGCGATAAAAGAAAAGGAATTGAAGCAGATTCGCAGATCAGTCCGCTGGCATCCGGGGAGCTGGGTGGCGCAACGGAGGTTCAAGAGCCTGCCTTTGCGGGCGGAGGACAATGAGTCATATCACTTGTGCATAGGCGTATTCACGGTTGACGGAAAAATGGCCGGATTCTACGGAAGGATAAGCCCCTATCCGCGAATAGACGCGAACGCGAGGGACATCCCGATATTGGTTTCAAAATAAAAACAAATTTTCATGCTGAACAATCCAGAAAACCAAAAAACGAAGAATAAGCAAAAGATGCTGGATTGCGCAGCTGAACCGCGAGCTGAAATAGAAGCAAAGGAAAAAGATTACTGGATTACTTCTCTCAAAAAGACGCTGGTATAAAGAGCGGCTTTACCGGGGCGCAAAGATAGACTCTTTTCATTTATCGTGGTGAACTCTGGTTCGCAATTTTTTTACTTTTAACTAACGTTCCCCAAACATAACGCCGATACAACCGGTAGAAGTCTAAAAAGGGGAGCGTTTTTTTATGCAAAGAGGTCTTTATTCGGCTTGCTCAGCAATGCTTGTTCAAACAACTTATCTTGACGTGGCGTCGAATAATTTATCAAACGTCAACACGGTGGGTTTTCGGAAGAGAATCCCTGTATGTCAGTCATTTCCTGAACTGCTCATGGATAGAGTGGAAAAAGTATCTGAGGATGGAGAGACAAAAATAATGACTGTTCCGACATTTCAGATGAACTTTAAAGGAAAGGTTCAAATAGGCGACCTGAGCTTTGCTAGCATCATGATGAGTTCTTATTTACCCAACACCGTCGGCCCCTACGCCGTCACTGACGCCCCTTTAGACGTGGCTTTGCGCGGGGATGGCTTATTTACCCTTCAAAATCAAAATGGCGATACTTATTATTCAAGGCAGGGAAGTTTCCAGATAAGCGGAGAAGGAAATATTGTAACATCAGACGGGATGATGCTTATTGCGGCAGGCGCCCCTGTAAACATTGGAGATAGCACAAAACTCTCGGTTAATGGCGACGGTTACATAATCGCGGATGGTGAAGCCGTCGCGCAGCTTGATATTGTTACTTTCGACTCTCCTTCTCTCTTGCGTCAAGTAGGACTTTCAGCTCTTTACGCTGAGACGCCTCTTTCCGGCCCTCCAACGCCTGTCAATGATCCGGTTGTCCTGCCGGGAACTCTTGAGAAATCAAATGTTAATGTTGTCGAGGAAATGACGCGTATAGTTGAAATTCAAAGGGCGTATGAAGCTGCGTCCAAAGCTTTGATGACTCATGATGAAACAGCTGTTAAGCTTATATCAACATACAGCAAGTAGGTATGAAAATTACAAACGGAATAAGTTTATTAAATAGGGGTGATTACTGATGCTTCGCTCTCTTTGGTCAAGCGCTTCGGGCATGATAGCCCAGCAGACGCACCTTGACGTGGTTGCGCATAATTTGGCGAATGTTAATACAACAGGATATAAACGTCAGAGGGCAGATTTTCAAGATCTGCTGTATCAGATAAATCGTGAAGTGGGGACTCCCGTTGATCCCAATTCTCAAGTACCTACGGGCGTTCAGGTTGGCTTAGGCGTGCGCGTGGTTGGAACTTCACGCATGATGTCCATTGGTAACCTTCAGGTAACTGATAATCCTCTTGATATTGCGATTGCCGGAGATCAGGGATATTTTCAGATTACAAGGCCGAATGGAGATATGGCATATACCCGTTCAGGCGCTTGGCAGGTAGATGCCGAGGGACAAGTTGTCAATCAGGACGGGCTTCTTTTGGAACCTGCGATAGTGGTTCCTGAAAATACTGTTGAGATAATCGTTCAACCTGATGGAAGGTTTCTTGCCCGCTTGAGCGGCGAGACAGCCCCTCAGGAAATTGGTCAAATCGAACTCGCTCGCTTTGTTAATCCTGCAGGTCTCCGCGCGCTTGGAGGTTCTCTTTTTGAGGAGACCCCCGCAAGCGGCGCTCCCATTGTGGCAAATCCGGGAGAGGACGGGATGTCCGAAGTACGCCAGAAAATACTTGAAATGTCAAACGTACAGATAGTTGAGGAGATGGTCGATATGATAATTGCTCAAAGAGCTTATGAAGCAAATTCAAAGACTTTGCAGACGGCGGATAACTTATTGCAGACTGCAGTAGGTCTAAAGAGGTAGATTTTATGATTATCGATAAAAATGCTATGAATACCAAAGCGCATAAACGCATACGAAGCAGAAGCTTTTCTCTGTCACGCTTTGCGGACGCATGTTTTGTTGTTTTTGTCCCTGTCAATGTAGAGAGTCCGTTTCGCCGGCGGCATATCTACTCAGGGTGCAAAAGCCGCATTGCGCGTGCTCGCAAAGCGCGGCTTCTGTTTCGTAAATTTGGTATTGCAAATAGAGGTTAACATGCGGTTCGGCTTGATGCTGTCCAAGGCGCGGAGAATCATTCCGCTCTTTTTTTTTGTATCAGTTCTGCTATTGTCGGAGATTACGGCAGTCTCTGCTGATTCTCCGGTATTGAGCATAAAGATTTCGGATAGCATTCGCACGGCTTTTAGCTCGTTTACCTTGTCCGAAGTTGCCGATATTGAAGGCCCCAGGGAGCCCTCCCGCATTGCCGGAATGCTGCGCTTTTCGGTGCCTGCTTCAAAGATCCTGTTACGGGAAAATGTTGTTAATACAATTCAAAAAAGCAGTATTGCAGGAGTCAGGATAGAATTAAGAATGCCTTCCGAGGTTTCGATTGAAGTTATTGGCAGCGTCGGGGAAACAGGCAAAAAAACCGAAGAAGAGAGGCGCGGCCTTTCCGATATTGTAAAAAAATTATCAAACTGGAAGTACGACGTCGATGCCGTTCCACAAGGGCAAATACCACAAGGCGTGTTGTCAGCCCCCGTTTCAATAGTTCCAGGTTCAGCGTCCGCAATTCTTAAATTTCGAGATAACAGAGGGCAAGAGCGTTCTCTTTCGGCGAGACTGACTTGGTATCAACCTGTCCAGATATTTAAACGTTCCATGAAAAGAGGGGAAATAGTCCGCGCTGAAGATATCGGAGAGCGCTCTGTAAAAATAGTGGCGCCGGGTGTTTATGCGTGTACGCCGGAGGAAGTGATTGGCAAGACTCTGCGTAAATCTCAGCAGCAGGGAGAAATGATTCTTCTAAGTTTAGTGGCGGATATGCCGATAATACAAAAAGGAAAGATTATTACTCTATTTATTGATACAGGCGGAATAATAATAGAGTCAAAGGGGGAAGCTCAACAAAGCGGATCTGAAGGAAATACTATAAACGTGAAAAATCTGTCAAGCAAAAAAATCGTTTCCGGCGTAATAAGAACTTCGGATCGTGTGGAGGTGCTTAAAATATGAAAAAAGTCGTTTTATTTATAATTTGTTTTGTGTTCATTGCCGTTTGTTTCGAATATGCATTTGCATCATCCCTCTGGAACGATAAAGTCAATTGGGTCACTGACAAGCGCCCAAGCAGCATCGGGGATATCATAAATGTTAGAGTTGTTGAAAGCACTAAAACGAGTGATGCAGGAAAAACTGATCTCAAAAAGGATACTGCCTCTTCGGTCTCGAACGGGTTAGGGATCCTTAATTTTATACGCGCTTTTGGACTGACAACCGCCGCCTCCAATAAAGGGGACGGTACAACCTCCCGCACTTATTCCGCCACGACCCTTATTTCGTGCATAGTCACAGACGTCCTTCCAAACGGCAATTTGGTTATAGAGGGGACGCGTGACCTTAAAACGAACGACGAGACGTTACAGCTTCAGATTATTGGAGTTATCAGGCCGCAGGATGTGGATGCCCGGAATCAAATCAGGAGCGACCTGATAGCCAATGCAGATATTGGGATAAAGGGTAAAGGGTCATTGAGCCGCCTGCAGAAGCCGGGGATATTAACGCAGATTCTACAGGCCATATTCTAATTTCAATTCCAAAATGAAACAGCAGTTTCACTATTGTTACGTATGATTTTTCGCCTGCATGAACGTTGAAAGGTATGATTATTATGAGAAATAGACTAATCCTGTTTCTGACTGTCTTTATAATATTATTTTCAAATAGCGCGTCATTTTCCGCCGTCAGAAACATAGCTTCTTCGCCGGTAAATCCCGAGGTGCGCATAAAAGATCTTGCGGATGTGGAGGGCGCGCGTTCAAATCAGCTTGTTGGAGTCGGAATTGTAGTTGGCCTTCAGGGAACCGGAGATAAAGCTCAAATGACCGCCCAGATGATGGGGAATATGATGCAGCAGTTTGGAGTAACTCTTGACCCTAAGATGCTTTCCACGAAAAATGCCGCTGCAGTCACCATAATGGCTGAATTACCGCCCTATATCAGAGAAGGGCAGCCGATAGACGTCATAGTAAACGCAATGGCTGACGCCAAGAGCCTTCAAGGAGGAACTTTACTTCAAGCCCCGCTTAAAGCGGCGGACGGAACGGTTTACGCGGTAGCTCAAGGACCTGTTCTGGTTGGAGGATATGCGGTGCAGGGCGCTGCGGCGAGCCTTGCAAAGAATATTGCCACTGTGGGAAGGATCCCGGGCGGAGCAATAGTTGAGCGCGGAGTGCCGACAGGTTTTTCCACCGGAGGCAAAGTTGCTTTGCTTTTGCGAAATCCGGACTTTACTACTGCTCAACGTGTTGCGGACGTCATAAATTCCACATTTGGCCCTATAGCTGCTCCGTCTGACGCCGGCAGGATCATTATGAACCTTCCGGGGGAATATACATCGGCGCCTTCCGCATTTATTGCAAAAATGGAAAAACTGTTAATCAGGCCTGATTCGGTTGCCAAGGTTGCAATAAATGAGCGTACAGGCACAGTCGTAATGGGCGGAGAAGTGCGAATCAGCGCCGTTGCGGTTGCGCATGGCGGATTAACGGTATCTATTAAGGAATCTCCTTCGGTTTCACAACCTGAATCATTTAGCCAAGGCGTTACAACTATTTCAAGCAACACTGATATACACATTGATGAAAACAATTCTAACCGCCAGTTGGTTGCGCTGCCTGCGACCACAACTGTCGGTGAGCTTGTGAGCGCACTTAATACCATTGGGGCAAGTCCGCGGGATGTTATAGCAATCCTCCAGGCTATGAATTTGGCCGGAGCATTGCACGGCGAACTCGTTAATATGTAATTGAAGGTGAAAAAGATGATGGCTATTGCAAATCATAATGTCAGGGCATTGAGAAGTTCAATTGATCCGGAGATGCACAAGACAAAAGAAGCTAAGGCTCTGAAGGAATCATGCCAGCAGTTTGAATCAATATTTATTGCGGAAATTTGGAAGAAGATGGGATCTCTGTCCCGGAAAATAAGCGGTAAAGAGGATAAGGACCGTCCTTTTGCTCAGATGGAGGATTTGGCTCTTGAGATGTCCGCGGAGGAACTTTCAAAGAGCGGCGGGATTGGACTTTGGAAGGTGTTATATGAAGAGTTGCTTCCGCAGATGGAAACTGATATGAAAAAAGGCGGAACTGGCGGGTATATTCCGCCTTTTATTAAGTATTAATTATAACAGGAGGTACAATTATGAAAAAAATATTCTTAGCGGTTACGATAATTATGGCGTTGTGCTTTATCCCGTCAGGCGCGTTGGCGGCGCCGGACGGGACGCCAGGCGACCCGTTCGAAATTTATGATGAAGACGATCTTAACGCGATACGAGATGACTTGGATAAATACTACATATTGAGCAATAACATTGACCTGAGCGGCTACCTCTCAAGCAGCGTGGAGGGCTGGCTGCCAATCGGAGATAATGACAATCCTTTTACGGGCGGTTTAGACGGGAACTCGTTTGATATAACGGGACTGTGGATAAGTAGGGATATGTATTATGTGGGGCTATTTGGGTATACGCTCGAAGCGACAATTGAAAACCTCAGCGTGGATATTGCGCCTCAAGGCATCAAAGGAAAAGAGTATGTCGGAGGTCTCGTTGGAACTCAAATGTCCGAGGCGGGCGTCAACGTCATAAATAACTGTTACGTCAATGGCAGCGTCAGCGGAGATTCTTACGTCGGCGGCTTAGTGGGAAGGCAGAGCTCTTTTAAAAGCGGTGACGCAAGCTGCAGTTCTGTCATAAGCAACAGCTACGCTTCAGGCGATGTCAAAGGAAATAACTTAGCCGGCGGTCTGGTCGGAGAACAGTCGGGAGCTTCAAGCGAAATCAAAAACAGTTACGCCAGAAACAGCGTAAGCGGAGAAAACAATACCGGCGGCCTGGTAGGCAGAGCTGAAGGCAGCATAACAGATTGCTATACTACCGGCAATGTTATCGGTGATATTAATGCCGGCGGCATGGTTGGAGAACTAAGTGACGGCAGCGTCAAAAACAGCTTTGCCACGGGCGATGTAGATGGTTCAGATAATATTGGAGGTATAACAGGAATTCTACGGAACAGCAGCAGCGTAACAAGCTGTTACGCTACAGGCAGTATCAGAGGGTTGAAAGAGATTGGAGTGTTGGCGGGTTCTAAAGGCAGCTACAGCAATATATCAAGCAGTTTCCGTTATAAGAATTCCACGCTAAACGGAGCGCCTGTCTCGATATATGACATGGATAGCGTGAATACCGGAAAAAATGGAGGCGTAGTGTCTGAGGATCAACTAAAGACAAAGCAAACGTATGTGGATAACTTGTGGTTGTTTGACGATTCCGCTGGCCCGTGGGTGTGGGACAGTAATGACTTCCCAAAATTGGACAATGGAATTGAAGGCTTTCCTTTTAACTTTTTCTCCGTGCCGGAAATAACTATTAATATACAACCGCAGCCGAACACTACCGTCTATGAAGGCAGTATTACCGGCAGCCTGTCAGTTTCCGCAAGCGTGTCAAATGGCGGGACGCCCACTTATCAATGGTATTCCCAGATAATAAGTATTAATGTCGGAGGCACGAAGCTTGAGGGCGAAACAAACGCCAGCTTGACGATCCCGATTGATTTAGAAGAAGGAACTCATTATTTTTACTGCGAGGTCGGTTCCACGGGTACGTCTCCTTTAGCCGCGCCCCTACATTCTATAGCGGCGAGAGTGACGGTAGAGGTGATAGAAATAACAGGATTGACCATAACGCCGAAACCAGCCGCGATGTCATTGAACGGAACGCTGCAGCTAAGCGTGGATGTAACGCCGCCCAATGCGTCGCATAAGAGCGTGAGGTGGAGCAGCAGTAATACGGCAGTGGCGTCGGTGAACTCGTCGGGATTGGTTAGGGGGCTGTCAACAGGCCCGGTCGTGATAACAGCGACGTCAGTAAGAAGTACAGATGTGAAAGATTCATTCACAGTGACGGTAACGCCGGACAAAATAGAAGTGACAGGAATAACAATAACGACGCCGAAGCCCGTTTCGATACAAAAGAACGGGACGCTGCGATTAGAAGCGGAAGTAACGCCGCCCAACGCGACGAGCAAGGATGTTGCGTGGAGCAGCGACGATCCCTCAGTGGCGTCGGTTAACGCGTCGACGGGGTTGGTAACGGGGATGTCGGTTGGAACAGCCAGGATAACCGCAGCGTCAGTAAGCAATACAAATGTGAAAGACACGTGCGAAGTGTCGATAACGCCGGATAAAATTGAAGTGACAGGAATAACTATAAGCCCGAAACCCGTTTCGATACCGGTGGGCGGGACAAGGCAGTTAAGCGTGGAAGTAACGCCGCCGGACGCGACGAGTAAGGATGTAACGTGGAGCAGCAGCGCCCCCTCAGTGGCTACGGTTGGCGAGACGACGGGATTGGTAACGGGGGTATCGGTTGGCCCAGCTGTGATAACCGCGACGTCAGTAAGTAATACAAATGTGAAAGATACGTGCACAGTGGAGGTTGGACAGATAGAAGCGACTGGAGTGAAGATAATACAGGAATATGATCTTATCAGAGTTCTCGAACAGATGCGATTACGAGTGAACATAACGCCGGATGACGCGTCGGATAAGAGAATAGAGTGGAGCAGCAGTAGGGAAGATGTGGCGACGATTAACGCATCGGGCATTGTGACGGGAGTTTGGGATGGCGAAACAACAATAACCGCTACGTTAATTAGTAATCCAAATGTGTTTGATACGAGCACATTGTCGGTAACGTCAGGAGAGATAGAAATAGAAGAAGTGACGATAGTGCAGAGCGCGCAGGAAACAGTTGATGTACCAATTGGTTTTGATTATCGGTTAGATTTGAAATTGAAGCCGGGAAACGCTACTATCGCCGTGGTATGGAGCAGCAGCAATGAAGATGTTGCGACTGTGAGCCAAACGGGAGTCGTGCATGGAGTGTCACCGGGACCGGTAATTATAACCGTGAGGTCTGAGAACGATGAAACTATAGTTGCTACGTGCAATGTAACTATAGAATCTGATCCAACGCAGGTTACAGGAGTCACATTGACGCCCGATACGGTTATTATAGCGAAAGCTGGCGATGGAATCAGGCTAACTGCTGAAGTGATGCCCGAGAAAGTGTTGAACAAGAGCGTAACCTGGAGCAGCAGCAAAGAAGAAGTGGCTGTTGTAAACCAAGGCGGATGGGTGACGGCAGTATCGAAAGGAAGCGCGAGGATTATAGCTACGTCGAACAGCGACGCCAGTGTTTCAGGCGTGTGCTCGGTGACCGTATTATCTTCGGGCGGAGGGGATGACAGCGGCTGTAACGCAGCAGGGTGGAACATGGCGTTTGTGATATTTGGGGTAATGCTGTTCGCTCTCAGAAAGGTAGAATAAATAAAGTATATGTAAGGAACTTAGTGTTTTGTGAAACGGGCGGTTCAGTAACTCAAGGTTTTCATAGCCTTCTTGAGCCGCCCATACATTCCTGTAGACCGCATTGCTGAAGTTAAGCATTTTTCTCAACAAAAAGAATGAAAGGTGTAAAATCATGGAAGAGAACCGTAAAGTCATTCTGGTAGTAGATGATTCGTCAGCTAATCTTCAATTGTGTAAAGGCCTGTTGAGTGGAGAATACGATGTTCGATTGGCGAAATCTGGGAAGATGGCTTTGGCGGCGCTTGCAAGGGTACGTCCGGATGTCATTTTGTTAGATATTGAAATGCCTGATATGACAGGGTTTGAAGTCATGGGTGAAATTAAAGAAAACCTTGAACTGAAAAATATTCCTGTGATATTCGTGACATCTCACGCCTCTGAAAAACTTATCGATAAAGCTGTGGGAAATGGAGCGGCTGATTATCTGGTAAAGCCCTTTGTCTCTGACCTGTTGTTGTCAAAAATCAGTAACGTGCTGCAAACTGTGAGCTGATGCTAACTTGCACATAATGAGAACGTATGCATTGGTAATAATAGAGCTCATAGTTGGTGAATAATCGTGCCTGATATGAAAAATAGAATTGACTCTCAGCTTGATGAATTGTTGAAATTCAACAATTATATGAAGTTGTTGATGGATAATACAAGCGTAATTTTCATGTTGCTTGACCGGAACGGGCATGTTCTATATTGCAGCGACAGTATTGCGGACATGCTGGAAATAAAGGGCGCCGACGAAATCATCGGCAAGCCGATACAAGACGTATTAAGTATTTTTGATAATAAAGCTCTTCTAAAAAGCAGCCATGAACTGCATGAGCTATTCTTGTCAGGCGAGGACAATTTCACGGTTGACTATACAATAAGCTTGCGAAAGAAGGGGAAACGTTACTTTCGGGCGTTTCAAAAGTTCGTGCAGAGCAGTGAAGATGGTTTTCGCGGAAGCATGCTCGTTTTGCGCGACCTCACCGACGAGCTTATTCAGGAAGAAAACCGGCAAATAGCGGAAAGACTGGAAGCTACTCAAATGCCATGCTTTGTGTGGGATGAGAGGGGCAACATGGTCAACTGCAATAAGAAAGCATTAGTTGTTTTCGGTTTGCCGGACACTCTAATACCCGGCGTCGATAAATTTTCATTCTCCGTCCCCAAATATCAGCCTGATGGAAGCAGAACAGAGACTCTCAGGCGGCAATTCATTATCGATACGATAAAAGAAGGCTATTCGCAAGTTGAAGTTGTGCTGAACAGAGCCGACGGCGCCCCTTTCCATGTAGATATAACAGGCGTCCGTATCTCTTGGCTGCATGGGCACAGATTGTTTGTTTATTTACGTGATTTGACCGAGATGAAAATCAAGGAAGCCGCAGCAAGAGAAGCAGAGGAGCGCATTAGGATTATGTTGGACAGTAATCCGCTTATTTGTATTCTGCGGGATGATAATAACAATATAATTGACTGTAATCTTGAAGCGTTAAAATTATTTGGCTTTACAAATAAAGAGGATTTAATTGCAAATTTTAGTAAGTTTTATCCGGAATATCAGCCTGATGGACAAAGAACTACAGCGGTAGTGGATAGAGCGTTTAAGAAGGTCACTAAGAATAACCCTTTAGAATATGAATGGGTGTTTCAGATGGGTAACGGAGAGCCGCTCCCGGTTAAAAGCAAACTTGTACTGATTTCCTGGAAAGGCGTTGACTGCTTTCTCTCCTACTCCCGCGATTTGCGCCAGGAAAAGGCTAACGAACAAATAATAAGGGAAAACGTTGAACAAAAACGTAAGCTGGAACTTCAAAAAGAGATGGCGCAGACCGCTTCCGAAGCAAAGAGCCAGTTTTTAGCCTCAATGAGCCATGAAATACGAACACCAATGAATACGATAATTGGCCTCTTGGATCTCATGCGCATAAATAATTTAGACGCAGAGCAACAGAACTACATAAAAGATGTAAAACGTATGTCTTCAGTCCTATTACAGATAATCAACGACATTCTTGACTTTCATAAAATAGAGTCAGGGAAGCTTGAGTTTTTACCCATACACTTTAACCTGTTCACGTTTTTCAACGACTTGGCCTCTCGTCACAAGTTTTTAGCCGAATCAAAACATCTTGCGTTCAAAAGCAACTTCGCTGCGGATTTACCGCGCGCGGTGCAAGGAGATGAGTTGCGAATAGGCCAGGTAATTACAAACCTGCTTTCAAACGCAATAAAGTATACCCGGAATGGTTATGTGGAGTTCAATGTGGACAGCGTTATTGAGGATGAAAAAGAATATATAGTCTTTACCGTTGAGGATAGCGGTATAGGTATAAAAGAAGAAGACTCGGCCAGTATATTTTATGAGTTTGAACAATTCGATTTGCAAAAGAACCGCGGAATAACAGGTACCGGCCTGGGACTACCCATTGCGAAGCGCCTGGCTGAAATGATGGGAGGGCATATAAAATTTCAAAGCGAGTACAACAAAGGTTCGGTGTTTTCTTTCTCATTGCCTCTTATCAAAGGTAACCTTGATAAAATTGAGTCCCCGGGCGAAATAAAGCGCGTTATGGCAGGACCGGATGCAAAGGTGCTGGTAGCGGATGATAATGCGGGGAATATCATAGTAGCCTTTGGCTTGCTTGCGCGGCACGGCATTGTACCTGATGAAGCAAGCAACGGGATACAAGCCGTTGAAATGGTCATGGCAAACAAGTATGATTTAGTGTTTATGGATCATATGATGCCCGATATGGACGGCGTTGAAGCCACGAAAATTATACGAAAGCTGGAAGGAGAGTATTACAGCAATCTGCCGATCATCGCATTGTCGGCTAACGCAATTGACAGCGCAAAAGAACTGTTTTATGGTTGTGGAATGAATGATTTTGTCTCAAAGCCAATTAACGGCAACGAGCTTAACCAAGCGCTTCTGCGCTGGCTGCCAAACGAAAAAATCTTGGAACAGAAATCAGAAGAGGAAATTCCTGCGACGCCTGACGAGGAACCCGTGTCATACAAAATGCTGGAAGAATTGGTAAAAATCAAGGACTTGAACGTTGCGGACGGGCTCTCGCGGATAAAAGGCGATAAGAAACTATATAGAAGCATTCTGTGGCAGTTCTGCAACAGCGCCGGCATGGATGTAAGCGCATTAAAAAAATATGTTGGCAGCGGGCAATGGAGAGATTACACCATCAAAATACATGGACTCAAAACCGTATTCGCCAATATCGGCAATCAATTCATGTCTGACTGGGCTTTAAGTTTAGAACAGGCTGCCATACGAGGCGATATTGATAAATGCATCAACGATACGAATAACTTTTGCAGTGCTTTGATACAGCTGAACCTAAGACTTAAGAGTACAGAACTGATGAAATCAATTTCATGCAAAACATATAAAAGGAAAATCTCTCCAAAAGAACTGAAACGTAATCTAAAACAACTGCTTTCCGCCTGCAGTGATTTTCATGCCGAAACAGCCGAGCAAATAGTAAATGAGCTATCGGGCGTTACATATAATACTAAAGTCGACGCATTGTTGGCGGGCATTCGCGATGTAGTACTCTCTTTTGATTATGACAAGGCCGCCGAGACTATCAATGAGCTTATGAAATCGCTGCAATCAACAAAATTATAAATCAAAATCAGGTAGCATAAAACAGCCGCCTTATTACATCGATATTACTCCATAGATCTATCCATACACCGGCAATAATTGTGTTAATTTCTTCATATCCTGTGCTTCCCAAGCTGTTTCCTGTTGCGGGCAGAGAGCAGCGTAAACTTTTTGATTGGGATTCCATACTTATTCTTGGCAGCATATACGCGTTTATTTTTTCGTCTCCTTCCAGCAATAATCCATGCGTTTTCAAGCTGCTGCAAGTTACAGGCGTGGGGTTGTCTACGGACGACAAAGAATTATAATTTCCAGTGAGCGGTAAAATCCCCAGACCTTGAGCTTCCGAACCGTCGGGATTGATGAATTTTTCTCCAAATACTAGCCCGGACGCTCCGTTTGCGAAGATAATCTTTTTATTTAAAACAACATTTTTCATTAATGCGGTAAAATTTTTCGCTGATCTAAATGAATCAATAGCAATGTATCCTAATCCGTCAGGGAAATAATACATATCGAAATTTTGCGACAATATATCTTCTGCCGTGATATAAAACACTTGGCAGCCCAAAGCATTGAAAAGCAGTTCAGCATTGTTTCCCTCTCCCGCCAGAGCGAGGCTGTCAATTATTGCAACTTTTGGCAATATGGCTTTCTGGAAACGCGATATGCTTCCTGCCGACGTCCAGTCCTGATTATATTTTCCTATTGCCTCGAGAGCTAAATAGTCTATCTGTCCCTGCAGTTGAGATATTCTGGATGCTGCGGCTTGTATTGAAAAAGTTCCTCTTGTATAAGAATCTGCGGATGATAAAGCTTCTAAAGTTGGGATGGGAGGTTCGAGTTCGCTTGGTATATAACCGAAAGTTGACCACCTGAAGTTTATCCCGACGTTATTCTCAAATAATTGAAATGAATGCTGGTCGAACGGATTGACGAATACTGCTCCGTCTATGCGTAAGTTATTCTTTTTTGATTCAAGAGCAGCGCAGATATCTCCAATTATTTTTATAGCGGGGCGCGGATTGTTTTCAGCGTAACAGCAAATTACGATAGAACAATCCAACATGGAAGCCAATTCTGACGCGGTTGAATCCGTATAACAGTCTTTAGTCGTTTCTCCTCTTACACCCAAATCGCAAACAATTACATTAAGGCAGTCTTGCCAGGCATTTGTCTCAAAGAGTGTTTTGACCATTTTGATGTTTGTGCAGGTCTTCAAATTTATTACAGTTATGAGATCTTCTTCAATGGATTGTAACAGGCATACATCAACAGGATTGTAGCCGCAATAAAAAATGTGCAGAGGAATTCCGCTGCGTTTCATTGCTGCTGTGAGAAGAATACTTGGAGGAACGAATCCGGGCTTGTGTTCTCCGGCAATTATAACTCTCGGAAGTTTCAACCTGCATCATCCCTTTGCATTATTTTGATTATTAACTTCTATGTAGTATTATAACGCATTGGCGGAAATTATTTCATCAATAAAATAAATGGAGGGCGGTAAAAAATGCTTATTGTTCTGGATGTGGGCAACAGCACAACGGTTATAGGGATTTACGATATGATTGAAACGAAGCTTTTGCACCACTGGAGAATAACTTCTCTTCGGCATACATCGGATGAAATAGGTCTGCTGTTGACTAGTTTAGTAAAATCGGCAGATATCTCCTCGCAGGATATTAACGCCGCCATCATGTCAAGCGTGGTTCCGGCCTTAGACAGCCCGATAATTGATGCGGTAAAAGACTATTTCAACGTTGACTGCATGAAAGTTTCAATTGAGCTTGATCTTGGAATTGAGGTGAAGTATTCGGCGCCTAAAGAAGTCGGAGCAGATCGCCTGGTGAATTCTGTCGCGGCGGTTTCAAAGTATGGAATCGGAAAACCTGTTATAGTTATAGATTACGGTACTGCCATAACTTTCGACGTCATATCGAAGGACGGGGCGTATATCGGCGGCGTGATATGCCCGGGGCTCATGACTTCAATTGAGGCGCTATTCGGAAAGACGGCAAAACTGCCGCAGGTCGCTCTCGAAGCACCTTCGTCAGTGATAGCCAAGAGCACTATCGAGGCAATTCAATCGGGAGTGTTGTATGGCAACGCAGGTATGACTGACAGGATAGTTTCAATGATAAAGGATGAGCTCGGAACGACGGATTGCCGCGTTATAGCGACCGGCGGACACTCAAGCCTTATGTCCCGTTACACGGAAACGATTCATGAAGTCTCCCCCTGGCTGACATTAGAGGGATTAAGGATAATTTACGAACGAAATGCCTGAAGAATACACGGAGAATTCATCTTACGAAACGGAAACATCAGGAGCGGCGAAGCTGCGGGAGCCGCGCGGGTCGCTCAGGGGCGCAACCCATACCGTTATTGAACGAGCTCGATATTCAGAAGACGGCGGGAAACTTGCTTTGTTGCACGGGTCGCCCAGGGGTGCGACCCCTACGGCTAATGAACGAGATCAATGTTCAGAAGACGGCGGGAAGCTTGCTTTATGGTTAGCTCCGCTGGCAGGCGTCACTATACCTCCTGTAAGGCTGTTCTTTTCGCGTCTTGGCGCTGAAATTACGCATACCGAGATGGTGAGCGCCTCGGGATTGCTGTACAAGAACAAGAAGACCAAGAGCATGTTGGAAATTTTGCCCGGCGAGTCGCCGGTCGTCCTTCAATTATTCGCAGGAGATGCGGATTCGCTTGTCCGAGCTGCTGATTTTGCCCTTGCCGTTTCTGAGACAAATAAGCTGCAAAACGGCGCGGCTTCGTTCTACGCCCTCGGAATTAATATGGCGTGTCCTATGCCGAAAGTGCAAAAACGAGGAGCAGGAGCAAAGCTTCTTGAATACCCTGAAATTGCTTTCTCTATGGTTAAGGAGCTAAAGAAAATCGGGCTTCCTGTTTGGGTAAAGGTACGCAAAACTCCGCAAAAAAACTGTTTGACAACATATCAGTTCATAGAAGGGCTTATTGAAGCCGGGGCGGATAACGTTTGTCTGCATGGAAGAACTCCTGCGCAGCGTTATGACGGAATTGCCGACAAAGAGATTGTGTGCGGCATAGCCCGGGCGTTCCCCGGCAAAATATCGGGCAGCGGGGACGTGTACGCTCATGAGGACGCGCGAGTTTACCTTGACGCCGGTTGCGTAGGCGTAATGGCGGCAAGAGGCGCGCTTGCAAATCCGTTTATATTCCGCAGCGACCCGTCGTATCCCCCCGCGAAAGAACAACTGTCGTTACTGGCGCAATTCGGGCGCGACGTGAGCGAGCTCGCTGGCCCAAGAGTAGCCGTAATTATGGTAAAACGCCTGCTTGCCGGATTGCTGAAGGGAATATGCGGCTCAGGCGTCTTCCGCCGGGAAGTGGCAAGGGAGCTTAACTATGAAAGGATAGCTTTTTTGATTGAGCAGGGAATTGCTAAAAACAGTGTGGAGTGTGGAGTGCAATGTCATTAAGTTAAGAGCAACCAGTCAAAAAACCTCTCGTCTTTGCGCCTCGGCGAAGCCGCTCTTTACGCCCGCGTCTCAGGAGGAGCAACGCGACGGAAGTGCCAGCGAAGCGATAGGTATTTTGCGGCGCGGCAATCCAGTGGTTTTTGGTATTTTGGTACTATCGTTTCATGGTAATCCAGCGTTTTAGTTTTTAAGTTTTTTTCTAATCCCTAATCCCTAATCCCTGTTGGTCGCACCCATGGACGACCCGTGCTAGTGATTTTGAATTGCTGATGTAAAGCGCTAACGGCGTAAGAAGCAATCCAGCGTTTTAGTTTTTTAAGTTTTTTTCTAATCCCTAATCCCTAATCCCTAATCCCTGTTTTTTATGTTAAAATTTATATAATCGCAATATATTTCGAGGGGAGCGTATGGGCATATGGAGGCAGAATTAATGCGTCAGAAAACGCAAAGTGTTGTCGAGCCTTGGAAAGGTAAGAAGGGCGGACTTATCCCGATTTTACAGAAAGTGCAGGAGGAACTTGGATATCTTCCGCTGGTAGCGATGGAGACAATTTCAGAGGAGCTGAAATTACCGCTTGCTGAGATTTATGGGGTTGCTACATTCTATGCGCAATTCCATCTCAAACCGCGCGGAAAGAATATCGTTCGCGTTTGTCGCGGAACTGCATGTCACGTGCGCGGAAGCCTTAAGATAATGAATAAATTCAAAGAAGCGCTTGGAGTTGAAGACAACGGTACGACAAGCGACCTGCTGTTCACCCTTGAGCCGGTTGCGTGCCTTGGCGCCTGCGGCCTTGCGCCAGTGCTTATGGTAAACACAAACACCCATGGCAGGCTTGAAGTTGATTCGGTTATGAAGATACTCAATGAGTATAAGTAGAGGAGGAATTCTACATGGCAAAGATAACTAATCTGGCTGATCTGCGCAAAATAAAGGAGACTGCCAGCGACCAGACGTCAGCTCGTTCGGAAGGACGCACGCGTGTTATCGTAGGTCTTGGTACCTGCGGAATAGCTGCGGGAGCAAGGAATGTTATGCAAACAATAATGGAAGAGTTGCAAAAACGCGGAATAAAGGATGTCTCAATTGAGACCACAGGGTGCATAGGAATGTGCCAGAAGGAACCGCTTGTCGACATTATTCGCGAAGGGCAGCCCAGAATAACTTACGGCCCGGTCAAAGTCGAGGACGCCGCGCGCTTGGTTTCAAGCCATATAGTAAACGGAAATATTTTGGAGGATATATTGGTAGGAAGAGCGGATTAAATTAGGAATTCGGAATTCCGAATTGAAAAGACAAAGACAAAGACAAAGACAAAGACAAAAGACAGACCGTAGGGGCGTTGCGTGCAACGCCCATGCGTAAAACCATGATAAACGCAATAAATAAAAATATCCGGTGGGAAATCCCACCGGACGTTATGTTATCATTCACAGGATACTCCTTTGGCTATCCAAAGGGAACGCCCGATCTTCCTGCATAAGTGAGTGTAACACAGTTATTTCTGGATTTCAATAACTCTACGGGTATTGTTCCAATACCGTCATCTTTAATGAATGCCCTTCATCCAGATTCTCATATGTTTTCATAGCATTCTTACGCCACTCCTGATCGTTGGCGTAATCCTTCAGATGTTTGCAGACCCCCGCAATATTATTGTAAATGGTCGCGGTATAGGGGTGTTCTTTGCCCAGTACCTTCTCGTATATATCTAAAGCCTTCTGATACCACTCATGAGCCTTGGCGTAATCGCCTTGGTTATCGTAGACCCCCGCAATATTATTGTAAGTGGTTGCGGTTGAGGGGTGTTCTTTGCCCAGTACCTTCTCGCGGATATCTAAAGCCTTCTGATACCACTCAAGAGCCTTGGCGTAATCGCCTTGGGTTTTGTAGACCCCCGCAATATTATTGTAAGTGGTTGCGGTATCGGGGTGTTCTTTGCCCAGTACCTTCTCGCAGATATCTAAAGCCTTCTGATACCACTCAAGAGCCTTGGCGTAATCGCCTTGGTTATCGTATACCCCCGCAATATTATTGTAAGTGGCCGCGGTATAGGGGTGTTCTTTGCCCAGTACCTTCTCGCGGATATCTAAAGCCTTCTGATACCACTCAAGAGCCTTGGTGTAATCGCCTTGGTTTGAGTATACAAACGCAATATTATTGTAAGTGGTCGCGGTTGAGGGGTGTTCTTTGCCCAGTACCTTCTCGCGGATATCTAAAGCCTTCTGATACCACTCAAGAGCCTTGGCGTAATCGCCTTGTTTTGAGTAGACCCCCGCAATATTATTGTAAGTGGTTGCGGTTAAGGGGTGTTCTTTGCCCAGTACCTTCTCACGGATATACAGAGCCTTCTGAAGCCACTCAAGGGCCTTGGCGTAATCGCCTTGTTTATTGTAAACAAACGCAATATTATAGTAAGTGACCGCGGTATCGGGGTGTTCTTTGCCCAGTACCTTCTCGCATATATCTAAAGCCTTCTGATACCACTCAAGAGCCTTGGCGTAATCGCCTTGGGTTTTGTAGACCACCGCAATATTATTGTAAGTGGCCGCGGTTAAGGGGTGTTCTTTGCCCAGTATCTTCTCGCATATATCTAAAGCCTTCTGATACCACTCAAGAGCCTTGGCGTAATCGCCTTGTTTTGAGTAGACCCCCGCAATATTATTGTAAGTGGTTGCGGTTGAGGGGTGTTCTTTGCCCAGTACCTTCTCGCGGATATCTAAAGCCTTCTGATACCACTCAAGAGCCTTGGCGTAATCGCCTTGTTTATTATAAACCGCCGCAATATTATTGTAAGTGGTCGCGGTTGAGGGGTGTTCTTTGCCCAGTACCTTCTCGCGGATATATAGAGCCTTCTGATACCACTCAAGAGCCTTGGCGTAATCGCCTTGGGTTTTGTAGACCCCCGCAATATTATTGTAAGTGGTTGCGGTTGAGGGGTGTTCTTTGCCCAGTACCTTCTCGCTGATATATAAAGCCTTCTGATACCACTCAAGAGCCTTGGCGTAATCGCCTTGGGTTTTATAGACCCCCGCAATATTATTGTAAGTGGTTGCGGTTGAGGGGTGTTCTTTGCCCAGTACCTTCTCGCTGATATATAAAGCCTTCTGATACCACTCAAGAGCCTTGGCGTAATCGCCTTGGTTATCGTAGACCACCGCAATATTATTGTAAGTGGTTGCGGTTGAGGGGTGTTCTTTGCCCAGTACCTTCTCGCTGATATCTAAATCCTTTTTGATATAGTGCAAAGCAGCAGGATAATTGCCAAGTGAATTATAAATGCCAGAAATTCTCAAAGTTAAAAGGGAATAGTCTAAACTTTTATCTTCTATATCGTAGAAATAATCAGCGACTGATTTTGCGTGTTGAAGTACAGGCAGTGCTTTTGTGAACACTTCTGTAACTTCATATATAAGAGCGCTCGCTAAAGATTTTATCAGGCAAGAACTGTTTTCGCATGTTGGTCCTAATTTATGCTTTATAACGGAAGCTAATACGGGGTGCATCGAATAACCATTTCTGTCTTCAAAGTCCGTTGATTCTTGCAGCCATCCTTTTTCCTGTAGCTCATTTGTTTTATCGAGATTTTCAAGCTCGAACCACTTTTTTGTGTTTTCCCCGCTCACTGCAAGTTGAGGCAAAAGTGAGAATAAACGAAGTATCTTTAGTTGCTCTTCGTCCGTTATGCCAGCTATATCGAACACTTTCAACAGGTGCTCCATAAATGTCTTTTTATAACTGTTCACATCATCTGCTTCATTATGTCCACGATCATGCTTGTAATTAATTTTTTCAGTGATTCCCGAAAGATCAAAGCCTTTATCATGCAACCTGATCAACAATTCCTCTTCGGATAACTTTGATGCATATTGCGTTTTACCAAGCAGCTCTATCGTCAGGGTGTGTCTGCCCGCCAGTTCTATTATTTTCAGTACTTTGTCGTCAGCTGCGCTGCCTTTGTTGCGGCTGTATATTTTGTATAGTTCGATACAATCATCCCTATAAAGAGGATCTATATCAATGGGCTTAATTCTATTGATCTCTTGAATGCGTGATGTAATCACTACCTTACAATCAAGTTCAAAAATCTGATCAATGTCCTTTTCAGAAAGTTCATCCGCATTATCGATAAACAATAAAAGTTTACTACCCTGTTCTCTTAAATATTTTTTCACGCGAAGAAAGTAATTATCGGGTTTCTCAGAATCGTCCAATTTTGGCAATTCTTCAATTTGATCATAAAATGTCATTGAAATGCTTTCATTGAAATTCAGCCACCCGATGGCCTCAATCCCGGGCAAGCCTTCCTTTTCGGCGTCATGAAAAAGGCGCCTGCATATCTCAGATTTCCCCATGCCCCCCATTGCGCTCAAGTGAATGCGGGATTCCTTTTCAAGTTCGTTTATAATCTCAGCAATTTTCTCATCTCTTCCGCAAAAGAACTGCGACGCAGGGAGCGGTTTTGACCTCGTAACACATTTTGCGGGGGTTGTCGGAGCTTTCTTCTCGTTGTCAACGATTTTTACAGCATTCGTACAATTCTGATTGTTTTGGGGTATTTCACAAGAAGGAAATAGAGGTTTGGTTCTTGGTATTTCTTTTTGAACACCTTCAAGAACTGCTTTTTTAGCTTCTTCCTCATTTTTATTAAACAAATCAATATAAATAATGGACTTAAGTAAACCTGTTAGTTTTACATCAGCAATTCTTATCGGAATCAATTTTCTTTCAGCTCCGGTAGGGTCAGAACAAAAGGCAGCTGTCCATTCTGGTTGACAGTATTCAGATTCCAAATAATGAGTGGATAAAACAATTATCGTTTTCTCTGAGTATTCAGCTGCTTTATGCATCTCCAAAGTAAAGTTACATCCGGGGCGAAAATCCCATGCTTGAATATAGGTTTCGTAACCATTTTCTTCTAAAATACCTGCAATCCATTTTGCATGTACTTCATCATTTTTGTTATAGCTTATAAAAAAGTCTTTTTTTACAACGGTAGGTTGCCTTATAGTTGCATCGTCGGCAACATAAACGTTTTTCTTTTCAAGAATTGTTTCCATAATTATCATCCACCACATATACTAAAATAACATCAGGAGAAAGCATTGTTGCTGCCAGTTTTGGATAGCTATGTTTCATCTTCGGTGTTTCTCAAATAATAGCATTAATTCGTTCAATTGAAAATATAATAACATCTCGCAACTCCATTTAAAATAATAAAAAGAGCGGGATAATCTCCCGCCCGATAACAATAATATTTTGGATCCAGGCGGGGTGGCCTTCCCGCATCTCCTACCCATAAATGGGGGCGACGGCTGCCCGTTCCGTCCTCTAGGATCCGTTATTCATATTTTTACTTGTTTTACTTGTTTTGTCAATACAGACACTTTTTTAAGCGTGTTTTTTGATAGAAATCTGTCAAGTTCTTCCTGTTGAATCGGATACATAGTCCGAGCAAAATAAACGCCATTTTTGCTTGATCTGACTGCCACTTTAAGAATTTCTCCATCGGGCATAATTTTGACGTACTCAATTGCGCCATCGCGATTCCCTACGTAATCTGGATTTTTGAGTACGCTTGAAATAACCGAATCAAAGATTCGACTATATTTTGCAAATGTAGCCGGATGATTTTTTTCAATGTGCTCTCTGTTGCTTTGCCCAAATAAAATAGGTGCAGATATTATCCCTAGCCCCAAAATGTTGATAACATCAGAGCTGATATTAGCAACTGCAGTTGAATTCTTCATGATAGCAGAGTTATCCAAGCAGCCAGTCTAAGGCGTTAATTTGCTTTATTCCGTTGTGCGTGGCAACGGGGTCTTCGTCTAAAGTCAGTAAAAATTTGGGGTTGTGGTCTCTTATGCTGTCAAGTGGTTTAAGTTCACGGAAGAGCGTGTTTTCATCGCGGACAGTCAGAGCTGCTTGATAATATTCGACGCCCCACTCGTTTGCGGCGATGAAGTCCACTTCCGAGCTTCCGACTTTTCCTATCCTCACGTCGTACCCGCGCCGCAGCAGTTCAAGATAAACTACATTTTCAAGCGCGCGCCCCATATCCGCTTTCTGCGGCCCCAGCAAATAATGACGGAGCCCCATATCCGCAATGTAGTATTTCTCTCCGGTCTTCAAATATTGCTTTCCTCTCACGTCATAGCGCCCGGATTTATATAGGATGAAACTGTCGCACAACGCGGCCAGATATGCTTCCACCGTGTGAACCGAAATCTTTCGTCCGCCGGAAGTCAGGGTATCCGCAATTTTCTTGGCGTTGCACAAATTTCCTATGTTGTCGAACATGAACCGTATCACGCTTTCCAGTACGGAAACGTCGGCTATTTTCTTCCGCTTGACCACGTCTTTCAACAAAACGGAAGAATATATGCCGTCCAGATACGCGCGAATATCCTTTGTGTTGCTTAGAGCAAGCGTATACGGAAAGGAACTGTTGGTCAGATATGAGTTGTATTTTCTCGATAAATCCGAGCGTTCGGGAAAGGTTGATACATATTCCGAAAAGGACAGAGGCAGCATTTTTACTTCCACATAGCGCCCTGAAAGTAATGTCGCGAGCTCGCCTGAAAGCAGGCAGGCGTTTGAGCCGGTTATGTAGACGTCGCAATTCTTTTTTATGAACAAACTGTCAACCGTTCGCTGCCATTCTTGGACGTGTTGTATCTCATCCAAAAAGATATAGTTCACCTTGTCCGGAATCAATCGTTCCTTGATGTAGCCATATAATGCTTTGCGCTCAGTCAGGCGTTCAAATTCGGCGTCCTCGAAATTAATTGCGGTTATTTGCCGCTCGGTCACGCCGCTTTTCAGCAATTCGTCGCGGAATAATTCAAGCAGCGTGGATTTTCCGCATCGCCGGATACCCGTGATTACCTTAATAAGCTGTTTATCGCGAAAACTGATAAGCTGTTTTAAGTATTCGCCGCGCAATATCATTTGTCATCCCTCCAACACAACTATATTGCCAAAATAAGGTAATGTCAATAGTATATTGCAACATAAATCAAATATTAAACAGAATATGAATTATATTGATTTATAATGCAAATATACATTGGACTGATAATTCCATTGGTTGTTTTTATATTAAAATGAGTTGTGCTCTTTGTGAAATAGATTTAAAAGAGGCGTCAAAATGAAATACGTTTATCCGGCTATTCTATATCCAGACGACGGCAAAATCGGCGTTACTGTTCCCGATTTACCCGGGCGCCACACATATGGCGAAGATATGGCCGACGCGCTGTTTATGGCAAAAGACGCGATAGAAATGTAGTTTTGGAACGCAGAGAATAATTCCTGTCCGATACCGCCCGAGTCTGAGTCGTTGCCGCTTGAGCCCGGCGAAATCCTCACGCTGGTTGCCGCCGATACGGACGAATACCGACAGGCGAACGAGAAAAAGTCAGTCAAGAAAACGCTGTCAATTCCACCATGGCTTAATTATCGGGCCGAGAAGGCAAACGCGCCGTTTTCACAAATTCTTCAACAGGGACTGAAAGAATTTTTGCATATTTTTCGATTAACCCGTATATAGCAGCCAGTCCAAAGCGTTTATTTGCCTTATCCCGTTGTGTGCGGCAACGGGGTCTTCGTCTAAAGTCAGTAATATTAAGGAGCGTTTTCCATCCCTGACTTAATCGAAGTCCAACCTTGTCCGGTATTTACCTGAACAACTGTATCAGAACCGAGAGCGTTCTGCAATTCCAAAGCAATTTCGTGTTTTTCGAGCTCACGCCTCTCTTTCCGCTCGTCGCCGTGAACTGCTTCCGAAGTAGCCTCGCCCGCTATCTTGTCGAATTCTTCATGCCAGTCGATTATGCGGCGAATAAGCGACAAGGGAATGTCTATGTTATCGTATGAAATCATTCGTCCCTGTTCGTCCAAAAGTCCGCTGCTGCTCAATTCGAAATCAAGTCGCACCACGGTCAGTCTGGACGTGTGCTCTTTTCTTGCTTCATCCTTGTCGGCAACGCGCTTGGGGGCGCCGCGATTTTCCAAATATGTTTCCGGGTTATCCCAAGAGTAACCGTCTACACCATAATATTTTGTCGGTATTTCTAATTCCAGGGCTTTCCAAAGCAATTCTTCAATGGAGTAGGAAAGTTTAAGATCGAATCCGGGATTTGGCAATTGCGATTTTCCTTCGGCGACAACGTATAATTCGTCTATTTGCCCCAAAAAAGTTATGGGATGCTCTATTGCCCTGTTATGCAAAAATACATCGCCTAAATGATGGCAAAAGCGCATAAATGGCTTTAAAGAACTGTCTTCATTTGAGCTTCCTGGAATACCGGCGTCATATAACAACTCGTTAGGCGCCGCTATAATCACATCCGCTCCGATTAGCTGTAAAATAATCTGTTCTGCTACTGACCGCGCGGCCTTTGTGGTGAAAACGACGCCAACTTTTTTACGTTTCCCCGGCGGTAAATACGTCATCAAATCGCACGCGCTGGCTTCAATGTAACAAATCGGAAAGTACATCATAAACGGATGCGCATAATTAGCAGGGGAAATCAGCGCTGCTTTCAATTCGTCAACATTCTCAGCGCCGCTCACTTCCATCAGGTAGCGAACGTATGAGGAATCTGGCGCGTATGAACAGATCCAGTGTAATTTCAAAAATCTGTGAACGCTATCGTGAAGCTCATGCTCCATATCAGCAAATTCGTAAACGGATTCTCCCAGTTCTTCTTCTAAAGATTCCGCTATGGGTTTAATTGCTTCCCTCCATGCCCAAAATATCTGTTCGTCATTTTTATCGTATACCCAGGGAACCGGATCGAACTCAATCATTACTCTTGGGAATGGAGCGTCAGGCAGGTCAATAAGCCTATGACAAAAATGGCGCCCTTCTGAATCATCGAACAACGGCAGCAATTGCGTGACCTCGGAAGCTTTTCTGAAAAAATCTATAAGGTGATCGGACGCCAATTTATTTTCATTCATGTGCTTCAGCAACACCGCGACAGGGACGTGCTCAGTTGCGCCAGATTCAAAACCAAGCTTGTAAAGAACAGGTCTTTCAAATATGCTCAAGCTCTCGCGGAGTTTGCTATATTGGTCTGTCGCCAAATTTAAGGCTTCGTCAGCATTCGTTCCTTCATGGATGAAGATGCGCTGCATAAAATCGACGGGTTCGACATATGGTTCATGTCGGCCTGCGGGCGGTTCCAGAAAACAAATAACGCTAACCCACGTCTTCCCGGGTCTCGGAAATCCTGATATGTACGCCAATATTTGTGATTTAAGTCCATAAACCGGCAATGCCCTCATCAATGAATTGATATCTATCATCGCAGTTCCCTCCCAACGTCAAAAAAGGACGATTTTTCGAAGTCCAATTATTATAACTCAACTTTCGCGAGAGTGAAAATATTGGGGAAAGCAAATAAACGTTGTCCATTCCTTCATGGATTTATTATCGGGCTGAGAAGGCAAATGCGCAATGTCATTAAGTTAAGAATAACATAAGAACAAGCACAAAGCTGTTTCGAATCCAACCCAGCCTTCTGCGTAATTTGTTTTCTCCATATACGATAGGCGCGTTAGTTCCAACATGAATTTTTGAATGGCTGGCTTTCCATAAATTTTTAACGCCTGTTTGGCCATGCGCGCGGCGTAATCGCGGACGCCGAGCGCTGCAAGGGCTGCTTGTTCATCTTTGTAAAGCGTGATGTATAGAGCAGGGCGCAGCCTGTTCGAAAGCGCAGTTATCATTGGCAATGGCGAGGCGTCTTGTTTCAGGTATTTGAGGCTTGAAATCACGTCTTCGGCTTTTCCTTGTGAGAAACCGTCCAGGAACTTCAGCATCGAGCTTCCTCCTTCGTCAAAGGAAAGCTGCCTCACCAACTCCAAAGATATCTGGCGCGGTCTTGAATAGTCCGCAAGTTTCACCAGTTCTCCCCGAAGCTCTTCCTGTTCGTCTATTGATTCCGCTAAAAGGGCGGCTGCTTCATAGGATATTGATACGCCCAATTCCTTAGATAAGCGAATAACCCAGTCCTTTCGCTTCCAAGGAGGAACTGCCTCCTCCTTTGCGGCAAATTCAATTTTACTAAGCGCAGATTGGGGGAAGACTTTTGCAGCGCCGCCGCCTTTGCCTTCAGCGGCGTAAACGCACACAACAACGCTATCTGCTTTGGCAGCGGAGTCCAAATACTGTTCCAGTTCCTCTGGAAACTCTCCTAAACTTTCAGCAGATTCAATTACAAAAAGTTGTTTTTCAGCAAACAGTCCTCCGCTGCGGGAAGCGGCCAAAACGGAACTCCACGAGACTTCCCGGACGTCAGAAGAGCTCGCTCCCGCCTTGGCGTCAACGCGGGAAGCATAAGAGTATCCGCGTTGACTGTAGGACGAAATATATTCAGCCAGCTGCCTCCTTTGAGCAATTCCCGCAGGTATAACGCACAAGTGCGGCATGTCTAAATACAGTGGCGAGTGGCGAGTGGCGAGTGGCGAGACAAAGGCAAAGACAAAGACAAAGGCAAAGTATTCATTACTACCCACTTGCCAAATTGAAAGTGATGAGTTCTTTGTTTTAAATCTTTCATTTTTTTAATTTGACTGCTATTACCCAAATTTGGGCCAGACTTTATCGCAATTATGTATCTTGTATTATCTTTATTTATTTCTAACAATGAATTTATTCTATTTACATGAAATTCATTGTTATTGTTATTGTTATTTATAAAGTCAGTCAGCTTCTCTCGCTCCACTTTGTTACCCCATTTCTAATTAATATGTTATGACAACAGTATTGGCTTTGTAGGTTTAATTTATTATTGTTATTAAATATTTCTGTTTAAATATATTAATTTAGTGCTATCAAGCTTTTATATGTCATGACGTTGTTCTGTCCATACGGTCTCCGTTATCAAGGTTGACCGTGTTGTTTCAGTAAGGGTGGCGCCCACGTTCGACCCACGTAATAGACATTGATTTGCCGGTCGTCAGGGAACCAATTAGCGATATCATCGTTATCGGCACGGTCCCGCTCACAGGTGCATCCCTATACGGTCTGATCTTTGGCAGTTCATAGTTTCTGGCACTGGGGCACAAGCCGCCCTACAAAACTACCTTTGGCAACTTGAAGTCTTTTGCCTTTCTCTCGCCACTCGTCACTCGTCACTCGTCACTAATTACAATATTCACGAGTTTATTCGGAACGCTGATTATCTTTGCTATTTCCTTGCCTTCAATTCGCGAGGCAACGTCCGGATGTTCCGTGACTCTCTTTTCCAGTTCGCGTTTTTCAAGCCCTGCCGGTAAAGTCAGCTTTTCCCTTACTTTGCCGTTTATTTGCACCACAATCGTAACTTCGTCAACTACAAGAGCGGCGCCGTCGCATTCCGGTATTAGTTCAGAATCAAGCTGGCTTGCATTCCCAAGCATCTGCCAGAGTTCGGATGTAATATGAGGGCAGAACGGGAAAAGGCAATTGAGAAGAACGCAAACAGCTTCCCTCATCAGTTTCCAATCGTTTGAATCGGAGGGCTTAAACGCATATATTGCGTTGACAAGCTCCATCATGCGGGCGACTGCGGTATTGAACTGTTTCTCTTCCACGATGTCCCTTGTCACGTCGAGTATGGTAGTATGTATTTTACGCTTAAAGTCTTTCTGAGCACTGCTCGCAAGCGAAGACACAGGAACTGTATCAGAATAGCCGGTAAGCCCGTCAAGGTTCTCTTCAACCGCCCGCCACACGCGATTGAGAAATCTATGCGCTCCTTCAACTCCCTGTTCCGACCAGTCAAGATCGTTCTGCGGCGGCGCTGCGAAAAGAATAAAGAGCCTTACGGTATCAGCTCCGTAACGATTAACTATTTCCGTCGGGTCGACGACGTTCCCCAGCGACTTGGACATTTTTGCGCCGTCCTTAATGACCATTCCCTGAGTCAGCAAGTTTTCGAACGGCTCGTCTACGCGCAGCATCCCGATGTTCCTCAGGAATTTTGTAAAGTATCTGGCATATATGAGGTGCATACATGCGTGCTCAATTCCTCCAATATATTGATCTACAGCCATCCAGTAGTCCGTGTCCAGCGCGTCGAAAACGACGTCCCGGCGTCCGGGGGAACAATATCTCAGGAAATACCACGATGAACAGAAGAACGTATCAAGAGTGTCCGTCTCGCGCCTTGCATGGGCGCCGCAGACAGGGCACGCGGTATTTACCCAGTCCGAAGCGGAGGGTAAAGGTGTTCCGCCGCCTGCAAGAAGTTGAATATCAAGCGGAAGTTCAACGGGGAGCATATCCTCTGGAATAGGAACTATTCCGCATTTATCGCAATAAACTATGGGGATTGGGGTGCCCCAGTAACGCTGGCGGGAGACGAGCCAGTCGCGAAGGCGGAAATTCACTTCGGCCGCGCACACTCCGGTTTCCTCACCCCATTTGATCATGGCGGGTATAGCGTCGCCCGTCCTCATGCCGTTAAATTTTCCTGAGTTGCAAACTATGCCGTCATCCACGAAGGATTCTTTCATAGTTTCCCCGTCGAGAACTTCCCCTTCAGGATTTATCACGGGGACTACCGGTATATTGAATTTTCGGCAGAACTCAAAGTCGCGCTGGTCATGCGCGGGAACTCCCATTATCGCGCCCGTCCCATAATCCATAAGTATGTAATTCGCAAGCCATATGGGGATAAGTTCTCCAGTAACAGGGTTTACACCGGAAATCCCCGTATCGAACCCAAGTTTTTCTCCTCCCGCTGCGGAACGTTCTATTGAGCTCTGGGCGGAACATTTTTCAACAAATTGAGTCAACTCGCAACATTTTTCAGGAGACGTTTTTTTCATGATTTCCTGAACGAGGTCGTGCTCCGGCGCAAGCGCTATGTAAGTCACCCCGAATATGGTGTCAAAACGCGTCGTGTAAGTCTCTATCTTCGCGTCAAGTTCGGGGACGTTGAAGCTGAGGCGGGCGCCAGTTGAACGCCCTATCCAGTTGCGCTGCATTGTCCGTACTCTATCAGGCCAGCCGTTAAGCTTGTCGTCTATATCGCTGTACAATTCCGGAGCGTAATCAGTTATGCGCAGGAACCATTGTTCGAGTTTTTTCTTTGTCGCCTGATTGTCGCAGCGCCAGCAGCGCCCGTCCTGTACCTGTTCATTTGCGAGGACCGTGGAACATTTTTCGCACCAGTTGACTGGCGCCATCTTGCGGTACGCAAGCCCTTTCTTATACATCTGAAGGAATATCCACTGGTTCCACTTGTAATAATCCGGCTGGCAGGTAGCTACGCGGCGATTCCAGTCATAGCTGTACCCCATGCGTTTGAGCTGTAGAGTCATGTGTTCGATATTATTCAGCGTCCATTTATTTGGATGAGTATTGGACTTTATCGCGGCGTTCTCCGCCGGAAGCCCAAAGGCGTCAAAACCCATCGGGTAAAGTACATTGAATCCTTTCTTACGCATAAAGCGCGCGAGCATGTCCCCCATCGAATAATTGCGCACATGTCCCATGTGAAGTGCGCCGCTTGGATACGGGAACATTTCGAGACAATAAAACTTAGGTTTGCCTATGCGCGTTTCGACGTAAAAAGTCCTTTCTTTCTCCCATTTTAACTGCCATTTATTTTCAATCGCCCCAAAATCATAAGCCATAAAAGCCTTCCTCCTTTATTGAACTTCAAAATACATGTATTTGAAAAGTCGGCGAGCAACTTTCACACAATTTCAAAAATAAGTAGTGATAATTCTCTGTTTAACTTTATAAATTTCATCGTTAAATCGCGGGACTCGCTCGCTATGTCGCATAACAGCGGTTATTATATACCAAAAATATGAATAAACAGGGCTCTGTTTCGTCTATAAATAATAAAACGCTGCACCTTCCTCTTAATAAAAAACACTAAAATTAAAAATTGATATATGGAGAGATTTATAAAACTATCCGAAAATAATGAGGAAAATAGTATTACCGACGGGGCATGAATCGCGGGTTGACTATGTAGATATTTACACAAACGGAATAAGACAATGCTTTCATTTTATAGCACACAATTGAAGGGATGGTTAAGATGTGGAGAAATCTAAAAATCAGTAAAAAGTTATTCTTGGGTTTTTCTTTGATTTTATTTGTGTTTTTGGTATCTACTTTTATGACATGGTATTACATCAAAATTGTGGAGGACGGAAGCATTTTGCTGAGCGACAAGATTGCGCCGGTGATGTATCAGGTTACTGAACTAAACAAAGATGCTTATGATGTTTTCTTAGCGATGCGTACCGCACAATACACGGAAAACCAAAATGATATAGCGAATTACAAGGCTTCATTAGCGAAAACATTAAAAGAGCAAGACGAAATGATCGCAATGAATAAAAAGGACCCGGAACTGCGCTCGCCGGCTCACATAAATAATGTTGTGGCGCCTTTATCGGTGAAGTATGTTGATCATGTGAACAAAATAATTGCCCAAATTGATAAAAAACAGGCATTGCTGAATGTGTTCTCTAAAACGGGTTTTGATACATCCACCGCCATGGATAATGTAATGATTAAAATCCATGATAACCTGAGAAAAAGCGTCTTAAAATTGAGCGACGGCGCCGACACAAACGGCGTACTTTCCTTGGTGGACGCGTTTGATCATGGCGCAAGGCTACTCGAAAAAGTCATGATAGTTCGCAGAGACGTCTGGTATTCAATTGCCATCGCACAAGCCGGCGGAGGTGTTGAGAGCATGCAAGAGATAGTAGTTAAAGTGAAAGAATTGCAGAGTGGGGTAGAAGAACTGAAACCATTTTTCGTCAATTCTAAGGAAGATGAAAAAATACTGGAGGACCTGATATCGGATTTCAAGGTATACGAGAACAATCTAATAGATTTCATGAATACATTTAAAGAACTTACTCAACTTCACAAGGATAGAGCGCCCATAATGAATTCTCTCAGTACCGAAATAAACGCCGCCACCAGCATGGCGGTCGACCGTATGGATAAAGTTTCCGATGATAACGTTGAATATCTTAATCAGGTTTTAATTATAATGGCAATATCGACGGCCATTGCCGTCTTACTTGCAATAGTTATTGTGCTCTTCATTGCGCGTAGCATCTCCAGACCGCTCAACAATATCGTCAATCTGGCAAGAAATGCGGGGGACGGCGACCTGACCATCAAAAAGGCGGATTTCAGGTACGATGGCAGGGACGAAATGGGCAGCATGGTAACGGCCCTGGCCGACATGATAGGGTCACAAAACACGACAATGACACGTGTCGTGGAGATTGCTAAAGAACTCTCGAACGGCGCAGGAGATCTTTCCGCTATTTCCGAGGAAACGAACGCGTCAATGGAAGAAATCAAGGCATCCGTCTCTCAAGTTAAGGTGCTGACTGAATCCAACGGTTCAGCTCTGGAGGAGAGCAACGCCGGAGTTGAGGAAATGAACGCCGGAGCGGACACCGTTGCACAATCGGCGACGGACAGCGCCGCATTTATCTCCCAGACGACGGAAGCATCCAACAAGGCCATTCAGACAGTACGCAACGTCATAGAGGGAATGCACAACGTGGACAAAAACGCCAAGGAAAGCGAAGGGAAAACACGGCAGCTGGTTTCGTCGGTTGAAAACGTCAGCAGCTTCGTTTCTGTAATCACAGGGATTGCGGATCAGACGAACCTTCTTGCGCTCAACGCGGCCATCGAGGCCGCCCGCGCCGGCGAGGTCGGGCGCGGATTTGCCGTCGTCGCAGAAGAGGTGCGCAAGCTTGCGGAAGAATCCGCGCAAGCGGCCAAGAACGTCAATGAGATAATTCAGGAGCTTCAGAACGGCGCGCAGGAAAGCATTAAGGCCACGACCGAAGCCGGTCGTCTCCTAGTATCTACGCTCGATCACGCGGAGCTTGCGCTGGACGAACTTAACAGTGCGCTGAATCAGATGAACAAAGCCAACGACTCCATCCAGAATATAGCCGCCGTAGCGCAAGAGCAAGCGGCATCCAGCAAGGAAGTGGCGACCGCTATCGACAATATAACAAAGTCATCGGTCAATATGGTCGGAACCGTTGAAAATATCTCGCGCGCGACCGACGAGACCGCTCAAGCCACGGAGGGAGTAGCAAAACAAGCGGAAGCCATGACTCAGTTTGCCAAAACTTTAACTGATATGCTCTCAATGTTCAAGCTGGAGGCGGCGCAAACCGGTAATACCAGGATGATTGCAGGAAGGTAAAGATAGTTATTAGTTAGGAGTTAGGAGTTAAAAGACAAAGACACAAAACGCTTCGGTTGCCTATAATTAGACGCGTAGGGGTCGCAGCCCTCGGCGACCCGTGCTAAAAACAATGAATTGCCAAAGACGAAAGAAATAATTCGACAATATTGGGGTTAAATCATATTTTGTATTTCAGGCAGCCTGACTGTTACAGAAAGGCTGCCTGTTTTTACGAATTCATCGACGTTCAACCCGGCATCGTTCGAAAATTTAGTGTAGTGTCGCGAAGGTCAGGACGACCGGGAGCGACCGACGGTCAGGACGACCTAGTGTCGCGAAGGTCAGGACGACCGGGAGCGACCGACGGTCAGGACGACCTAGTGTCGCGAAGGTCAGGACGACCGGGAGCGACCGAACCGCCCATAAACGAAAAACCTTTTGCATTATCTACATACATGTCTTTTTTCGCGTATTTCGTGTGGTTCGTGGTTAATGTCTTTTATCTTTTTCTTTTCAAAAAAATAAAATATATATTCCAAAAACAATAAAATGATGTATATTATAGAATTACATTAATTCTTGCGAAAGAGGTAAAATGTTCGTGCGTTCAAAAATAATTACAATAATTATTTCATTATTAATGGCAGCATGCGCTGTTTCCCCCGTCTTTGCGGCGAGTGAAAAGAACCCTTTTATGGACGTGCCGGAGGGCAGCTGGGTATATGACGCGATATCAAGGCTGGCTTCAGCAGGCATAATTTCCGGATATCCTGACGGGTTATACAAAGGAAAACAATCAATGACAAGATATGAAGCCGCCTCTGTAATCGCGAGGGCAATGACATATTTTGACAGCAGAAAAGCCGGCGCTCAGGATGCAGAGACATTGAAGAAGCTTACGGCTGAATTCAAAGATGAGCTTGACGCATTAGGAGTAAAGTTTGACAGTGTTGAAGGGGACGCGTCATTATTCACAGAACGGCTTGGAGGATGGAGATTTAGCGGCAGCATTCGCATGGATGCCGAACTTAGAGATACCGAAAACATAGGCGTCACGGGCAGCGGGAATATGGGATATACCGGTATTGGAGAGGGCATATTCAATGTAGAGCGGTGGTACGGGAATAAAAACGAATCTTATTTTTTATCGCAGCATCGCGTGTCTTACAGCAGCAAAGAGGACGCGCAAGTTCCTTCTCTTGACGAAATGTATTATTTCTATACGAGAATACCCATATATTTCGGAGCATTTTTAACTGTGGGAAAAGCAGGAGCGGAAGACCTTGACGCGCGTTTTGCCTATATAACCCCGGGCATGGGAAGATATTCCACATGGGGATGGTTTGACGGCGCCCCGCAACCAATGATAAAAATTGACGTGAACTTCGTTATTTTAAACTTTACAACATATATTGCTCATGGAAATGTTGACGGCGCAGGAGGAACGAAATACGACAGCGGAATATGGAAACCGTATTCTCCGGAAGCGTGGAATATTTTCGCAAATCTTGATGTAAAGCTCAATCAGGATTTTGGTTTCGGACTAGGCGCCCAGTATCTTATTCATGACGACTGGAATGTCGCGGACTCGACGATGACGGGTCAGGGCAAAGCTTGGGACAATATTTTCACTTCTTGGTTCGGGCTTGACTACAATTTATCCGATGGCGCGGTACTCCATGGAATTGTATATTACCAGAGGGCAGTGACCGACGATAATTTCTGGGGCAGCGGCAGCGTCGCGGATCGCCCCGACGGCGGGATAGCGTGGAGGGCGGCGCTGGATATCAATCAAAGCGTGCTGAAATTTACAAGCTTTTATGCGGAATATATGAGGGCGCCCGGCGGATTTTTCGCGCTGGATGGAATAGATAGCAATATATTATTAGGCGATGCGGAATACGAACCCGTTTCGTTTTTTGGCAACGTGACCAATCATGACATATCTATGTGGAAAGTGGGCGCTAATCAGAAATGGAACGATAAGTTCAGCTCATGGCTGTATTACGCCGACATAACCGGAAGCGCAGCCGACGGATATTCGCTCCTTGACGCGGGACTCCGTCAATATGGCGGCGGCTTTGAGTACGCGTACAGAAGCGACGTGATATTTGGATTGAACTATTTAAAATGGGAAGGAAAGGACGCCTGGAGCGACAGAAGCTATTCTCGGGTGAGATTTACAACTCATGTGTCGTTTTAGGCTTTTTTTGCATGAAGGCTGTTAACGCTCCTGCCGTTAACAGCCCCAAACTCTTAATTCAAAGTTCCCGATGCGCTCCGTACGCTCGTATATTTTATTGTCCCAGCTTTGCCCCATACGCTCGTCACATATTATAAGGTGGGCTTCCATTGCGTTGCTCCGTTCCGCGTAGCGCGCCGTCTGATCTATCCCCATTGATAAAGTACGGGCGGTATTGAGCGTTCTATCCCTTATCGTCTTCAGTTCAAGCACTATGCGCTGTTCTTTTTGCTCTCCACTTGCGGCATTCCCGGGGTAACGCCAGCGGACAAGAAGATCAACACGTCCGCGCCCAAGAGCGTATTCCCTGTCGATATATCCTCCTCCGTTCACTATTCGTTGTAAAAATGCCTGCAACAACAGTTGAAATCCAGCTTCTTTATAATCAAACCGTTCCAGCCAGCTTTCAGAGTTTTCACGGAAAAACTGTTGAAATTCGCGGAGCAGCTTGCTCATGTCCATTGTCCCGTCCCCGTTCACGTACCAGAGTTGCGCCGGCTCCGCGGACATATTATCCTGCATAACGGAGGTAAGTTCGCGGGGGATTATCTCTTTGTATATCTCATTTGAAATGACGAGCGCTCTGCCCAGTTCCGCTCCTTCCCTGCGAAGCAGGCCGAGATCAATAACGTATTCTATGTCATCAGCATGAGGAGCATTTTCAGAAGTGTCCTGCCAATTTTCTCCCGCTGCAATAGGCGCTATAACACGCCTTACTCTGGGTTCCCGCAGTTTATCCGTTAGTTGGTCCAGATGAGTTGCCCGGGAGATGATAATCTGGTTTGCGGCTTCCTCAATCATGTCAAGGGTTATGGGATTGCTGCGATCACGCCCTTCCGGCATTTCCGATGTAACCTGATTGGCCAGGGCGTTAACTAACCACGGTTGTCCGCGCGTCAGTTCCCAGACTTTTGTGTAGGCGTTTTCTTCAAATATCTGACCGGTTGCCTCGGTATGCTGGTGATATAGTTCGAGGATATCGCTCTCTGAAAAATTCCCCAAGCGTAGAGATTTTGTTTTGATGTTGAAACAACTTCCTCCTGTAATTATTTCCCCGTCCGATCGATGAATGCGATAGTCGCGGATATCTCGAACACCGCAAAGGATAACGGAAATGGGGGCGAATTTGGGGCGGGTCGCATAGGCGTCGCGCAGTTGGCGTAAAATTGAGACCAAGGTGTCTCCAACAAGCGCGTCTATCTCGTCTATGAAAAGCACAAGAGGTTTTTCGAGTTTTTCGCAAACGCGCGTTAGCATTGTAGAAAGCGCTTTAAGCTCCCCATCGACTTCGAGAATGGACGACACCCATTCGTATGGTTCGGGTTCGTCCAGAAAAAGTTTTAGTTTCTGTCCCAACTCGGATAGGACGGCCCGCATTCCTTTTTCAACATCGTTACGCGCCACTTGCGCGGATTCCACATTGATGTAGACGCAGCGATACACGCCTTCAGCGTTTATTCTCCGTACCATCGCCAGCAAGGATGTCGTTTTCCCCGTCTGCCTCGGAGCGTGCAAGACAAAATAACTGCGTTTAACTATCAGTCGTGAAATTTCCTCATAATTTATTCGGCGTAAAGGGTCGAGCGTATAGTGTATATCGATCTGAGCCGGCCCCGCCGTATTAAAAAATTTGTCTATCTTCGGTATGTACATAATAAGATCTCCCTCAGCGTTAAATGTAATCTTTAATTTGCATTTTGAAATTTTCAATTTGTAATTTTTTAATTTGTAATTTGCGCCGCCTTATTCATTTTACGACAAAGCGACGAGAAAGCCAACTGCTTAAGCTGTTGGATGGGATGGCTGTAACAAAAGCTGGCGACAGATAAGCAGGGAGTCGGCGAGCTTGCGAGTTGCATTGTTACTTCATCAATGTTACGAAGGGGCCTTATTTCATTGACAATAGAATAATCTTTAAAAAAACGCTTGACAAATCTTCACATTTTCTTCATAATATTCATCGTGCGTTGGAGTGTCGATGTATTGCGCATGAATTTGGATAAGACAGTGAATTATGTTTTGTACATTGACAATTTGACCTTGGCGGCAAATAATAAACAATGCTTTGATACGCTCGCGGTAATTCCAGATGGCAGGAAAGGCAGGTGCAACCCCCGGTAGCCAAAACGGACGGTTGAGCGTTGATAGGGCGGGAGATGTAAAAATGATTCAGATATGCGAAAGTTTAATGTAGCGCCATTATTTTGAAATGTAAGGAAACGAGGCAACTTCACTTTCAAAAATGGTGAGATATTTAGCCTTTGCCTGTCTTGGAAGCATTTTTGCAACAAACCCGCGTAATAGATGCAGCAAAAATGCAAGAAAAATACTAATCCAAGGGGGAAAATAACTATGAAAAAATTTGCAGCAATTTTAGCAGTAGCAGTTCTTATCGCATTTGCGGCGCCGGTACTTGCCGCGACCAATCCGTTCATGGACGTTCCCATGAACAGCTGGGCTTATGACGCAGTCGCGCAGCTTGCCTCCAAAGGCATTCTTTCCGGATATCCGGATGGCCTTTACAAGGGCAGACAGCCGATGACCCGTTACGAAGCCGCTTCCGTTATCGCCCGCGCCCTTGCTTATGTCGACATGACAAAGGCAAGCAAGCAGGATGTCGATATGCTGAAGAGACTCATAATTGAGTTCAAAGACGAGCTTGACGCGCTTGGCGTGCGTGTAGACGCGCTTGAGAAGGACATGAATCTGTTCAAGAGACGCCTTGGCGGCTGGAGAATAAGCGGACGCCTGCGTATGGACGTTGATTTCCGCGCGCGTGACGACTCCATGACCGGCCCGACTGAAGGAACTTCCATGGGCAACCTGGGACTTGGCGACGCCCGCGTGAATGTCGACCGTTTCTTCGGCGAGGATGAGAAGGCGTTCTTCCGTCTTCAGATGCGCGGCCGCAACGCTACCAGCCACAATGGGGACAGAGAGTGGATGTACCATTACTTCTACGCGAAGATCCCGTTCGCGTTCGACAGCTTCCTGTCGGTGGGCTGGACGGGAGACGAGCTCATTGATATGCGCTTCGGATTTGTGCCTGACATGAACGGACGTTACTATACCGGCGGCTGGTTCAACGATACCCGTAAGCCGATGATTATGCTTGACAAGAGCTTTGAGCTCGGCAGCTTCAAGGGCTGGATTTCACACCCGGATGTTTCTTACGACGGAGTTGGCAATGTTGGAAACGCGTGGGAAATTGTGGCTAACTTTAATTTTAGATGGAACGAGCAGTTCGGCTTCGGCATCGGCGGACAGTACCTTATTCAGGACGACTGGCGCGACAGCACCACCCGCGGAGATTTGTGGGACAATGCGTTCACCGGCTGGTTGGGCGTTGACTTCAACTTCACGGACAGCGTAGCGCTTCATGGAATTATTTACTTCCAGAGCAAGAGCGGCGCCGATCCTGATTGGGACGACAGCGGGAACGCATGGCGTTTAGCCCTTGACATTAACCAGGACCTTCTTGGCTTCACCAGCTTCTACGCTGAGTACGGCAGAGTTGGCGAGAGCTTCTGGGCTATGGAGGGCGTTGCCCATAACATGTTCGTATTGGGCGATCGCGATCCTTATGGAGAAACTTTTGGCGTGTTCGGCAGAAGAATAGCGTATGACGATATTTCCTTCTGGAAAGTCGGCGCTGCTCAGAAGTGGAACGACAAAGTGCGTACATGGCTGTACTACATCAGCGCAAGCACAACTGCTCCTGGTGGAGGAGGACTAAATGTAGACGCGGGCATGAGACAGTACGGCGTTGGCATAGACTATGCTTATAATCCTTATACCGTCTTCAGCTTTAACTACATGAGATGGGACGGCGTAGATGAATACGAGGATTACAGCTACAGCCGCGTCCGTTTCACCACTCAGATCAGCTTCTAATTTGAGCGCAACTTAATTAACAAACAAAGGCTCCCGCAAGGGAGTCTTTTTTTGTGAAATAGATTTTTGAGACATTGACCGATAATAAATACAATGCACAATGTTCAATGAAAGACAAAAGCAAAGACATTGAACATTGAACATTGCTTTTATGGCGATATAATATATTCGAAACATTATAAATTAGCGCAATATAATTCAAGGAGAGGGGCTTCGAAAATGAAACTCAGGACGTTTGTACCAGAGGATGTCAGCGGTAAGCGCGTGCTAGTGCGCGTTGATTTTAACGTTCCGGTAAAGAATGGCAAAGTAACTGATGATAACAGGATACGCGCTCATGCTTCAACAATATCGAAACTGCTTTCGGCCGGAGCTAAAGTTGCTCTTGTATCTCATTTCGGGCGGCCTAAAGGTAAGCCGGTTCCGGAAATGTCTTTAGCGCACATAGCGCCCGACGTAGAAAAAGTCTATGGCGTAAAAGCAAAGTTTGTGGACGACTGCATATCGCCGCTGATTCGCGCGGAACTTGATTCTGTGTGTAGCAATGAAATTGTGCTGCTTGAGAATGTCCGATTTTACGATGAGGAGCAAAAAAATGACCTTGAGTTTGCAAAGAAGCTTGCAACGCCCTTTGAAGTATTTGTAATGGACGCTTTCAGCGCGTCGCATCGAGCTGACTCTTCCACCAGCGCTATAATGACCATTCTGCCTTCTTACGCCGGAGACGTCCTTGCCCGTGAAGCCGAGATGCTGGGCGCGGTGAGCTCGCAAGACGCAAAAAAGCCTTATGTGCTTATTCTCGGCGGCGCGAAAGTAAGCGATAAGATAGGCGTAATAGAGAACCTTATGAAGAAAGTTTCCAAAATATTGATAGGCGGAGGTATGGCATATACTTTCCTTAAGGCTAAGGGTTTCAAGATAGGCGCCTCCCTTTGCGACACGGAGAAATTCGGTTTTGCGTGCGACATGCTCGAGAGCGCTGAAAAATTGGGAGTGAAGATAATTCTTCCCGTTGATAGTATAGTTGCGCCTGCCTTCGATACGAAAAAAGAGGATGAGACCAACATTATTGAGGGCAATATCCCCGACGGGTTGATGGGGCTTGATATCGGCCCGCAAACTCGCAATTTATTCCGCAAAGCTGTCAGTGAAGCAAAAACTGTGCTTTGGAACGGCCCCATGGGAGTTTTCGAGAATCCTATATTTGCGGACGGAACAATGGCGGTTGGAGAAGCAGTGGCTGAATGTACGGCAGGCGGCGGGACGACCGTTGTCGGTGGAGGAGATACTGCAGCTGCCGTAATTCAATTTGGGTTGGCGGACAAAATGTCTCATGTTTCAACCGGCGGAGGGGCAAGCCTGGAATTCTGCGAAGGAAAAGAACTTCCGGGGATAAAACCACTTATAATATAATAGGGGCGAACGAACATGAAAAAGATATATCTTTATGGCAATTGGAAGATGAACATGACATGCGGGGAGACAAAGGATTTCTTCGCGAAAATGTCCCGGGCGCTAGAAGACGAGTCAATTTCCGGGCATTTGGGAACAGAACTTGAGATAGCGGTCTTCCCCGCCTATACTTCCATTGCGTCGGCGATGGCGGGTAAGGGGCGCGTTATTGTCGGCGCCCAGAACGTTTATTTCGAACATAAAGGAGCTTTCACCGGTGAAGTTTCAATACCGATGCTTTCGGAGCTTGGCTGCACGCATGTGATAATAGGACACAGCGAGCGGCGCCAGATTTTCAAGGAAAGCAATGAGTTGCTCGCGAGCAAACTAAAAGCCGTTCTTGACGCCGGGCTCACTCCTGTTTTCTGTTATGGCGAAACGCTCGAAGAGCGGGAGTCCGGCGAGACGTTCAACGTATTCAGGGAGCAATTGACTCAAGGGTTAAGCAAGTTGTCAAAAGATGAGATAGAGAGGATAATATTTGCATACGAGCCGGTATGGGCAATAGGAACGGGGAAATCCGCCACGTCAGAGGAAGCTGAAGATGCATGTAAATATAGCAGAGAACTCATTTCCAAGCTTTCAAACGGCGCCGAACGTATTGTTATTCTTTACGGAGGCAGTGTAAAACCTGACAATGCAAAAGAATTACTTTCAATGCCGGACATCAACGGAGCGCTAGTAGGCGGCGCCTCATTAAAAGCCGAGTCATTTCTGGATATTTACAAGGCGTATGTATAGTGTGGAGTGTGGAGTGTGAAGTGTGGAGCGCAATGTCATTAAGTTAAGCAAAAAATACATAAGCGGCTTAATTCACACGTCTTTGCGAGCGGTTTCATCGCGAAGCAATCCAGAGTCTTTGTATTTAGTTTTTAAAGTTTCTACTGGATTACCATGAAACTATAGTACCAAAGTACCAAAAACCACTGGATTGCCGCGCTGCAAAAAGACGCGGCTCGCAAAGACGTTAATTAGGCAAGTTTCGTTCACTGTGGCGAGTTTAACTCGTGACCATTGCTTCGTTGCAAAAAGACGCTGGCGTAAAGAGCGGCTTCGCCGAGGCGCAAAGACGTATGGACGCGCTATCAAATTTTATTGGAGATGAATATTTATTAGTTTCTTTTCACTGATGCCGTTTGGCGTCATCGGGATTGCTTTATATATATGTTATAAAGTATGGAAAACGTTCGGCGTAAAACCGGGAATTATATGGGCGTTGCTTTCCGGCCTAATTATTTTTTGGTGGGTAGCCGTTCCGAGGATATTTGAAATAAATACTCCCCGCGCGTTTTCTATTATTGGATATCTATTTTTGCCGTTCACTGTTTTTCTTTTCGTGCTCATAATAATTGCGTCATTGGTTAGTTTCACTCTTTGGTGTTTTTTGAGGGTGAAATTTGACGAAAAAAACAAATTCCTATTCATGATCATAGTTGCTGCCGCGATGGTCTGTTACGGATATTACGAAGCGAAAGACGTCAGGACGCGGGAAATTTCCGTACCCGCGGATAAACTGCCGGAGAACGTTCAGGCAATAAGGATAGTGCAAATATCAGACCTGCATATTGGGAGAGATTTTGACCCGGACAGATTGGTCAAGGTTATAAAGATAGTTGACGCGGCGGCGCCTGATTTGATTGTTCTAACGGGAGATATTGTCGATAGGGGAATGATGAGCGAAGATTACTATATAGAGAAGCTCTCTTCCATGAAAGCGCGCCTTGGCAGATTTGCTGTAACCGGTAACCATGAACTTTATTCGGGCGTAGACAGGGCAGTCGGGTTCATGCGAAGGGCGGGTTATATTGTATTGCGTTCGGAGTGGCGCGATATTGGGCCGTTAGTTATAGCGGGCGTTGATGATAAAGGAGGTTGGGTATTCAGTGAGCAATATGATGGCTACGATCTTCTTTCGACTCTGCCGGAGGACGCGCGCCGAAAATTTGTCCTGTTTTTAAAGCACCGGCCTCAAGTTCACCCCGGTTCCATAGGTTTATTTGACCTTCAGCTTTCGGGGCATACGCACGGCGGTCAGATTTGGCCATTGGTATATTTAACTAACCATTTGCATGGAATTAAGCAGGGGCTTTCGGTTTTTGAGGGCGGCGCATTATACGTGAGCAACGGAACCGGACATTGGGGACCTCCTATACGTTTTTTTACCCCTCCTGAGGTGACAATAATAAATGTCGTCAGAGCACAATAGACTTGACGGAATTAAATTTATAAAGGCTTTAGAGAGCTTTCAACTCCCGGACGACGGACGGGTCGTAGTTGCGGTGTCCGGCGGGGCTGACTCTGTAGCGTTGCTGTGGTTTTTCAAGTCTTTCTGGAGCGGAGAGATTATAGTTGCGCATGTCGAGCATGGGATACGCGGCTCTGATTCGCGCGAAGATGCTGAATTCGTGGCTAAATTGGCTAGAGATTGGGGCGTTGAGTGCGTCATCGGACATTTCGACGTCCCCGCGCAAGCCGAAAAAGGAGAATCAATAGAGATGGCGGCGCGCCGCGTCAGGTATCGCTTTCTGGAGGATATGCATGTGAAGTATTCCGCATGTGGAGTGGCTTTAGGGCATAACCGCAACGATACGGCGGAGACGCTGCTTTTGAACATTTTTCGCGGTACGGGTTTGCGCGGGATGGCTGGAATACCAAGACAGAGGGGAGCGTTTTTTCGCCCGTTGCTTGGGTTTACAAGGGACTCACTGCGTTCTGTACTTGCGAGAAATGGAATAGCGTGGCGCGAGGACGCTACTAACGATGAAAACTACTACCTGCGTAACAAGCTCCGAAACATCATCATTCCACAAATTGAAGAGGCTGTGAATTCTCAGGTTGTGGAACACCTTGCGTCTTTATCGGAGGAGATGAGCTTCTGGAGAGAGAAAGAGGAACAAATTGGAAAGGATTTATTCAGTTCGCTTTGCCATGAAACACCAACTGGCGAAAAAACTTTCAGTATAAAAGAAATTCGTCGGCAGAGCGCGTCGGATATCGGGATCCTGATGCGTGAAGCCGGTAGAATGTTAAATCTTAGAGCCCTAAGCAGACATAGGATTGAGGTTTTATCCGATCTTATCAGGCGTTCGGGGAAGTTCGCTTTCCAATGGGAAAAAAACGCGACAATTTACGCGGAAGATGGAGAGCTTGTGTTTGTAATAGAAAAATAGTGTAGAATATATGTCCTGTGGGCAAATATATATTTGATTTTTTTGACTGCTGAGCAGGAGTGAATAATGGATGAACTACAAGATAGGAGACATCCTTTTTACGAGAGAACAAATATCGACTCGCGTCATTGAGCTATCTCAAGAGATCAGAAAAGATTTTATAGAATTTCATACGGGACAAGAACTTCTTATGGTGGGTATATTGAAAGGGTCTGCGATTTTTATTGCTGACCTTGTTCGCGCACTTGGTCAAGACATTGACGTACGTTTAGATTTTATGGTTATTTCGTCTTACGGAAGCGATACAAAGTCAAGCGGCGTCGTTCGCATAATAAAGGATTTGGACGCATATATAGAAAATAAGAATGTGATAATAGTTGAGGATATAATTGACACGGGATTAACTATGTCTTACCTGCTGAGCATTCTTCAAAGACGCGCTCCGTCAAGCCTTAAGGTTTGTTCATTGCTAAACAAGGAAGAACGGCGCAAAGTTCCGGTATTTGTTGATTATTGCGGTTTTGAAATTCCGGATAAGTTTGTTGTTGGATATGGGCTAGACTATTCAGGGAAGTGGAGGCATCTTCCTGATATATGTGTAGCTGAACCAGTCTAGAATAGAAAAGGCGGTGTTTTATTTTTGGGACGCATGGTTAAGAATTTAGGTTTGTATCTGATAGTGATTATTATAATGGTTCACGTTATTAATAATCTCATGAATCCAACGACTTTACAGCAAGAATCTCAGAAGTTGTCATACAGTGATTTTATTGGCTCGCTTGAGGCTGGCAGAGTTGAAACTGCAATGATTCAAGAGGATGTCGTCAAAGGTAAACTGGTAGGCGGGAAGCAATATTCTGTATACGTAGTGGATCCGGGCAATATAGCCGAGCTCGCTGCGAAAAAGGGTGTTGTTGTGGAAATTGAACCGCCTGAAAAGACTTCATGGTGGGTATCCGTTCTTTCATCATTGTTCCCTACTCTTTTAATAATAGGTATTTGGTTATTTTTTATTTACAACATGCAGGGAGGCGGAGGACGCGTGATGTCCTTCGGGAAGAGTAAGGCGAAATTATTTCTTGATAATCGCCCAAAAGTTACGTTTAAAGACGTGGCAGGTTGCGACGAAGCCAAAGAAGAATTACAGGAGGTAATTCTATTTCTTAGAGATCCGACCAAATTCCAATCGCTCGGGGCAAAAGTTCCAAGAGGCGTGTTAATGCTCGGCCCGCCCGGCACCGGAAAAACCCTTCTTGCACGCGCGGCGGCGGGAGAAGCCGATGTCCCGTTTTTCAGCGTGAGCGGCTCCGACTTCGTTGAAATGTTTGTGGGAGTAGGCGCCTCTAGAGTAAGGGACCTTTTTGAACAGGCAAGAAAGTATCAATCCTGTTTAATATTTATTGATGAAATGGATGCTGTCGGACGTCAGCGAGGCGCCGGGCTTGGCGGAGGCCATGACGAGCGCGAGCAGACATTGAATCAGCTGCTTGTCGAGCTTGATGGTTTTGATGATACGACGGGAATAATATTAATAGCGGCGACGAACAGGCCGGATATTCTTGACCCCGCACTGTTGCGTCCCGGGCGTTTTGACAGACAGATAGTGGTTGACAGACCTGATGTAAAGGGGCGTGAGGAGATACTCAAAGTTCATGCCCAAGGTAAAAAAATCTGTACTGACGTTGACCTTGATGTAATAGCGCGCAGGACTCCCGGGTTGGTTGGAGCTGATCTTGCGAACCTTATAAACGAGGCGGCGCTTTTAGCCACAAGGCGCGGATGTCCGTGTATCGCGATGGAGGATTTTGAAGAGGGTATTGACCGGGTTATTGCGGGGCCTGAGAGAAAAAGCAGGCTCATAAGCGATAAGGAAAAAAGAATCATAGCGTTTCACGAAGTTGGGCATTCCCTCGTGGCAAAACACCTCCCGGATAGCGATCCCGTGCATAAGATTTCGATAATACCGAGAGGACATGCTGCGCTTGGATACACTTTGCAATTGCCTGAGGAAGATAGATTCTTGATGTCAAAAAAAGATATGCTTGGAAGAATCAGTATACTTCTTGCAGGACGGGCGGCTGAGGAGATAATCTTCGGAGATGTGACGAGCGGCGCCGCAAATGACCTTGACCGGGCTTCCCGGACGGCGCGTCAAATGGTAATGGAGCTTGGAATGAGCGAACGTCTTGGATTGGTGAAACATGGGCGCAAGCATGAAGAAGTATTCTTAGGCAGGGACATAGCGGCTGAGGACAGAAATTACAGCGATGAAGTGGCGCGCGCCATAGATCAGGAAGTAAAGGAAATAATTGACGGCTGCCACGAAAAAGCGCTTGAAATATTGAGGAATAATGAAGAAATGCTTCGCCGCATAGCTGATGTTTTACTTCTGCGCGAAGTGCTTGATGGAACGGAATTTCAAAAACTTGTCGACGGAGAAGAACTTCCGCCGAAAGAAGAAAAAGTAACCGAACCGGTAATTGAAGCAGAGCCTGAAGCAGTACCTGAAGCAGTACCTGAAGCAGTACCTGAAGCAGTAATTGAAGCAGAACCTGTAACTGAGCCTGTAGCTGAAGAACAATGATCAATGCATAATGCACAATGTTCAATGAAAAGACTTAGACTAAGACTAAACAAAACAGAAGACTCTGGATTGCTTCGTCGCTACGCTCCTCGCAAAGACAATCTTTTATTTTTCATTGAACATTGATTAAGGAGTGTTATTTGTGACAAAAAAACTATTTATATCTATATTGTTGTTATTATTATGCGCATTCTCCGCATTTGCGCATAACAACGAATATGTCGAAGGAGAAGTAATTGTAGTAATAGATGATTCGTACAGTTCCGCCAAAAGCGCTTTGGCTTTTAGCGCTTATTCTGAAGAGTTGAATTCTATGGCTCTATCTTTTGCGGAATCAGTTGGCCTTGTCTCATTGGGGACTTTTCCCGAAATATCAAGGGTATCCGGCGGCAACATGGTTCATCTAAAATCAGAGACTAAAAGTACTGAGGAATTATTGCAGGAACTTATTGATAATCCAAATGTGAAAAGCATCCAGCCCAATTATATAAGACGTCCGTTTATCGCTTCAAAAGCTATGGTTGGAGACCGCGAGTTTTCTGATAGCTCGGAGAATGCTATATACCCTAATGATCCCTTATTTGAAGAGCTCTGGGGAATGATGAATATTGGAATGCCGCAAGTTTGGGAATACAATACAGGCAGCGACAATGTATGCGTTGCAGTGATAGACACTGGAATAGATTACAACCATGAGGATTTAAGGGACAATATGGCAAGGGATTCTCTCGGGAATTACGGAAGGCGGTTTACACTTGGAACTCAAAGCGATAACCCAATGGATACTTTTTGGCATGGAACCCATGTGGCGGGAATAATAGGGGCAGTCGGAAACAACGGCGTGGGCGTTGCAGGCGTTAACTGGAGAGTAAAACTGCTTGCAGTGAACGTTATGCCGAGGGGAGACGCTATAGATACGGACATTATTGCGGGCATAAGTTACGTTCTTGCAGAAAAAAAGGCGGGACTAAATATCCGGGTTGCAAACATGTCTTTTGGAGGCTGGTCCATTCCAGGGCAGCATCCAGAATATTTACCACTCGGAAGGGCGATAAAATCGTTGAGCGATGCCGGTATATTATGCGTTATGGCTGTCAGCAACGAGGGGCAGAATATAAGTAATCCAGTCGGAATTTTCGCTGGGAAATTAGTATATCCAGCGTGTTTCAAGTTCGCAAATACCATTTCAGTAGGTTCAATAAACTCTCTCGACGGTAGAACCTCAAATTCAGATTACAGCAGCGCATGGGTTAATATAGCGGCGCCCGGCGAGAAGATCTACAGTACGATATTAAATAACAGGTATGGAACAAGCGCGGGCACTTCGATGTCTGCGCCGCATGTGGCAGGCGCAGCCGCGATTCTATGCGCGGCCTATCCAAATGAAACAGCTGGTGAAATAAAAGAACGTCTACTAAGGGGCGCCAGAAGCGTAGAGAGCAATCAATCTTTTTGGGAAAGCGGACTTCTTGATGTTGCAAGAGCTTACGGAGTTGAATCGGAGTCTGAACAGGATGCGCTCCTGGAATCCGTGAGTATAACAGGAGAAAATAGTGTTTTTGTCGGCGACATTTCCGGCTTAAGCCATACAAAATTCCCTTTAAATACAAACGGGTATTTCGAGTATTTGTGGGAATCCAGCGATGAATCAATTGCTCTGATAGAAGGAGCAAATAACCCGTCGGCAGAGATAAAAGGAATTTCAAACGGTTCTGTTACAATAACTCTTTCGGTGACACAAACTCTGCAGAATGGAACAAAAACAACGAAAAGCGATTCGGTCGATATTTCAGTGAATAAAAGATCCTCCTCAGGCTCGTCGTGGGGATGTAATTCAGGATTATTTACAATAGCTTTATTGCTTGTGTTGTCTTTTTTAAAACGCGTAACCGGGAATTAATGCTTGTATTTCGCGATACGGAGTTTGTAGAGCAGATAGGATCGGGAATGAGCCGTATTATAAAAGTATATGACAGTTGTAGTGCTCCCTTTTGAAGAAGCGTTATCTTGCCAAATGACGTAATAAATGGCAAGTTAATTGGCAAGATAACAGACCAGTCAAGAACAACCCAAACAGGACGCCCAAGCCTCGCAAAGCGCAGGCAACGGGCGTCTCCAAATATTTTAACCGAAGTTTGAATTCTTTAATATATTAACAATTAACATTGTAGCTATTATAATAATAGTATTTTGTCATGCGTACAACAACATGTTATTCAGCTAATTTAGACTAATTTCAGGAGGCTTTGTATTAATGAAAAGTAATGGAAGAAAAATGGCGGTCACTACGACACTGACACTGATAATTGGTTTTTTCCTTGTTTTCAGTGTTGATGCGGCTGTTGTCACAGCTACAATTGTAAACGATCTGGAGGGCGAGGAGATAACAGCTATTGCGGCTGGCGGCGCTCACACATTGGCGCTGAAAAGCGACGGCAGCCTGTGGGCATGGGGAGAAAATAGTCATGGGCAGCTAGGTGACAGCACGAACGAAAACCGCAACGCGCCTGTCCGCGTTGGAAAAGCGAATGACTGGGCTTCGGTTACGGCTGGCGGCGCTCACACAACAGCGCTAAAAAACGACGGCAGCCTGTGGGCGTGGGGAAATAATAGTTGTGGGCAGCTTGGCGAAGGCATGAACACAGGCCGCAACACGCCTGTCCGTGTGGGGACAGCGAATGACTGGGCGGTGGTTACAGCTGGAGGCATTCACACATTGGCGCTAAAAAGCGACGGTAGCCTTTGGGCGTGGGGAGAAAATATTTACGGACAACTGGGCGACGGCTCGAACACGGAACGCAACGCGCCTGTCCGTGTAGGGACAGCGAATGACTGGGCGGCGGTTACGGCTGGAGGCGTTCATACATTGGCGCTAAAAAGCGACGGCAGCCTCTGGGCATGGGGCAACAATTATTCCGGGCAACTGGGCGACGGTACAAACACTGTCCGCAATGCGCCTGCTCGTGTAGGAACAGCGAACGACTGGGCGGCAGTTGCGGCGGGAGGCGATCACACATTAGCGCTGAAAAGTGATGGCAGCCTCTGGACGTGGGGTTTCAATTATTCCGGGCAACTGGGCGACGGTACGAACACGGAACGCAATGCGCCTGTCCGTGTGGGGACAGAAAACGACTGGGCGGCAGTTGCGGCGGGAGGTTACCACACATTGGCGCTGAAAAGCGACGGCAGCCTTTGGGCTTGGGGTTTCAATTATTACGAGCTGGGCGACGGTAAAAGCACGAAATGCAATGCGCCTGTCCGTGTGGGGACAGCGAATGACTGGGCATCAATCGGGGCGGGTTATGAGCACACAGTGGCAATGAAAACTGACGGCAGTCTCTGGGCGTGGGGAGCGAATTTTTATGGACAGGTTGGTGACGGGAATACTTCCCGCAACATTCCGCTATGTGTAGGGACAGCGAATGACTGGGTGTCAATCGGGGCGGGTTTAGAGCACACAGTGGCAATGAAAACTGACGGCAGTCTGTGGGCGTGGGGAAGTAATTCATATGGTCAGTTTGGCGACGGATCGTACACAACTCGTAACATACCTGTTTATATAGGGACAGCGAATGAGTGGGCAGCGGTCACGGCGGGCGATTATCATAACCTAGCCATAAAAACGGACGGCAGCCTATGGGCATGGGGAGTTAACTGGTCTGGGCAGCTGGGCGATGGCACGAACACAAACCGCGACGCGCCTATCCGTGTGGGGACAGCAAACGACTGGGCATTGATTGTGGCGAGTCATTCTAATACTGTTGCCCTAAAAACTGACGGCAGCCTCTGGGCGTGGGGAGATAATGATTTCGGGCAGCTGGGCGATGGCTCGAACACGGAACGCAATGCGCCTGTTCGTATAGGGACATCAAATGACTGGGAAGCAGTTGCAACGGGCGGCCCTCGCACAATAGCTTTAAAAACGGATGGCAGCTTATGGGCATGGGGATATAATAATGACGGGCAGCTGGGTGACGGCACGAGCACGGACCGCAACGCGCCCGTCCGGGTAGGGACAGCGAATGACTGGGCGGCGGTTGCTACGGGTGTACATCATAACATAGCCATAAAAACGGACGGTAGCCTGTGGGCGTGGGGATCGAATAATCACGGGCAGCTTGGTGATGGCACGAACATGGATCGTAAAGCGCCTGTCCGGGTAGGGACAGCGAATGACTGGGCAGCGGTCACGGCAGGCGATATTCATACCATAGCCCTAAAAACGGACGGAAGCCTGTGGGCGTGGGGAAATAATATCGACAGTCAGCTGGGCGACGGCACGAACATGGAGCGCAACGCGCCTGTCCGGGTAGGGACAGCGAATGACTGGGTGAAAGCAGCGGCAGGCGGTTATCATAACGTAGCCTTAAAAACGGACGGCAGCCTGTGGGCTTGGGGAATTAATAACAGCGGGCAGCTTGGTGACGGCACAGGTCCGTTGCATGTTTCACCTTTTAGAATTACACTTCCGAAGAGCAGCGTGGACGCCGCTAAATCATCAAGCGGCGGAGGGTGCAACGCGGGCTATGTATTTACAGCATTCATGCTTTCTCTGCTTCCGTTATTACTCAAAAACAGGAAGTAACGCGACGGCGTCACAATACACAAACCTAAACGGGACGCCCAAACCTGCCAAGCGCAGGCAACGGGCGTCCCCATATATTTGCAATTATCTTCACGCCACTGCTTCCCCCATCTTATAAACACTTGATATCACGGGCGAACCTAAACGATATGCCAAGCCCGCCGGGGAATCGCAGTCCAAAACTACAAAATCCGCTTTTTTGCCCGCTTCGAGGCTTCCGACGTCCCGTTCTTTGCCTATCGCGCGCGCGGCGTTCAGAGTACATGCCGTGAGAGCTTCGTCGCCCGACATATTCATTCCTAATACTCCCAGCATGAAAACAAACGGCATGGATTGACAGTAACATGAACCCGGGTTGCAGTCCGTAGCAAGGGCTACCTTTACGCCCGCATCTATCATTTTTCGGGCTCTTGCGAAAGGTTTGCGAAGGCTCAGCGCGGTTGCCGGAAGAAGTACAGCAATAGTTCCGGCTCTTGCCATAGCTGATATCCCTTCGTCCGACGCCGCAAGAAGGTGTTCTGCGGAATGCGCCCCGACTTCAGCGGCGAGCGACGCGCCGCCCATAGAATGCACTTCATCGGCGTGAATTTTAAGTTTAAATCCTGAAGCCGCAGCCGCATTGAGCATTCTGCGGCTTTGTTCAATTGAAAAAACGCCTTCTTCACAGAAGACATCGAAGAATTTGGCAATTCTCTGATGTTTAACGGCTTTTAGCATGTCGTTGATTACAATATTTACATATTCGTCAGGGTTGCCCTTAAATTGGGGCGGGACGGCATGGGCGCCCATGAAAGTCGGGACTATGTCGAGCGGCATTTCACGCCCTATCCTGTCTATTACGCGCAGCATTTTAAGCTCAAGCTCTGTGCTGAGCCCGTATCCGCTCTTTATCTCAAGCGTAGTAGTCCCGTTTACGAGCATTTGATTTACTCGAATTGAGGATATTGTGAAGAGCTCTTGTTCCGATAGGGATTCCACGCTGCGTACGGACGAGAGAATTCCTCCTCCCGCCTTGAGGATGTCAAGATATTCTTTTCCTCCGAGGCGCATATTGAACTCGGACTCTCTCGTGGCGCCAAAACATGAGTGCGTATGCGAGTCAACAAATCCCGGTATAACTGTGGCGCCACAGAGATCTATTTCATGAAGCCCGTCCAGCAACAAACGCTGCCTGTTATCCATCTCTCCGACTGAAACTATCCTTCCGTTTTCCACTAAAATATAGCCTTTCGGATACAATTCAACATTGCCCTGCGATGTCGGAGTGAAAATACGAGCGTTAAAAAAAAGTTTTCTGATCATCGTCAATCCAACCTTCCTATAACTGATTCAACGGCGTTTAAAAGTCCTTCTCCATACATTAGCGAATGCATTTTCATGATAAGCGGGTGCAAATACTCATCTTTTTCCAGGAAATGTATATGTTTGCGTATAAACTGATGCGCGGCGAGAGTCCCGTCTCCCGGTTTATATTGGGGCGTGAAGTCAAGCGCCTGCGCTCCCATCAGGAATTCTATTGCCAGAACTTTACGGGTATTGTCAAGTATTACAGAAGCTTTCCTTGCGGAAAACCCTCCCATGGAGACATGATCCTCCTGGTTTGCCGAAGTCGGGATTGAATCGACGCAGGACGGATGGGCAAGCACCTTGTTTTCAGAGACTATAGCTGCGGAAGTGTATTGAGGGATCATATACCCGCTGTTGAGCCCGCTGTCGGAGACGAGAAAAGGCGGCAAATCAGAAAGGGAACTGTCAACAAGCCTTGCTTGGCGACGCTCTGAAATGCTCGCAATTTCAGCCATGGCTATGCCAAAAAAGTCCATGCAGAGTGCAATTGGCTGACCGTGAAAATTACCTCCGCTCAACGCTTCCCTATCATCGGGGAAAATAAGAGGATTATCCGTCACGGCGTTAATTTCTATCTCGATATTTGAACGAATGAAATCTATAGCGTCGCGGCTTGCCCCGTGAACCTGCGGAGCGCAACGCATTGAATAAGCGTCCTGAACGCGGTTATGTTTGTAGTTTTCAATTATTTGGCTGTTGCTCATTATCCGTCTCATATTTGAAGCGACGTCTCCCTGCCCTTTATATGGGCGAAGCGCGTGAGTGCGCGGGTCAAACGCATATGGAACGCCATGCAGCGCCTCAATTGAGATTGAGGCCGCAATATCTGCGAGTTTTGCAAGCTTAATCCCGTCGATGACGCAAAGAGCGGCTATCGCCGCCATCACCGCCGTTCCATTATTGAGCGCTATTCCTTCTTTTGCGCCAAGCTTCAACGGCTTGAGTCCGGCGGCGTGAAGAGCCTCGCCGGCATTCACTTCGCGTCCTTTGTAACGGACATTTCCAATTCCAAGAAGCGCCACGCCAAGATGAGAGAGCGGGCAAAGGTCTCCGCTCGCGCCGACTGAACCCTGACAAGGTATCAAAGGATGTATTTCCGCATTTAGAAGGTCTATGAGTCCTTGCAGAGTATTCAAACTTATGCCTGAAAATCCGCGCGAAAGAGTATTGATACGCAAAAGCATTATTGCCCGCGTTATCTCCTCCGAATAAGCCTCTCCTATACCGCAGGAATGGCTTAACAAAAGATTTTCCTGAAGCTTACTCCTGTCCTGCTGAGAGATTTTAACCGAGGCGAGCTTTCCGAATCCCGTAGTTACTCCGTAAACAATCTCGTCCGATTTACTCCACTCGTCCACAATAGCGGCGGCCTTTTCGACCGCTGCAACCGCGCTTTCGCTTAGCTTAACCTTGGCGCCTCCTCGAACAACTTTTACTATGTCGTCAAGGGTCAATGACATTCCTTCAAGGATTATTTCTTTTTCAGCCGTCAATTGGATCACTGCCTTTATTAATTTATGTTTATGGTCTCTCTATTATACTACCAATATAGACGTTAATTCTCCTATTTGAAATGTTTATACTTTAAAGCGATAAAATTATAAACTATTTTTCATTTTATTGACATATATGGTAATATAGTTTATTATTGTGCGACAATGAAAACAAGGTGATGAAATGAAAGAAATTCTTAAGGTAAACAGAGGCGTGGTGAAAATAGGGGGAGCGATTGGGAACGACCCGTCAAATCTCTTAGAGGAACTTGCCATACGGGTAAGAAACGGCGAAAAATGGATATTGGTTCATGGGGCGTCGGGTCACATGGAGATTATTTGTAAATCATGCGGGATAGAGCCTGTTTATGTTATGAGCCCAAGCGGATACAGAAGCCGGTTTGTGGGAGAAAGAGAACTCGTTCTTTTTGAGGCGGCGTGCAGCAGTTATTCCGTCGAGCTCGCGTGGAAGCTCGGAAAGCTCGGAGTTGGGGCGATACCTCTATATCCGAAATTGGATGTAACGGCAAAAGCAGTGCGCAAGGACAACCTGCGTTCCGTGGAAAATGGAAAAGTGCGTATTCTACGCGGGAATTACAGCGGTTCAGTATGCGGGTTTGAACCATTGCCAGTAATCGAGGCATGGGATAATGACCTTCTTCCGATGCTTCCTCCATTGGCCTCGGATTCTTCCGGCAACAGCCTCAATGTTGACGGAGATCGCATGGCGGCTGCCGCAGCATCGGCTGTGAACGCCGATGTATTGATAATATTAAGCAATGTTCCGGGTATGCTGCGCGATATAAGTGACCCGAAAAGCCGCGTGGAAAGAGGGAGCCTGGACATGTGGAGCGAACTTGAAAATCTTGCTGCGGGAAATATGAAGAGAAAGCTTCTCGCTGCGAAAGAAGCTCTTGAGGGAAATGTTGAAAAAGTTATATTAGCGGACAGCCGCATTGATAAACCAATATACAACGCGCTTACGGGAGGAGGAACAACATTATGTCGAACATCTATGGCGGACGGGGGCTAGAAATATCGAGCGGCATAGGAGCGGAAGTAAAGGACAGCTCGGGGAAATATTATATAGATTTTTTATGCGGAAACGGTTCAGAGTTATTTGGGCATTGTCATCCGGCGCTTATGAAAGCGGCGCATGAAGCGCTGAACTACCCGTGGACATGTTCTCCGGGTTTGCAGAATACAGCAAGGGATGGTTTCCGTAAAATCCTATCAGGGTTAATGCAAAACGGAAAGGTTTTCTTGTGCAACAGCGGAACCGAGGCAATTGAAGCATCCATAAAGCTTGCCATAAGCATAAGCGCTGAAAGAGGCAAGCGTAAAAAAATAATAGCGCTGAGAAGAGCTTTTCATGGAAGAACAATGGGCGCCCTCGCGATGACGTTCAATCCTGTCTATAAAAAATCGTGGTCAGAATTCTTAATTCCGGTGCAGCATGTAAAAATGGAAGAAGCCGCCGACGCAATTGATAATGATACCGCTTTCGTTATAGCGGAGCCGATGCAGGGGGAAGGCGGAGTGTTTCCGATGAGCGAGGTTATTGCCCGCAATATCACAGAAAAATGCAAACGTACCGGAACTTTAATCATAGCGGACGAGATCCAGTCGGGCTGGGGACGTTGCGGCGCTATATTGGCAAGTCATGACATAGGGCTTGAACCGGATATCGTGGCATTGGCAAAAGGAATCGCGGGCGGTCTTCCTATTGGGGTAGTCGTTTGGAAAGGAGAAATAGGCGATTTCCCCGCGCGCGGACATGGTAGCACATACGGAGGAAACCCTGTTTGCGCCTCGGTGGGAATTGCCTCCTGGCAGCTTCTCCTACAGGAAAAACTACCTGATAGGGCTGTGACGAACGGAAATACGTTTGTATCTATGCTGAGAGAGATAAATTCTCCGTTCATAACTGAAATAAGGCATAAAGGGCTGCTTATAGGGGTAGAGCTTACGCTTAAGTCGGAGCCGGTAGTAAAAGCATTACAGGATAAAGGAGTACTTGCTCTTCCCGCAGGGCCGCAAGTGCTACGTTTCCTTCCCCCGTTTGTGGCGGAAGAAAGACATTTTAGAGAAGTCACGCAAATACTTAAGAATACCTTAGAGGAAATAGAGCCATAATATGGAAAAGAACAAAGAGATAGAATTACTGACGCGGTTAGTCAATATAAAAAGCGAAACATATAACGAAACTGAAGCATGCGAACACTTTGCGCGCGTTTTACCTTCGTTCGGGTGGGGTTCTATTAAAATTGATGAAGTTGGAAATGTAATAGCTCAAAGAGGCAACGGTTCAAAAGAGATTATGCTTCTCGGGCATATAGATACCGTTCCAGGAGGCCCTCTAGCGCGAATTGACGGAAACGTGCTGTGGGGAAGGGGCAGCGTGGACGCAAAAGGGCCACTATGTGCGCTTACCGTTGCAGGAGGCATTGCCGACATTCCGCCGGACTGGAGAATTACGTTGATAGCAGCTGTGGGTGAAGAAGGAGATTACCCCGGAGCGGTTCACATAATCCCAAAATACTCGCCCGCAGGCTGCATAATAGGAGAACCTTCCGGCACTAGTGGAATTACTATCGGATACAGAGGATTTCTCCGCGCTAAGCTACATGCGCGGGATGAAGGAGTGCACCGTAGCAGGAGCGCGGGGCCGATAACGGCAACGCTTCATGCCGCATCTGACATAATGCGTATGGTTGAGGCTAAGGATAAGCCGGACAGGCCGGTTATTGAACGCCCATCGGGCGCTATCATGTCGATGCTCGGGAAAGAAGAGGGCGCGCGCTCAGCATTGATAGATTTAGATATCAGGCTGCCCATAGGAGCTGATATCGAAGGATATATAAGCGCTTTAAAGGAGATATCAAATAGCAACAATGTCCAGATTGATATCTTATCTGCGATGCCGGCGTACTTAGTCGATAAGAACAACCCCATGGCAAGAGCGCTGCGCATAGCAGTCCGCAATGAAGGGTTATCGCCGCGCATTTACGCAAAAGGCGGAAGCGCGGATTTCAATCTGGCAGCCGACTGGCATTGCCCTATAGCCGCATACGGGCCGGGAGACTCAAAACTTGACCATACGAATGAAGAACACCTTGATCTTGAGTCATATATGACCTCAATATCAATACTGAAGAACGGAATTGAAAGATTTGTAAAGAGTTGCGAGTGGCAAGTTGCGAGTTGCGAGTAAAGCAAAGACAAAAGGCAAAGGCAAAAGATTATAACCGCGAACCACGCTAAACACGCGAAATAATACCAAAAATTGCGAGCACAATAACCTTGTAGCGGCGGATCTCGGCGATGGCAAACTTGCAAAGGCGACAGATAGACCTTGCCCTCTTCGCTCGCGTGCTTAGTATTGAATACTGGAAAACTATGTTCCTCGCTATGTTTTCGGCTCGACCCTTGCCTACTTGCCAGGCGCGCTGCGGCAATAACTGTAAGATGCATCCCTACGGGATGCAAAAAATTAATGACAACGCTTTCTACCAAAAGATGCATCCCTACGGGATGCTGATTTGACTAACGAGTAGGCGCTGTAACTTGCAATAATGGCTACAGGTTTTAAAAAGTGACTTCGCATCAAATTCACCTGAGATGCGAAGCCGCTTTTATTCTGTTGATCCCGCTAATATAGCCATTTGTTGTGCCTCTAAACAGCCAAAGTTAAGAGGCGGCAGATAAGCAGCGAGCGACACTAGGTCTTCCTGACCGTCGGCGTCCCGTGCCGATTGCTATGATATCGTCAATAAACCAGACGACCGGCAAATCATGGTTTCAAACACGGGTCGCCCATGGGCGCCACCCCTACGCGTATAAAACCGGCAACACAAAGCATTTGGCGCGGGCGGCTACAAGCCGCCCCTACAAAGCTAAATTTGACAACCCAAAGTTTTTACTTTTGTCTTTGTCTTTCCTAATCCCTGTCTTTTCTAATCCCTGTCTTTATCCCTCTCTCCTCCGGCGTCCCCGGAATGAGGTTGTCGCAAATTGCGGCGCAGAGCCCTGCCACTGCCATCTGAGTTTTCAAGAGAGCCCATATCATCCCGCCTAAAGTTGTCACAAGTTCGTTTGCTCCCTCCGGCATAAATACGGCTTTGTTCGCGTCGACCCATCCCGGAAGTCCCTGAGACATAAGGAACGCAAAGCCTACTATCAGGATATTTCTCTGGCTGCTCATATCCGCCCTCATAAGCACTTGAACGCCAAGGGCGCCTATCGTTCCAAAGAGAGCAATATAAGCGCCGCCAATTATGGCGCTCGGCATTGTGGCAATGAGAGCTCCAAGTTTCCCGACGAAACTCATTAAGATGAGTATGACGGCGCCGGTTCGGACGACGTTTCTTGAAGCAACGCCGGTCAGGTTTATGAGCCCGATATTTTCAGTATACGACGTGGTGCCGACGGCGCCGAAAATACCGCCTGAAAGCGCGCAGCAAAGCCCTTCCGCTCCTATTCCGCGCGCTATCGTTTTTTCGTCTGGGTCATCCACTCCGCAGGAATAAGAACACGAGTGATAGTCTCCTATAGTTTCAATCATAACGGCAAAGAATCCGGCAAGTATTGCGCCTATTGCAAGAGCGCTGAATTTTGGAATGCCCCATGCCCACACCGATGTCTTGAAATCCCGGAGCCATGCTGCCTCATTTACAACATCAAGGTTAATATAAGCGGGGTGCTCTGCAACAAAAATACCGGCTTTTGAAAGTCCGAAGCAAACAAGATAAGTCATTACTATTGCGGACAATATAGCAAAAATATTGGCAAACTTATTTTTGCTTACAAGGCTGAAAAGCATTATCAACACAACTACTGAGAGCGACGCCGGCCAATATTCGGATGCCGAACCAATGGCGACGGGAGCGAGTGAAAAGCCTATCGCCATTATCGTTGGGCCAATAACTACCGGAGTTATTAATTTGCGGATATGTCCGATAATCCCGGAATAGCCCAAGAGCGCGAGGACAATTCCCCCCACAATAAGAGCTCCTCCGAGATACTGCATGGTGACATCCGGCCCCTGCGCCCCATACACTCCTATTATAGTCATGACGGGCGGGATAAAACTGAAGCTTGACCCCTGAACTATTGGCAGCCCTGTGCCAAGCTTCGGATGAGTCTGGATAAGGGTGCTTATCCCCATCGCCAGATAAACGCAAGATATAAGCAATCCTGTTTCGAGCTTATCCATACCCATAGCAGGGCCAAAAATCAAAGGGACAAGAGTAGTTGCGCCGAACAGAGTGAGAACATGCTGGGCGCCAGCCAATATCATTATTGGAAATGACGGCGTATCTTCAATTTTGTAAATAACTTTTTTTGCCATTAACAACGACCTCCTAACAATTTTCTATATAAAAAAAGCCGCCTTAAAAAGGCGACGTTTTAAACAAATAATCTCCATATTTCTTGTATAAAATAAGGAAAAAATAAGAAGGGCGATTTGTAAATCGCAACGCTGAAAGTTGTACGCTCCTTAAATCTCATCTTTTCCTCCAAGATTTTACTGAATTATGTATAGGAGCATATCACATAAGTCGATATTTAACAATTATAAAAACAATTATGAAATACCGATAACCAAAAAAGCGTTTTGTGTTGAATAATTCAGCTTAATAATGTAAATTATTATAGATATGAGATATAGAATTAAAGAATATATTTGAAAATAGAAGAGGAGAGTTGTTTGATGAAAATTAGCAGAATTATTGTTTTAGCGGCTGTGTTTTTGATTTGCAGTTTAGGCGTGGCGTTTGCGTCGGACCCGGACTCGGTAGTAGTGGAAAAGGAAAGAGGGCTCATTGATTGGTCGGAGAATTATATCGAAGCAACGGGCATGGCGGTTGCTCCAAAAAACACGCAGGGAGCTCAGGCAAGAGCATTAGCGAGGAGAGGCGCCATAGTTGACTTGCAAAGGAATCTTCTTGAGTTTACGAACGGAGTACAAATTGACGCAAGGACAGTTATGGATGACTTCATGGCTGAGGACAGGGTGCGTTCCGAAGTGCACGGCTTAATTAAGGGCGTCGAGCTTCTTAAGGGCGAGTGGGACGGAGAAGCTTATACCGTAACGGGCAGAATAAAGCTTGCTCAGCTGCGCGTAATAGTAGCTCCGAGCATCCCTCGGGATAAAACTATTATTGAGATTGAAAAGAAAGAGCCTGCCCCTAAAAAATCGAAGCATACGGGGTTGATAATAGACGTGAGGCATCTGCCCCTTGTCCCCGCGATGACGTTCAGGGTGTTCGATGAAGGCGGAAGGGCGGTTTACGGAATGGAGTTCGTCGATGAGGACGCATTCTTACAGTCCGGCATATGCTCATACTATAACAACATTAATTATGCCAAGGGAGAGATACACGTTGCTCCGAGCCCGATTTCCACGAAGGCAATAAGGCTCTCGACCGGTAATGTCGATATAGTTATTCCGAATTCTGCAGCTTCGCAGGTTCGCGGGAGCTCTTACGATTTCCGTAGAGATTGCAAAGTAATAATAATAGTTAAGTAGCGGAAACGGCAGGCTATATTCATGAAAAAGGCTAAAAGACATATCCTGTCGTTTATAGTCCTGCTTTTAATTATAAGCCTCCCGGGAGTCCCGGCGTACAGTGCAGTACAGGTGAAGGGCGAGCTTATAACCGTAGAAGCAGAAGGATTTGCGCCAATATTAAACGGCGCTAAGAATGCGGCGAGAGAGGAAGCCAAACGAAGTGCGTACCGCGACGCTTTGGAGAAAGCTCTTGGAGCTTATGTGACAGGAATAACTGAAATGCAGAATTACGAAGTGGTGAAGGATAAAGTCTTCTCTCAAACGACCGGCATTGTAAAAAAAATTGATATTGTAACAGAAAAAGTCGGAGAGGACGATATACTATACATTACGGCTATTTGCCAGGTTGGACAGGCGGCATTGGATGGAATTCTCGGGCCCGCAGTGCTTGACGCATTGGGAAATCCGCGCGTGATGGTGTTGCTGGATGAAAGGATTGAGGATGAGCCTTCATTCCTCTCGACGGCGGAAAGCGAAGTCTTGCGGGTATTTGAGAAGGCGGGATATCTTCTTGTCGATTCCGGACAGTCATCGCTGCTAAAAGACATAGACCTGAACGCAATTCATGCGAAGAATGACCCGGAAGCGTACCGTCAGTTAGCGAGGGATTTTCAGGCGGATGTGCTCATATACGGCAAGGCTTATGGAAGCTCGTTTGCCCGCCAGAGAATTGAGGGAATCAATATATACGGCGTGAGGAACACCGTTCAACTGAGGGCAGTGCTGTCGAATACTGCGTATCAACTTGGCTCGGAGACGTTTGAGGAGAAGAGCAAGGGGGTTTCAGTAGAGGATGGAGCGATAAAGGGACTCAAGATAGCGGCGGCGATGGCAAGCAAAAGCGTAGTGAATAAGATAGCATATGCTTTGATATCCGGTTCAGCGGGAGGAATACCCGGAAGAACGGTAAAAGTAAAAATATCGAACGTTTCGTTTAACGAGGCGAGAGATCTGAAGGAAAACCTTCAGGGAGTATCAGGAGTTACAGGAGTATATCAGAGGCTGTTCAGGGATAGAAAGCTCGAACTGGATGTGGTGTCGGATAAGACAGCGGAGGACATTGCTTCAATAATATCTGACCTGGGCTTTGAGATAAACGACTTGTCCTCAAGTTTGGTAGAAGGTACAAAATGATAAACAAATACTTTAATAACGGCAATATAGACATTATGAACGCAGAAAGAGCGCCCGGCGTCAATACTTCAAGATGGCTTCTGTTTCTTGCCCTCAGCATTACGCTTGCTTTTCTGTTGATATCATTTTCATCCGCTTCTGTTTTGGCCGCTCCTGAAATATCAGAAGAACAGGAAGAGCTCGCGTCAGATATAACGGGGCTTCACAGAACGAAGAATTCCGGTCGCGTATTATGGGAATTGAATATTGCGACAGCGAGCGGAGTAGCCCGCATTCCGGAGGACACGCCTCAGGGAAGGCTGCTTGGCAGGCGGGGCGCGCTGACCGATGCGAGGCGCAACCTTTTGATTTTGCGCAAAAAACTTTTAAAAGACCCAAATTTTGATGGAGAAAATGCAAAAAAGAATAGCGTATCGGGTAAAATAGCTGGAGTAGTGATTCATTCTGAAAGAATAAATAATAATCTTTACTTTTTACAGGTTGATATACCCCTTGATAAGCTAATGGAAGGAGTAGTTGAAATTGAGATTGAAATTGAACAGTAATTTCCCAAAATATCTAATTTTCGTGTTAGTATTAAGCTCTCTTCTTATTATGAGTGCTTGTGCGCTTGCTGACATCCCAAAGAGAGGCTCAATAGCGATATTGACGAGAGGCGTGTCAGAGCAGCATGCGGCGTCTGTGGCGTCCATTCTGACGAGGGAACTAATTAGAAGTGGATACAAAGTGGTAGATCCTGATACGCTAGCTGCAATTAGGCGAAATAAGGCCGCAAGGTTAGCGCTCGACGGCAATGTTGACGCTATTATGAAGCTTGGGAAGCAGTATGGCTTCAGTACGATGATAACAGCTGATCTTGAAGCCGGAAAACCTGTGAGAAATGAGTTTGATCTTTATACAGGGACTTCGTCTATCGCTATAATGGTGATGAGTTCCGGCGGACAGATGATCTACGCGGATACGGTGATGGGAAAACAGGTTGGCTACACCCGCGATGAAGCTGCGCAGAAATCAATAGAGGCGGCGGCAAAATTGGCGGTAAAAAGAATGATGGAGTGAGCTGAATGAAGAACAGAATTGCTATAATTTTAACGGCGCTTGCCTGTTTGTTTTTAATATGTGGAAGCGCGACCGCTGCGCCGATGTTCGAGCGTCCGAGATTAGCGGTGCGCGAGTTTCAGAATAAGACCGACGGCAGGGTACCAACTGCCGCGATAACTGAGATGATGACAACGGAGCTTTTCAAGACCGGTTTGTTCAACTTGGTTGAGAGGGAGAGATTGGATTATATAGCGGATGAAATCCGGCTCGGACAGTCGGGTTTGGTCGATCAGTCAACCGCGCCGGAAGTTGGTAGAATAAAAGGCGCCGAATACACAATAACGGGCGCCGTAACGCTTTACTACTATAATTCAGGAGGCGGCGTGGTTTATTTACATGGAGTAGCCGGAGGACTGCTTTCAAGAACTGCATATGTGACTCTTGATATACGTATAATTGACAATACCACGAGCGAGGTTGTGTATGCGGCGGTGGAGCAGGGAGCTTCCAATCAGACCATCGGCGGCGCTGCCACGGCGTATGGCGCTTTCGGCGGAGGCAAGACCGGCGGAATATTGGCCGCAGCGACGCGAGCTGCTGTCGTGAAGCACGCGAAGACGATGAAGGAGATTTTTTATTAGATTCAAAAGAGGATGTGACTCTGCGATTTGTATGGCATACAAAAGCTTGTTTTAAAACAGCCGACTGAGTCGGCGCCCCTCCATAGAAGGCGTCACCTTCTGAGGAGGGGAATTGTTGCTGTTACGATGTAGTGAGGATGATGCAGAATTCAAACAGAATATAGGGGGGAAAGCCGTTTAGCTTTTATTTGCAGCCTTCACTTTAACCGTTGCTTGTTACAACCTTTGATTGATAAATTATATTTTGAGCAAATACAAATTAGGGGGTTAATGTTGAATGAAACGATTTATTTCATGTTTTGTATTTTTGCTGTTGCTTATCATGTGCGCGACTCCGGCGATGAGCGCTCAGTCAGATCGTATAAGAATTGGAGTGCTTGGTTTTGAAAGCAAGGCGCATGGAGTTTCTCAGCGTCAGGCTGAGATAATAACCGATATTTTTACGAGACAGCTTGCAAATTCAAAAACTATAGCAGTTTATGAACGCGAACAACTTGCCAAAGTCGGCTCTGAAATAAAACTCAGCATGTCCGGATTGGTCGATATGAACACTGCAATTGAGGTCGGAAGAATTGTTGGAGTGAGGTATATACTGCTGGGCTCAGTAACAGAGCTTAGTCAAAAAGCTTCCGGCGGATTCATTCCTATTATGGGAATCGGAATAGGCGGAACTACCAGCGAAGCGCGCGCGACGATAGATGTAAGGATAATAGATACTGAAACCAGCGAGATAAGGCTTGCCCTTTCAGAAACGGGGTTGTCGTCAAGCTCTTCGAGCGCGGTGTCGTTCCAAGGGGTAACTTTTGCAGAGTCCGAGTTCGGGGGGCTTGAAGCGCGGGCGATAGCGGACGCCACAAACCGTTTAGCTCACCAGATACGCTCAATTCTTGGAGGAGAAAGCTCTCATGTCGTTTCAATGTCCTCCGATGGCGTAGTTATAGATGTGGGCTCGACCATGGGCGCCAAAGAGGGTTCTCTTTATTTAGTATATGCCGACGGAAAAACAATTCGCGGAATGAACGATGAAATAATAGGCCAGGAGAAAATATCTCTTGCGGTTATAAAGGTAAAAGAAGTTTCTGGCGCACATAGCACGTGTACCGTAGCTCCCCCAAGCGATTCAAAAATGATAAGGCGCGGGGACAAAATAGAACCTATAACTGCTGCAAAAGCGAAGAACATGAAGTTCGCCACCAGCAGGCCAGCTGCTTCAAGCGGAACGTTTGAACAATTATTTGGAGATGGCGGCGCCGCTGGAAGCCAACCGGCGACTAAGACAGGAAATGCTACTGACGACAGGCTTGCCCAAATTTCGGGAGGAAGCAGTTATGAACAACCTGCCGTAACTCCGGTTCGTTCCGGCGGAAGAAGGGAGATTCCCGGTTTTGACCCTGATAACTCGACTGACGCAAAAGTAATACAGACTTACGACATGGACCCGGGCGATGCAAATATGCTTGGTATAAGGCATCGTAACGCGATGAATAAATATAACGGCAAAAAATACAATGATGCATACGCTGATTTTTGCGAGCTTGCGGAAGAATACAGCGGGAATTATCTTGATGCTTACTGGGCTGGAGTGGCTGCCGAAAAGCTTAAGAAAAAAGATGAGTCTCTTGAATGGATTGATTTCGCGCTTTCAATAAACCCGGACTACAAACCTGCGGCGGAATTCAAGAGAAAGACGTTGAAAAAATAGTAGCGAGTGGCGAGTAAAAGACAAAGATAAAAGATATTATGGGGTAAAAATTAATGATATAGGCAAAAACAATTGTAGGGGATGCATTTTTCCGCTTGCATGTTGGAGATTAATCTTTATGTATAAGGAGGCAGTTTTGTGATGAGAAAAAGTTGGATTTTATTGTTGTTCATGGTATCGGTTCTGTTTATTCCATATTCGGAAGCTTTAGCGGGTCCTATAGACGGAACGTGGAGGATTGAGTCGGGAAGTATTGAGGCATTATCCGATGAATATTACGAAGGATATATTGATACCAATAGCGTCAAACCGCGCGAATTTCCGATAGTTATAGTAGAGCTTGAAGGAGAGAAATATGGCTGCCTGGTAAACAAAGGCAATAACGTAGAGTTTAATTGGAAGCTTACATCGCACCCAGGCTTCCATTTTGAAGACGACCTTAGCGACTTCCCTTATTTTGAAAATCTTGAAAAAATCTCCGAATATGAATATTGCGCATACGAAGAAGGCGCCTTTGCTGAAATTGAGCTTTTGGACGACTCGACACTGAAGGTTACAATAACAATAGACGTGTCGCTTGATGAATACTCTTACATTGAAATGACTTTTAGCCGAGTAAGCGACGATACCGGAGGCGGCGGAGGCGGAGGCGGCGGAGGCGGCGGATGCAATTCTGCAGCCGGATTATTGATAATGCTTCCGGTTCTTTCTTTGTTCGCTTTCAAAAGGAAAAAATAATCTAAAAAAATACATTAAATCCGCCTCTTTTTTCTTGTTGAACGGTTGAACAGGGGCTAATATTGAAGCGGGGCTGTAACAGTACAGAATGGGACAGCCCCAAAATAAGCGATAAAAATCTCATTTCCGCTACATTGGAAATGAGATTTTCCTTTCATATGGGAATTCAATAGAATATGGACTATTTTCATGGTAAAAACGCCGGAGATCTATAGATGTACAAATTCAGTGCATATGGGTCGCACCCATGGGCGACCCGCGCCGGAAAATTTCGGGTTGCCAAATATAGATCACTGCAGGGGGCTGTAACAAAAGCTGGCGGCAGAATGCCGCCCCTACAACATATTGTGCACACAATACCAAACAACCACTATATATTGTGGTTTGGCTAGCCAATATACTACTTTTGTTACAGCCCCCGTTGTCTTTTGTTTTTCATTGTTCATTGAACATTGTGCATTGTATTTAATGCGGGTTTGGCGGCGCGCCCCTGTATATTTCCAATTCAGGCATCTGTTCAATATGTAAGCTCAGCCCTTTTTGTTCGTCATTATTGTATATATACTTGGTTTCCCCTATTATATAGGTGTTTTTATCCGCCAGAAGCTTATTCGCGCCCTCCTCGTACCCAACCATTTCATAGATGACTTTTTGCCGGACATTAGCCTTCATGACCGGGGTAAAAATGTCCATCATCGCAAAACAGTACGCCATGAAGTCCGTCGTTCCTTTATCGCCACGCGCTGAAATTGATACTGACGTAACGATTTTACTTTCTTTGCGCGCGGTTATTGAGAAACTTATGTTCTCATTATTGTTAATATTGTGATAAGTATCCTCCTTTGTCCCGGACTCGAGAACCAGTTCCTTGATTAGCAACGAATCGGCGCTGGCGTTTTGCATAAAGGTGTTAAATTTGAGCAGGATATCGTCAGGGGTAAATTCTACTGCAAAATAATCCTTTAGCGTTACTTTTTCCCGAGTTTCTTCTGAGGCGTTGCGCTCGGAAAGCGGGTTGTCGGGCGCTGAGATCCGGTTTGCCGCGTATAACGCCGCAGCGATTATCATTAGCGCCACAGCAGCTATGCTGATTGCTTTCTTGCGTGACATTCGGGCGCCGGTTTTTACAGGAAGTTTCCTGCCGCAGCCAGAACATTTTTTTGCGATGCCGGTTATGCTGCCTTTGCAGAATGGGCAAATATGAGTTTCCATGCTGTTACCGCCAATCTTTTTATATATAAGTAGTCAAAGCTTGCGCTCATTTTGAAAGTCTCGTTAAACTTCAGCGTAAAAAAGCGCCAAAAATAACGAGACTTACACTTGGGACACGAGAGATCTTATTTGAGTGGGCTGTAACAAAAGCATGAAATTGTAAATCAAATCGCAATATATAGTTGCTATCTTGCATCATGAACACAATATATTGTAAGGGCGGCAACTACCCCGTCGCTTCGCGCCGCTGATGAAGAAACTAAGCAATCGATACAGCTCATTTCTTCGCTTCGCGCCTGCTTACCCTCCAAAGGAGGGGAATTGCCGCCTGTTTTATTACAACCCGCTAATTCTAAATTAGCCTTTTCTCCTGAACCACAATGCCGCTGCCAATATAAGCGCGCAGAACATGTAGCTCGCGCTCGCCGCTACGCCGTTGCACCCGTTGAGGCAGCAGTCGTCGTCATCGACGATAACGATGCTATCAAGAACAGAAACAAACGATATATTCGGGACAGCGAATACATCTGTTGGGTTGCGTCCCGGGTCCGCCTGGAATTTTAAAAGCGCTTCCCGAATAACCTTAGCCGCTTTAAACGCCTCATCATGGGTCTTCATCAAGTACTCCGTGATGAATTTTTTGGCTGTTTCCGGCTTTTTTGCATACAGTTCAAGCATTTTTTCTTCTACCTCAGTTTGCTCGTTTATGAGCTTCTTTACGTATTCCGTCCAAAATTCCCGTACAGGCCAGCCAAAGTGCTCCCTGTTCTTGCGGCATTGCTCGGAAAGATCGTGGAAGATCCAATACGCGCTTTCGGAGTCATATGTATGCGTATTAGAATTGAAGTCCACTGTTTCTTTTTTGAAATATGGATGCGTATCGGTTGCGAGGCCATAAGTCGGCAGCCAAAGGGCAAACTCGGCCGGTCCCATGGTAACCCAGCCCCGCCCACCGATCTCGGGCGGATAATTCCCCGGTACCTCGTAGATATGACACGAAGTCGAGCTGTTGGCGCCGAATGTGGTTATTGCGCTGCCGCGAGAATCACTTTCCCGTCCTTGAGCGTTGTATGAATTACTAGCCCGGCTTGAGTCGACATCGACAACAGCCCTTCCGGCAACGCCGCTGATTGCGCTGAAATCGACTGGAGGAGCGTTCTTTGCTCTGTCTCCAATCACAAGCATAACATCAAGTACGCTTATAAGTTTGTCCGGCTTGACGTACATTTCATAATTTGGACGCGGGTCTTCAGGCCAACGGGTGTTTCCTCTGTCTATGGGAGGGATGTTGAGCGATGGAGTGAAAACCTGGTGCATCCACCAACGCCGGTAAGTGGAACCGGTAGAGGTGGGGTTGCTATAGGAAGCCGAAATATGTACCTTGGCGCCGGTAGTACCTTTTGGCACTACTTTGTTAGTGGCAGTATCAACATATACGGTCACAATATCCCCGCTTGCAGGCGTATAGCCAGGCTGCGCCTGGTAGTTTGCCTCCACTTTTTCCAGAGTGGTATATATTTCTTTGGAAGCGCGGTAATTCGCTTTATCATTGATATCAATGGCGCCGTGAACTTGAAGATTCGCAATGGCGACAAATTTGTCGTCAGGCACCCTCGACGCCACCCATTGGTGACCGCTTAGAAGCTCAAGAACCCATACGCCGGTTTTATCCCCCATGCTGACTGTGCCGAATTCGAACGCGCCTTTTTCTTCCATGATCTGCGCAGTTAGTGTCAGGGCGTCTTCCACAGAATCGCATTCAGTTCCCAAAATAAAGCCGATGTTGCACTCTTGCCAACCACCATTCCCCGCGACCGCCGGGGTAGAGCTTGAGGGAAAGCCGCTATACCAAACAGAGGGCATTGCGGGGTCAACAGCTAATATTTGACTCTTAGGGGAATGTGTGTGCGTCCCGGTAACGGAGAACCCCTTTTCGTTAATGCCGTGTTCATCCTTAAATTTAAATCTGCCTATACGACTGCCGGCGCCCGCCAGATGCGCATATGCTACATGCTCCATATCGCAACCTGTAATATACTTGTAGGAATCGTGCCTATATTTGTGCCCAAATCCTTCGAACGGATCTATCCATGTCTCCCCTGCTTTAATGTACCCGGCAGGCCTCACAACATATATCTGTGCGGCATGAGGGTCGTAATCGTCGGTACGGCAAAAAATCGCGTTACCGTTTGCAGAGGCGTTTTTCCCTATGGCAATTCCGCTGCACGCCCAAGAAACCGCGGGGGACAGCAAAAAAATCCAAAGAGTAATAATCGCCGTAATACTACGTATCCATCTTTTGTTTAATGCTTGCATTCTTTTACACTCCTTCCAAATTCTACCAATAAAGTCTACTAATTAATTATACTTTTACTACATTTTGCATACTAAGCTGTTATTTGCATCATATCACCTCGCATATACCAATAGCGCGTACTGAAAAGCTTTGAAACGACTTTAGCAGTAAACATATTAAATATTAACATATTTATCGTTTCTTCGGTTATTAAAAATTAAAAGATTTTGAAATAATCTTTTGGTTCGCTGACAACATTTTTTGTTGTAAGCTTTCCGGGCGGCATAAATTAAACAGTTTTCATATCGCAGCTACAATATAATTATTTCCGAAATATTCAATGTACTTGATCAGTGAGACATAAGACAAAACGACGGTGGCCGTGTTGTCATTCGGATGCACTCCCAACAAATTGTCGCCCTTAAGGTCTGAGTCCAGAATTAGAATTACGGAATGCTCGGCGTCGTTTATTATCCCGAGGGGAGTTACCTCCCCCTTTTTCAGTCCGAGATATTTCTGTAACCGATCCTCTGAGGCGAACGAGAGGCGCGAAGCGGAAATACGCGCTGCAATCTCCTTTAGATTTGCTTGTTTGTCCTTACGAATTGAAATCAAGTAGTGCTTGTTTCCTTTGTCGTTCCGGACAAATAAATTTTTACAGACGCTCACATCTTCAAAAATCCCCAACGAATCCATTTCTTCAATGGTGTAAACCGGAGGATGTTCAATAACTGAATAACTTATTTTCAACTCGTCAAGCTTGTCAAACACTAAATCTCTTTCTCTTATCAATTTGATTGCCTCTACAAGAACCAATACCGAAAAGGTTTTAAGCCTGGAAACGAAAGATCGGCCGCCCGCCTGATCTCGCTAAGACATGGTCAGGTCTCACCTGAAATCTTATTAGATCCCTCGTCTCCAACGCTTACAAAAGCTTCTCCCGCTCTCATGACGATGCGCGGGAATAATTCTGTTACGGGATTCGAATCATCGTCCCCGTTCTGGATCTCTCCCGCTCGTTCAAACAAGCACACGAACTGTTCCAGATCAAATCTCTTTGGTGAACGATTATCTGATAACGCCATTCCCCGGCACAGCGCCTTGAAAGAACGCCCTTCTTCCGTGTCGGGAACGCCTTTGAGCCAATATTCAAGCTGTGTCTTCATGGGCGAGTACATCTCAACGTAAGCAGACTCTTCTTCCGCTTTCAGTTTCCATATATCCGCCCATGCGCTGCTCGCCGATATCGCCGTAACGAGAAATACTAAGAGAGAAATACAACGCCTCACAATTGCTTTTTTCATCTCACTATATCAACTATGCATGTTCCTACGAAAACATTTCCTGCGGGGTCTTTGCCCTCAAGCACCATGTAGATAGAGCCGGGATAAGTCATTTCCGTCCATTCCTTTTTCGACTTGAATGAAACCACGAGGTCATTTTTCTTGTTTTTGTTTACATCCAGCATTTCGCTCTCGATAAGTTCGCCGCTAATATTCTCCAGTTCCTCTCCCGGGAATGCCGGAGTGAAACGCAGCGCGTCCTTATCAATTGCGTTTACGTCGATTTTCCCGCCTGCAAGAAGAGCAATTTTCACGACATCTTCTTTTGCAAAGTTGACACGCTCGCTAAGCACTTGAATTTTAATGCCCGCAAGCTTGGCGGATAAGTCTTTGGCGCCCTTCACCGCTTTGGCGGCCTGCTGTTCTGTGTAGTCGGCCATTGCTTTTTTCCCTGCAGCTTTATTCCTTGTATAGGAATTCAAGATTCTTCTGTCAACAGCCGCCTGTTCCTTCGCCCAATCCTTCTCCAATTTGTCGCGCCAAGCCGTAATTTGACCAATTACACTGCGATACTGTGGATCCGCCAGGTATTGAAGCTCCTGAAAAGCCCACCACGCGCGAGAAGGGTTATAGCTAATGTCCGAAGCTTCCGGCGAGAAGTGCGTAGCCCTGCCAAGCTTTGGTTCAATCCAGCCAAAAGATGCTGGAACTTTCTCGCTTCCTACATACCAGGGCACAAACGGTGAAGTGCAGGGGTGTCCGGTCGTTTTCCACATGACGGTCATCGCCGGGTTCTCACGAAGCTGAATAACAACGCTCTCATGCGTGCTCGGCGCGCATATAACGCGGTTCCTCGTTAGGTGGGGAGAAGGAGCGCTGTCGGTCGTCAAATCGTCACGCGTTCCGTCATAATGTGTGCGCAATACTCTCTTAACGTCGTCTATTCCAATCTTTTTATCAGTTTTGAAAGAGAAAGGCAGTTCTTGAGTCTGATCGAATTCTTCGCCGGTCAAAATGGAAATGCCGTGTGCGTGCCTTAACAGGTTGCTGGGATGGCGGAAATACTCCGGCCTCTGGTATGTAACGGCGAAGTCGAAATCCGAGTAATCGCCTTCCTTCGCAGGCTTGTACCAGCCGCGCATAATCGCGTACTTAACGAGACCGGGAGAGGTAATGTAATTCTCTTTGTCATTGAAGTCAATCTTGCGAATGATGTAATGGTTCGGGATAACGAGGACTTCGTCGTCCGGAACTCTGCGGGCGGCGTAATTTTTGCCGTTGACTACCTGCAGAACCCAAGCCTCGTCTTTATCCGCTATCTGATATGAACGTCCGGAAGAATCGTATCCATATTTATCCAACAGTTCAACAGCGATTTCAACGGCTTCCCTTGCGCTCTTCGCCCGTTCCGCCATGAAGCGCCGTATGCCGTGCTTTATGCCGCCATAAGAAATCTCAGGAGCGGTCTCGATCGACGGCCAGCAACTGTTGCTGACGATGGCAACGCCCCATTCATTTATAAAACCGTCGCTGAAAGACGACCCCGGATACGGGGCGCGCGTTTCCGTCCAAAAATAGCCCCAAGTCTCCTCCACTTGCGGAATTTTCGCATTGGCGCCTTCCAACACGACCAACTCTCCAGCCGCGTGTTTTGCCCTTGGCACATAATACTGCACCATTATCAAAGGAGGATCGTTGTCCTCATTATGCCCCAATAAAACTTCACCTGTCGCCGAGGCGTTCTTGCCAACAATAACGGCGGTACACGCTCCCGCAACTTCTGCCAATGATGATGCAATCATCACAACCAACAATAAAACAGCCACATATTTTCGCATAAAATTTCCTCCTTCAAATTTTTGAACTAACCCGTACCAAAATAAATGCCGGCTTTTCTTTTTTTATCGGTTTTTTTTTGTATGTCCTTACGGTTCTACATATTGGCGCTAAAGATCCATAAGTGCGCAGTTATTCTCAATTCGAAGCTCCGTGCCGAATGGTTTGGACAAAGAAGCCAGATACTCCAGAACTTCTTCTTTATCGCTTTTTATGATTGACGGCCATCCTTTACGGCTTCGTGGCTCCTCCATGTGCAGAGTTATCGGGTGTAAGCATATCCGCGCAATATTACCGTCGACTGCGGTCATTCCGGCCATTACCGAACGCCAGATATTGGGCTGTACGACATATCCCCGCGTTCCGTCCTTGCTTCTGTTGGACATATACTGTCCCACTGTGGACAAATTGGACATGGAATGTTTTTCGTAAGCGTCGGCAGGCTGAATGGCCACCGTCTCCGTTTGAAAGATGAAATTACCCAGACTGTAAAAAATTGGTTTGCCGTTATATATTTCAATTCCCCTCAGCTCATGGGGACCATGCCCGATAATCGCATCCGCCCCTTTGTCGACACACAATCGTGCGAATTCCTTTATAAAATCATCTAACACCGTATTTATTTCCCCGCCGTATAAAGGTATGAGTGTTACACCGAGGCTTTCCGCTTCGTTTGTAAATGCGAAAGTTAGCTGTATATCCCGCGCTATGCGTGAGTAGTCTTTGAAAATGATGGTTTTTATATTGCCGCTTTTCATACCTTGCCGGATTTCGGTCATCCCCGGCCTGTCATCAATGGTTAGGCCGCTGTACCCGTTATCAATATAAACCGTTATATTATCGTGGCCGTGTTCCCCGGCGTATTGCCGGAGGAGGGCTTCTTGGTTG
>WRHH01000010.1 GCA_009783355.1 Synergistaceae bacterium
TGATGATATATCCAAAAGATACGAGGCACTGCACTTAAGTCATTGAACCGCCGTATACCGAACGGTACGTACGGTGGTGTGAGAGGACGGCTGCTCAACTAATGAGTAGCCTCCTACTCGATTCTTCCTGACCTCCGCGGCACTCGGTCTTCCTGACCGTCGGCCGCTCCCGGTCGTCCTGACCTCCGCGGCACTCGGTCTTCCTGACCGTCGCTGGCTCGTTGATTGTTTGCCGCCCGTTTAATTAATTAATCAACAAAACCGAAAATGTAAATGGGGTGTACGCATATTAAAAAATGACCGAACTCGTTAATTCTTATCGTTTTATATTTTATACGTGAAAAATTTTTTAAAAAATTCTTAAAAATATTTTTATTATTTAGTGTTCACAAGTGTTTTGTGTGTTATTCGCAATATGCACTTATCCACAAAACCCATAACAATGCTATGTAATTGGCTCATATTTGAATTGTTATCCACAGACTTTTCCACTTATCCACACTTGACATAATTCAAATTTTGTTTTTCGGCTTTGCCACTGTGGAAAAAAAGAGGTAAAAATGCTTTTTAAATGGTTGAAAAAAATAATTATATTCATTTCGGTAATTATCCTTGCGGTTCTCGTTGTTGCAGTATGGTGCGTCGGCGCCGGCAGCGGCTTCCGTATGCTGTTGAGTTTTCTCGACAAGTCAGAGTACGATATGCCGTTCCACATTTATTTTAATGAGGTAGATGGCTCAATATTGAATGGGTTTACCATATCCGGCGTTACTGTAATATCCGGCGACGCGGTTCCCGGTACGGGCAGATATTCTTTGTTGGGATCCGGTTCATTAAAGGGAATGGGCGCCGAGAAATTGATAGAAGCCGATAGGCTTACCTTGAAGCTTAATCTTCCTTTTTCAGGGCATAGCGTGTTCATTCCGAAACTCGTGATGATAGAAGGAGCAGAGTCTGACTTTAATGAACTATCCTCTCTCTTGAGTTATGCTATGAACGTAGACGGCGGCGGCGGCAGCCCTGTACTTATTGACTTTATCCTAAAATCAAGCGGCGTTTACAATATCCCGAATATGAACCCTGTCAGTATTTCTGAAATCTCGCTATCCAGTAAAGGAAACCTGAAACTGGATATTGATGTAGGCGGTATAAATATTAGCGCCGACCAGATAATACCGCTTGAGCAATACTTCGATTTGCGGATAGATTCCGTTGATGTAAAGATAGGTTCTGCAGGCAGGATAAACCTTGACCTTGCGTTCATCCCATTTACGAGAATATTTGCTGATTACAATGAAATTAGCATTTCGGATCTGCTCAGCATGTTCAAAGTCTCGTTTGACGCGGACGGAACAACCGCAGGGAATTCGTATGTTCAGTTCTCTGATAGTGGAATGAGCGCGTCCGGCGATTTAAAATTAAATGAGCTTAAAGTCTCCGGCGTCCCGATAAGTTCGTTTTCTTCCGCATGGAATTATAACGACAGTGACAAGTTACTTAAGTTCCCTAAAATAGGCGCGACTATTCGCGGAATGGAGGATCTAAAAGGCTGGGCTTTCATGAACACAGAGAGCGCAGGCGGTAAATTTTACCTCGCTGGAGAAAATTTGTCACTATCAGGCCTTGAAAGAACATTCAATTTGGATTACCCGGTAGAGGGGGAAAAAGGTAGTTTTCACGTAAAAATGGAATTTTTGAAGGAAAACATTTCGGGGGATATAGGAATAGCGATCCCTTCTATTGTGATTGAAAAACAAAAAATCGACAACGTTTCTCTAGCAATAAGCGTAAAAAATGGAGTTGCTGAAGGCAATTTCAGAGCAAGTCTTTTCGGCGCGCCGATAAACGGTTCGGGATATTTTTCCCTCTTGCCCCCGTATAACATTAATCTGAATTCTATGATATCGGGGGTAGAAAGTTCAAAGCTCGCATTTTTTATTCCGTCAATGGCGGACGCTTTTCCGCAGGGCAAAATAACTGCTGATATAAAACTTAATGGAACTCTTGATTCAATTCAGGCGGATGGTACTATTAAATCTGAAAAACTCTCCTTATACGGATTGGACTTTCAGAAATTATCTCTTTCCATGAACTCTCATGAGCCGGGAATAGTGAATTATAAAATAACCTCTTCAGGCGGCGCTGCTATAAATACTAGCGGACAAATAAACTTTTCGGAGCAGCAGCTCAAAGGAAACGGAAGTTTAACGATTGACGCAGGCAGAGTGACCGCTTTGAAGAAATATGAAACCGTCGGGAAAATAAGTTCGGAATTCGATATCGCCGGAAGTTTTTCAGATCCTGTAATTCGTATAAAGCTGAGCGGCAAGAACAACAGTTATTATGGCGTTCCTATAATGGAGAGCCGGGTTTCAGCTGATTATTCCAAAGGAACGCTTGGAATAATCGAATCAAGTTTTCAGCTTGATTCAAAAAGTTTCGTATGGATAAAGGGCAATGTTTCGCGCATCGCCGCAGAACCTGTAATTAATGTTTTCGGTACGGTAAAAAATTACCCTCTCGCGCTTCACGGGATAAACGGAAGAGTAAATGGTCAGTTTAAGGTATCAGGAACAGCTTCAACTGCTGCTATAACGGGCAATCTTGACTGCATTGCCGAAGATGGAACAGGTATTAGCGTTAAAATTTCCGGGACGACAAAAGCGATAACGATTGAAATAAGCGACTCAGCAATTGCGGGGGGGAGTCTAAGCGGTAAAGGCGCCATCGGTTTCTCCGGTAAAGACTCGCCTTCAATTGACTTCGATATAAATGCCGTAAATATCAGAGTAAGTGACATTTTAAAAGCACATAAGGTAGACGCTCCTTTGGGCGGAATTTTTACCGGTAAGATAAAAGTAGAGGGCGCAATAGCCTCGCCTAAAGCCGAACTTACGTCGCAATACCCTCTCACTTTGAACAAATTACTGTTGGACAATCTATATATAAGGCTTTCCGCAGGGAAAGGAGGAGATATCGCTCTATACGCAAAAACTCTGCTTGGGGAAGTCATTGATCTGGAATTTAACGGCAGTATCCAAAAGGGAAAAAATGGTTTGGTATTCAATCTCGAAAGCAACAATATTAGTATAGATGAGCTTACACAAATAAGTTATCCGACTCTTCGCGGCAATATTGAGGGCTCCGCAAAATTTTTAGCCAATATCGAAATGTATCCAAAAGGCAAAATGACTTACACTTTAGAGATGCCTCAACTGGAAGCGTTTGGTTTTTCCTTGGCGGCGTTGCGCGTTCCATTTGAATATGCAGGCGATGAAATAAGATATAGAGTTGATCGCGGAAATATTGGCGGAGCATTGATTTTTGGAGAAGGCGCTGTAAATCTGAAAAATGACGAATGGAAAGCTTCATTCTCAATAAAGGATATATATCTTGAAAAACTTGCTGAACACATACTTTCTCCTATGGGAGGGAAACTGACGGGAAGAGGGGAAGCGCAATTTGAACTTAACGGAAAAATTGGAATGTTCGCAGGCGTTTTCGGTCTCGGTTCCTTCTCTGCCTCAAACGGCTCTTTACAGGGACTTCAGGGTATGGAAAAGATAAACAAGGAAAAAAAGTTTGAATTTAGTTCGATAAACGGAAATTTTTTCTTTAACGGTAATGATGTGAACATTAATTCCGGCGCCATAAACGCGCAGGCAGGCGATAAATTGTTCAGGTATATTAGATTCTCGGGACCGCTTGGAATCAGCGGAAAAGGTATGAATCTAAATTTTGCCGCAAGAATAGACGTTGAAGTCTTGAAGGTGCTTATAAACGCTTTTGAGGGGCTCGTCAGCCTTGCAAGCGGCGGAAATGCGTTGCTGAACCCTGCCCGCGCTGTTACTGAGAAGGTGCTTGGAATTAAAATCAATAGTTTTAATGATGTTACATTTGATCTGCAAGGGAGCTGGGATTCCCCCGTATTTAATAACTTTAAGCTTGATAAGCAAATGTCAGGAGTTTACGAATGGGGTAAAAATAGTAATGGTAGTAACCAGGATCACAGAAGGTTCGGCATAAAAGTAAATATTCCGGTTGGCCCCGGTTCGTCAGATTCAAGCCTCAAGGATGCATTGCAACAAGGCATATTCGACACGTTGTTTGATAGTATAGCTCCATAGTAATAGTTGATTTCAAGGAGAGCTGATATATGTTATTACACGGCAAAAATTTCTTAATTCGCTTTTTTATCGTAATAGCTTTGTTTTTTACCTCTTTGGATTGTTTCGCAGCTCAGCTTGAGTATGACGTTGTTATAGCCGGCGCCGGAGCGGGCGGAATAACTGCGGCAATACAAGCCGCCCGCATTGGGGCGACTGTCCTTGTCGTAGAGGAATCGTCGTGGATAGGCGGACAGATGACAGCGGCAGGCGTCACGACTATGGATGATATAAGCGATCAGAAGAGCGGGATTTATCTTGAATTTACGAGAGCTATTGAGAAGTTTTACCAAGAACGTAATAAATCTCCCAATATGGGCTATTTTGGGGCGCGCACGATATCGTTTGAGCCCAAAGTTGGAGAGATGAAACTGTACGAGCTTGTTGAAAAAGTCCGTAAATCCGGCGCCAAGCTTGACATAATGCTCAGGACGCGGATAAAAAGCGTTGAGCTTGATGGTGTGAAAATCACCGGAATTAAAACGGAAACGGATGAAATTAAAAGTAAAGTATTGATAGACGCGACGGAATACGGTGATATCATTCCTATGGCAGGGGCGCCGTATCGCGCCGGGAATTCGGTCTCTCCGCTCGTCAATCCGGAAGCTATGATTCAGGACATCACTTGGACTGCTGTTATAAAACACTATCCAAGAGGCGTCCCGGAGCATTTGAAGGCAAAGTCTTATCTGGTAAATTACAGAGAGGAGCATAAGAGGAATTATTCCCGTTACCTCACGACTGGTGGAGGGGACAATCCATGGAAGCTTCCTGTAAATTTCGTGACGCATAACGCTTACCGCGCTATTCCGGACTCTTCGGTTCCGGGGTTTTACGACGGGCGAAAAGAAAACTGGAGAAAGATAACAAAGACAGGACTAAACTTTGCAAATGATTATCCCGGGCGTATAGGTTGGGATAAAGGGCGTTCCGGTCTTCCGGTGAAGTACCTTGATGAAGCGGAACTGCGCAGGATAGTGAATCGCCGAGCGCTTATAAAGACGCTCAATTATATTTATTACATTCAGCATGAGCTTAATGGAGCGGGGAGTAATTGGTCGGTTGCGGACGACGAGTATTATTCCGACGAGGCGCTGGATTTAATTAGCGACATGGCGCCGCCGGAGTGGCATGAGATTATCCGGCGTATGCCAGTAATACCTTATGTGAGGGAATCCAGAAGAATTTTGGGCGATAACACATTAACCTCAGAGGCGCTTCTGAAAAACTCCCTCAGTTACCGTGACGGAAAAACTAATCTTGAGTTCGCGGACGCCATAGCGATAGGACGTTATAATATAGACCTTCATAACTCGGGCGAACCTGCGGATATGGAAACTTCGCTTGGAGAGAATGCAGCCTCTATAGAAATAAACCGTCCGCGGGCAAATTTTCAGGTTCCGTTGAATATACTTATCCCTGTTGAGTTAGACGGTTTTATAGCCGCGGAGAAGAACCTTTCAATGTCGAGGCTTGCAGCTGGAGCATTGCGCCTCCAGCCCATATGTATGATGACAGGGCAAGCTGCGGGAGCGCTCGCTGCAGTTGCCGCGAGGGAAAATATCAGTCCGCGTTCTGTTCCGGCAATAAAGATTCAATGGGAGCTGTTGAAGGAGGGAGTGTGTTTATCGCTTGCTAAATTTCGTGACGTCCCGCAAGGGCACAAATACAACGCGGCAGTTCAACTGGCATTGTTGCACAAGTTGCTAGCCCCTCTTTCTTATCCTCACAACCCTTCATATAACAAGAGCGGATCCGATAACAGGACTCTTGGCATACCTCTCGTAAAGGGACCTCCTCTTGGCACGTTCGGGATAGACCGGCCTATTTCTGAAAAAGACAGGAAACAATTGCTCAGTAAAGTGCCGCAGGGATTCAGGTTACCTAAAAAAGCGACGAGAGGAGAGGCTCTTGACATAATTGTTAAAGCGATAGTGAACAGTCGTCCTTAATGACATTAGCGCTTGCAGGAGAATGCCCCGCCCTTCACATGGAATATTTAAAAAAAAATGCAACAGTTTCATTAAATTATAGATATTTTATGCTATATTACTTAGACATAAATTTTACAAATGCATAATGATTAATAATTCGAAAAATATGTTATTATATCCAATAGTTTAGTATATTCCAGTAAATTAGTATTTTTGAATTAATTTACAACCGGGGAGCAACTAATGGCGATAATATAGCTACCACTCGAAGATTCAATTTTTGGTGAAATACGCAGTAGATCTGCTGGAAATATGAATGAATGCCCGCACTATAGCTTAGCGGGTATTTGCCTTACACCTTAAAGAATAAAAGGAGTGGTTTAAGATGGGCGTTTTTCCTCTAAGCATTGAAAGAATTATTGCAGAAAATAGAATTACGGACGCAGTTTTCCGCAGATCCTGGTCGTGGAAGAATTACATTATGCAGTATTTATATATAGTCGCAATTATCGCATTAGTGATTACATACGACTATAATAGGCAAATTTTGTCGGTGCCTTTATGGGTGTATGGCCTTGTCAGCGTAGTGTTTATTGCAGTGCGTATCGCCTTTAATATCACTGCTAACAAAGACGCCACTGAAATTGAGGACGGGATTATAAAAGGTATTCTTCACGAAAATGAAGCTGAGAATCAAGTATATTGCCGTGATGAAATAAAGGAGAGATTGCTGTTAGAGTCCCATATAAGGCACTTCCGGACAAAACTTAATGAAATAGAATCATGGTGATAGTTTTAAAAATTTAAAATACGTGAGATAGTCTTAGTTATCCACTCTACATTAACAATACTTGGTACGGGTTTTGAAATGGAGTGATTAAGTTGATTTCTGTTCACATGAAGAGTAGTTTGATTGAAAATGAACAAGAGAAAAAGACAGAGTTTCACGAACATAAGAAAAAAACAGAGCCCCGTCAAACACAGCGAAAAACTAATTGGCATTTAATATTGCTACTTATTTCTGCGGTAGCTGTAATAACCTTTGATATTGCTATCTATATGCAAAAAGGCCTTGAGGGTCTTACTCTTAAATTATTGTTGATAATCGTTTGCATTGTATTCAGTTGTTATTTTATGCGCTTTTTCGTTGATATTTATATAGAAAGAAAACTTAGCATAAAAGAAGAGGAGGCAATCAAACAAATTGTTAAAAGAATGTACGCTGAGGACAGAAGAACAAAAAGCAGCAATATTAAAGAACAGGATAGATTAAAACATAACATGAGAATTAGCTCGCACTATTCAGATCGTGACAAAATAAAACACCATGCAAGGAATTCATTAGTCGGGATATTTCATAAACAAGGTTCCTAAATATTGAGTCCCATAGATTATAAATTAATGCTTCATATATGTTGCGCCCCCGACGCCACCGTCCCGTGGACGGAACTCAGCCTCATTGAAAACCTGAATCTTGTTGGATACTTTTATGGTTCAAATATTCATCCACCCGAAGAATATGACAAACGCAGAAATGCCGTGGAAATATTGATGGACAGCGTCAAGGGACAGTGTATTTTTCCGGCGCCGACGCCCCTGTCATGGCTCGACTCAGTGCGCGCGCTTGCGGATGAGCCCGAGGGAGGGAAAAGGTGCGCTCTATGCTTCAGGCTGCAGCTTGACTGCACTGCGCGGGCTGCAGTCAATTCCGGCTGCTCTCACATGTGTACGACTCTTACTATAAGCCCTCACAAAGATGTTGCATTAATAAACTCCATCGGAAATGAAATCACCGAAAATTACGGGTTGACATGGGTAGAGCGTATATGGAGAAAAAACAACGGCTTCCAGAATTCCGTCCGAATGTCGAAGGCTATTGGACTGTATCGTCAGAATTATTGCGGATGTAAGTACAGTAAAGAAAGACAGGGATTAGGGATTAGGGATTAGGGATTAGCAAAGACAAAAGCAAAGACAAAAGCAAAGACAAAAGCAAAGACAAAAGCCCATGAACTAAAGTTCGCCACAATGAATGAAATTTATCTATTTCAGGTCTTTGCGAGCCGCGTCTTTTAGCGGCGAAGCAATCCAGCGTCTTTATTTTTAAGTTTTTAAGTTTTTTCTAATCCCTAATCCCTAATCCCTGTTTTTCCCTAATCCCTGTCTTTTTCTTTTTGCAGCCATCTCTTCCATAGCCAAAGCGCCAGAATTGCCGATATCGTTCCGCCGGATAGCCCTCCGATAAGATAGGGATAATTTATTTCCATGCCAAGGAGTTTCACTCCAAAGCCCGCAAGAGCGTGCCCGAAAGCTACTACGCTCCCTATCGAAAGCATAAGAATTATTAGTCTCATGTTATACACCAAACCGCATAAAGAGGTACGCTCTTTATGCGGTTTTCATAACCGAAATTTCGGGCTGACACCCGTATCGCGTTTTTTATACTGTATTTTTTGCAAAAGACCTCTAAACTCTGAGATCTGACTGCTTCCCATGATTTGACTTCAATCGGGATTATATTGTTCTCGACCTGTATAACAAAATCAAGTTCCGCGCGTGAGTTGCTTTCCCAGTAATAGAACTTGACGCCATTTGCATACAATTGTTGAGCGACATAATTTTCCGTCAGCGCGCCTTTGGCCGTGTCGCCCATTGTCCTGCCCAATACTGAAAGATACGAGTTGTTGCTTTTGGCACAATATAGACCGATATCGTTCATATAGACCTTGAATGAGAGAAAATCTTCGTAGTTTGCAAGTGGTTCCTTTCCCTCGCTGACTTTATTGCATTTGATGATAAGGGACGCCTTTTCCAGCCAATTCAAGGAAAGTTCATAATCATTTGCACGCGCCCCGCTTTTAATCCTCGCATATTGGAATTTCCTGTTCTCTTTCGCGAGTTGTGACGGCAACGTGTTATATGCCGCCTCGTTTCTTATTGCTTGAGTTTTTGTGTCGGTGTACTTGTTCATGTCCAAAATATAATTATTGCATATTAAAAGTTGTTTAGCCCGGACCATAGTATAATTACTTGTTTTTCTATATTCCATGATTACTTCGGGCATACCGCCGATGACCATGTATTGCAGGAACAATTCCAATGCCTGATTATGTAAGCCCGTACCAATCGGCGTATTATTGTTGTAACACTCCCTGACGAGCGGGATAAGCTTTGGATTAAATTCCATCAGGAACTCCTCAAAGGTGAGCGGGTACATACATAACTCGTCCACTTTTCCAACAGGAAATGAGTACCCTTTTCGATTGAGCGCTACGCCAAGTAAACTTCCGACAGCGATGATATGATACTCCGGGGCTGTTTCCTGATACAGCTTAAGTGAATTAAGGGCGGCGCCGCAAGTTTGCGCTTCGTCAAAAACGATGAGGGTTTTTTCCGGATGGATTGTCTCGTTTGCATATGCCTCAAGCTTAGCCGTCAGCGATTTAATAGAACTAACCCCATTCTCGAATAATTCGCACAACTCCGGGTTGTTGTCGAAGTAAAAATATGCAACCGAGGCATAGTGCTTTAGGCCGAATTCCATAATGCTGTGAGTTTTGCCGACTTGCCTCGCGCCGTATAATACCAAAGGTTTTCTGTCATTTTTGTTTTTCCACTGTAACAACGCTTTATCTATTAGCCTGTCCATTATGCATCATCCTTCAGAGCCGGGATCCGCTGTGAGTATTGCTATCAACTTGAACAGTTTACCAATATAACGCCAATATGTCAAAAAACACATTTTTAGGCATCCTAATAATGTATCAATTCTGCTAGTTTGGATATAGCCTTGACAAAACGACTTTGTCTTGACATACTCCCACGATTAAAACCGTGGGATTCTAAGATCAACAAAGACAGCCGGACGAATCCGGTCTTACATCTTCTACCTTAAATTATATTCTATTTTTCGGTAATTTAAAATTTAAGAAATTTCTTACTTTTTTTTACTTTATATCCTGATAACGCAAAATCTCGTTTTTGTTGAAATGCATAAAAAAAAACGGTATGATTCAAAAGAGTATATTCTTTTAGCATATACGTAGGTTAAGAAATGAGGAGGAAAATTTCATGAAAAGTAGATTTTTCATTGTTGTTTCATTAACTATTTTAGTTATTACAATGTTTTGCAGCGCTGGCAGCGCCGACCTTTTATCAGCTCTTCCTAAAATGGCTGAGGGAGAAGCGAATTCGTACTTGAGGTATTGCGCTAGATTTACTGACGCAAGAAAGCTGATTGAAGACTTATATCCGGCAAAACTTTTTGAAGCGCTGGAGCCCCTGTCTTCCAGTTTCGGACTTGAATCGCTCGTCAAAATGAACAGAGTAGTAAACGCCCTGTCAAAATCGTACATAAGAGAGTTCGCTTTGCTGATAGTCATGGATTATGAGAACACAATCCGTGATGGTGGAGTAATAATGTCCGTGCCGGATAGTGTGGAAGCTCTGAATGACGTAGCCACATCAAGAGATCTTACGTTTTATAATCTGGTGTTAATGATAGGAGGCAGGCAGCTCCTTGAAGCGATAAAAGCTACTGCTGATTCGTTTGAAGATTATAAATTTGAGTGTGATAACGACGGAGTTTTCTTCTATAGAGACAATTATGTTTGCATTGAAGGAGATGTAATAATTGCATTCGAGACAAAGGAGACGACGCTTTCTGTAGCTAACGCCGTTAAAGCCGGAGTTGAGACAAGAGTAACGGATTTGGAATCCCCAAACCTGTTCTCGATGCAAATATCAAGAAAAATCACTAAAACTCCAGAGGACATTAAAACTGAAATTGGCGTTTCGTATGAAAATTCGACATGGAAAATAAAGACAAAAAGCAATTTATTTAGGTTAATGTCAAGAATAAACATCCTTGAAAGCGATGTCATTGAAAAAGCTCAAAATGTTATCAACACCATTCCTATGGTCGGAAGAGGAGAGCCGTTTTTTTCAACCGGCGGAAATACCTTTATCAATGGCGCGGACTCTATAGAAGAACGGCTTATGTACATGGGCGACATGACATTAACCCTTAATTGGGCAACATTATTACAGATGGCGCATCAATACGGGATTTCTAAACAAGATATAGGAAACCTGTTTGCGGGATCAGCTGCGATGATATTCGGTCTTGACTCAAAGTTCTTTGGATTAACGCTGCCATTGAGCGGATATATTGCATTTACAGGCAAGAATGACGCCGCTTCTAAAATAATCGGCGCGATATCAAAATCTATAGTCGAGACGGGAGGAATGTCGGAATCAAAAATTGATGGATGGGACAGCGTATATTCCGTAGCAATAGATTCTCTTTTGCCAAACGCTCTCATAGCTCAAAGAGGGGAGACTCTTCTGGTTGGCGTCATGAATCCTGAAGATCTGACAGTTAAGCTTGACATTAAGGATATGGGGCTGCGTGACGAAAAAATTATAAGCTGGCTCGGCCTCAATTTTGAAAGAATATGGGCATCCGCGCGCAACGCCTACCCCCCGCTGAGCGTCTTGTTGTTATCCGGCGCTTTCGGTGATATTTCCAGTAGTGAAAAGGAAGCTGTACAATTTGTCCAACACCTGCTCAAAACAGATTTTCCAATAAAAGCGCTCAATATTTGGGCTTCATCTCTTGAAGAAGTTGATATTAATATAACAATGAACCCTTCCTCGAAAGGAGATTTTTGGAAAGTATTATTTATGTGGTTAGGTAAAGTGATGTAGAGAATCATTACATGATAACAAATGGAGCAGGGATTTTAATCGTTCCTCCGGAAAAACTGGTAACAATAATGCGGGTAGTCTATGGCGCGTCCAATTATGAGAATAAGCTTGAAAGGGGTGTTTTGCGTGGCGCAAGTCAATATAAGAATTGATGATTCTTTAGTCGTGGGAGTATGTCAAGAGATTTTTCTTCATTTCCTCAATAATGGCTGTGTTTTTCAGACTCTCGTTTTTTTGCGCCAATTCCAGATCGTTTTCCGAAACGGTGGCGCCTGAAGCCAATAAAAGCGACAATATTTCCTTCTGCGCCAATTCCAGAACGTTTTTCTTCGATACGGTCCCGGTTGCCAGCAGGAACGACACGATTTCGGGGGTAATTCTCCTCATAGCCAAATTCAAAGCAGTTTCTCCTTTGTTATTTTTTGCGTTGACGTCCGCGCCTGATTGGATAAGCACGCTTAAAACTTCAGGGTTATTGTTGTACATGGCAGCATACATCAACGGCGTAGAGTTCAAACTATTTTTATAATTGACGTCCGCACCTTCCTGGATTAGCATGCGAAAAACTTCAGGATTTTTGCTATTCCTGGCAGCATACATCAACGGCGAAGATCTCCCATCACTTTTATCGTTGACTTCAGCGCCGACTTGGATAAACATGCGAAAAACTTCAGGGTTATTGCTAATGGCAGCGAGCGTCAACGGCGTAGCGCCTTCTTTATTTTTAGCGTTGACGTCCGCGCCCTTCTTAATTAGTAAACGCGAAACATCAGGGTTATTATTCATGACAGCCAGTATCAACGGCGTATTGCCATTGTTATCTTTCGCGTTGACGTCCGCGCCCGCCTTAATCATCTCCTCCACTTGCTGAGGCGCGCCTATAAGGCAAAGCTTAAAAAATACTTCTTTGTTGGCTTCTTTATTTGTTTTGTTAGCTATCTCAAGGTAATTCAGGGCGATATACGACAGAACAACCAGAAGAAACACACATATGGCGACATGAATGGCGCCGCTCACCTTGTTTGCAATCGTGTCGGCGAAATCTTCGGATAACATGACCCGTTCGGGGTCCTCCTGCAGATAGGCTATCTCCACAGTTTCGCCAACTTTATGCCAAAAGCGAGTTCTAAACGTGGCAGTTTGGCGCTTGCCTCTGATAATGTATTCCATCGTGTAGGTGAATTTGGTCGCGCATAGCGTCTTCCACAAACTGAAATGAGTCACGGTAGCCGACGCGCGATTGCTGCGATGCGCGAAAATGCGGCGTTTTTTGATAAACGAAACGGCATAAAATATCAGATACGCGGCTAATGCAATTAATAGTATGATGCGGAATATCATTTCATCAGGGAACAACATATCATTGACCTCTTTTCTTATGCAGAATACCATCCAAATATAGAATACAATAACAAGCTGAGAAAATATACCATGTATTATGTTTATAAATCTGGAATTTACGGCAATGTTGCCTGCAGAAAGAATTGAAGGTTGGGAATCCCCCCTTCAGCATCAGCTTTTTATAGATTTGTTTAAAATTCCATTTGTAGCTGATAAATTTTGGTTAGCAGGCGGAACTTGTTTATCAGCTATGTATCTAGGGCACAGACAATCAGAGATACTATTATTAAACTAAAAAAAGAAATGATAGAGGAAGTTGAAAGAAATGGCAAACATAAGCTATGAAACGGATTTCATAAGTATGATCGTAGCAGTTCTTAAGACAACAATGTACGTGACTTTCTGTGTGAAAAGCTGGTGAGAATAATTAATATAAAGGACTGGAATTTTTTTTATCCTCATCTCTTTTGGGAAAAAGAGAACGAGCATATCGGGCGACTTTCGCCAAGAGAATTCAAAATGTATCTTGATGCGCTGCGCAGTTCAGGTGATACTCATAAACTAAGAGAGATTATCCGTAAGATGATAGAACGCGGAAGCTGCTTTGAAGGATCTTTATTTTTGTTGCCGGGAGAAGTAAAGTATTTTTTGGAGAATGAAAGAATATGGATTCTAAGCGAAAGAAGAGAGCCTCTTTGGAAAGAATACGCAGGGTTGCCGCCGGATTTCCCAATAAAAAGAATGAGAGATATGGGGAAAAGGATTCCTCGCAACGGGTGGGAAATAAAAGAATTTTACTCCAAAATTTCGTCGTAAGAAAGTTGTGATGAGTTGTAAAGATGTCCCATACAGCGTTCACATTATTGAATTCACCGACGTTCAACACGGCAATTCAAAGTCTTTGGCCTTTATCTTTCATTGTGCATTGAACATTGATTATTGTGCATTGTCCTTTCTCGTCTCTAATACCTGCTTTTTCATTTCCTCAATAACGGCTGTGCCTTTCAGGCGCGCGTTTTTTTGAGCTAATTGAAGGTCGTTTTCCGATACAGCGGCGCCGGATGCCAGCAAAAGCGACACGATTTCGGGCGTATATGTCGCACTTCTCCTCACAGCAAAATTCAGAGCAGTTTCTCCACTGTTATTTTTGGCGTTGACGTCGGCGCCGGCTTGGATTAGCGAAGCGAAAGCTTCGGGGTTGTTGCTATTAATGGCAGCATACATCAACGGCGTATTTCCGCAGTCATTTTTAGCATTGACGTCGGCGCCGACTTGGATTAGCAAATGCGAAACTTCAGGGGTTTGATTTTTCATGGCAGCATACATCAACGGCGTATATCCGCAGTTATTTTTAGCATTGACGCCGGCGCCGGCTTGGATTAGCAAATGCGAAACTTCAGGGGTTTGATTTTTCATGGCAGCATACATCAACGGCGTATATCCGTCGTCATTTTTAGCATTGACGTCCGCGCCAGATGCCAGCAAAAGCGACACGATTTCGGGCGTATTTCGTTTGCTTCTCTTTATAGCCAAATTTAAAACGGTTTCTACTCTGAAGTTTTGCGTATGAACTTCAGCATTGACGTTCGCGCCCCCTTGGATTAGCAATCGCAAAACTTCAGGGTTTCTGTTAAAAAGCAATTCAGGCTACATTGAGCTCGTATTGATTCAATCCTCAGCAAAATCCTCAGCGAAATCCTCGGCTAACATGACCTGATTGGGATCTTCCGGCAGATAGGCTACTTCCACTGTTTCGCCAATCTCGCGTCGGCTTCTCGTTTTAATCGTGGCGGTTTGGCGCTCATCCTTGACTATGTATTCAATCGCGTAAGTGTATGTGGATGCTTTTTTGGACCTCTCCGTATTGATGTGATTAGTCAAGATGGCCGAAGCGCGAATACCGCGCTCGCGTAAATCGCGGCGTTTTTTGAAATACGATACGGCAAAAAATATCAGAAGCGCGACTAATGCAATGGATATTATGGTGACGAATTCATACTTGGACATATCGTTGACCTCTTTTCTTATGCAGAATACCATCCAAATTTATTATAAATGGAAAATGGAAAATGGAAAATGGAAAATGAAAGGCAAGAGCAATCTATTTCATCTTTTAGTCTTTACCTTTAGTCTTTCCATTTTTCATTGTTTTACCGCCTTACGGACTGACATTTAGCAATTCGTAGTTTTTAGCACGGGTCGCCCAGGGTGCGACCCCTACGCGCTTAACTATGGGCAACCCGAAGTCTTTAATTTTTTACTCGCAACTCGTAACTCGCAACTCGCAACTGTTTCTAAATCTTTGGCAGGAAGAGATCAGCCGCTCCCTGTTCCGAAAGTTTTAGTCCGGGTTCATTTTCCTTTACGTGGGTTATTACCCATTCCGCCCATTTAATTTTTTTAATCATTAAGCCGATATGTTCCGCGTCGGAAGCGAATGGCGAATAGGTCGTGCTTGAGCCGTCGGCGGGCTCGAATTTGAAGTAGCACGGCGCATAGATTCTGGCCGCTTCGGGAGCGTCATAAATGCGATTTTCGCCGCCGTACGAGTTGAACGTCCAGATGTAAAAGTCTATTGGAATCGTAGTCGCCTTTCGTATGGCCGCCATCTGCGGGAAAGTGAGATCTGAAATCGGATTGAAAGAACTTGCTCCAATTTTTTCGGCCAGAATCCCGCCTGCAGCGGAAGCCATTCCCGCCCATACCGACAGCTTAATCGCAACGTCCTTTGGGAAATTGCCCTGTGACTGCATTTTTTTGACCATCGCCAGAACGCCCAGATCGACGAGCATAAAGCCCCTCATTCCGATGTCGTACATGCGGAATAGATCGGCTATTACTTTGCGTATCTCGTCGCTGCCGCGGAGGTTCATCCCGCAGCGCAAGCCTTCAGAAGATATGTACTGCCTGCCGATGTCCCAACCTGCTCTCGGGCCGGGGATGGCGATTACTTCCATTTTGTCCTCTGCCGCCATTTGAGCGAAATCTTTCAGTTCGGCGTCGTCAAATAGCGTGCCGCCCTGACAGAAGGAGACAAGGCGGTGAACGGGAATATTGCGTTTGCGCCGCTCCTTGATAAGCGCTTCCAGAGCCTTTGGCCCTTCTACTCCTGAAATTTCTATCCTGTAGTGGCATCCGTCAGGAAAAGTCAGTTCGCTTGACGGCAGATCGTATAGATCGCGCCCGGGTATGCCCGCCTGCTCCATAAGTTCCGATACTTTATTTAGTTGCATCAATTAATTCCTCCTTGGTATGAGTAATAAAAAGAACTATAGTTTCTCGCAAAATAATTCCATCTTGTCCATAGATTGAATAAGAACGTCCATTGATCTTGTACATGATATGCGAATATATCCCTCGCCGCTATTGCCGAAAGCCGTGCCCGGCAGAGTCGCTACGCGCGATTCCTCCAGCATCTTCCAGACAAAATCCTTGCTTGTGAGCCCGGTTTTCTTAATGTTCGGGAAAAGGTAAAAAGCTCCTTCAGCTTCTGCGCACGTTATGTTTTTCATCTTATTGAGGCGTCCGGATACGTAGTTCATCCGATCTGCGAAAATGTCTCTTCTCTCAATAAGTTTTGCGTCGTGGTTGTCGAGTGCATAAGCGGACGCTTTCTGCGCCATGGTATTGAGCCCGAACGTTTGTGTAGCCGAGATTACTGTCATAACCTTTATCAATTCAACCGGCCCGATAGAATACCCAACGCGCCACCCCGTCATGCAGTGGCTCTTGGACATTCCGCTCATAGTAAGAGTTCGTTCTCTCATCCCCGGAATCGTAGCAAATGATACGTGTTTACCTTTATGTACCATTGACTCGTAAATTTCGTCGCTCAATACAAATAAGTCATATTTCTCCGCAATTGCGGCTATTTCTTCCATACGTTCCCTCGAAATGACGCGCCCTGTGGGATTGCACGGAGAGTTCAAGATAAGTATCTTGGCGCTGGGGGTAATTATTTTTTCGAGATCGGAGGCGAGAGGAGCAAAACCGTTCTCTTCCTTTGTTTCTACCCGAAGAAGCCCGGCGCCGCATAACTCTACCTGAGAAATGTATTGAGTAAAATACGGTTCTATCAATATGACTGCATCTCCAGGGTTGAGTAACGCTTGCATGGCCAAGTACGACGACTGGAGGCCTCCAGTTGTTAGAACAACTTCATCCGGCGTACTTTCGAGTGCGTGGCGCCGTTTCCAATAGTCGCAAACAGCGCGGCGAACGTCCAAATAACCTTGAGTCGGCGGGTAATGAGTGAACCCGTTTTTTCCAGCCGCCGCAGCAGCGTCAATGATGTCATGCTCGGTATCGAAGTCAGGTTCTCCAATCCCGAGGTTCAGCACGCCGTCCATTTTTTCTGTCGCTTGGAAGATCCTAATCATCTCGGACGCAGGCGTTTTAATAAAACGATCAGCAATACGCAATTATCTTACCTCCTTTTATTAGTGTGAAGTGTGAAGTAAAAAACAAAAGAGAAACATCCTTTAACTCCACACTGCATTTTAAACTTCACACTGCTTTTTACCTTTTATCTTTGTCTTTTAACTCCACACTCCACACCAATGTCATTAAGTTAAGCAAAATAAAGACAAAAGCGACTAAATTTACACGTCTTTGCGAGTCAGCGAAGCAATCCAGAAAGCCAAATAGAAAGGTAAAAGCAAAAAGACGCTGGATTGCTTCGTCGCAAAAAGACGCTCCTCGCAAAGACGTGAGATTTTTGACTGGCTACTCTTAACTTAATGACATTGCGCTTCACACTCCACACTGCTTTTTGCCTTTTATCTTTGTCTTTTAACTCCTCACTTCACACTCCAAACTGCTTTTTGTCTTTCCTCATCACTGTCTTTTGCTTTGATTCATCATCTTAATTTAGCATTTCAATGCTTTTAGCACGGGTCGCCCATGGGCGCCACCCCTACGCGCTAACTATAGGCAGTTCAAAGTCACTAGCAACGGGCGGCAAAATGCCGCCCCTACACTTAAAACTTATACATTATCTTAAATTTCTATCTTTTTTTCGCGTGGTTCGCGTGGTTCGCGGTTAATGTCTTTTATCTTTGTCTTTTAACTCCACACTGTATTTTACGGTTTTACCTTCGTGAAGAAGCGTCCAAGATTGTCCTTAGCTATCAGTATGACAGCGTCCTTGTCTTTAGGATTATGCTGTTCATCCATGGTTATCGTTGCATGGAGCAGTTTGAGATCCTTGGTGCTCTCAAGCGCGTCGCGAATCTTAGCCGGGTCGTCGCTTCCCGCTCTATTAATCGCGTCCGCTAACCAATAAGCGCAGTCATAGGCTAATACGCCATTCATAAACTCAGAGCATTCCTTGTTAAACATCTTTTTATAGCTCGCAAAGAACGGCGCAAGAGTCTCGTCGTCGGGCGCTACATGGCTCACCCAGTAAGAATTCTCCATCGCGTCGCCTGCGATTTCCCACATGAACTCACCATAAGCATCGCCGCCGATAAAAATGATGTCCTTCATTCCCAACTCGCGCGCTTGTTTGATGATGAGCGCCATATCTTTACCAAGGTTCGGCAATACCAGCACTTCTGCATTAGTGTTTGCAATTTGCGTAAGCTGCGCGCGAAAATCAATATCTCCGCCGCGATAGCCTTCATCAAGTACGACTTTCCCGCCGTATTTCTCGAAGCCCAGCAGGAAGAATTCACGAAGCCCCTGGCTGTATTCGCTGGAGACGTCGTACAGAAGAGCTGCATTAAGTTTTTTCAGTTCTTTCGCTGCGAAAAATGCAATGATCTCGCCTTGATAAGGATCTAAGAAGCAAATACGGAAGTTATAAGGCCGCGTATTTCCTTTCTCGTCAACTGTAACCAATGGATTGGTCGGAAGGGTTCCAATTTGCGAAACGCCTGAATTATTGACTATCGGCGCGGATGCTATGTGCATTCCACTGCCGTTTGGCCCGATGATGGCGCACACTTTGTCCTCTTCAATCAATCGCCTTGCCGCATTGACCGTATCTTCAGGACGCGTTTTGTTATCGTACACAACAAGCTCAATTTTCTTCCCCAGCACTCCTCCGGTTGCGTTGATCTCTTCGATAGCCATCTGTACTGCATCATGCTCAGCCTGACCGTATGCCGCATGATCCCCCGTCAGAGCGGTTATCTGTCCAACCTTGATCGTATCCGCAGCAAACGCAACGGACGAGATACACATACCTACAACACATAACAAAACAAAACCTACTTTGAAAAATTTCATTCCTTTCACCTCTTCTTTAGATTTGGAATAATTGTATTCATCATATGGTAATCATCTTGCCAAGTCAATAACTGCTATTACGAAATCAAAGCTCAAAAATGAAAATCTGTTACATCCAATGTGGCGAAATAATCGCTGCTCGTTTCCGCGCGGCGGATTAATTCCACGTCTCCGTTCATGCGAAGCAGCAACTCAGCTGACCTGAGCTTTCCGTTGTAGTTATATCCCATCGCGTAACCGTGAGCCCCCGCATCATGTATGATAATTCTGTCGCCCATCTCAATTTTGGGGAGCTTCCTGTCGATTGCAAATTTGTCGTTGTTCTCGCACAGAGAGCCGGTTATGTCATAGATATGGTCATGCGGATGATTTTCTTTCCCGCTGACGGTTATATGATGATAGGCCTTGTACATGGCGGGGCGCATCAAGTTCGCGGCGCAAGCGTCCAAGCCGATGTATTGTTTGTGAATGTCTTTTTTATGCGTTGCAGTGGCGACAAGGCAGCCGTAAGGCCCCAACATGAATCGCCCAAGCTCCGTGTATATCTCAACATTACCAAGCCCGTTTGCTGTAAGAATTTTTTCATAGACATCGCGAACCGCTCCGGCAATGATATTGATATCGTTTGGCTTGTCCTCCGGCTTATAAGGAATGCCAACCCCCCCGCTTAGGTTAATGAAGCTCACGGAAACTCCGGTCTCTTCTTTCAGCCAAACCGCAGTTTCGAACAGCAATCCTGCCAGTGAAGGATAGTACTCGTTGGTCAACGTATTACTGGCAAGGAAAGCGTGCAGCCCAAATTCCTTTACGCCCAAGTCGCGCAGCTTAATAAAGCCATCCAGCAGTTGTTGCTTAGTGAAGCCGTACTTTGCTTCGCCGGGAGTATCCATTATTTGACTGCTTATGACAAAGTCGCCTCCGGGATTGTATCTCATGCAGATTGTGTCGGGCAGCCCGGCGTGTTCTTTCAAAAAATCGATATGCGTGAAGTCGTCAAGGTTGATTATCGCCCCGAGCTCGCGCGCGTAGACGAATTCCTCGGCCGGCGTGTCGTTCGATGAAAACATTATCTCGCGACCGCGGAAACCAACTGCGTTGGCCATCATCAATTCCGTCATGCTGGAGCAGTCCACGCCGCAGCCCTCTTCCTTGAGAGTTTTTAGTATAACCGGGTTCGGCGTTGCTTTTACTGCGAAATACTCTTTGAAGCCTTTATTCCATCCAAACGCGCCGATCATCCTTCGCGCATTTTCCCTTATACCTTTCTCGTCGTAGAGATGAAACGGCGTTTTATACCGCGCTATTATCTCTTCGAGTTTGTCATAGCTGACGAACGGTTTCTTCATTTTACGCCCTCCCCAATCCTAATTTTCTAAATCTTTGCATCGCTTCGATAACGTTTTCCATGCCGCCGAATGCGGTCAACCGGAAGTAGCCCTCTCCGTTCGTTCCGAAGCCCGCGCCCGGCGTGCCGACCACGTTAGCCTTATCAAGCAGATAATCGAAAAAATCCCAGGAAGACATGTCGTTTGGACATTTCAGCCAGATATAAGGCGAATTGCGACCTCCTGTAAACCAGATTCCGAGCTCCGTCAGCGTATCGGCTATGACTCGCGCTACTTCAAGGTAAATCGCGACGTTATCCTTGATTTGCGCGAGACCTTCATCAGTGAAAACAGCCTCGGCCCCGCGCTGTACGACATAAGGAACGCCGTTGAATTTCGTCGTCTGCCTTCTGAGCCAAAGTTTGTTCAATGCCGCGCCCCCTCTGACGAGTTCATGAGGAACAACCGTATAGCCGCATCTTGTTCCGGTAAATCCGGCGGTTTTTGAAAATGAACAAAACTCAATAGCGCATTTTTTTGCGCCGTCTATCTGGTAGATGCTTGTCGGCAAATTGCCGTCCTTAATAAATATCTCATACGCGCTGTCAAACAAAATGACGGCGTCGTGCTCAACAGCGTAATTTACCCATTCTTCAAGCTGCATAGAGTTATAAACCGCTCCGGTAGGGTTATTTGGCGAGCATAGATAAATAATATCAGCTTTAATCTCTTTTTCCGGCATGGGTAGGAAACCGTTTTCCTTATTCCCGCTCACATATAAAATATTTCTGCCAGCCATAATATTTGTATCAACATAGACAGGGTAAACCGGATCGGGTATTAAAACAGAATTATCAACCGAAAAAATGTCGAGTATATTTCCGAGATCGCTTTTTGCTCCGTCACTGACAAAAACTTCGTCATCGCGCAGCGTTACGCCTTTCTTTGCGTAATACCCGCATATCGCCTGCCTTAGAAATGAATATCCCTGCTCCTCGCCGTAACCCTTAAAAGTACTCATGCTTCCCATTTCTGCAACGGCTCTCTGCATAGCGTCAGTTACAGCAGGTACAATCGGCAGCGTGACGTCGCCAATGCCTAAGCGAATTAATCTCTCGTCGCTTTGCGTCGCGCGCTCCTTAACTTTTTTTGCTATCAGGGAAAATAAATAACTGTCTTTCAGTTTCAAATAATTTTCATTAATTCTCATGCAGATCCTCCTTCTCCAATTGTGTATCTATGTCAACTGTCCCGTCAAACACTTTTATGCAATTGCCCGTCATGTACACAGTATCGCCGGTATAATTAATTATTAACTCTCCGCCGGGCAACTGCGCTTTAATATCCGTGTCCTTATCACAGTACCCGTTCAAAACCGCAGCCACAACAGAAGCGCAAGATCCGGTGCCGCAGGCTCGCGTTTCACCGCTGCCGCGTTCCCATACGCGAATTTTCAAGCGGTTTCTGCTCTCGGCAATGACAAATTCTGTGTTAATCCTGTCCGGGAAAATGGCGTCGTTTTCAAATAGAGGGCCTATGGCGCTAAAATTAATGTCGTCCAAGTTATCGCAGAATACCACAGCATGGGGGCTGCCCATCGAAACGCAGGTAATCTCGTACTCTTTGCCGCCAATAGTCGCTGCTCTGGCTATCACGCTCTCGCCCGGCAAGCTGACAGGAATATTATTAGGGTTGAGTTCGGGCTGTCCCATATCGACCTTTACGGAGAATACAGACCCGTTTTTTATGGATAAAAAAAGCTCCCGAATGCCGCTTTTCGTCTCAATGCGCATCCGTTCATTCTGAACTATCCCATTATCGTAAAGATATTTTGCCACGCAGCGAATTGCGTTTCCGCACATTCTGCCCTCGCTGCCGTCGATGTTGAACATGCGCATTCTCGCGTCGGCAACGCTTGAGGGCAATATCAGCACAATGCCGTCGCCTCCAATTCCGGTATGCCTGTCCGAAAGAACTACGGACAAGGATTCCGGCGAGTTGATTTCAATATCAAAGCAATTAATGTAAATATAATCATTGCCGCAACCATGCATTTTTGTAAAAGGAAGTTTCATGCTGTCACTCCTTTGTCAGTTTTATTATTTGCGCTACTCGGATAAATTGTTCCCAGTAAAACAAGCTGTGCAGAACGATAGCGAACATTTTCCGCAGGCTTGTTTCAGTCCCTCTATGCTGATGTAACCCAAACTGTCAGCTCCGATTTCAGCTTGGATCCTGTCCATGTCCATTTTGTTTGCTATAAGGTTGCCCTCGCTGTCTATGTCGGTTCCATAGTGGCATATATGGCGAAAAGGCGGAGACGAAATTCTCATGTGCACCTCTTTAGCGCCGGCGTTTTTAAGGGTGTTCACAATTTTTTTGCTCGTTGTGCCGCGAACAATGGAATCGTCCACAAGTACAACTCTCTTCCCACGGATATTGGCCGCAAGCGGGTTGAGCTTTAGCCGCACAGCGGTGTCCCGTTGCGTTTGCGTCGGATAGATGAAGCTCCTGCCTATGTATCTGTTTTTTACGAATCCCGGCGCGAGCGGTATACCGCTCTTCGCGCTGAAACCGCTCGCGGCTTCCAGGCCGCTGTCGGGCACTCCGCATACTACATCCGCGTCCACAGGGTATTCGTCCGCCAAAACAGACCCCATGTTATACCGCGCTTCATATACGGAAAGACCGTCTATTACAGAATCCGTCCTTGCAAAATAAACATACTCGAAAATACAAAGACCCCGATTATCTTCTTTTTTATGAAGTTCAACGCTCTCCGAAATTATATTGCCGTTTTCGATAACGATAACCTCGCCCGGCGCCACGTCCCGCGCGAACTCAAATCCGCATACGTCAAGCGCGCAGCTTTCCGATGCCACAGCGTATCCGGTTTCGTTCCGCCCGATGCAGAGCGGACGAAACCCGTTAGGATCACGAACGGCTACGATTTTATTGTCGCCGCTGGCGATAACAAGGGAGAACGCTCCACGAAGCTCGCGGGTCGCTTCAATAACTCCATTTATCAAATTTTGTTTTTTTGTTATATTGTATGCTATGAGAGACGAAATAACTTCGCTGTCGCTGGTAGTGTCGAACCGGAGTCCGTGCCTTTTTAGTTCCTCCCGTATCTCAGGCGCGTTCGTAATATTCCCGTTGTGAGCCGTAGCAATCCGCCCGGTCAGATACTCAGTTACAAAGGGCCCCGCATTTTCTTTTTTATTTTTTCCGGTTTTGGAATAAAGCGTATGTCCGACGGCGGTTTTTCCTTTTGGCAGAGCCTCGAGCTCGTCGCCCGAAAAAACTTCGCTGACAAGTCCGACGTCCTTGTGACACAGAATACTATTGTCATTTATTATGGCAATGCCCGCGCTCTCCTGTCCGCGGTGCTGCAACGCCAATAAACCGTTATAGGTAATACCGGCGGCTTCATTGGAAATTATGCTTACCCCAAAAAGGGCGCATTCCTCGTTCAGCTTTCCGTCAGTCTCAAATGATTCCAGTATCCCTTCCGAAACCTTTTCTTTTGTGGTGCGCATACCCTATCGCCTGCTTTTTGTTTTCTTTATATATTAACTTCTGCAAACTAGAAGTATAATATTAATTATGAAAATACTCAAGGCGTTTAAATGCAATATTTCATTATAACAAGGGAGTTGGAGAAATCTAACTCTCTTATTGTTTTTTGTTGCAGCGGGTGAATTGGTTTGTCATGGAGAACATTAAAAGAATCGTGGAGAATCTAAAAGTTTTAGTTATATACTTTGAATTGCTTGAATTTTCTCTTTTCGTGTGTTATATCAATCTATCTTTTTGCAATAATACACAGAATCTATTTCTTTTCCGTTTTCAATTCTATCTCTATATAATGTATGTGTAAGAGTAAAATTACGTTTTATTAATAAATTAATATGTCCTGTATTCGTTGACCATGTTCTTGTTGAAATATAAGAACTTTTAACGTTATCAGGTAAATTGCCTTCAATATAGGAATATAGATTATTGGCTAAACCTTTATTCCGAAAGTCAGGATCCACACAGATTGTCGATACGTAATTATTTATTCCGTCAGCAGAGAAAACCGGGCTAAAAAACTCGTTATCATAAAAACCATGTACAAAACTCATAAACCCAATAATACGGTTATTGTTGAGAATCAGAATAAATTTTTGTTTAAGCAAAGCATTGAAGTATTCTTGCGGGATTCTGTCATTTCCAATGTAAATTTCGAATCGAAATCCTTTTTGCAAAGTTCCGATACGCGAAGATAATGCAGGTATAAACTCTTCGTCACAGGTAATTAATAATTTCATCAAGTCATTTTGAAAAGAAGGGAAATCTTCAAGACTATCATAGTATGTAATCTCCACAGGCAAAACACCTCTTCTTAAATATTGATAATGCGTACAATTATGCGGTAATCTTTCTATAAAAAACATTATATCACCTTAGGGTTCATTTTAATTAGTACTCTAGAGCCAACAGAAAGAATAAAACGGGATCGGCCTGATCCCGTTTTATTCTATTCATTGTCTAAATTAAAGATGGAGGTTGTATTAACGGATTCTTATAAATCCTGTGCTCTCTACTATTGCCTGTCCTTCGGCCGAGAGCATATAGTTAATGAAGTTCAAAACGTCATCCTTCGGCCAGCCGTTTGTGAACATGTAGAGGTAACGGGAAAGAGGATAAGAGCCGTCCTTTGCTGATATGGCTGTTCCCGCGACCTGATTGACCGTAAGAGGCTTAACTGTGTTGTCAATGTATCCAATTCCATCGTAACCTATGGCGTTTTTATTGTTGGCTACCGTTGAAAGCATGGCGCCGCTTGAAGCTGCGGTTTGGGCTTTTGCAGTTACACGGGCCTTTTCGCCGACATCCATTATCATTTCCTGCCATGTTCCATAAGTGCCTGAACTCGTGTCGCGGCCAACTACTGCAATAGCTGCGTTATCTCCGCCAACGTCCTTCCAGTTCGTAATCTTGCCGCTGTAAATGTCCTTCAGTTGCTGCGTCGTGAGCCCGTTTACGGGGTTTGACGGGTGAACCATCGGCAGAAGGCAGTCAAGCGCGACAGCAAACGGAACCGGGTACACGTCGTTAGCCATAGCTGTCTTTACTTCGTCAAACTTTATAAAACGCGATGAGTTTGCAATATTGACAGTCTTGTCGGCAAGAGCTTTTATGCCGTTGCCCGAGCCGCCGCCGGAAAGGGAGATGTTGACGCCGGGATTTGCGGACATGAATTTCTCAACCGCCGCCTGCGCAAATGGGAGAACTGTCGTCGAACCGTTTATAGTGATATCTTCGGCAAATGCCGAGGCGCCGATAAAACAAACCGAAGCTGCAAATAACGCTGTGAAAACTATTCTTTTAATATTCATTATAATTTCCTCCTATTTTTTGTTTTTACACAAAATAGGATAGAATTTTAATGTAACTGATTGGTTAATGAATTGTAAAAGAAATGTAACAAAAGACAGTGGCGAGTGGCGAGTGGCGAGTGGCGAGTGGCGAGAAAAGACAAAAGACTTCGAGATGCACAAGGGAGATAGGGGCGGCAGAAAGGCAATTCGGAACGGAATTAAAAACAAACATTAACCGCGAACCACACGAAATACACGAAAAAAGACATGTATGTAGATAACGCAAAAGGTTTTTCGTTTATAAGCGGTTCGGTCGCTCACGGTCGTCCTGACCTTCGCGACACTAGGTCTTCCTGACCGTCGTTGGCTCCCTGCTTATCTGCCGCCAGCTTTTGTTACATCCCCGACTCGTTATTCAAATCAGCATCCCGTATGGATGCGTCTTTTGGCAGAAAGCTGTTCGAGCATCCTGCGTTTATCGCCGGGAAGGCGCCCTCTTACGTTCAAATAGTTGGAAATATGGGCGCTGCTGAAAAAGCAATCGTTTAGCTCTAAATGTTCGAGCAGGAGGCGCATCTCCGCTACAACCAGCCCTGACGACGGAAGCCGCAGGCTGTTTCCATCGCCAAAAACGCCTATATCGGCGTCGCTGCCTGCGTGTAGCACCAACATGCCTATATATTCCGGCTGCATTTTGTTGAGCGCGTCCGCAGTTTCAAGAATGTGTTCAGCCGACAACTCCTCCCCCGCGAGCCCCGCGATTATGCTGACTGATTGCTTTATTCCCGCCCCGCGCAACATGGCTGCCGAGTCGATCATTTCCTGTTTCGTTATTCCCTTGTTAATGGCGGTCAACACCCTGTCGCTGCCGGATTCCAACCCGATGTAAACCATGTCTGCGCCGAGCGCTGCAAGCGCCCTCAGTTCCTCCGGCTTTTTCGCCAGAATATTCCGCGCGGAAGCATAGACGCGCGCGGCCTCAATGTTGGGGAACAGCCTTTTGATCTCTTCCAGAATTTCGGTCAAAAACGGCATCGGTAGTGCTAAGACGTCGCCGTCGCACAGAAAAATGCGTTTCCATCTTGTACTGTAGGTTGCTGCGGTGCGTAGATCGGCTACAATATCGTCAAGTGAGCGGACGCGGTAATTTTTCTCTTTGTACATATTGCAAAATGTGCATTTGTTCCATGAACAGCCGACAGTGACCTGCAAAAGCAGGCTCTCCGCTTCAGACGGCGGTCTGTAGATATCGCCTTCGTAAATCATAGAATGATTTCAGCAAGTAAACGTTTTAAAGCATCGACTTCTTCGGCGGAGAGCGTCACGCCTTTGCCCATTCTTTCGTGTTCCGGCGACCACTCCCGAATGTCGTACTTCGGCTCGCGCTCATTCCAACTGACGAGATTGAGCTCCTTTTTCCACCCTTTGGCGCCTTCGGACAGTACGCCGATGTGCTTTGTTATTTCAAATTTTATTTCAGCCATTTTTCACGCTCTCCTCTTTTTCAATCAACTCTTTGACTTCATTGATTAATTGATCTTTGTCGGGGATATAGTAAACATAGCTTGACGCGAAGACTTGATTGCTCAGCCCGCCGAGCGCGTACTCCGCGACAACGCCTTCTTTAGTCCTGCACAGGATAATGCCGACAGGCGGATTATCGGACTCGTCATTGACTTCCGTCCGGTAGTAATTGAGGTAGGCGTTCATCTGCCCGGCGTGTTCAATGCGTAGATCGTCCTTTTTAAGGTCAATCAGTACGTATGCCTTCAGGATTTTGTTGTAAAACACCATATCCACATAATAATGCGTGTTGCCGAGCGTGATGCGCTACTGGCTGCCGACGAACATAAAACCGCGCCCAAGTTCCAAAAGAAAATCTTCAAGGTGTCGCATTAGTTTTGCTTCAAGGTCTTTTTCAAGAATGGGTTTTTCTTCACGGACGCCAAGAAATTCAAACACAAACGGCTGTTTTAGAATATCTTGAGGATTTGAAATAACGTTGCCCTGCCTTGCGAGCGTGAGAACTGTCTCTTTGTTTCCTTTGCCGTCCGAAAGCAGTAGCCTCTCAAACAATGAGGTTCCGATTTGACGATTGAGTTCTTTCACCGACCATCTCGAATTCACGCATTCCTGTTCGTAAAATGAACGCGCGTCCTTATCGGATACCGATAAAAGTTCAATATAATGCGACCATGACAATTTTCCAGACGACATCTGGAATTTTGGATATGACAAATAAAACTCGCGCATATTATAAAGATTACTTTTTGAAAAGCCGCGTCCAAGCTCAATTGTCAATCGTTTTGAAAGCTCAGTAAGCAAATGTTTTCCGTACCTTGCTTTGATTTCTCCCTCCTGTTCCCGTTCCACGATTACACGCCCGATTTCCCAATAAGCGGTCAGCATAGCAGCGTTGACTTTTCTGGAAATATCGGCGCGAGCCTCTTCCAAGAGGTGTTTTATCTGATCTACTATTAAATGCAATCCGTTTTCCAAAACAAATACCTCCGCATGTTAAAAGGCCTCGAATTCGATCCCTTTTATCCAAATATTATCTGGAACGTTTCCTCTGTTTCAACTACAAAGCCCGGTTCATCCCGTCGACAGTTCCATAGTTGATATTGAATTGTTTGCCTGATGGCTGAAGCCAATTGCCAGCCATTAAAAGCCCGCGTATTATGGCTATATTTCAGCTTTGTTGTAAAATCTGATTTTTAACCAAAAATCCCGGAGTGGTTGTCAATCTCCACAAGGTATAACTTATCATCGCCGATTTTCTGATATATCAAAAGTAAGTCCGGTCTGATATGGCACTCGTTATGCCCCTGCCAATTACCAGTTAAGGAATGATCCCGGTATTTGTCCGGCAGGTCAATGTCGTTTGCTAGTGTCTCAACTATCAGCGGCAATTCTGCCAAAATGGCGGCTTTAAACCTTCCCGCCATCATCCGCCTGAGACACTTCTTGAAAGACGCTGTTTGTTCAACTGTGCGCATGTAATTGAGCCTTTAATTCTTCAATTGTTATCTCTTCGCATAATCCAGCATCAACTTCTTTCATTGCCGCTATTGTCTTGGCGTTTGGAGTAGTTCCATATTTTGCCCTTAAAGAAGCTATCTCAGCGTCAATTTCATTAAGCGACATGCTTTGATACCTCCGCTCTTCGTCCTCGGCTTCGCGCTCCATTTCCTCTTCACGTAACCGCTCAATGTAACCCTTAATTTGCAGTATTGCCCTATCAGGGAGATGCCCAACAATATCAACAATGCTTTCTCTATCAGCTTTCAGCGTTTGAGCCGTCATGTAACTAACCTCCTTTGGCAAAAATGTGCATACCGCTTGAACGTGTATCTGACATAATTTTATCACCTCAGTTAAAAATATACGCAAAACGTCCATAAATGTTAAAAGCGCGAGATTATTCCTCCTCGTTTCCGTTCGTTTTTCAAAATTGCATCAAAAATCCGACGGAGTTTTGCGTCCATTACAGAACCTCCCGAGTTTGCAGCCAGCATGACAGGATTACTTGTTCCAGATAGAGAGTGCGTTGACTTCTATCACATGGCGTATTCATAATGTTTATATTCACAGCCCGAGCAAATCTATGTGGGTTCCTGTTCCGACAAGATAGAGGATCATATCAGTTTCCCGCTTCTCGTACACAAGCAGCCAATCTCCGGAGCTGCCGATGTGACACTCGCGGAAACGCTTCATGTTGTTCTTTAATTGGTGGTCTTTCCAATTTGAGGGCAGAGGAATATCCTTCGCTAACTGTTCGATAGCCCAAGCGAGCAGAGGCAAATCTTTACCTTGTTTTTTTGCGAGTTTGTAGCCTTTCTTGAAGTTGGCGCCTCTTACGACGTGGTATTTCGCTTCAATCATTATCAATGTCCTCTGCATCTAAATCGGCGAAAAGCTCTGCGGAGTTCCTGTATAGTTTGGCGGTTCCGTTTGCAACGGCAGTGTGAAGTTCTTCCGATTCCGCAAGAAGCTCCGCCTCAAATTCCGGGGTATAGCCGTTTTCGGTTAGCTGTATTGAGGATAAATCAAAGGGGATTCTGCGCTTAAGATAAATTTGATTGAGCGTGAGATTGAAGACATCGCTGAAAGATAAACCGATTGCGGCAAGAATCGGCTCAACATTCGCTTTTATTTCAGGATTGACCCTGATGTGCATACCGCTTGAACGTGTATTTGGCATGATTTTATCACCTCAGTGAATAGTATACACAAAATATCCGCAAATGTTAAGGGCGCGAGATCATTCCTGCTCATTTTCGCTCGTTTTTGTGAAATTACGACAAAAATCTGACGCAGCTTTGCGCCAGTTTCGCCCATATATTTACCTCCTGTATACAAATTGGCTCTATTCCACAACTATTTGTAAAGCTTGTTCACTTAAAAGAAACTAAATCACACTTTTTGTACATATTTCTTAGGGGTATTTTGAAAACGTTCTTAATTATGTCTTAATAAAAAATAAAATTAGAGGCGCCTCTTGACTAAGAGGCGCCCGCATTGAGCGCTAAAATAATTTTCATAAAAACTGTTCCGGCGGGTTTATTCCAAGAAATCCTTGAGTTTTTTGCTCCTGCTTGGGTGGCGGAGTTTGCGCAGGGCTTTTGCCTCTATTTGGCGGATTCTTTCTCTGGTTACTCCGAATTTTTTGCCGACTTCTTCCAGCGTGTATGCGCGGCCGTCCTCTATTCCAAAACGGTAGTACAGAACCTCGCGTTCCCTGAGCGAGAGCGCGTCCAGCATTTCCTCAATTTGTTCGCGCAGAAGGTGTCCTGCCGCCGATTCTTCCGGGCTTGGCAAGTCCCTGTCCTCTATAAAATCTCCAAGCTGGCTGTCCTCTTCCTCTCCAATCGGGGTTTCGAGCGACACCGGCAATTGAGCTATCTTTCTTATTTCTTCCACCCGTGAAGTTTCTATATCCATTTCAGCGGCTATTTCTTCATCGAATGGTTCCCGTCCAAGCCTTTGTACAAGCTGGCGGGATATCCTAACCATTTTATTTATGGTCTCAACCATGTGTACCGGCACCCTTATCGTGCGCGCCTGATCCGCTATCGCGCGCGTTATGGCCTGCCGAATCCACCATGTTGCGTATGTGCTGAATTTGAAACCTTTTCGGTAATCAAATTTTTCAACCGCGCGTATGAGGCCGAGGTTTCCTTCCTGAATCAGGTCAAGGAAGAGCATTCCGCGCCCGATATATTTTTTTGCAATGCTTACAACAAGCCTCAAGTTTGAGTCGACAAGCTTTTGCTTGGCTTCTGCGTTCCCCGTTTCCATTTTCATAGCAAGTTCAACTTCCTGATCGGCGTTCAGCAGAGGAACTTTGCCTATCTCTCTCAGGTACATTCGCACAAGATCGGTAAGAGGTATGTCTTCAAGTTTTCCTATGTCGGCTCCAATTGAAGCGGAAATGTCATCGCTGACGCTGCTCTGGCTCTTTGTAGCCTCCCGTTCTATTACTTCTATACCGAGATCCTGCAAGTTCATCAATACATTGTCAAGCATATCGGCGTTCCATGTTTCAAGGGGGATGCTTCTTTCAATATCCTGATGAGTTATGAACCCTTTTTCGGAGCCTTCCTGAAGAACTAAGTCCTTTACTCGCTGAAGGCATTCTTCGGCTTCTTTTTTCGATAGGACGTCATGAGTGACGCGTTCATCCTCTTCAAGTTCGATGAGCATCGGAATTTCGTCATCGTCCTCGCCATGTTCCAATCCCATGTCTTCTTTTATTACTGTTGGGTCCATATCAATGTCGGACAGAATTTCAAAATCAGCAGGAAAATCAACATTATCAATCATTTCATCGCTATCAGCGATCGCTTCATGCGCAGCGTTCTCGACAATAATGTCATCTTTAATTTCCGTATTTTTTAGCTTTTTATTTTTTGATTTTGTCAGTTTTTCTGCTTTACGATTATTGACCTCTATTTCTTTGCTGCCATTTGGCAATAAGAGTTTTTCCGGCGCTTCAGGCTGAGTTGATTCTGTCCTGTCATATGACGCCAGGGCAATATCGTTTTGTATGATATTGGCGTTACTCTCAGGTTCTGTTTTTGTTTGCGCCAGAGCTTCACTTAAGTTTTGTTTTTCGCTCTTCTTTTTTCTTCCCATTATTAATTTTCTTCCTCCTTAAGGGCGAGAGAATATAAGCTCAGCGCCTATAAAAAATGGAAAGTTTATTTCCGGAGAAGGACCTGTTATCTGCTTTGTCTCGGGAAATTCCATCTCTATTAATAAACGGCTCACGTTCATATCTGTCGGGTTATCAGTTTCGTACGGAATAAAAAAACGACGATATCCAAATTTTTCAGCGAAATAAGGTATCTTTGAATTCTCTCCGCTTTTACCGATATTCTCGGACAACACCGCTTCGAAACGAGTCAGAAAACTTTCTTCATCGAATAGTATGTCCTCGCTAACTAAAGCTATTGATTTCAAATTTCCAAGCAACATTTTGCGCCTTCTTATAGCGCACCATGTTATGCCTGCTTTAATATCTTCATTCTTTTTATCTTTTTGCATTTTCTCAATTAATGATTCTATCCTTTGCGAATACCCCAGCAGTAAAAAAAATCCAAGGTTGAATCCAATATGAGCATTCACTGTAAATAAATTCTCCCTTAAGAAATTTCCGACATAACCGCTTTGTACACTCGACATAAAAAGAAACTCGCTGTCAACAGAAAGCGACAGTGCCGCGACATTCTTAAGCCGGACACTGTGTAAAGAATTGATTGAAACAAATTTATAGTCAACTCCTATAGGGAACCAGGGAGCCACCATTAAGTCAAGGTCGGAGTTCCAGAAAGGTAGAGACAATTTAAGATTTCACAGGCTCTTCTTTTTTGGCCTTATCCAATTTCTTATCTTTTATTATTCTTACTACATAATCCACAAGCATGTTTATCTCAGGTTTTGTTATCTGGTAATTCGCTCCAATGCTGGCAGCTTTAATTTTAATATCTTCGGCCATTATCGACGAAAAAACTATTATCGGAATGTCGCTCGTAGCGCTGTTCTCCCTAATTTTCCTGGTGAGAGTAAGACCGTCCATCTTTGGCATTTCAACGTCGGTTATCACAATATCAAAATGGTCTCCCTCGACAATAATCAAATCATGAGCGATTTTTCCATCCGGAACTATTTTTAAGTTTGTGAATCCGGCGGAATGAAGCGCGTCTTCAACCTGGCGGCGGATCAGAGGTGAATCTTCAGCCACAAGAATACTATAAGCTGAAGGATCTCCAAGGTCTTCCGCTATTTTAATTATAGCCGCTTCATCAATCCTGCTTACGATAGAAGAATGAGGGCTTATTTTCTGCACTATCGCTTCATAGTCAAGCAAAAGCACGTTGCGGCTGTCCTTTTTAATTACGTAAAGAACCCACTGTCCAAGATAATTACCGGTTAAAGTATCGTCCAAATCCTCGGAATTTATTCTGTAAATCCGTTCTACAGCGTCAACAACAAATCCAAGTTTTGTTTCGTTAAACTCAGCTATGATAATCTTAGTCTGATCCAGCGGTATGTCGCTTTTTATTCCCAGTGAGATCCTCAAGTCGATCATAGGAAGGACCTCTCCGCGAACAGAAGTAATGCCTATCATCGCAGAATCAGTCTCTGGAATTTCCCGGCAACCCGGCCACCGCAAGATCTCGCGAGTCTTATCAACATTTATTGCAAAAGGTTGTTCTCCGAGATAGAATACTACTACTTGCCATTCGTTTGTTCCGACCTCTGTGATGACTTTTTTCACTTCCTGCATCGCAATCCCCCATTTCACAAAAATTCATAACCAAGATTTATATTCTACCACTAATGGTTTCATTTTTTATATTATCATAATAATATTTTCAACAAACAATTAAGTAAAATAAAAAATGAAAAATATAAATGTGATACATATTTATTATCGAACCATTTTTAAGCTCTCAATAGGTAATTTTGTTTTTTGTGAGTTATCCTATGCAAAATTTATTTTGGTATAATAAAATCAATATGGCATTTTCACAAAATTTAATAATGAAGGGCGTGTTATTTATGGATAAAGAAAAATTGAACTCAAAGCTAAAGGAAATGAAAAAACAAGCTGGCGTTAATGCTCAAAAAACGAAGGAAAACCTTGGCAAAGTTTTTGACAAAGAGAACGTTAAGGATAACTTAAATAAAGCTAAAAAGGGCGTTGAGAAGGCTGTTGATGTAACAATGAACAGCAGCATTGTAAAGAAAATGAATTCAGGTCAGAAAATCGCAGTGTTAGGCATATGTATATTTATTCTCGTTGTAATAATTGCGCTTATTGGACGCTTTATATTTTCACCGGAACCGTCTTTTTGGTGCGTGGCCGCCGCTCCAAAACTGGAGCTTGCATTCCATTCCGGCGGAGAAGTAGAAGAAGTTGCTTTCTCCGCAAAGCAGACAGTTCCTAGAGGAGTTGTAATTGCACACCTCGCGAATGAAGCATATTCTAATAATTTGAAAAGTGCGGAATTGGAGTTGATGGAGGCGAATTTGAAATCCCTCAATATGGAAAACCGTCTAACAGATCAAGAAAATGCGCTTGCCGAAATTAGGATTAAAGCGGCTAAAAGTGCGAACGAAGCGGCAATAGCCGCTTATGAGCTTGCGGATGCGTATGAAGCATTGTATCGTGAATATTTAGAAAATGGCATGATTTCTGAAGCAATATATAATATAAGTTTAAACGATAAAGCAGAAGCCGAGGCCATTATGCAGAGTTCGGAAAAAGATATTGAAAAAGCAGAGCAATACCATGAAACAGTGAAAAAAGGATACACTGAAGAAGAAATAACCGCTGCAAAAGAGGAAAACGAAATATTGAACGAGCAAGTAGCAAAAGCGAAAGCAGCTCTTGATGGAACATCAATTATTGCTCCTTTTACCGCCTACCTGAACAGCATAAGCATTAAAACAGGCGACATAGTTGAGCCAAAACTCCCCGTATGTGAAGTTATCGATTTGAGTAAGCTCTGGTTGCGCGGACTTGTAAATAAATCATTAGCGGAATCAATTAAACCGGGATCCGCAGTTACTGTGGAATTCCGCGAAATTCCCAATGAAACGTTTTCCGGGAAAATCATTTCAGTTGCTACTTCAAAGCCTGCGGAGCAAAAAGACGGGGAAGACTTGTATGAGCTGAGAATTGAGCTTGATAAACCGGGCGGCATAGTCATGCCTGGTATGGAGGCTGTAGCGATAGTCGTTTCTAACTAAATTTATTGGAGTATGAGGATATCCGAACATGTTCTAAATATAGTCCAATTTGACGCGTTGCTGTCGGTTTACGCCTCGCGTATGAAAAGCGAGATTGGTCTAAATTATCTTAACAGCCTTCAATTCTGCGAGGGGCTAAAACAGCTTGAATTAAGACAGACATTGCTGAGGGAATGGATAAGTTTCTGCGATAGTAACAATATAGTATGGAATAATAACGTTTCTCCGGTATTGCTGATGCTCAGGAGCGCAAAAAAGAGCGGACTGCTTACCGGAGAAGAGCTTTTAAAGGTTCGTGATTTTCTGACGCTCGAATCCCGGCTCCGGGAACAGTTGACAGTCGCGCAAAAAGTTTATTTGTCATTTTCCGCAGTGACCAGAAAGATGAGGGAGTTTTCGTCTGAGATAAAAGCTTTAAGCGTTATTGAAGATTCGGGCAGGCTCTCCGATTCTGCTTCCCAAAAGCTCAGAGAGCTAAGGGAGAGTTCCGGCATAGTTAAGAGAAACGCCAGAATTTCCGGTCAAAGACTTATTGAAGACGATAAAATTCTGAACATGCTTCAGGAGCGCGCCCTGGCGTTCAGGGACGGGCGTTTTCTTTTGATTGTAAAACAGGAGAATATAAACCGTTTCCCGGGGTTGTTCGTCGACCGTTCGTCCTCCGGGAATTCTGTTTATATGGAGCCTAACGCTCTCACGCCGCTCAATAATAAAATATCAATTTTAGCAAGAGAGGAAAACGAAGAGGAAAGACGTATCCTTGCCAATTTGACCCGCCAGCTCTTAGTCAGGGAAGGAGCAATCGAAGAGGCTGAAAATGCCCTCGGCGAGATAGATTTGCTTTGTTCAGCGGACGAGGTGCGGAGCAAATATCACTGGAACATCCCAATAATAAAACCACAGGTTATGTTTAAGCTTTTTGACGCAAGGCATCCTTTGCTTAAGGAACGGGCGGTCCCTGTCGATGTGAGCTGCGGCGGAGACGCGTTTAGGCAGCTTATCATAACGGGGCCGAATACAGGAGGAAAAACAGTGGTGTTGAAAAGCGCCGCCGTATGTATTGCGGCAGCTTGGCTTGGACTTCCGATACCGGCGTCAGAAGGTTCTGTCGTTGGAGCTATAAACTCAATTTATGCGGATATTGGGGACGAACAAAGCATAGAACAGAACCTTTCCACTTTCAGCGCTCATCTGAAAAATATAATAAACATCCTAAAGGAAGCCGACGGTCATTCTCTCCTGCTGCTGGACGAACTGGGCGCGGGTACCGATCCGCAAGAGGGAGGAGCGCTTGGAGTGGCTATACTGGAAGAACTCAGAGTTGCTAACAAAAGCTTAGTCCTTGCAACAACGCACCATAACCCGATAAAACAATACGCTCTCACTGCAAGCGGCGTTGAGACAGCCAGCATGGAGTTCAATCCTGAGACTTTTTCACCGACTTACAGGCTCCTTGCCGGGATCCCGGGGAGGAGCAACGCGATTCTCATAGCTACCGCTTTCGGTATGCCGCGGGGCGTCATAGAAAAAGCTAAAAGAGCGCTCAGCGAGCATGAGATTACGAGCGAGGAGATGGTTGCCGGGATTCACGAACGCGGCAGGTTGCTGGAGGTGCGGGAAAGAGAATTGCGCGTTCGGGAAAAACAAATGGAAAAGCAAAAGGCTGACTATCAGCAAAGAATTTTGGAAATAGAGACGAGACGGGACGAAATTTATTCTGCCGCCGACAAACGCGCCGCAGGCATAATCCATGAGGCGGAGGAAAAATCAAAAGCTATGATAAGGGGGCTGGAAGGGGTAGTTAAATCAGCTGCCCATAAGGAAATCAGCTCAAGGCATGACGACGTTGCAAAGTTACGCAGGCTCATAGAGAACAGGCATAAGAAGCGAAACGAGAGAATAATTGAAGCGGCGAGAAAGGAACGGGAATTAAAAAACGCTCCTTTTATCCCGCGTGAAGGTATGACGGTTCAAGTAGCGGACAGCGGAATGGTCGGAGTTATAGAGAATATAAAAAATGATCGCGCGCAACTAATTGCGGGGTCAATGAAGCTCAACGTCCCGCTGGAAAATCTTATCCCAACAACAAAAAAAGCCAAAGTAGCCGAGCCTGTTATAGATACATCGGGCGGCATTCGCTATGAGCGCGTTCCAAGTTCATTAATGGTTAGAGGGATGAATGTCGGGGAAGCTTTGCCATTGACGGCAAATTACTTAGACAGGGCTATGAGAGCAGGGTACTCAAGCGTTATCATAGTTCATGGCAGGGGAGAAGGGATACTGAGGAGGGAAATACATTCGCTTTGCGCTTCCCTGAAATATATATCCGACTTCAGGCTGGGAGACGCCGATGAGGGCGGATACGGGGTTACGGTGGTTTCATTCAGGCGATAATGATCAGCAAAATTAACCTCTCCAAGCTTTAACATACTTCCACATACATTCTGTAGCAGCGGGATATCGTGCGATACCAACACAAGGGTCAGTTTTTCCTCGTTTTTAATATGCTGAAATAGTCAATTAAATATCATAATATAGCATCTAATAATTATGCAAGCTTCTTTTTTAAAGTTCTTCAAGTGGATGTAACTTAACGCCTAACTTGGAAAAGTGTTTTTTGTTGAACGTTGCGACTTTAGCTGCGCGGCTTCGCGCCGTTGCTGCAATGTAAGCGTCTGGAAACCCTTGTCCTGTTTCTTTTGCTAGCATAATTGCTCCAACTACTAAATCCCTGTCAAGTATTTTCATATTCGGGATAGCCGTCATAGCCTCAAGGGCTTCCAATATCTTATGGTTAGGCCAGTTGAACCCTTTTTTCAGACTCCACGCCACTTCAAAAAACACAGGCGGCCCTGTTATGAGGTCAATTTTTCGTTCTACGCCCGTGCAAAACATTTTCTCGGCAGCTTCACCTTGCGCTTCATCGTCTTCTGCGTAAAATCGTAAGAAAACATTGCTATCTACAAATATTTCTTCCATATTTAGCTTTCCTTCATAACGTGGTTAACGACATCATCAAGAAAAAGCTCTTCTTCATCTTCAGGAATTTCAACCTTGCCCAGACAACCACGCAAAGCAAAGAAATCAACCGGCTTTTTTATTGCAAGCTTATCTTTATATTCTTCCCAGATAACCATATCTCCGGCTTTAATTCCGTATTTTTCCCGCATAGCCGCCGGAATAGTTACCTGTCCTTTTGTCGAGACCATAAAAAGGTCGGATACATTCATTATCTCTCCTCCTCGTATGAAACAGTAAAACACTATACATTAGGTAATACGATATTTTGTAGTATTACATACTTATAATGTTATGTCAACAAAATTAATCTCTCCAAGATGTAAAATTCTGTCGCATACGTGTTGTAGCAGCGGGATATCGTGCGAAACCAGCATGAGGGTCAAGTTTTCCTCGTCCTTCAGTTTTCGGAGCAGATGAACGATTTTTGTTCGTACAGCTACGTCAAGCGATGAAACGGGTTCGTCTGCGAGTATCAATTTTGGGGACGTGCTTATTGCCCGCGCTATTGCGACGCGCTGGCGCTCTCCGCCGGAAAGCTCGCGCGGGTAACGCTCAAGGTATGCGGCAGGCAATTCAACGCGGTCGAGCAACTGCAAAAGCACGTTCCTTTCCGGTCGTTTTTTTGTCTTAATAAACATCGGCTCGCCAAGAATTTCACGGATACGCATTCGCGGATTCATCGCGGATAAGCTGTCTTGAAAAATCAGCTGCACGCTCTGGCGCTCATTCAATTCATCGCTATATTCCACTGTGCCGCCGCCCGGTTTTTCAATTCGGCTGAGCTGGCGCAGCAGCGTCGATTTTCCGGCGCCTGAGCGTCCGTATAATCCTAAAGTTTCGCCTTCATAAATGTCAAAGCTGATATTACGCAACACAGGCTTGACGCGCCCTGCTGAACTATAATTTTTTGATAGTTTGCCGGCTGATACAAGGCGCTTGGCGCCGGGGCGCGGCGTTTTCGCGTGGCTATGTTCCGTGAAAGTCGAGTAGTAGATAAGCCGTTTTGTATATGCCTCTTTGGGGTTCTCAAAAATGTCCTGCGGACTGCCGCTCTCAACGATACTTCCTTTTTCAAGTATGAGTATTCGGCTCGAGTATCTGCGCACAAGCTGCAGGTCGTGCGTGACTAACACTATGGCAGTCCCGAGTTTACTTTTTATATCAACGAACAACTGCATTATGCCTTCCGCTGAATCGGCGTCGAGAGAGGTTGTAGGCTCGTCGGCGAAAAGAACCTGCGGACGCGTGGCGAGAGCTATCGCAATTGCCGCCCGCTGTCGCATTCCGCCGCTCAAGTGCATCGGATACTCTCGCGCGTACAGTTCAGGTTCCGGGATCCCTACGAGCGTTAATAATTCCGTGACAATTGTTTTTCGTTTATCGCTTGACGCTTCAAGTATCTGCTTGCCGACCGGCATGGCGGGGTCAAGCGAGGTCATGGGGTTTTGCAGGATAATCGACTGAGGTATGTTGCGGGGGAAACTCCCGCTCACCTGTGCATTACTTGGAGGTAACCCGAGTAACGAGCGGCACAATAACGTTTTCCCGCTGCCCGATTCCCCGACGAGCGCCGTAATTTCGCCGCGCTTTACTGCGAACGATACGCCTTTCAGCGTATCGTCCGCCGCGCCTGCGAATCGAACCCGTAAATCCGTTACGTCAAGCAATACTTCATTCATTCCAACGTCCACTCATAGACGTTCCAAAATATCCCAACGCCATGATGCCCCAAAGTTGTGCCGCGCGAAATTCCCTTGAGGTTCGGCTTTGCGACATAAATTGCGTCGATGTATGCAATGAAAGTATATGCCGGATTGCACGCAAATACTTCCTGAAATTCCTTATATAGTTTTATCCGTACCGATTTCACGGGCTCGCTGCGCGCTTCCGTGAGGACGCGGTCGACCTCGGGATTGCTGTATCTGCTGTAATTAGCGCCTTTATCCGTGCCGAACACTTTATATGTGTGATCGTCGGGGTCAAACGGGCTGCCCCAGCCAATCAGGAACGCGAATTGTCCCGCCCAGTCGGTGCGCGCGGCTAATTCAACCGTGCAATTGACTCCCAGGTCCTGTAAATTTTGTGCTGCGATGGCGGCCATGTTCACGCGCACAGGGTCGGACGGACGGACGCTGATAGCGAACGCGAGTTGTTGACCTCCCTTTGCGTAGTAGCCGTCGCCGTCTTTTGCCCAGCCTAAAGCTTCGATTGCCGCCTGCGCCTTCGCGGGATTGTATTCGTATTTTTCGATGTTCCCGTTCACATATTCGCCCTTTTGTATGGGCGACCATGCGGGCTGCCCCTTCCCGAGAAGGACGCTCCGAATAATCGCGTCCCGGTCAATCCCATAGCTTAGCGCGGCGGGCAATCCGGGGTTGTCCTGCCAGAACTTATTGCCGAAGTTATACAAAATACCGCGATAATCCGCCGTGTCCATTTCATAGACTACAAATCCGGCGTTGCCCCTGAACGCTTCTGCATCTAAGGGCGCGACCTGCGCGAGCGTCAGCTCGCCGGATTTCATTTGTAACGCGCGGATGCTGTAATTCTCAATAATTTTAAAGATAATGCGTTCAATTTTCGGCGCCCCGAGATAAAAGCCATCGAATTTTTCGAGAACAATGCTTTGTCCCATATCCCAATCGACCAGCTTATACGGCCCCGCGCCAATAGGGTTTCGGTTATAGTCTGAAGTTGTGACATCCTGTCCGTCCAGAATGTGCTTTGGAAGAATTCCTATTGAAAGGTAATCCGGCAACGCAACGTTAGGCGCTTTAAGCTTTATTATTACTGTCAAGTCGTCGAGTGCATCGATACTCTCGATTTCCTCGAAATTGGACATAATTTCAGAGCCGTTGTCGAGGTTCATTATAGTTTCGATGGTGAACTTCACATCCGCGCAAGTGAGCGGCTTTCCGTCATGGAAAGTAAGGCGCTCTCTTAATTTGAAGGTGTAAGTCATCGTTGCCTCGTCGTATGTCCATGACGAGGCGAGCCCTGGAATAACGTTATTATCCGCGTCATGCGCGGTCAATCCCGCGAAAAGCAGCGAGTTTATTTCTCCATGCTCATATAGCGCGGGGTTTATTGCCGTGTAATTCCCCGAGCCGTATATTATCTCTGACGGCAAGCCGCCCTCTCCGGTTACTGCGCCGCAGAAAACCGACATTGTAAACAGCACTGTCATAATGATTTTTTTCATCGTATACTGATCTCCTTATTCATGCAAAGAATTAATTACCCGGAAATATTCACCGATATTTGCAACGCAAACGAGCGTAGATACGAGAAATATTCCCGGTATAAGAATTATCCACCAGCTGTTGGTGAGAAGCGCGTCCTGTGAAAGCGACATAAGGCTTCCCCAAGAAACAACGGTCGTCGGCAGCCCTATACCCATAAAGCTGAGCGTGGCCTCGGTTGAGATTGCGCCGCCTATGTTGCTGACGACCATGAACAATATTGCGGGGAAAAAATTCGGCAGAAGGTGCCGCCTTGCGACGTAAAAGAAAGCTCCTCCCATATGCTGCGCCGACAGCACATATTCCACGCGGCGCACTCGCAGCGCTTCGGTCCTTACCATTTTAGCAACGGTCATCCACGAGGTAAGCCCTATGACAAGCGCAATTGACGTCGCGCTCGGCTTGCCAATTATCGCCTGAATTGTTACGACGTATAGTATTGACGGTATGCTAAGGAGCAACTCGATGAAGCGCATTAAAACCGCGTCCGCCGCCCTTCCAGCGAGCCCTGCAGCCGCGCCGTATACAATAGCTATCAGCGTAGACAACACGGTCGCAAGCGCGCCGATATAGAGCGACACTCTGCCGCCATGACATATCATATTGAAAAGGTCTCTTCCAAGCGGGTCGGTTCCAAAGAAATGCGCATCCGACGGCGGCATGCTGAGAGCGTCTCCATCCATCCTCGTTGCCGAGCCGGTAAAGAATGGAACCGCGATGCACAAGGCCGTTGTCATAATAAGCGTAAGCGCTGAGTATACGGGGAATTTCGCTGCTCTCATAATCTCACATGTTCCTGTTTTAACGCGAGCTCGTGCCTCATAGCGGGGTCAAGGCGCGCGGATATTTCCTGTCCGAGGATGCCTGCGCAGATCACGGCAAAGCCCGTCAAAAGAGTTATCACGGAAAGCGTGTTGTAATCTTTATACCGGACGGACTCGAGCGCGAGAGTTCCAAGCCCCGGGTAGCTGAATACGAGCTCAGTTATGTATGTTCCGGCTATTATGTGCGGTATGGAAATTGACATTATTGTAATGAGCGCGGGCAGACAGTTGCGCAGACAGTGGCGGTAAAGAATCCGCGACATTGACAGCCGCTTCACCCGCAGCAGAAGCACATAATCCTTGTGAAGCTCGTCAATCAATTTATTTCGCAGAATATGGGCGTAATACCACAAATGTGACAGCGTCAGTGTGAATACGGGCAGAATCAAGTGGCGTATGCGGTCTCCTATATCATGTTTATGTCCTACCGAATATGCCCCTCCCGAGGGTAAAATTTTCAAATTAAGCGAGAATATAAGGATACACAGGACAGCAACAAAGAATGTCGGAATCAAGCTGCTGACTATCCCTATCTTACATGCGACGGCGTCGATAACGCCGCCCTCTCTCCGCGCGCAGAACACCGCGAGCAACGTCGACAAAGCGAAGGTTAAAACATAAGCAATACCGCCAAGAAGCAGCGTGTTGAACCATAAGTCTTTGATAACGCCGCTTACAGGTCGTTTGTAAATATATGAAATTCCAAAGTCGCCCCTCAGGACATTTTTTGCCCATGCCAAGTATTGCTCCGCAACGGGCCTGTCGAGCGACAACCTACTCATCGCCGCCTCTTTCTGCTCAATAGACATACGATCAAGCGCATCCCCGTAATACGCGGCGAGCGGCTCCCCGGGCGAAAGCCGGGAGAGCGCGAACACGACAATCGACAGCATTAGCATAAAAACCATTAACTGAACTAACTTGGATAGAAAGTTTGCGATCAAACCAATAAGACCCCGCTCCGTATCGTGTATTTTTATGCTTTTAATATAGATTGACGTTAAAGGATGTGCAAGCCTAGTGGGGGGATAAAAACAGTTAGGAGTGAGGAGTGAGGAGTGAGGAGTGAGGAGTGAGGAGTTAACTACTAACTACTAACTACTAACTACTAACTACTAACTACTAACTACTAACTACTAACTACTAACTACTAACTACTAACTACTAACTACTAACTACTAACTACTAACTACTAACTATTTTTCTTTTATCTCGCCGCTCGCCACTATCCTTTCCAATTCTCTCCATTGCGTTTATAATTTGAATACTTAATTGAGATATTAAATTCATAAATATTTGCGACTTATTTATAAATTTAATAGAGGGGGTTTATATCAGTGAAAAGTAACGTAAGAAAACCGGTAGTGAAAAGTTACGTAGGTAATATGGTGAGACTGTCGGTATGGGCGTTTGTGTTGATGCTGATATATATTTTCAGCTCGGAGTTTAGCGTTTGCTTCGTGCCGCGTACTACCATCATCAATGCCCCAAAGGGCAAAAACTGGTTGTCGATTTCCTCGCGCTACCAACATACAGTGGCCATAAAAACTGACGGCAGCCTCTGGGTGTGGGGAAGAAATGATTGCGGTCAGCTGGGCAACGGCACGACGACAAGCCGAAACACGCCAGTACAAGTGGGAACTGGGACTGACTGGTCGTCGGTTTCCGCAGGCTCTTATCACACGATAGCCATAAAAACAGACGGCAGCCTCTGGGCGTGGGGAAGAAATGATTTCGGACAGCTTGACGAAGGTGCGATGACTAATCGCATCACGCCTGTACGAGTAGGAACTGGGACTGACTGGTCATCAGTTTCCGCGGGTTACCTTCATACAATGGTCATGAAAACAGACGGCAGTCTCTGGGCGTGGGGAAGAAATGATTGCGGTCAGCTGGGCGACGGCACGACGACAAGCCGCAGCGCGCCCGTACGAGTGGGGATGGAGACTGACTGGGCGTCGATTACAGCAGGCGAATATCATACGATAGCCATAAAAACAGACGGTAGCCTTTGGGCTTGGGGAAGAAATAACTACGGCCAGCTAGGCGACGGCACGAGGACTAACCGTAACGCGCCCGAACAAGTGGGGACGGAAACTGACTGGTTGTCGGCTACATCAGGTTATTATAACACTTTAGCCATAAAAACAAACGGCAGCCTCTGGGCGTGGGGATATAATTTTCACGGTCAGCTGGGCGACGGCACAACGACTAACCGCAACGCGCCCGTAAGAGTAGGAACAGAGAATGACTGGTCGTCGGTTGCCATAGGCGAATTTCACACAATAGCCATAAAAACGGACGGCAGCCTCTGGGCGTGGGGAAATAATAGTAGTGGACAGCTGGGCGACGGCACGACGACAGCCCGTAACGCGCCCATACGAGTAGGAACGGAGAGTGATTGGGCGGCTGTTTCAGTGGGCATTTTTAGCACGATAGCCAAAAAAACAGACGGCAGCTTATGGGTATGGGGAGAGAAATATTACAAATAGTTAGGCGACGGTATGGGCGTAACCTGCGCTCCTATCTTGGCGGGTTTCAACAGTGACTTCAACATCGCCGTCAAAACTTTGTATCTGTTATACAGGAAAACCGGCGCTTTGGGCAGTGATTAATGATTAAGATATATTGAGAAGGCAGAGTAAAACATAGCTGCTTGACATGGTAAAAATGTGGTAAAATATGGGGCAGTTGAAGGGGATTAATTAGCTGCCCCGAAAATGCAAAAAAATCCGGTCTGGCTTAATGTCGCCTATCCCACAAAAGTAGGATTAGACGAATAAACCATAAGCAGAGAGCCAACGAGCTTGCGAGTTGTGCGAAATGAAACAGCAGCTTCGCTGAGCGCTTAGTTTCTTCACCAGTAAAGAACAGAGGCAAGAGTTGACATCTTGGGGATGGTTATCTTGCCTCTGAGCGACAAATTAAATTATTTTGAAGGGAATAACTGGTTTGAATTTGCTTGAATTATTTATTATTTATTTTCGCAAGAAGCTTTTTTCTTCAATTAGTTTGGTTCATTCCATTTTGCGAATATAGTTTTTCAGCCGTTGCCTCAAAAGGTAGCGGCTTTTTTGTGATATATTCAGTACATATCTACCGATATGTAAATTAGAGTTTAAACAGGAGGAAAGAATGAAGGACAAAATTATTCTCGCGCTTGATTTGACAAATGTGGGGGAAGCTCTTAATCTTGCAGACGAACTGAGGGGCGGATTGTCTCATATCAAAATTGGGCATCAGCTTTACGCTCAGGGCGGAATGGAATTCGTGACTAAGATAATTCAAATGGGACACAAAGTGTTTCTTGACCTTAAGCTTCATGACATTCCCAATACTGTGCGCATGGCAGTTGAGGAACTGGCCTCGCACGGGCTCTGGGCGCTGTCGATACATTCTTCAGGCGGAAGGAAGATGCTCGAAGAGGCGCGAAAAGCTGCCGACAACAGCGGCGCTGATATAAAGCTTCTTGCGATAAGCGTGCTGACAAGTTTTTCGCAGGAAGTGTGGCAGGAAGTGAATCCGAACAGCACTATACAGGAAGCGCTCTTAGCCCGCGCAAAAGTCGTAATGGAAACAGGCGTCCACGGGATGGTGTGTTCTCCGCTCGACCTTCCTGTTGTAATGCCGATACTTCAAAATAAAGTAATGACGGTCGTTCCTGGAGTGCGGCTAATCAAAGGCGGCGCAAAGGACGATCAAGAGCGAGCTGCTACTCCCGGGCGCGCGGTCTCGGCAGGCGCTGATTACATAGTTGTGGGGCGCCCGGTTTTGGAGGCCAAAGACAGGTTTGCAGCAATAGAGGAAATCGCTGAAGACATGAAAAGAGTGTGAAGTGTGGAGTGTGGAGTGTGAAGTTAAAAGACAAAACCAAGGGTAATTAGAAATTTATGGAGGTTAATTTATGGACAAAATTGAACAATTGAAAGAAATGATGAAAGTTAGCGGGGCGCACCTCGAGGGGCATTTCAGGTTGTCGTCCGGGCTTCATAGCGGAAATTACATGCAGTGCGCGCGCCTCTTGGCTATACCCGAATACGCCGCATTTGCGGGGGAATTGCTTGCGGATAAACTGCGTGGACTCAAGCCTGATTTCGTTACCGCTCCGGCTATAGGCGGCTTGATAATTGGGCATGAAGTTGCCCGCGCGCTTAATATTCCGTTTTTGTTTTGCGAAAGGGACGACAAAAGGGAGATGAAAATTCGCCGTTTTGAATTTCCTTTAAATTCATCCGCAATTGTCGTTGAAGATGTTATAACTACAGGCGGCTCAACCATGGAAGTGGGGAAAGTTTTACAGGACAACGGAGTTGTATGGAGCGGGACAGGAGTCATAGTGAATCGCAGCGGCGGCAAGCACGTACTGCCTCATCAACCGGCGTCTCTTTGGGACGTGAACTTTGAAGTGTGGCAGCCGGAAAGCTGTCCGTTGTGCGCGAAAGAAATGCCGATAGTAAAGCCGGGAAGCAAGTAGGAAGGACAGTGTTAAGTGTGGAGTGTGGAGTGTGGAGTGTGGAGTTAAAGGACAAAGACAAAGGACAAGGACAAAGACTGAAGCAGAAGCAATACATTGAATTGGGTTGTAGCCTATAAGAAATAAGAAACAGAAACTGAGAAACAGATGCTTCGCGTTGCGCACAGAGCGCAAGGGCGCCCTTTGGGGAAAAGGAAAATAGCGGGGCCGCCACTTCGGCGTCCGGTAGCCGGAAAACTCATGAAGAGGTGAATGCATATGTTTAACAAGTTAAAAGAAGCCAGTATAGTCGATATACAAATAAATATGACCGCTTATTTAACGTACATAATGTTTTTTGCATTTGTCGTGATGTTTTTTTTACCGCATGATTTTCTTATGTTTTTAAGTATTGCTGCGGGTTTATTCATAGCCAACTGGCCTCTTTTGCCTTTTTTCATTGAAGTAAAATTGGACAAAACATGGATTCTTAGCGTCATAAAAGTAGAGTTTAATAATGCTGCGCCAAAAAAGAAAAAAAGATTTATAAAGTATTTGAAATTTCTTCCATATGAAAGTGTGATAATATTTTTAATAATATTGTATTACACCGGGTTATCAATAGAACACTCTATAGTCTTAGTAGCTGTAACTTTGTGGATTTTCTTGACTATACGCATGATAACGCAAGTTATGGGGTTTTATACTTATTGGATTGCTCGGATAAACGGTGATCCAACTCTGAAAGAAAATGTGCAGGACATCAAGATACTCGAAAAAACATTAAAAACTGCAAGAGCTAATTATCGTGGCGCGTGGTTTTTTATTGTGCTTTTGTTCTTGTCTTTATTGGTGTATTTATTTTCAGAATATATTTCTCAAGCTTCGCAGGACGCAAGGTTCTTTTTTACTTTGTACTCCCTTTTAATTTTCTTGTGGATAGTACAATTTCTTATTTTAGGGCAACTCTTTGATAAGAATGTAGTTTTACTATACATCACACGGTCGGCGTATTATGACGATCTATGCGCGGTAGTTGTGAATTCAATGCAAAAGCGTCTCTTTTTTATGAAACACTTGTTAGGGTTATTCTTATTCATGGAAGTAATAGTAATGCCTGTAATTTTTAAAACAATTTTGTGAGGTTGCCCACACGATGAAAGACTTGCTTGTAAAAAATGTACGGATAGTGGATGCGCAGACCGATATGATCGGTCAAGTCATAGTAAGGAACGGCTTATTTTATGACGTAAGAGAGGCGCCTCCGCTTGCGCCCTCCGGGGTAGATGCCCCGGAGGTAAATTCTGACAACTTTGAAGTTATCAATGGTAGCGGGGCGGGAATAGTCATTATGCCTGCTTTCACAGATCTTCACGCTCATTTCAGGGAGCCGGGATATACATATAAAGAGGATATAGCATCTGGAAGCAGGGCTGCCGTGAAAGGCGGATACACGACGGTCGTGCTCATGGCAAACACAAAACCTGTATGCAGTACAATGAATACTGTAAATCGCGTCATGGAAAGGGCAAGAGAAGCCAGGTTAATAGATATATTTCAGGCGGTGTCAATTACTAACGACATGAAAGGCGAAAACGTTTTTCATTTAAAATTCATAAACGACTCCGTGAAATTTGTCTCGGACGACGGCAAGGGAGTTATGAACGATCGCCTTATGGAAGAAGCCCTCACAATGTCGAAAGTGAAAAACTTTATCGTCATGTCCCACGCTGAGGACCATCGATACTCGAATACCGATATGAGGCGGGCGGAAAACAGCATGACTAAGAGAGATATCGAAGCATGCATTAAAACAGGCGGCAGACTGCATCTTGCGCATGTAAGCACAATGGAAGCCATGGAAATGATAGTAAAAGCGAAAACAAAAGGAGCAAACATTACCTGTGAAGTTACTCCGCATCACTTATATACTTCAGATGAGATAACATACAAGGTAAATCCGCCATTCAGAAACCCTGAAGATGTTTTTTACCTTCTTAAAGCTATAAAGGACGGGTATGTGGATGCGATAGCCACGGATCACGCGCCGCATACGAAAGCGGATAAGGCGGATGGCGCGCCCGGTATTTCCGGCATAGAGACCGCGTTTCAGTTATGCTTAACGAAATTGATAAAAGAATACGGCGTTATAAGCCTTAAAAAGCTTTCTGAAATCATGTCGTATAATCCGTCAAAAATGGTCGGAGTGAATAAAGGACTGATAAAGCAAGGATACGAAGCGGATTTTATTATAGCTGACGTGAACAGGGCTACAACAATTAACGTGTTTAAGTTTGCGTCAAAAGGAACGAATACCCCGTTCAATGGAGCAAATGTATTCGGCAAGATACTCATGACCGTAAAGAAAGGGAAAGTAATGTATGACGAAAGGAATGTATAAGAGTATGTTGAAGGGAAGGCACCTTATAGACCCTATGGATTTTTCTCCGGAGGAAATAGACGAGATATTGCAACTTTCAGACGAAATAATAAAAAATCCAAGGCTTTATGCGGATGTGTGCAAAGGTTACATATTAGCTACTTTATTTTTTGAACCGAGCACGAGGACAAGGCTAAGCTTTGAAGCCGCAATGCTGAGACTTGGCGGAAGCGTAACGGGGTTTTCATCAGCAGACGCGAGCTCTGCGGTGAAGGGAGAATCCGTAGCGGATACGGTAAAAACAATTTCAAACTACGCCGATATATGCGCGATGAGGCACCCGAAGGAAGGAGCGCCTAAAATTGCAGCGATGTACTCCGACATCCCGGTCATAAATGGGGGGGACGGAGGACATCATCATCCGACACAAACGCTCACGGACCTGTTGACGATACGTTCATTAAAGGGGCGATTATCGAACTTTACTGTGGGCTTCTGCGGAGATTTAAAATTTGGAAGGACGGTTCACTCACTGATTAAGGCGTTGTCAAGATATGAAAACATAAAGTTCGTTCTCGTTTCGCCCGAAGAGCTCAGAGTTCCAGACTATATCAAAGATGAAGTTTTGACAAAGAAGAGAATTGATTTTGTTGAGGTCGATAAGCTTGAAGAAATAATGCCCGCCTTGGACATCCTGTATATGACAAGGGTGCAGAAGGAGAGGTTCTTTAACGAAGAGGATTATATAAGACTAAAAGATAGCTTCATACTGGATTTGAATAAGCTTGAGAATGCGAAAGACGATATGATAATAATGCATCCGTTGCCGAGGGTGAACGAAATATCAATGGAAGTTGACAGTGACCGGAGGGCGGCGTATTTTAAGCAGACGAAATATGGGATGTACGTCAGAATGGGTTTGATAATGAAGTTGTTGGGGGTGGAGATTTAATGCTTAATGTCGACAGCGTTGAAAAAGGTATAGTTATCGACCATATAAAGGCCGGCAGAGGTATGTACATATACAATTACCTAAAACTTGACGAGCTGGAGAGTTGCGTAGCAATAATAAAAAATGTGAAAAGCGAAAAACAGGGAAGAAAAGACTTAATAAAAATTGACGGCATAATTGACATAAACCTTGAAGTGCTGGGGTTCATAGACCCGAATGCGACTGTAAACATCGTTGAGGATGGGAAAATTATTACGAAAACAAAACTCAAGCTTCCAAACAGAGTTGTCGATGTGGTGAAGTGCAAGAATCCAAGATGTATAACTTCGGTTGAAAACGAGATAAAGCATGAGTTCAGGCTCTCCGACATAGAAAAAGGAAGCTACAGGTGCGTTTACTGCGATTCAATGTATAGCGCAAGCTGATATATCCGCGATTTTATTTCAATTACGTTTGCCGTTGTGCAACCCGTTCCGATGTTTGTACCCCAAACCTCAGTAAAGGTGAAGGCGCCGTGCTCAGGGTCGTTCGGGATGTGAGCAGGGGAAGGACGCCAGGGGAAGGACGCCTTAAAAAAGACAATGCACAATTATCAATGTTCAATGTTCAATGAAAAGCAAAGACAAAAGACTTCGAGTTGCCCAAGGTAGTTTTGATAGGGGCGGCATTTCGCCGCCCGCTGTCTTCTGCTTTTCATTGTGCATTGTGCATTTTGTTACAGACTTTCTTTTATTATAGATTTAATTATAACCCCTGCTTCTACCGTTACCGTAAGCGAGCCTATAGGAGCTGTTATGCCGTCAACGTATATATTGAGCTCATATGTCGGATCGACAAGAAGGCCTTCGTTCCAAATGTACGTTACCGAGCTCATTGGCGCATAGATGCCTGACCCCGCTACAGTCTCTTTCATCTGAACGCGCGAGTCCTCAACCCCTTGGTTGTTTACAGACGCTATATATACCTTTTGCCCGCTTAACCCGTCAATCTTTACTTCAACCGCGTTTTTGTTGGGCAGCCCGTCAGCGTTGACGTTTGTAGTCCCGACTGTCGTTAGAGTGAAATGCGGCGCGTTCCCGCGAATATCATCTTGAATCTCGCTGTAAGCCATCGTCAACGTATTAACTTTTACAAGCCTCGTGAATCCCACGAACTTTACGGCGTTTTCGTCCACTACGGGCGCGAAGTAAACAGCTTTGTAATAGTTTTCCAAATATGCCGCCTGCAGAGCATCGTCAATTACTACATACGGTGTTTTTTCCGCATAATAATGACTGTACGTTCCGCTTGTCTGCCAGCCTACAAGGTTTTCAATACCATAACCGCCTTTCGATTTCCAATCTTCGTATGCAGCGAATACTGCCGCCCAATTAATGGGCTCTCCCGCTTTTACCGTCTGCCAATAGAAGGAAGTGTTAAGCTTTATTGGGCCGCTGCCAAAATCGTAATCGTAATAGCCAATGAAACCGATTGAATAGCTGACGTTTTCTTCTTTCCATTGGGCTATCAAAGTGATATTGCTCGTCACAGGCGTACTTAAGTTGTAGTTAGCGCCGTTCAGATACCATCCGGCGAAGGTGTGCCCTGCCTTAACCGGTACGCCGGGATCCGCCGCGCGCGCGCCGTGTTGAACCATTTGAACGTTGAACACAGCGCCGTCCGACATGAAAGTTACGGTGTGTTTGTTGATTTTATATTGCGCGGTCACCGTCAGGTCTGCCATTACTATTGAGAAATCCTTATCCCAGCCAATAAAGGTATAGCCTTCGCGCGCAGGATCCGCAGGGGCTGTCGCTCCTGAACCGTAAGGAACCATTTGCGTTTTAAGTACGCTCCCGTTCCAGTCAACAAAAGTTACGGCGTGTTTGTTGATTTTATATTGCGCGGTCACCGTCAGGTCTGCTGTTACTATTGAGAAATCCTTATCCCAGCCTATAAAGGTATAGCCTTCGCGCGTAGGATCCGTAGGGGCTGTCGCTCCTGAACCGTAGGGTACTATTTGCGTCTTAAGTACGCTCCCGTTCCAGTCAACAAAAGTTACGGCGTGTTTGTTGATTTTATATTGCGCGGTCACCGTCAGGTCTGCGGTTATAATTGAGAAATCCTTATCCCAGCCTATAAAGGTATAGCCTTCGCGCGTAGGATCCGCAGGGGCTGTCGCTCCTGAACCGTAGGGTACTATATGCCTCTTAAGCACCTCTCCGTCCCAGTCAACAAAAGTTACGGTGTAGTCGTTGCCGTTAAAGAGCGCGTACACGGTTAGATCTTCCGTAACGACGGAGAAATCCTTATCCCAACCGGTGAAGGTGTAACCTGCCTTTGTCGGCGTACCGGGATCATCTGCGCCTCTGCCGTATTCAACCGTTTGAACGTCGAACACAACGCCGTCCGACATGAAAGTTACAGTGTATTTGTTTATTTCATATAACGTGGAAACGAACAGGTCGTCCATGACGCAAGAGAAATCCTCGTCCCAGCCGATGAATGTGTAGCCCGTTCTTACAGGGGGAATAGGAGCGGTCGCGGCTGAACCTTTTTCAACCACCTGCGTCTTAAGTTCGTTTCCTTCCCAGTCCAAGAAGGTAACAAGGAAAGTCTCTACCGGTGATTTGACCGTGATGGTGAAGTCCTTGGTGAAATCGCTCATGGCGCCCCAATCATTGTCTATTCCCACTCGGACGGGCGCGTTGCGGTTTGTAGTAGAGCCGTCGCCCAGCTGCCAGTATTCATTCCATCCCCATGCCCACAAGCTGACGTCAGTTTTTAGGGCTATTGTGCTATAGCCTTTAGTGGCAACTGCTGCCCAGTTATTCTCTGTTCCAACGCGTTGGGGCGCGTTTCGGGTTCTTAAAGTGCCGTCACCCAGCTGGCCGTAAAAATTGTATCCCCATGTCCATGCGCTGCCGTCCGTTTTTAGGGCTATATTGTGCTCAGAACCCGCAGAAATCGCAGCCCAGTCATTCGCTGCCCCCACGCGAACAGGCGAGTAGTGGCTTGTAGTAGAGCCGTCGCCCAGCTGACCGTAAAAATTGTATCCCCAAGACCACAAGCTGCCATCAGTCTTGAGGGCTATACTGTGATAGCCTCCTGCGGAAACCGCCGACCAGTCATTCTCCGTCCCCATGCGGGCAGGCGCTTTTCGGTTTGCAGTAGAGCCATCGCCTAATTGACCGTAATAATTATATCCCCATGACCATAAGCTGCCGTCCGTTTTTAGCGCTATGGTGTGATTCCGGCCCGAACTGACCGCCGACCAATCATTCTCTGTTCCCACGCGGACAGGCGCGTTGTGGGCTATTGAACTCCCATCGCCCAGCTGTCCGAAACCGTTATATCCCCATGCCCACAGGCTGCCGTCCGTTTTTAGGGCTATGGTGTACTCATAACCCGCGTCAATTGCCGCCCAGTCATTCTCTGTTCCCACGCGGACAGGCGCGTAACGTAATGTATTAAAACCGTCGCCCAACTGTCCATAATCATTCCTTCCCCATGCCCACAGGCTGCCGTCCTTCTTTAGAGCTATGCTGTGAAATAAGCCCACAGCAACAGCCGCCCAGTCATTCGCTGAACCAATGCGGACAGGTGCGTAACGGAACATATTAGTGGCGTCGCCCAACTGCCCATAATCATTCCTTCCCCATGCCCACAGGCTGCCGTCCGTTTTAATAGCAAGCGAATGATAATAGCCTATGGTAAACATTTCTGCGCCGCCATCTTCCAGACCTCCCTTGACAGTCGCTGTAACGACCGTCACGCCCGCCGCAGTTGTGTTGAGGGTGTTGCCGCTAATCGACGCGCCGGTCGTTCCCGCGTCCTTGACGCTCCAGATTATGTCAGCATTGGTCGCGTCCGCCGGAATCACCGTGCCCGTCAGGATGAGGGGCGTATTTGCCGTAGCCTCGTCCGGCACGTTGACGATATCCGTCACCGGCACAAAGTCAATGACAGCCGCCGAAGAACTGAAAACAATAAACAGCGTAAGTGTCAGTGCCGATAATACTTTTACTTTTCTTCCGAAACTTTTCATTTATACAGAACCTCCTTTAGTTTTGTATAATATTTATCGGATTATTTGTATTCTCTATTCAATAATATATAAATTAATTATGAGAATTATTAATATTAAACAAAGCAAAGACAAAACAATAGCCGCAAGTTGCACTCACCACAGTGAACGAAACTTGCGGCTAACTCATGTCTTTACGAGGAGTGAGCGTAGCGACCGGTAACTATTCTATGCTTTTGTCTTTCATTGTAATTTGTAATTTGCCTTTTCAAGCCGGGTACACAGGTCTCATGTCCAACCCTGTCTTTTCTTCCAATCCCAGCATGAGGTTTGCGCATTGAACCGCCGTTCCGGCAGCGCCTTTCATTAGATTATCTATCGCGCTGACTACAAGAAGGCGTTCTCCGTCCTCGTGCAGCACAAAACCGGTAAGCGCTCTATTGCTTCCCATTACGAGCCTTGGATCGGGCAGCCTCAGGTGTGCGGGGCGCGCGGGGCATAACGACCAGAAGGGCTGTCCTGCTGTCGCCGGTCTATAAATTTTCCAAATTTCCGCCTCTTTAAGCACACGGGTAAGCCGTACCTGTGCAAGCATTTGGACTCCTCGTACAATCGGCGCGGCTGTCATTGTCATCGTTATGGCGCTCGCTTCAATTCCGCATTCCTGTATGACTTCCGCAAGGTGCCTGTGGCGGAAAGGCTCGTACACGCGCAATGTTCGGTCGCGGTAAGGATGATGCCCTCCCTGCGAAGGAGTTCCGCCCGCTTCCGAAGAGCCGACGCGCAATTCCATGCGAACATCGGCTATGAGTCCGGCTTTTGCGAGCGGGTGTAGCCCGAGAATTGCGCACGTTGAATTACATCCGACTCCGCTGGCGAGAGAAGCTCCCTTGAGTTCCTCTCTGTGCAGCTCCGGCAGTCCGTACACCGCCTCGTTCATAAGCTCCGGCGCGGGATGATCTGAGCCGTACCATTCTTTATATGCCGCAAGGTCTCGCAGCCTCACGTCAGCCGAGAGATCCGCCACCTTAACGCCCCTTTTTCTGTATTCTAGGATCGTTTGCCATGAAGCCTTATGCGGAAGCGCGAGGAAAGCTATATCCGTCTCGGCGTCGTGTGCCTGCTCGGGCGGAATGAATGTCATTTCAGGGTAATCGGGGCGCAGGTGAGGATGAACAGTCCAGAGCGGCTGACCAGCTTTCGAGCGTGAAACAGCCGTTGTTACTTCGATATCAGGATGCGCGGCCAAAATTCGCAGCGCCTCTCCTCCTGCCATTCCGTTTGCGCCCCACACTGTTGCTTTATACAATGCCCGCTTCCTCCTTATTTTATTGAATCGCAGAGCTTCACGGCATATTCTATCATGAGTCTGCCGACGTCTATTCCCGTCGCCGCCATTGAGCCGTGAAACTCAGGCTGGCCGTTCACTTCGTTTATAACGTAACCTTCCGGCGTCTTGAATACGTCCACCGCTAAAAAGTCCCCGCCGATTACAGAAGCCGTCCACTCGAGAAGGTTTTGCAGTTCATCATCCATTGGATATGGTTCGGGGCTTCCGCCGCGCGCGGTGTTTGTTATCCAGTGTTCGCTGCATCTTTTCATTAAAGTGACTGTTTTTCCGCCTATCATGACGGCGCGGATGTCAAATCCGCTTTTTTCAACGTATTTTTGTATGTAGTAAATTGAGTGGGCAGGCCCCATTTGAGCTTTGTGTTCCGCTATCGCCTCGCACGATTCCCGTGAGTCGACCTTTGCGAGGAGCCTTCCCCAACTCCCCGCAGCGGGCTTAAAAACGACGGGATATCCGAGGGACTCCGCCGCCTTGACCGCTGAATCGGGGGACGCCGCGATTCTCCAGTCCGGTTGCGGTACTCCCGCTACATCAAGCGCTGCCGCTGTTGCAATTTTGTCTCCGCAAAGCAACACGGTTTCAGATGGATTTATTACCCTTACGCCCTTTGACTCAAGAAGCTGCGTAAGAGCAATATTTTGAGTTTGCGATATGAGGCGGCACAGTGCGACTCCGCCATTTACGGCGCTGAAATCGGACGGCCAGACAAAATCCCCTACGTCCCTGAAATCAACGTTGACTCCCATAGATTCCGCCGCCTTGAAGAGCGTCTTCTCCTCAATTCTTAAACGTGAATAAAAGATATGAAGCATTTATTCGCCCCAATCCTCCTGTACCTCAGGAGCTTCCTGTAGCGTGACTGGAGATGTTGAAATTACTTCAAGCTCCGTTCCGCAATCGGTGCAGGTAATAAGCTCTCCAACCATCGCGTCTTCTGCAACATTAACATCAGCTTCACAAACACAACATTTTACAGACATAACTATTATCACCCTTTCGGAAATAAATTATTTGACATAATAAACTATAGTTCTTTATTTGTCAATAAATAAATTATAGTTTAATATAAGCCCGATTCAAGATATTGACGTCCTGCGTCAGAACTTTTCCTAATATAACACAATGTATCGGTCGAAAACTATTAAGTATTACTCATCATATTTCAAATTACCCCGCGAGGAGGAGAAAACTATGGAGCGTAATAACAAACCTGCAGTACGGGTTCCGCAAAAGGGGAAGTCCCTCTTGAAGAACAGATTCGTTATGTTTTCCGTAACACTGTTTACGATAATTTTCGTGGTTGGAAGCGCGGCTTTTATATTTTCCATGCGGCAGATTATCAGAACAAACAAGGGCAACGAGTTGACCCAGATGTTGGAGATTGAGCGGATAAAGCTGGAAACTTCCGTAAACGCCGAAATTGCAATTGCTCTCAAATTGGCGGATTCGCCGTTAATTAAGCGATACTTCGCTGCTCCCGGCGACCTTGAATTGAAAGAATTAGCTTTTGAGGAAATAGCTTCTTACCGCCGCGCATTCAAAGGAAACACGGTTTTTTGGATTAACGACATAGACAGAATGTTTTACTCAGATGACAGCGACCCGTTTGGAATTGACGTTGAAAAGTTCGAAAATTATTGGTATAAAATGACGCTCCATGAAACGGAAGTTTTTAACTTCAATATCAACTATAACCCCGACCTCAAAACTACGAATCTCTGGATAAACGCGCCGGTTTTTGACAACGCGCGCAAGCCCATAGGGATGGTGGGAACCGGCATCAATCTGTCAACTTTTGTCGACGTAATCTATAAAGATATCAAAAACAGTACGGAGCTCTACTTTTTTAACGCCAAGGGAGAAATAACCGGCTCAAAAAATGTCAATTTGATGGTTGAAAAAAAGCAAATTGATGAAGAAATGAACTATGCCGGCATCGACATTCTCTCTAAAGCAAAGAATCTTGGAGCAGGCGAGACGCAAACTTTCGATATTCCGCTTGGAAAGATTGCCGTCAGCGCAATCCCCATGTTGGAATGGAGCTCTGTCGCTTTTATCCCCGACAGCATAGGCGACTATAACACCTCAATAACAATGCTGTTCCTTGTGGTGCTTGCGCTGATATCGCTGATATTTATCATATTCAACGTGTTCATTGCCAGATTTGTCAAGTCCTTGCATAAGACGATGGAGTCCCTTGAAGTCGCCTCAAAAGCTGGTAATGAAGTCATCGGCAACGTGCGCGACGAGGTGGAGAAGGTCACTAATTTATCGGGCGCGCTGGGCGAACTTGCCGACAAGGCAAACACCGAAATAGCGAACACCAATGCCGCCGTAACGCTCGTCGAGGGACAGGCAAAAGAGGCGCTCAAAGCTGTAGCAAACGCGGCCGATGCGATAGAGGAAGTAACGAAGGCTGCCGCCGTCACGGCCGACGCGGCCATACAGGCTACTGAGGCTTCCTTGAGTTCTTCAGAGCTCAGCGGCGAGGTTGCCGTAGTGGTGAACGAATTTGTGGCGGAACTTCAAAACATCGGCCGCGCCATGCAGAAAAACAGCGACGGCATGTCCAGGGTTGAAACGGCTGTCGCATCCATCTCAGGTTTCGTTACAACCATAGGTAGTATAGCGAGTCAGACGAACCTTCTTGCTTTAAACGCAGCTATTGAAGCCGCGCGGGCGGGCGATGCCGGCCGCGGATTCGCTGTAGTTGCGGAGGAGGTTCGTAAACTGGCTGAGGAGTCCAACCTTGCTTCGCGGCATGTGGCCAAACTTATCGAGGAACTTGTGGACGGAACCTCGTCGGCCATAAACTCAACGCAGGGGGCAACGGAAGTCATATCCGGGATAATGATTAAGGCGGAAAAAGCGCGGGGCAACCTTGCGGACACTCTCAAGGAAATTCACAAGGTCGACGAAGCGGTGCAGTCCATAGCGGGCGCGGCGCAGGAACAGGCTGCTACCAGCCATGAAATATCGCGCTCAGCGAACTTAATACGCGAAAACGTCACTGAACTCAGGAATGGTATCGGCACGGTGAGCAACACGTCTAAAGAGACATCGACGGTCATCGATAGCGTTAACATGGAATCGAAGAATTTAACGGACATAGCCGCGAACCTTTTGGACATTATTAACGACTTCAAAACCGATATGTCAATTTAAATTATTCAAAAAGATTCCTTGACTATACATTTTCTAAGTAATAAACTGATAAGTAACATAAATACGGCCCATTTTGTTCCTGGGTGAAGAGAAAGGAATGGTCGATAAATATGATTAATTTAACAATCAATGAACCTCTGCTGGAAAGGAGCGTGGCGCGGGCAAAGGAGCGCAACATTATCATTCCCACCTTCCGGCAAATGCAAAACCCGGAGGAAATTCCCGAAAAGATTAAAAACCGATTAAAAAACATAGGCTTATGGGATATGGATTCCGCAAACCTATTTCGCATCACATGGAAAAACGAGCCGAAGAAAAAGGGCGGGCTTTTTGGCGGCGTCAACTACATAGAGTTGCCTCCTGCTCTGACAGGCGTGGAGGCGCGCATTGTAGCGCTCGTGGGCAAATGGTTTCCAACGGGATGCCACAAGGTGGGGGCTTCCTTTGGGTGCCTTGCGCCGCGTTTGGTTACAGGTCAATTCGACCCCACATACCACAAGGCTGTTTGGCCGTCCACCGGCAACTATTGCCGCGGCGGCGCCTACAACTCGCAGCTCCTTGCCTGCGACAGCATCGCCATCCTGCCCGCCGAAATGAGCCGCGAACGATTTGAATGGCTTGCGGAAGTAGCAGGAGAGGTAATTGCCACCCCCGGGTGCGAGAGCGATGTTAAGGAAATCTTTGACAAAACTTGGGAATTGCGCAATACCAGGGACAACGTAGTCATCTTCAACCAGTTTGAGGAACTCGGAAATTGCCTGTGGCACTACCACGTGACAGGCCACGCCATTGCAGACCTGCTCAAAAAGATAATGCGCGAAGGAGATAATTTTGCGGGCGCTTGCTTTACCTCAGGCAGCGCCGGAACTTTGAGCTCGGGCGATTACCTTAAGGAGATCTACCCTGGCGCCAAGCTTGCGGTGGGCGAGGCGCTGCAATGCCCCACCATTCTCAACAACGGTTTTGGCGCGCACCGCATTGAAGGAATAGGCGACAAGCATGTCCCGTGGGTTCACAACGTCAAGAACACCGATATGGTCATCGCAATAGACGACAACGACAGCGTCAACCTGATGCGGCTCTTTAACGAGCCTGCAGGCAGGGAGTATCTTATAAATGAAGCCGGCGTCGACCCGGATGTTGTAAACAACCTTGATCTTTTGGGAATCTCTGGTATTTCCAACGTACTGTGCGCTATAAAATTCGCGAAGTACTACGAACTGACAGAAAAGGACATCGTGGTCACCGTGCTCACCGATTCCATGGAGTTGTATGGATCGCGCCTCACGGAGATGCGTGAAGGGAGCGGACAGTACAGCGCGGTTAAAGCGTCCGCAGATTTCGAACGCCGCCTTCTGGGGCAACGCGCGGACAGCATGGAAGAGCTGACCTATGTCGCGAGAAAACGAGTTCACAACCTGAAATATTACACTTGGGTGGAGCAGCAGGGAAAAACGGTGGAGGACCTTAACGCTCAGTGGTATGACTACGACAATTACTGGCGCGCCATGCACGATCAAGTGACTCAGATTGACGAGCTCATCAATTCGTTCAATGAGCGCGCGGGGCTTCTTTCGAAACTGTAATCCAAGTAACTGGGGTGTACTATATGAAAAATGTATTGCACGGGCGTTGCATCAAGTGTGGAAAGACATTTGACGCCGTTACAGATTTGTATGCCTGTCCTCTCTGCTCCGGCATAATTGAGATTGAGTACGATTACGATTACATAAAGCACAAAATCAATCGTGAAACTTTGGCGGCGAGGCGCGAAAACTCCATTTGGCGTTACAGGGAATTCCTGCCTGTAAAAGAAGAGAGTCCGCCGCCGGGCTTGCGCGTTGGCTGGACTCCTCTTTACCCCGCGCAAAGGTTGGGCGCCGCCATTGGTTTGCCACGGCTTTATATAAAGGACGACGGGTTCAATCCCACTTCCAGCATGAAAGACAGAGCCTCCGCTATCGCAATTATCAAGGCGAAAGAGGGAGGCTTTTCTGTTGTTGCCTGCTCGTCAACCGGAAATGCCGCCTCTTCCTTGGCCGGAGGCTGCGCCGCCGAGGGGCTCGGCGCGGTCATCTTTGTACCTCGCAGGGCGCCCCAAGGCAAAGTTGCTCAGTTGCTTATTTTTGGCGCTAAGGTGGTCAGCGTTGACGGCAGCTACGCAGACACCTACCATCTATCCGCGCGGGCGATTCAAAAATGGGGATGGTACAACCGAAACGCCGCAATCAACCCATATTTGATCGAGGGCAAAAAAACCGTAGCGCTGGAAATAGGAGAGCAGCTTGGGTTTAAGGCCCCGGATTGGGTGGCAATCTCAGTGGGGGATGGTTGCAGCATCGCAGGCGTGTACAAGGGATTTCAAGACCTTTATGAAACGGGGCTGATTGATAGAATCCCCTCTTTGCTCAGCGTGCAGGCTGAAGGTTGCTGCCCCGTCAACACCGCGTTTCTAACCGGCGGCGAGCTCGTGCCAACTGCCGAGAATACCATTGCCGACAGCATTGCCGTGGGAGAGCCGCGAAATCCCGATAAAGCGCTCCACGCGCTGCGCGCCTCGAATGGGGCCGCAGTCAACGTCAGTGATGATGAAATTCTTGACGCGATGCGTATGCTCGGGCGTAACTGCGGCGTCTTCGGCGAACCGGCTGGAACCGCCGCTCTTGCGGGGCTCAGAAAGGCCGCCGCAAACGGCCTGATCTCTCCTGAATCGGCGGTAGTCTGCATTGTGACCGGCAATGGGCTCAAGGATGTGCAAAACGGCATAAAAGCCGCGGGGGATCCGCTCTTGATTCCTCCCGACATGGAGCTGCTTGAACAAGCTTTTTCCGTAAAGAAATGGATCTGAATTTTGAAAAGGAGGCTATCTTATGTTAAACGAGCAAAGAGCTGGAGAAGTGATTGCTCTCTGCCAACTTCTGATACGCGAACAAAGCTTTTCCGGGCAGGAAAAAGGCATGGCCGGGCGATTGCGGGAGTATTTTCTTTCAAGCGGTTTCGACAGCGCGGAGGTTGACGGTTACGGCAATATTATCGGTTGTTTAAAGGGCCTGCGCCCGGGCAAGAAGCTCCTCTTCGACGGGCATATGGATACCGTCGCTGTCACCGATGAGAGCGCGTGGACCCACCCGCCCTTTGGCGCAGAAATAGTTGACGGCAAAATCTATGGCCGTGGCGCGACGGATATGAAGGGCGCGCTGGCCGCCTGCGCCTGCGCGGCTTCTGCGTTTGGCGCCGACTGTAAAAAGGACTTCGCTGGCGAGATTTATGTAGTGGGCAGCGTTCACGAAGAGTGCTTCGAGGGGGTTGCCTCCCGATCCATAAGCAGCGCCATATCACCGGATTATGTCGTAATTGCCGAAGCGTCGCAGCTCAACCTCAAAATCGGTCAGCGGGGCCGGGCGGAAATTGTTGTGGAAACGTTCGGCAAGCCGGCTCATTCCTCCAATCCCGAAGCGGGAGTAAACGCCGTTTATCAAATGACAAAGATAATCGACGCGATAAGCAAAATGGAGGCCAATAGCCACCCGATTCTTGGCAAAGGTATAATGGAGCTCACCGATATCATCTCTTCCCCTTACCCGGGCGCTTCGGTGGTACCCGCGCACTGCCGCGTTACGTACGACAGGCGCCTTCTCGTCGGTGAAACAAAAGAGAGCGTGCTTGCACCGCTTCAGGAGCTGTTGAACAAAATGATGGTAAATGACCCGAGCTTGAAAGCCGCCGTGTCCTTCGCCCATGGCAAAGAACTGTGTTACACAGGCGCGGTCATTGAGGACGAAAGATTCTTCCCTGCATGGCTTTTCGATAAAAACGAGCACTTTGTTCAGGCTGTTCACAGTGAACTGATAGCTGCTGGCCAAACGCCGGAAATTTCTCACTATTCCTTTTGCACCAACGGCAGCCACTATGCCGGTGAAAAAGGGATAAAAACCTTGGGGCTTGGGCCTTCTTTTGAACATGTCGCCCATACGATTGATGAATATATTGATATACAGCAGCTTACAGGGGCTATGGAGGCGTATATGGCCGTGATGCGCGCGCTGCTTGCGGGATAAGGCGCGCGCGTTTGAAATTCTTGAAATTGTTTTTATATTTAGAAGGAGGTATAGTAAGGTATGAGTAACGTGCAAATAATCAGTTTGATCGTTATTTTGCTCTATTTTGTGGTGACAGCGTTTACGGGAATTTATTTTGCCCGGAGGAAAAGGGAAAAGGGCGCAAAGCAAAGCAATGAAGAGTTCCTTATGGCGGGAAAATCTTTGGGACCATGGATGTTAGCGGGGACGCTGTTCGCGGCAAACACCGGCGGCGCCAGCACGACAGGCGTTGCGACCAACGTGTTGAGCCAAGGCTTATCGGCAAGCTGGTATGTAATTTCTGCGGGAATAGGATTTGTTATTGTAGCGTATATCGCCCCCTATTTCAGGCGTTCGAAGTCAAGCACCGTGCCGGAAATAATCAGCAAGCGCTACGGGAAACCGTCGCACATATTTACAGCATTTACCTCGATTACCGCTCTTTTCATGGCAACCGGCGCTCAGATTATAGCGACTGCCTCCATAATCTCCGTGGTAACCGGCGTTGGATTTAACATCGCAGCGATTGTTTCAACGATAATCGTTGTCTTTTACACGATGGGCGGCGGTCTCAAATCAGTAGCGGCGGCCAACGTTGTGCATGTGTTCACCATTACTATAGGTATGGCTATTGCCATGTTCATTATCGTAAACGGCGACAAGGTGGGCGGATTTGACGCCCTCTTCGAAAAGGCCAGAGCCATGACGAGCGCCGAAGGGCAGAATCTGGACCTTCTCAGCATGTCCAAGGTAGGAATCTTCACCATTCTGGGTTATATCGCCATGTACTCCATGACATTCCCGACAGGTCAGGAAATAGTGCAAACCTATTGTTCCGCAAAGAGCAGCAAGACCGCAATGGTTGGCTCTGTGCTCGCGGGCGTCCTTCAGTCTGCCTACGCGATAATTCCGGCCATCATCGGTTTGACTGCCTATGTTTGTATTGACGGTTACGCCGCTGGCGGGCAGTCAAGGACTGCGCTGGCGGACGCCACTATTCAATTGGCGCCTGCATTTATAGCGGGGCTGGTACTGGCGGGCGTTGTCGCGGCGACTATTAGCAGCGCGGCGGGTAATATGCTCGGAACGGCGACCATGTTTACCAACGACGTGTTCCGCCCATACATCAAAAAGGGCGTGAGGGACGACAAACAAGAGATTTTGGTTTCTCAGATAGTTATGCTCGTCGCCGGCGTCTTTGGTCTTGCGGTGGCGCTCAGCGGCTCCAATATCATCAGCGTTATGATGAGCGTCTTCGCGCTCCGGAGCGCAGGCCCGTTCGTTGCGTTTATCTGCGGGCTATTCTATAAGAATGTAACGCAGAGGGCAGGTTTTATATCAATAGTTGTCGGCACCATAGTTGCAGCAATCTGGATTTATGGATTGGGAACTCCGTGGGGACTGAGCGCTATCGTTCCCGGAAGCGTTGTGGCGCTTATTTTCATATTCGCGTGCTCCATTCTTGACAAAAAGATGGGGATTGAACCCGCGCCGGAAATTGAATTTGAGAATATATAGGATAAGAAGCCTGATTAAAGCTCAAAGCTTATAAAGAGGTGATTTTACGTGAAAAAAGTAATCAAGAACGGTTTTGTAGTTGACGGCGGCGGAAAAACAGGATACAAAGCGGATGTAATGATTTGCGACGACAAAATTGAGAAGATTGGAACGTTTGCTGACGCAGCCGATGCTGAAGTGATTGACGCTTCAGGGCTCGTGGTGGCGCCGGGATTTATTGACACCCACAGCCACAGCGACCTGCAAGTGCTGGTCAACCCGGAAATCCTGCCTAAAGTCATGCAGGGCATCACCACCGAGATACTCGGCCAGGACGGCGTTTCGATGGCGCCGTTGCCGAAGGAGTATGTGGGGACATGGCGCAAAAACCTTTCCGGGCTCAATGGCGACAGCGATAAAATCTCCTGGGATTATCCGACGGTGGAAAAATATCTGGAAGCGGTAAGCGCAGCAAAACCAGGCCTCAACGAATGCTATCTTGTGCCTCACGGTAATGTTCGCATGGAGGCGATGGGGCTGGATAACCGCCTTCCGACCGCCGATGAACTGGAATATATGCGCCGGATTATCCGGCGTGACATGGAAGCGGGCGCCTTCGGCCTTTCCTCCGGCCTTATCTACCTGCCCTGCCTATACTCAAAAACCGATGAGCTTGCAGAACTGTGTAAGGAAGCGGCAAAGTTTGACGGCGTATTTGTCGTGCATCAGCGCAGCGAGGCCGACGCTATCCTTGAATCTATGCAGGAAATCATCGATATCGGGCAGGGCGCCGGAATTCGCACTCACTGGTCGCATTTTAAACTCTGCGGCAAAAATAACGCGGACAAGTTCGAGCGGCAGATAGCGATGTTTGAAAAGGCAAGGGATAACGGTTTGCGCGTTTCCTTCGACCAGTACCCCTATGTGGCGGGCAGCACGATGCTGGGCATAATCCTTCCGCCGTGGGTGCATGACGGCGGTACGGACAAGCTGCTTAAACGCCTGGAAGATCCGCAGTTGCGCCTCAAGATTATTGAGGATATAAAGAAGGGCATTCCCGGCTGGGACAACTTCATCAACTTTGCGGGCTTGGACGGTATTTTCGTTACCAGCGTCAAAAGCGAAAAGAATCAGCATGTATTGGGGATGAATCTGATTCAGCTCGGCGAAAGCCGCAAATGCGACCCGTTACAGGCAACTTTTGACCTCCTTTATGAAGAGGAAAACGCTGTCGGCATGGTGGATTTCTACGGATTAGAGGAGCATGTCATCTATTTCATCAAAATGGAGGAGCAGAACGTATGCACCGACGGCCTGCTTGGCGGTAAACCCCATCCAAGGGTATACGGCGCTTTTCCACGAGTCTTGGGCAAATACTGCCGGGAGGAAAAGGCGCTGCCGCTTGAGGCCGCTGTGCGCAAGATGACGGGAAAGCCCGCCGATGTTTTCCAGATAAAGCAGCGCGGCCTGCTTAAAGAGGGTTACTTTGCCGACATCTGCATCTTTAACGCTGACACCGTCATAGATAAAGGGGACTACACCAATCCGGCGCAGTATCCCGAAGGCATCGAGCATGTTTTCATTAACGGCGAAGCGGTGGTTAAAAAGGGCAAACACACCGGCGCGCGCGCAGGACGCGTCCTTCGCAAATAACGCAAAGACCGGCGTCAAAATCTATAAAAAGCACAATCCGGCCCGCGCCGGATTGTGCTTATTGCATTTGCGTTGTAACGTCATATGCGTTACAATATGGGAAAGGAGTTGATAGGGATGGAAAAAAGCACTACATTGAATCTCAGGGTCAATCCCGAAGTTAAGAAGTCTGCCGAAATGGTGTTGTCACAGTTGGGAGTACCAATGGCCACTGCAATTGATATGTTTTTAAGACAAATAACGCTGACAGGCGGCGTTCCTTTTATTGTCTCTTTGCCGAAAGCTCCCAACAGCGTAAATGTAGATATGATGAATACATCGCTGATTCGCGAGAAGCTGAATGAAGGTATGTTAGACATAAGTAACGGAAGAGTGCGCCCGGCTCGGGAAATTTTTGCGGAATTTAAGGAAGGACGTACTGATGAGGCATTATGAAGTTTTGATTTCGGATAAAGCGGATGAAGACATGGAAGTTATTTACAAATACATTGCAGAAACGCTTCTTGTGCCTGTTACTGCTGCCAAACAATACGACAGAATTGCAGAAGCCATATTATCCTTAGAGAATATGCCGGAACGGATAAAGATCATGGATTCAGAACCGGAGCGCTCCAAGGGGCTTAGAGCATTAATTGTTGACAATTATACAGTTTTCTTTGTCATCGGACATGAAAAGGTCTATATAGCAAGAGTTTTATACAGCGCTTCGGACATTAGTAAAAGGCTGTCCGAAGAATGACGACAATAATAACTTTTAATTTTAACTCTAATACATTATCGTATATAGATTGGATATTATTCGGCGCCGCCCAGTCAAAATGCAGGCACTTGTCCAGTGTTGCTCTCGACCCGAAATCTCATAGCAAACTGTTGAAAATATACATGACAAAAGGAATTCAAGGGACGGCTGCAATTGAAGGGAATACGCTCTCCGTTGATGAAATTGAAAAATAATAGAGGCAATTCTGAAAGCAATAGACCTGACTTCCGCGCATTTTTTTAACATAATTAGTAATATAAAGCTTTTATGAAAAAGCCAAGGCACTACATCTCATCTTGAGATAAAGTGCTTTTTGTGATGATACCCTGCGATGCTATATGGGCTACAGATTAGTCACCTTCCGATTCTGATTCAATTTGTGAATCCCGCAAATACTTACTGCGGGCGCGATACATCAACACTGATGTTATCTCTGTAGGACGTGTACTGTGTTTCAAGCCAAGACTCTTATATATCCGGCTCGCTTCCACGCCAAGAATTTTTGGAAAACGATACAATACTCTGCTGGATTTATCGCGTATAAGCGACGACGTTACTCCAATTAGTGCATTACGTATTTCATCAACACTCATGTTTACATTCTGCGTAAGCTTCAATCTTGTTCCCCGGGAACAATTCGTACCACAACGGCAACCCATCGGGCGTCGTCGCCAATGTCCCTATATACCAGAAAAAGCCTTCGCTTTTAAAGGCTGACTATTGGGAGTGATCGGCACGGCTTGGATCGTTTGGAGATATGGCTGATTCTCCCCGCTCTAACATGTTGCGTGAGCCGACCCCACAGAATTAATGTCACAAAACTTTTACCTTGTATTCACATTATTGTTACAGACTAAATTTACAATAACCTCGGCAGGGTAAAAGTCGCTGCCAAATCCAAAGCAAGGTAAGGTGTAAAAAATGCAAAAGCGCGTATTGAGAGCAATTACGGCTATTTTATTTGCGGCCGTCATAGCGATGGTCATAGCTTCGGCGCCCTCCTGGGCAAGCACAAAGCCGATTACGGTAGTCTGGTATCCAAACGAATCGTCAAACACTCATGCGGATATACGCGCGGAAGTTGCCAGGCTTATTGAAAAGGCTACCGGCAGGAAAGCCGAGAACAAAACCACGACAGACTATACGATTGCCATTGAATCAATCGCAAGCGGCGCGGCGGATATTGCCATGGCAATGGGCGCTGTCGGCTATGTGGAAGCGAAAAACAGAAATCCGCAAGTTAACGTTTTGTTTGTCAACAGCGATAAAAACGGCAAGCTCGACGAAGCAAAATATTTCGCCTGGCTATGCGTTAATAAAGCCGACGCGGACAATTATAAGAGCGGCGGCGCTTATTCCATTGATAATATAAAAGGGAAAAAAATGTCCTTTGTTTCCAACAGCTCCACATCGGGATTCAGAGTCCCTGCTTCCGCGATCATAGCGCACTTCAAAAGCGACAATTTGGATGGGGACAAGTTGGTTGAAGGCGGACGCGGCAATTTCTTCAGCGAAGTGTATTTCGGGCAATCGCACCAGGGATCGGCAATTAACTTGATAAATCGTAACGCTGACGTCGCGGCTTTTTGCGATATTGAATTACAGCCCTATATTGAACTCAAATCCGGTGAGGAAAATGCAATCGGAGCTGTATATACAATAAAAGCCGGCGCTGACGCTCCGTTTAATGTTCACGTGGGAAAAGAGTTTGTAGTTATCGCCAGCAGCCCTGTTTTCAACGGCCCGAACGCATATAACCCTAAAAATCTAAGCGCGGCTGAAATAAAAGCAATCCAGGATCTGTTTACCTCAGCCGAAGTCGCTAACAACGAGAAACTCTTTTTTGAC
>WRHH01000011.1 GCA_009783355.1 Synergistaceae bacterium
CAGAAAATGGTGTCCAGAGACCTTGACAGGGACGTCTACACGTATACAGGCGTGTCTGGCTCTGTTATCGGGTCTGTTGCGAACATTACGGAATTGACAAACACTTCATTCAATGATGCGGGGATTCCATTGGCTCATGCGCCAAAATTTAAAGACTGGCTGCGGGGATATCGTTACGAGTTGGAAAATGGAAAAATGGATGATTCTACAGGAGTTCTAGGCGATATGGTCAATTCAGGAATTACCGTTGTTGGAATGCCAAGACACTCGGAATTACTTAATCACAGCGTGATTAGCAAACGCGATGCGGTTGTCTACGTTCAGACAAACAGAGGCGTGCTTCATGCTGTTAATTACATGAACGGGAGTGAAATTTGGGGATTTATCCCGCCAAATATATTCCAACACAAACTCAAAAACATGAAATTTGACAGAGAATTCTGGATTGATGGGAACGGGCTAACGAGAGTAAGATCAAATCCAATGGTTTTACTTGACGGGATGCTGATTGCAAGAGATTGTGAAAACAATAACGGCGTCAGGACACTAATGACCGGATATCTTGGACGTGGCGGCAATGGTTTTTATACGATGGACATCACCTATATGGATAGCGCCCGTAAAAAGCCGGTTTTCAAATGGGCAATAGAGAACGCCAGATATGATAATTCTAGCCCTTACAATATTGCTGACGGTGTAAAACGTTGGGGTGAAGCTGCAAAAGGTGGCGATATCAGCGATCATTATGATTATAAGGATCTAGGGCTTACCATTGTTCCGGGCGTATATTTCATTCCTGCTAATAGAACGAACTCCGATACGGTTGGAGTTTTGCCGGGGGGGCTCGGGCATATGCTTGGAGAAGATGATACGCAGGGCAAAGCGTTTTACTTTTTCAACCCCACAAATGGTTCAATATTAAGAAAAATAGATTCAAAATCGAATTCTGCAACTGGGTTTGATGCGCCGACAGATATAAAACTTGGAATGGGAATAACTCCAATTATTTACCAAGAAAACAGCGCGAAGAAAGCAATTGGATTCTACACAGCGGACAGCGAGGGAAATATCCTTATGTGCGATTTGGACGGAATTCCGCAATCCGAATGGAAGTTAAAGAGCATAGTTCAACTCAGGACTCTTGGCGAGAAAACGCAGCCTTATGAAGGCGCTGTGGAAAATAAGCCGGATAAGGGTTTGAAGATGGCGCTCACAAGAAAGATGATATTAGCAAAGTCAAGGACAGGCTATAAATGGCTTTTTGGAGGAACTTCGGATTTAGACGCTCCCGGTAGCAACGCTTATGATTTTAGAAAGTTATCAAATAAAGAACAGTTCATATTCGGGTTTAATGTCAGTAATATCATAAAGTCCAAAGAAGTAGACAATGGGATAAATACTGCCGATGCAATTGGCGGCGAAAAAATGAGATATATACCTTACTATGCTGATGAAGTCCCGGCTGAATATGGACGATATGGGCAAAGGTATGACTACGATGATAATATTGGGATCACTCATGGTATGGATGACTTTGGATGGGTTATTAGGCTTCGCCCAAAGTTCGGTGTGACTGATTCTGAATATTTATCAGCAGATCCTTATCTAATGAATAATATTCTTTATTTTGCTACTTTCATCCCAAATATCAATAAGAATTCTGAAGAGGCGTGCAGCGAGATTGGAGTTGCAAAGCTATATGCGATTGACCCGTCAACAGGCCGTTCAGTCTTAGAGAATAAGTCCGCCATAACCTTGGACAATATAAAAATTTCGGGAATATCCGGTAATCCATCAAGAAATCGTTTGGTGTTGTCAGTAAAGGAGCTTAACTCTGGCGCAGCGCAAAAAGGAATAGCTAGCGGTAATAATTTCGAAAACCCTTTAGATATTGCTAAAGGCAGCCTTTATGAAGTTGACGCGCCTGGAGGGAAAGTTCCTGATCCAGCCGGAGAGCCTAAGCTGAATTTTGAAGAGCTTGTTCCTCATGTTCAGTATTGGAGCGAAACGTTTAGATAATTACTATTTTTAAATAGAAGAATAGTATTGAGCGCGAAATATTAACGCGTAAATTTTGTAAACTTTGTGAAAAAAGGATGTGTAAATATGAGAGTTAAATCACAGGCAAGGAACATGAAATATCTAATTGCGACGGTTTCAGCGGTTCTGTTTTTGGCTTGTTTGATGCAGCCTGCGCATGCTGATGCTCACATTAGAGGCGTCGTCGGAGCTTTTCATGCAAGTATGGCGGCGCCTGAATGGATTCAGTTGGCGAGACCCGGTAGTAATTCGATTTTTGATAAATATACCGTAACATATCACCCCAACGGCGGGAGAGGGCGGACAAATGAAGAATCCGTTGAAGCCAATAAAGACTATGCTGTAAAGGATCAAGGATACGCCAGAGAGTATTACGTATTCGACGGCTGGAATACAAGGCCGGACGGATTAGGAACTAATTATTTAAATGATCAAGTTATCAAAGTGGTAAAAAACATCACGCTTTATGCAAAGTGGAGTCCCAGAATATGAAATACAGGGATTAGGGACTAAGGACTGTGGATATTTTGAAGCAGAGGATATAGCGGCATATGTGTATGCAATAGCGCGCAATATGAGGGTAATGACAGCAGCGATGGGTAAGAAAAAGCTCATATTACGACAAACTCCCTTATAAAATTAAAATCTCATTTCCAATATAGCGGAAATGAGATTTTTACTTGCTTTCTTTGGGCTGTCAAATTTTGTACTTTTACAGCCCCTTACTTTTTTGTATTGGTCGGGACGAGAGGATTCGAACCTCCGACCCCCTGCACCCCATGCAGATGCGCTAAGCCAGACTGCGCTACGTCCCGATAAAATAATTTTCTAATTCATGATTTCCTTAACGCGGCGTGACATCATAGCCTTACGGCGCCCCGCAGTGTTCTTGTGCATTACGCCCTTGACGACAGCTTTATCTATTACACTTTGAGCGTCGTCAAAAAGCTTCGCTAAAGAATCTTTTTTATTTTGATCAACAGCTTCAAGGACTTTTTTCACGGCATTTTTGCACCTCGTAGTCCAGAAACGATTATAAATACGGTTTCGTTCACTGCTTCTAACTCTTCTGACAGCAGATTTCTTATTGGGCATTCTTCGTTCACCTCCCCATTAAAGATTTATCCAAATATACTAACACAGAAAGTTATTTTAACATATAATTCTGTTTGTGAAAGGGGGGAGTTTCCACGAATCGTAAAATATATGATTTCTTTAAAGAAAATGGAATAATTGCAAACAGATTTCGTAATTATGAGTATCGTTCCCAACAGCTTGAGCTTGCAAATGAAGCTTGGGGAGTTTTACATTCTGATAATGAATCGGTGTTTGCGGCGGAGGCGCCTCCCGGAATAGGAAAAACTTTTGCTTTGCTTGTTCCCGCTATGCTGTACTTAAGTGAAACAGAAAATGATGAATCAAAGCGAATTCTTGTACTCACTGCTGGCATAACGCTTCAAGAACAGCTAATAGCCAAAGATATACCAAATTTAAATTCATTGCTGGAGCTTGACATGCCATACGGTTTGCTGAAAGGGAGAAGGAATTACGTTTGCCTCAGAAAAGCAGCAAACCTTGATAATTCCGGATATCTTGATTTCAACCAGGATGGAGGTCACGCTTCGCTTGTAATATCTGAATGGCTCCGGGTAACAGAGCGCGGGGACCTGTCGGAACTCTCAATGGCGCCGGATTCTCCCGCCATATTGCATGTGGCGTCAAGCAGTAAAAGTTGTCTCGGTAATAATTGCCCGTTTATGCGCGGTAGTTGTTTCGTGCATAAAAATTTCAGAATTGCCCAGGATTGGAAAATAGTTGTTGCAAATTACCATTTATATTTTTCTCATGCTGTTATAGGAGGATTCCCCGTATCTTATGACATCTTGATTTGCGATGAAGCGCACAGGATATCGGACTGCGCGCGTTCAGTAATTGCTGTTGAAGCTTCTGGAGATGATGCAAAGCGCTTGTTTCGCCCTCGTCAAATTCAACCCTATGAGCAGTTTTTGAGTAAATTCTCGATTAATCTACAGGAAGTATTGGAAAAAATGGATTTGTGCCGGGTTCACGCCGAATCTTTGTATGACCTTCTTCAATTATTTCGCGATGGCGAAAGCATGACCCGACAGGATGAAGGATTTATAAAAAAGGTTAAGGAGCTTTCGGCATCAATCGACGCAATGCTAAGGCCGATGCAGCTATTGGACGATGCGGCGGCGGACGGCGCGTTTAATGAGAATTATAATTCTAAAGAGGCGGCGGAAGTGCTTAACTGGAAAAGGGAAGTAAAAGAGTTTGAGCAAGCTCTCTTGTGGTGCGCGTCTGTCGGAAAATTCCCTGAATGGGCTTACTGGCGTACTGGAAACGCTGTCTGCAGCGCTCCCGTTAAATGCCCCGAAATTGTCTCGGAGGCAATTAGTATTGGAAAACCTGAAAAGAGTTTTTTCATCTCGGCCACTCTTACGATTGAAAATGATTTTGACTTCTGGATAAGGGAGACTGGTATTGAGCCGGATAAGACTTTGGTAGTGGATTCCCCTTTTGATTTTCTTTCCCAGATGAATGGTGTGATAATCCCGGTTGAAGAGAGAGTTGGGAGTCCGTCATATGATGACCTTGCCGCCCGAGCCGTCGAAAAATTATGCGAAGTGAACGGAGGAAGGACGCTTGTGCTTCTTTCTTCTATTCGCCTGATGCGTGTTGTTGCATCCCGGATGAAGAGAAGAGCGCGGGAATATAACGTATTGGTTCAAGGAGAACATTCACAGGCTTCACTCTTGAAAAGATTCCGTGAGGATGAAACATCCGTTCTTATCGGTTGCGTATCGTTTAGGGAGGGGGTCGACATTCCGGGCGACGGTCTTACACAGGTTATTATTGACCGTATCCCCTTTCCTCATCCGCGCGATCCTTTGACTCAGGCGCGCGGGGAGCTTGAAGGGAGAGATTCCTTCATGCGCGTTACTTTACCCATGGCTAAAATGTTTTTACGTCAAGCGGTAGGGCGCCTGATTCGCAATAAAACGGATAAAGGGCAAGTGGTCATACTTGACGGAAGAGTGCTTGACCGAAAGGATTGGAAAGTTCTCGAATGCCTGCCGAAATCAAAGTTCACTAGGATGATAATTAAAAACAATGCACAATGATCAATGCACAATGCACAATTGAACATTGCTTTATTCGCTATGTTGACAAATTTGATTTTAGGAGGTAATATTCAAATATACTTGCAAGTATATTTGAATATAGAATTAGCTAAAGGGGGAGTTAATTATGGCGCAAATGTCTCTGTATGTGGAGGATGCTTTGGTGGAAAAGCTCAGCGCGGCTGCAAGGGCGCGTAATTGTTCCATTTCAAAATATGTTAAATCCATAATTAATGAGCGACTTTTTGAAGAGGAATCTGATGAAATGAGAAAAAAGCAAATTTTGCGTGAACTTAGGGGCGCGCTTGATGACGCAACATTTAACGAACCGCCGGAAATTCCATCGGAAGCGGAAATACCAAGAAGATTTGATCTCATATGATATATTTTCTAGATACCAACATTTGTATTTATCATCTAAATAATTCCGCGCCGAGTTTAAGCAGGATACTTGACCAAACACCCATAAGGAACATTAAAATTCCTTCAATGGTCGTTGCTGAGCTTTTGTATGGCGCTTTAAAAAGCGCAAAACGCCAGCATAACTTAACAATTTTCACGAGTTTTCTATCTCTCTTTGAGATAGTTGATTTTGACGAAAAAGCAGCTGAACTCTATGCCGCTATTCGTGTTGAACTTGAGCGCAAAGGGCAAATGATAGGCGGTAACGATTTAGTAATAGCTGCCACAGTGTTGGCGCGCGAAGGAACTCTCGTTACGCACAACATGAGTGAATTTTCCCGCATAGAGGGTCTTGTTTTAAATGATTGGACACTCTAACTTCAATACTTTTTGGATTGAAAAGTAAAGAGTGATTTTTAAGATAAAAAAATATAAATGGTATGAAAAGAAGCAGTATGAAGTTAAAAATAGATGCTTTTGCATTTTTCTTTTGTTTTACTCGCCACTCGCAACTCGTCACTATTAAGTTAAAGTAAAAAATATTATAATTTAGATAATGTAATTCAAAGTGTTTTCAAGACAGAAGAAGACAGAGGAGTGTTCTGAAATGAAATACCGCAGCGGTAAAGAAATTCGTAAAATGTTTATGGAGTTTTGGGCGCAAAAAGGGAGTTGCCCAACGCCAAGCTTTTCCCTTATCCCTGATGACCCGTCGCTTCTTTTTACTATTGCCGGTATGGTGCCGCTCAAGGAGTACTATTTGGGGCTGCGCGTTCCCGAACATCCTTCCGTTCACACGAGTCAAAAATGCGTACGTACTAACGATATTGAAAATGTCGGGCGTACAGCAAGGCACCACACCTTCTTTGAGATGTTGGGGAACTTTGCATGGGGCAACTATTTTAAGAAGGAATCCATAACATGGGGAATGGAATTCCTGACGAGCGACGACTGGATGGGGCTTGACGGTTCCCGTATGTCCGCGTCCATATATAAGGATGACGAGGAAGCTTACGATGTTTGGCACAATATTGTGGGGCTCCCGGACGACCGCATTTTCCGGTTTGGAGAGGACGGTAACTTTTGGTTCATGGCGGAAACCGGGCCTTGCGGCCCGTGTTCCGAGATTTATTATGACAGGGGACCAACGTACGAATGCGATAACCCAAATTGTAACGTCGGATGTGACTGCGATCGTTATCTTGAGATTTGGAACCACGTATTTACTCAGTTTGACCGTCAAAAAGACGGAAGCCTAAAACCTCTTCCTGAAAAAAACATTGACACCGGAATGGGGCTTGAGCGTTTGGCGGCGCTTATTCAAGAAGTCAGAACCGATTATGAGACAGACTTGTTTATGCCTCTTGTAGAGGAAACCTGCAGGAGAGCAGGGATAATATATGGCGCCAACAGTAAAAGCGATATGGCGGCGAGGGTAATAGCTGATCATTCCCGTTCAGTTGCTTTCATGCTCGCAGATGGAGTCTTGCCGACGAACGACGGTCCGGGCTACGTGTTGAGAAGGCTGCTAAGAAGAGCCGCCCGCTTCGGCAAGCTGCTTGGATTTGAAGAGCCTTTCCTTTGCGATACTATTCCAATAATCATTGAAATAATGGGGGATCCTTATCAGGAGCTCATTGTCAACCGCAAAATGATAGAGCAAGTAATAAGCGTGGAGGAAGAGCGTTTTGACAGGACGTTGATTCAAGGTACAAACCTGCTTGATGAGGAAATTCGTTCATTGAAGTCAAGGAACGAGTCTGAACTGCCCGGCGGGCTTGCATTTAAGCTTTATGACACCTACGGATTCCCGGTAGAGTTGACGGCGGAAATGTCGGAAGAACAGGGAATTTCCGTAAATATGAGTGATTTTTCGAAGGAGATGGACGCGGCGCGCGAGCTGGCAAGAAGTTCAAGCAAACAAAAGAAAAGCGCGCTTACGGGCAACGTATATAATGAAATCGAACGCAATGTAAAATCTGCAAGTTTTACCGGATATACAGATGACTCCGGCAGCGCAGTTGTAAAGGCCATAGTCAAGGATGACGAGCTTGTTGACTCCCTTAAAGTTGGAGAGGAAGGCGAAATAATATTTGATACGACTCCTTTTTACGCTGAAAGGGGCGGAGAGGTTGGAGATACGGGCGTTGGCAGCAATACCGAATCAGAAATAAAGGTAGACGATGTCGTAATAAGAGGAAAATCATTATTTTCTCATAGAGTCAAAGTGATGAGCGGAACAGTTGTCACAGGGATGAACTTAGATCTCAAAGTTGATACTGAACGCCGAAACGCCATTCGCCGCAACCACACTGCTACGCACTTGTTGCATGAAGCTTTGGGAAGAGTGCTTGGAGGACATGTCCGTCAGGCCGGCTCGTACGTAACAGAAAGCAGCCTGAGATTTGATTTTACGCACTTTGAAGCTCTAACAGACGAGCAAAAACTCACAGTTGAAAATATTGTGAATTATGAGATATTGGAAAATAAGGAACTCTTAGTAACTGAATGCTCAATAGAAAAAGCTCGAGAGGTAGGCGCAAAAGCACTCTTTGATGAAAAATACGGCGCCGTGGTGAGGGTTGTTAATGTTCCTGATTTTTCAATAGAGCTTTGCGGCGGGCTTCATGTCGAAGCGACAGGCAATATCGGTTTGTTTAAAATTATATCTGACGAAAGTATAGGGTCAGGAACTAGAAGAATATTTGCCATTACGGGAGCGACGGCTCTGAGGGGGTATCAGGCGGCTACAGACTTACTGAGAAAACTTTTCGGGATAATCGGATCAGACGAAAAATCCGCTTTGGCGAAAATTGAAGGAATGATGAACGAAGTTAAAACTCTTCAGAAAAAGATTGAAGCTATAACTCGTCAAGATCTGCTCAACAATGCTGAAATTGTATTGAATAAAAAAGAGATAGGAGAGTTGACTTTCCAGTATGGGAAATTTGTAAACCAGCCGGACGAACTGCTCAGGGACATTGGAGACAAAGCTAAGGATGAGTATTCTAAGACCGTGATAGTTATGGCTTCGATTTCTGGAGATAAATGTAAGCTGACAGTCATGGCGGACGATAAAGCTGTTTCATTGGGCGCCAATGCGGGAGCGCTTGTGCAGGCAGCATGCGCTTTACTTGGAGGCAAAGGAGGAGGAAGGGGCGCCATGGCTTCCGGTGGTGGAAATTCCAAGAATATTGACGCTGCATTTGTCGAAGTTGAGAAACTCCTGAACTCACAGCTCTCAAAGTAATTCATTATGAGGACTCTAGCGCTTGATATAGGAAGTGTCAGAATTGGCGTTGCAGTAAGCGACCCGCTTGGGATAATTGCTCAGGGAATTGGAGTTTGGAGCACGGAAAGCAATTGGAAACTATCACTTGATGAATGTGTGAATAAATACGAGCCAAACACTATTCTAATAGGGTTGCCAGTCAGAACTACAGGCGAGAAAGGAGTTGAAGCGGAGAAGGTTCTCAGTGTAGCAGAGGAAATCCAGAAATCTTATCCTGATATAAAAGTTGAAACGTGGGATGAAAGATACACAACCGCGATTGCTGAGCGAGTTTTGCTTCTTGCTGATGTATCAAGGCGCAAGCGCAGACAGAAAATAGACAAACTTGCGGCTGTTGTTATATTACAGAGTTGGCTGGAAAGAAAATAAATTTAAATTATTTTAGCAAAACTAATCATAGAGCTTGACCAAATTAGCTTTTATGGTGTAGAGTTAAATAAATATTTTTGGGAGGGGTATAGGAATGAGTAAATTTGATTTAAAAAAAATTAATATCGATGGTATAAAGCAAAAAGTAAAAGATATTGATATTCAGAGCGTAAAACAAAACGTAAAGAGTATCAAGAACCATAAATGGTGCCTCATTGTATGCGGTATAGTTATGATTTTACTTGGTTTATTTTCAATGTTTCACTCAGACGAAACAATACTTTCTCTTGTTATGCTTTTTGGTTTTGGTTTTGTTGTTTCCGGTATTGCCCATGTTTTTTCATGGTATTTATATATGAATTCTCCTGTAGACCACCCTCGCTGGTTTTTGGCTCAAGGCGTTTATGAGATTATACTAGGATTTATTTTTATTGCAAACCTTGGAGTGACATACCTTTCCATCCCCTTAATGATTGCTTTCTGGGCTATTTTTGATGGTGTTGTCAGAACGACCGCTTCATATCAATGGAAAAAAGACGGCATAGAAAAATGGTGTATACTACTTGCTTCCGGAATAATTTCAATCATTTTTGCCTTGCTATTACTGGCGCGACCTGGGGCAACAGTATTTGCTGCAACATTTATGATTGGTATTACGCTTCTTGCATGGGGAGTAACAGCTGCATTTGAAGCGTATAAACTTTATAATAATTGATAATAGATTTTATTTAATAATATTTTAACTTCTGTTTATAGGGTCTTGTAAAATATTAAAATCTATGTATAATGGCTATTTGTTGAGCCGGTGTAGCTCAGTCGGTAGAGCAGCTGACTTGTAATCAGCAGGTCGTCCGTTCAAATCGGATCGCCGGCTCCATTTGTCGAGCTAAACGGTAAAATACAATAACGTGGTAGGGTGGCCGAGTGGTCAAAGGCAACAGACTGTAAATCTGTCAGCGGGAGCTTACGTTGGTTCAAATCCAACCCCTACCACCAAGATTTTGAGCCGACTTAGCTCAGTAGGTAGAGCACATCCATGGTAAGGATGGGGTCTCCGGTTCAAATCCGGAAGTCGGCTCCACTTTTATAGAGCCGGGAGGGGGATATTAGTACCCTTGCCGGGTTTTTTATGCAGTGTAGTATTTAAAATTGGAGGATTAAAAATGGCGGATATAGTCGGTTTGACCTGCACGAAGTGCAAAAATAGAAATTACGTCACTACTGTTAATAAGAAGAAGCAGAGTAAGAAAATGGAAATAAAAAAGTTTTGTAAATTCTGCCGCGCGTCCGTATTGCATAAGGAGTCAAAATAGTATAAAATAAGCTTTCGTTTGCAGGTCCATGGCTCAATTGGTAGAGCACTGGTCTCCAAAACCGGGGGTTGCAGGTTCGAGTCCTGCTGGGCCTGCCATTTAAAATTGAAAATTAGTTGCTGAGATTAGGGGTCTACTGTAACTAATAACTATAAGAACGAGATGAGGTGCAGCAAAAAGTGAATCGCCTATTTGTCTTCATGAGGGAAGCAAAAGCAGAATTAAAGAAAGTTACTTGGCCGGGTAAACAACAAATCTGGCACTCGACCCTAATTGTAATAATCTTTACGCTTTTGGTCTCTCTCTATCTTGGTATTCTTGATTTAGCTCTGACGGGTATTTTTTCCCACGTTTTCAGTTAACTTTACATGAGCGTTCATGGAGTGCGCCGTTGGTACGTTGTTCAAACTTACTCAGGATACGAAAACAGGGTTAAAGCAAATTTAGAACAACGTATAGCAACAATGGGAATGGAAAACAGTATTTTTAACGTTCTCATTCCTATTGAAGAAAGACTTTCGGTGAAAGAAGGCAAAACCCGGAAGATAACAAGAAAGCTTTATCCGAGTTATGTGCTCGTTGAAATGTGCCTTGACGAGCAGTCTTGGTATGTTGTTAGGCATACTCCTGGCATCACCGGCTTTGTTGGAGCTGGAACTCACCCTCTCCCTTTATCTGAGAAGGAAGTCAAGGAGATTCTTGGCAAATTAGATAAAGATCAGGAGCAGATAAAAATTAAAATTGAAATGAATATTGAACGGGGCGACACTGTCAAAGTAAAGGAAGGTCCGTTTGAAGGTCAGGTTGGACCTGTTGTAGAAGTGAACCCTGAAAAAGGAAAAGTTAAATTTACAGTTAGTGTTTTTGGCCGTGAAACGGTCGTTGAAGCAGATTTTATGAGTTTAGAAAAGTTGTGAGAGGAGATTTTCGGTTATGGCAAAAAAAATCGTAGGACAAGTTAAATTGCAGTTGCCTGCAGGTAAGGCGACTCCTGCTCCACCTGTAGGTCCCGCTTTGGGGCAGCATGGCGTTAATATTATGGAGTTTGTAAAGCAGTTTAACGCCCGTACAGCAGATCAAGCAGGGCTTATTATTCCTGCAGTGATAACAATTTACGCTGATCGCAGCTTTACTTTTGAACTTAAAACGCCGCCTGCAAGCGTTTTGCTTAAAAAAGCAGTAGGTATTGAGACTGCTTCCGGCACGCCAAATAAGAAGAAAGTTGCTACTGTTCCCATTTCAAAGATAAGGGAAATAGCAGAGCTTAAAAGAGTCGACTTAAATGCAAATGATGTCGATGCAGCAATGAGGATGATAGAGGGCACTGCCCGCTCAATGGGAATTGATATTCAACAATAATTGAATTGTAATTAAATTTTGTGGGAGGAAATATTATGAGTTTCCGTCATAACCACTGGAGGTAAAAAACATGAAGAGAAGTAAACGCTACAACGCGGCTATGGGCATGGTCGAAAAAAATCGCCTTTATGGATTAAAAGAGGCCATTCTGCTTTTTAAACAAGTTTCTACGGCAAAATTTGACGAAAGCATGGAAGTTCATGTTCGTCTTGGAGTCGACCCGAGACATGCTGACCAGCAGGTCAGAAGTACGGTAACTCTGCCTCACGGAACCGGTGTAACAAAGAGAGTTCTCGTTCTTGCAACGGGCGAGAAGGTTAGAGAAGCGGAAGATGCAGGAGCGGACATTGCAGGCGGGGATGATCTCGTTGCAAAAATTCAAGGCGGTTGGATGGAATTTGACGCGGTCATAGCGACCCCGGAAATGATGAAATCGGTTGGACGCCTTGGAAAAATTTTAGGTCCGCGTGGACTTATGCCAAGCGCAAAAACCGGAACGGTGACTGATGATATATCTCATGCCGTCAAAGAAGTTAAGGCGGGACGCATAGAGTTTCGCGTTGATAAGACCGGGATTATCCATAATTTTGTGGGAAAGAAAAGATTTGAAGATCAACAGCTTTTTGAAAATGCACGTACTCTTTTACAGGCGATAGTAAAGGCCAGGCCATCTTCGGTGAAGGGAACATACGTAAAGAGCATTTCTGTAGCGCCGTCAATGGGCCCCGGAATAAAACTTGATACTGCGGCGGTGCTGAAGGAAATAGCTGAGTAAAGACAATAAAACTTAAGACAGCAGGTTTTCGCGGATTTTTAATTGCGAAAATAAATCCCGCCGAGGTTTGATTTGAATGAGCTAAATTGTGTTTTGTTTTAATTGACACATTTAAGTTTTGTTTATTATCCCCGGCTGCATGGCCGGGTTTATTTTTTATTACGAAAGGAGGATGGTAAAAAATGCCAGCAAAGATTAAATATGAGCAGGTCGAGGCTTTACGAGAAAAATTGAGCAAGACCAAGGCTGTCTTTATTGCCGAGTATCGCGGAATGACGGTCGCTCAGAGCACAAAACTACGCGCTCTTGTTCGCGCGGTCGGAGGAGAGATGAAAGTCGCAAAGAACACTCTTCTTGAAGTCGCAATGAAGGAAGAGAATATGGTAGCGTTGCCGGAGACTCTTATCACAGGCCCGAACGTGTATACTTTGGCGTATGACGACCCTTCGGCAGTTGCGAAAGTAATTCGTGATTTCAGCAAAGAGAAGACTAATAAAGCTTTCGTGCTCAAGGGCGGAGTGCTTGGAAAAAGCATTCTTGACGTCCCTGCGCTTGAAGCTCTTGCTGATATGCCGCCGAAGGAAATTGTTCTCGGACAGGTTGTGCGTACTATTGCAGCGCCGATTTCAGGATTCCTTAACGTGCTTAACGGGCCTGTCCGTGGGCTTTTGAATGTACTGAACGCAATAAAAGAAAAAAATGAAGCAGCATAAAGCTTGATATCGATATTTATTAGAATTAAAATTAAAAATTCAGGAGGAAAATAAAATGACGCATGAAGATATTATTAAGGCTATTGAAACTATGACAGTTCTTGAACTTTCCGAGCTTGTTAAGGCTCTTGAGGATAAGTTTGGAGTTTCCGCTTCCGCCCCCGCGATGGCAATGCCGATGATGATGGCGGCCGCCGCTGCAGCGCCGGTTGAAGAGGAGAAGACGGAGTTCGATGTAATCTATAAAGGACCGGGCAGCAACAAGATAAACGTTATCAAAGTCGTTCGCGAGATAACCAGCCTTGGACTCAAAGAGGCCAAGGAACTTGTAGATAACCCGCCAAGGCCGGTCAAAGAGGGCATACCAAAAGAAGAAGCCCAGGAAATAAAGAAGAAGCTCGAGGATGCAGGAGCAGACGTTGAAGTGAAGTAGCACAAATTAGTGAGGAATGAGGAGTTAGTAGCTGAAGAATAAAAAATGCCTTTTGTCTATAGCTCCTCACTTCTAACTTCTAACTTCTAACTTCTAACTCCTAACTCCTAACTCCTAACTCTTTTTACGTAGTGCCGCCCAGTATTCGAGGCGTTTTTTTATTTCGCGTTCGAACCCGCGCTCTATTGGTTTGTAAAACTCCTGGCGTTTCATCCCATCCGGAAAATAATTCTGCCCCGAGAATCCCAACGCGGTATCGTGGTCGTACTGGTAGCCTTCCGAGTACCCCAACTCTTTCATGAGCTTCGTCGGAGCGTTTAGGATATGTTTTGGCGGCATTAGCGTTCCATACTGCCTTGCCGCGCGGCATGCGGCGCCCCACGCGATGTACGCGGAGTTGGTCTTTGGCGCCGTTCCCAGATATATTACCAGTTGAGCGATGGCCAGGTCGCCTTCCGGAGAGCCGAGGCGTTCGTAAACTTCCCACGCAGCCAAAGCCTGATGTACGGCTTGCGGGTCGGCTAAAGACACGTCCTCAATAGAAAATCGCGTCAGGCGGCGCAGAATGTATTTCGGATCCTCTCCCCCTCCAAGCATTCGGGCGAGCCAGTAGAGCGCCGCGTCGGTGTCCGAGCCGCGCAAAGATTTGTGCAGAGCCGATATCAGGTTATAATGCTCATCCCTGTCCTTGTCGTATATAGGCAGGCGTTTATGTACAAAATCCACTAATTCTTGCCCGTTAAGATCGTGGTCGGCGTTGTCGAACAGGATTTCCAACAGGTTTATATAATACCTGCCATCACCGTCCGCCATTGCTATGAGCGCTTCTTTCGCGTCGTCAGTAGCGGGCAAAGGGCGGCCTTTTAAAGCTTCAGCGCGGGCGAGAATAGCGGCAAATGCGTCTTTGCAGAGGCGGTTGAGCACAAAGACCTGACAACGCGACAGCAACGCGCCGTTCAGCTCAAAACTGGGGTTTTCGGTAGTCGCTCCGACCAGAATGACTGTGCCGTTTTCGACGTATGGAAGAAATCCGTCCTGCTGCGAGCGATTGAAGCGGTGTATTTCGTCGACGAACAGCAATGTCTGCCTGCCGGTTTTCAGCAAGAAAGCGGCTTGTTCAAATACCTTGCGCAAATCGGCCACGCCGGAGAATACGGCGGACATCTGCACAAAATGCACGTCCGCCATAGAGGCGAGTATACGCGCGATAGTAGTTTTCCCAACTCCCGGAGGCCCCCAAAGGATAAATGACGACAGTTTACCGGTCTTGAGCATACGAAAAATAGCGCCGCTTTCCCCGAGCAAATGATTCTGTCCTACTACCTGATCAAGGGTAGTCGGGCGCAGTTCGTCTGCAAGCGGGCGAGAGCTTAACGTGCTTTCTTTCGTATTATTATGTATTTCATCAAAGCTCATCTGTTGATTTGACAAGCTTTATTCCATACCTTTCAGCTAAAGCGCTAAATTCGTTCTCCGTGGCGGACTCGAACCCCGGAATTGGGGACATGCAATCGGTCAAAATATGCACTCTGGATGTTATCTCTTTATCCTCGCTATAGTATTCAGCGATTTGTTTTACTGATTCCAAAACACAATGGCTTGAAGCTTCCCCAGCTATGTAAATTCTTTGATATTTTGCTATTGATTTCAATAGCTCAATATTTATATAAGCTGTTTTTGAATATTCCGGCTTGAAAATCCCATACATCTCGGAAAGCGGGTCGTCTCCTTTCAATACGCTCGTTGTTGAAAACTTTTTCGCAGTTGAAAGGAAATAAATCAGGTTTGATAAAATGCTCTCAAGCGCGTGCCCTATAGTCCCTTTTAAACAATGGTAAGGCCAAATCATAAGCTGCTTTTTCCCGAGGCGTTCAAGGTTGCGAACGTAGTTAAGGCTATCTTCCGGGTACAAGGCAGCGCTCCATTTTCTCCTTAATATGTCCGCTTCAGTGATAACCGTAAACGGCTCTGGAGTGTTTCCGCAATCATCTTTCCACCACACGGGATGGAATATCTGCAACGGGTCGTGCGAATCAAGGGATATAGTTATATCTGAGATGAGTTCGGCATGTGAATATATGAACTTGCAGAGTCTTTCAACATCGCTATGGGAGCCCGGAACTCCAAGAGAGCCATTCTCCATAAAAGAGTTTTGAATGTCTATTGCTAATAAAAGAGTTCTTTCACCTTTCTGCGTTATATTTTCAGATTCCGCCATCCTGAAAAGCTCGCCTGACGCGACCGGAACATCCGTTCTTCCTATTGCCGATACGTTTACGATATCCTCAAATTTAGTCTTCAGCATTTTGCCGCTCCTTTTATTGTATTAACTGTTTATTTCCACTATTATATATCCAGAAAAAAGTTTTCAGTCAATTGTGACACTGTTTTTTTAACGTGATATAACACAAATGAAGAGGTGATTAGGATGTCATTGCCAAAGGTTTATGTTGGTCTGCCAATACAGGAGGCGGGACTTGAACTGTTGCGGGGGAAAGTAGAATTTAAAATCTGGAAGGAAGATGGCCCTCCTTCAAGAGAAGTGTTGTTTAAAGAGCTTGAGGGCGCCGATGGTTTAATATCGGGGCTGCCGTTCCGTGTTGATGGCGAGCTCATGGATGTTTCTCCTAAACTTAAGGTCGTGAGCAACTACGCTGTGGGTTATGACAATATCGATGTGCCTGCAGCGACGAAACGCGGAATTTTAATCACGAACACTCCGGACGTGTTGACGGCCGCAACGGCGGACCTTGCTTTATTGCTGATACTGGCGACCGCGCGCAGGGCGTTTGAAGCAAACGAGTTCATGCGTTCCGGGAAATGGAAAACCTGGGGCCCCGATCTTCTGGTCGGCATGGAGGTATCAGGAAGCACCATAGGCATTATAGGCATGGGGAAAATAGGCGGCGCTGTGGCGAGACGCGCATTCGGGTTTGGGATGAAGATAATATACTACAGCGAGGAGCGCCGGTTGGATATAGAGGAGTCATGCGGCGCAAAATTCGTGAGCATGGAGGAACTTTTGAAAGAAAGCGACATAGTTACTCTGCATTGCCTCCTGAACGAACAAACGAGAAATATGTTCGGCGAGGCGCAATTCCAAATGATGAAGAAGACGGCAATTTTCATAAACACCGCCCGCGGCGCCATCGTCGATCAAAAAGCTCTTTACAAAGCATGTTCCGAAAAGTGGATATGGGCAGCGGGGTTGGACGTCTACGAAGCAGAACCCGTTCCGCTTGACGACCCGATACTAAAACTAACCAACGTAACGACATTGCCCCACATAGCAAGCGCAAGCAACGTCTCAAGAAACGGAATGGCGCGCAAAGCGGCAATCAACCTGCTTGAAGCTCTACAGGGAAACAGGCCGCCCGACCTCGTAAACCCGGAAGCGTGGAAGTAGAAAAAGTGATTAGGAGGTTTTATAGTGGTGAATGATCCTGACAAAAGTGTAACGCCCTCAACGTCTATTGAATCAGATGCCGACATTTATAATAGTATCCGCAATACACTTGCACAAGCACGTATCAGAGCATATTCTGCAATTAATTTTGCGATGGTTGAAGCATATTGGGATATCGGTCGGCAAATAACAAAAGCACAGAATAATAACCCGCGTGCCGAGTACGGCAAGCAGTTGTTGAAATATTTAGCGGATAATTTAACGATAGAATTTGGCAAAGGCTTTGATGAGAGTAGTTTACGACGCATGCGTCAGTTTTATCGTATATTCCCAAATCGTGCCGCACTGTGGCACGATTTGAGCTGGTCGCATTATCGATTGCTCATGAAGATTGAGAACGACACTAGGCGCGAGTTTTACGGTAGAGAGTGCGTTGAAGCAGCTTGGAGCGTTAGGCAACTCGAGCGGCAAATTAACTCGTTCTTTTACGAGCGATTACTTGCGACACAAAAAAGCGGACGTGATAGCGTCAAAAAGGAAATTCAAACACTTGAGCCGAAAACTGACCCGGATTATATTCTCAAAGACCCGTATATTTTGGAGTTTCTCGACCTTAAAGAGAAGCGTGAATACCACGAAAGCGAATTAGAACAGGCGCTTATTGATAAATTACAGGAATTCCTTCTTGAACTCGGAAAAGGTTTTTCATTCGTTGCGAGACAAAAGCGTATAACAATAGATGGAGACCATTACTATATCGACATTGTATTTTACAACTACATTCTGAAGTGCTTCGTGGTTATAGACCTTAAAACAGGTAAACTAACTTATCAGGATATCGGGCAAATCGACTTCTATGTACGATATTTCGAGGATAAAATAAAACTGCCGGAAGATAATCCAACAATCGGTATTATTCTCTGTGCCGACAAAAATGATGCAATGGCAAAATACTCGGTATTATCCGATAAGGATAACCTGTTCGCCTCAAAGTACATGTTATATTTGCCCACAGAAGAAGACTTAAAACGTGAAATAGAACGCGAGTGTGAAGCTATTGAGCGGAAACGCAAGTTAAAGAATGAAGATAACGAATGAACGATACAACTGATCGGATTTCGATAAATTATTAATTGAGTGTAAACGTAACTATAGGCTATAATGAAATAGTTATTGAAAGATAGGACCTTTCACATGGGGGGAGCAATTTGTATGATGTATGCAAATAATATTAAGGACATAGCAAACGCATTCAATCCTAGTCCTTTAAAGGGAGAACAACTAAAAGAGTTTTATTGCGATGAAACAATGAAATATAGAACAGGCGATGAATTCTCTTCCCCCACTGATAATATTCTTGAGGCATGTAAGATGCCCTCAGATAAAAATGTCTTTTTATTAATGGGACATGAAGGATGCGGAAAAAGCACTGAACTTAATGAAATGTCAAGTAAACTCGTCAAAGAAGGTTATAAGGTTTCCACAGTGCTCTGTAAAGAAAACTTGGACTTAATTAATATTGTCTACACCGATCTCTTGATTTTAATGGGCGAGGCATTGGTTAGAATCGCAAACGAAGTTGGGTGTAAATTGGATGGAAAGACAATAGAAGAGCTTCTGTCTTTCTGGCCAATTGAAAAAGAGAGGGTTACCACCTCTGAAAAATCTTCAGAACTCTCAGCAGGCGCCGAAGCGCAAATTGGCGCCCCGTCCTTTTTTACAAGAATACTGAATTTATCGTGGAGTTCAAAAGCTGAACTACGATACAACACTATAAGGAGAGATGAAAGCAGGGAGAAAATGAAGCAGAGCGCAAGCGACTGGTTGTCAATGCTAAATACGATAGCGGATAGTGTTACTGAGAAGATGGAGGGAAAACAGCCTATTCTTATTTTTGAGGATTTGGATAAAATTACCAACCTTGACGTAATATATGAGATATTCTGTAATTATGCAACTACAATGTCCGGAGTTTCCTTCCCCGTTATCTACACTTTTCCAATTGAGTTCTCCTATTCTCCTCGATTTGCCTCTTTATACGGATATTATGTTCCAAACACGTTGCCCATGATTAAACTTAAGAGCATTGATGATAAACTTTTTAAAGCAGGGGTTGATGTTGTTATGAAAATCATAAGTAAACGAGTTGAATTAAGCCTATTTGACAAAAATGTTTTAAAAAAATTGATAGTTAAGACCGGAGGTTCCTTGCGGGACTTATTTTCGAGCATCATCACTTCAGCTAAAAGGGCAAATCGCAGAAAATCGCCTACTATATCTATGGAAGATGCAAATCAGGCGTTGATGGAACTCAAATCTTCCCTCACACGCCGCATTGAAGAAAAGCACTATAATTTCCTAAAGAAAATATGTAAAGGAGAACGGCAGAGAATTGAAAACAAGGAGATGCTTTTGGAGTTGCTACAAGCACATGCCGTTTTAGAGTATAATTCAAAGCGTTGGCATGACGTGCATCCGTTAGTCAGGGATTTTTTGGATGAGCAGGGGTTATTAAACAGTGAGCAACAGTAATGCGGATTCGTACCATACTTTAGGCTGGGTGTTGAATCATTCAGAAGAAGGATTCTATTTTCTGATTGCGCCTGATAACGTTCAGCTGGAAGTGGCGGAACTATACTCTGGATCCAATATTGCAATATACGATTACAAAAAAGAACAGAATTACCAATATTATTTTCAAGCAATAGAAAGTTTTGTGAACGCTAACTCGAAAGCTGGCGCCTATTTCTTATTAAATCTCCAACTTGCGTTGCAGAGCGACACCGATATTCAAAGATTGAATTTCAGCCGGGATATGCTGGATAGACTCAAAAAAAATATTTTCTTCTGCGTGACGCAGCGTATGGATGATACCCTGTCGAGACACGCGACTGATTTTTATTCTTATATAAAACTGAGGATTTTTTTCCAGGAAGAAAGCGCGAGGGAAACCGAAAAACGCCATATTAATCCAAGTGGATTTGATCTAAGTTCTGGCGTAGATAAAGCTGACGAAGTCGACTTTACGCGCTCCCCTGCATATCTCCTGTCGCAAGCAATCTCATTCAGTAATCAGGCAAAAGAATTATCTGCTGAATTCCGCTATAGTGACGCTCTGCACCTGTTACAGCGCGCTTTAACCATCCGGGAAAAAATTAGGGGCGTGGATCACACTGATACCGCAAACACTTACAGCAACATCGCGTTGGCCTACACAAACCTTGGCGATTACACTAAAGCTCTGGAGTGGAATCAGAAAGCTCTGAGTATCCGCGAGAAAGTACTGGGCGTGGAACACCCCGATACAGCAACCACTTACAATAATATTGCGTTGGTCTATAAAGACCAAGGTGATTATGCGAAGGCTCTGGAGTGGAATCAGAAGGCTCTGGATATCTACGAGAAAATTCTGGGCAATGACCATATCGATACCGCGATCGCTTATAACAACATCGCGGGAGTCTATAATAACCTCGGTGAATACGCTATGGCTCTTGAATGGTATCAAAATGCATTGGGAATCCATGAGAAAGTTCTGGGTAAAGAGCACCCCTCTACCGCAACCATTTATAATAATATCGCGTTGGTCTACTCAAACCAAGGCGAATACGCAAAAGCTTTGGAGTGGAATCAGAAAGCGCTGGAAATCAGTGAAAGAGTTCTGGGTAAAGAACACCCATTAACCGCAACCGCTTATAATAACATAGCGTTGGTCTTCTCAAACCTCGGAGAATACACGAAGGCGCTTGAGTGGTATCAGAAGGCTCTGGAAATCCACGAAAAAGTTCTGGGCAAGGAGCACCCCTCTACCGCAACCACTTATAACAACATCGCGTTCATTTACTATAACCAAGGCGAATACGCGAAGGCTCTTGATTGGTATCAGAAGGATTTGGATATCAGCGAAAAAGTTCTGGGCAAGGAGCACATATCTACCGCAACCACTTATAACAACATCGCGTTGGTCTACTTAACCCAAGGCGAATACGCGAAAGCTCTCGAGTGGTTTCAGAAGGCGCTGGATATCAGAGAGAAAGTTCTGGGCGTGGAACACCCATCTACTGCATCCACTTATAACAACATCGCAGGAGTCTATTATAAACAAGGCGAATATGCGAAGGCTCTTAAGTGGAATAAGAAAGCTTTGAAAATCAGAGAGAAGGTTCTGGGCGTGGAACACCCCACAACTGCAACCACTTATAACAACATCGCAGGAGTCTATTATAAACTAGGCGAATATGCGAAGGCTCTTAAGTGGAATAAGAGGGCTTTGAAAATCAGCAGGAAAGTTCTGGGCGCGGGACACCCCACAACTGCAACCATTTATAACAACATCGCAGGAGTCTACACAAACCTCTGTGAATACACGAAGGCTCTTGATTGGTATAAGAAGGATTTGGATATCAGCGAAAGAGTTCTGGGCAAGGAGCATCTCGATATCGCAACCACTTACAACAACATAGCGGTGGTCTATATAAAACAAGGCGATTACGCCAAGTCTTTGGAGTGGTACGGCAAGAGTTACAGAATACGCTTGCGCAGATTAGGAGAATTGCACCCTTATACAATAGAAACTATAAACGGCCTGAAAACAGCCTATCAAAACACTGAACTGCCGGAGCCGTTTGATCAATGGCTCCAAAGAAATTTTGTTATTTGATACTGACATTGATTGGATACGATGATGTCTTCTCAAGACACGAGGTTCACTCTAGTCCTTGAGCCGCCGTATACGGAACCGCACGTACGGCGACTTTGGAGGTCGGTAGCGATTTCTCTCCCCTTCCTACTTGGTTGCTTATGTGGGGGCTGTTCCTTGCTGAGCTGTTATAGCCCCCAACACGATATGTTTTTATTCTTGTCTATCTTTATTCCGAATTTGCGAATTTTAAATTCCGAAATATATAAAGTCCGGTTAGCAACAGAGAAATGACTGTAAATATCGTGTTACAGCCGCTGCCGCCGCTCTTGTCCGATTCTACCCGGTCTTTTAGTTCTGTCAGATCTTTCGGTTTTATCGGTTCTGTTGCGTCTTTTTTGAGTTTTCCTTTTCCAACTAAAGCTATCTGCCCGGTTACTGATCCATTTTGTAAATGGTCAAGGTCATATCTTCCTCCATCCTTAATAAAAGCCGTCAGGTAAACAACATTTGGCGGCGGCATAGACGGGAATAAATATGGATCCGGTCTCATCATTATAAGCCAAAATGCATACATACCATCATCGTAGTCCATCCATTCCACATGTTTCAGGAACTCTCCGTCATTTGAGGAAGTAATATTCAGTATCAATACTTCTTCCACTTCTTCTAATTTTTTAAATTCTTCATCGAACGAGGATGCGGTTAACAACAAGTTACATACCGCCGCTATTTTTCCGTTTTGCCCACTCCTCTGAAATTCTGCTTCAAAATAGGGAAGGGGAACAGCTTCAATATCATCAGTGTTAAGCAGTTTTTTTGCAATTGTTTCGGCTATCGATTTTTTGATAACAACATTTCCATCAACAATTTCAAAATTGTCCTCGCTAAATCCGGATAGTTTTGCCGAAACCTCATTTTTATCTGAGAAAAATCGAGGATTCGCTCTTTGTATATCTGATTCTACAACTTCCACCACACATTCAGATGTGAAATTGCCGTCTACCGTTGTTACAGTGATAATCGCTGTCCCGGGGGTTTTCCCTGTAACCCATCCATAGCCCGGTACTCTAATATCGTAACCTGATGTTATTGTCGCTATCGCCTCATTGCTGCTGCTCCATACAACATTCTTATTCGTTGCGTTCGCAGGCGTAACTGTTGCATTAAGTTCTACCCACTCATATATTGATGTTCCTCCAATCGATATTGTCATACTACGCTTGTCCAGCGACACTCCGGTTACTGGCTCTCCTGCAAAAGCAGGGCACGTGAATAGAATTGCCAACAACATGAAAAACAACATTCTTTTCATTTATACTATTCTCCTTTCGATAATCTATACTGTAACTACTCCGTCAGCTGGCTGTAGTTCTACGGAACTTCTATTTTGAGCGCCTAATAAACAAAGATAAGTGTATGGAGGAATAAAGTAGAAAAAACTATTGTACGCATTTCTTGAAAAGTAAAAATATAGTACCACAAAAAGCAATCTTTTATCATTTAACGGAAGTGAAATCACAACAACAGTGCGATCATTTAGTTATCGTGTCCGCACTGCTTTTGTCACTTTAACGTTTTCAGCGCTTATTATTTAAGCTTGTCCCATTTTAATAATTTACCGCCCGTGTCATACATCATTTCATCGGTTCTCACAGATTCCGAATTTGCATCGTATTCTTCGGATTTGGTTATCTCACCGGCGCTGTTATAGTAAGTGCACCATGACGATTCGATTTTTCCTAATTCGTCATACTGGGCGCCCTTGATTTTTGTAATGCCTTTTACTGTACGGGCTTCGGCGCTGTCGATTATCTCTACGCCCTCTTCATACCAAGTGTATAAGTCCACTTCCATGGTTTCAATAAGTCCGTCTTTGCCGTAGATCTTAAGACACATCACATCTTTCATATTGCCTGCCGTCCCTTTACTTTCAAAATTTAGTATTCCATTAAAAATTGCTGCTTTTACCCTTTCATAACCTCAGTGCAGCGCGGGCACAGTTCTGAATCTTTGTTCTCCGAATTAAAATACCTCCAGCAGCGAGGGCATTTATTCATCGTGTCCGCCGCTTTTGTAACTTTTACGACGTATTCCGTATCGTTGTCAACTGTCCCGCCGCTTAAGCCGTCCGCCCATGAAAACTTGGAAACAATGCCAATCTCCTCAAGTTCTTCATTAGTGAAAGCGTTCATTACTTCGTCAAGTTCCTCGCATTTTTGAACCTGCACGCAAGCTTCAAGCGGCTGCCCTATGAGGCCAGCGGCGCGCGCCTGCTCAAGCACGCGGCTCTGCGCTCCCCGGAGTTTCATTACTTTATCCCAAAGGTCATCAAGCTCTTTATTTATTAGCTTTTCCTCAACTTCCGGCCAGTCGGACATAAAAATCGTTTCAGGAAGGGAGACGTCTATTTTTCTCATCTCCTGCCACACTTCCTCGCAAGTGAAGCTCAATATAGGAGCAAGCATCCTTGTAATAGCGGATAGAATTACCCACATCGCGCTTTGTGCGCTACGGCGCGGCAGGGAATCAGTTGGTTCCGCGTAAAGCCTGTCTTTGCTAACGTCTAAGTAAAACGCGCTGAGCTCGTTCACGCAGAATTGATGAATGGCGTTTGCCGCAATATGGAATTCCGCTTCCTCGAACGCTCTCGTTACTTTCTGCGTTATACGGTTCAACTGAGACAGTATCCATTTATCCATCCTCAGCAGTTCATCGTGCTGCAGCATGTCTACGCGCGGGTCAAACCCCTTAAGGTTTCCTAAGAGGAAACGGGCGGTATTCCTTATTCTGCGGTAAGTCTCAGAATGCGATTTTAGTATATCTTTTGAACAACGCACGTCATTCCTGTAATCCGTCGAAGCTACCCAAAGCCTCATCACGTCGGCGCCGAATTCGTCTATTACTTCCTGCGGGGCTACGACGTTTCCGACGGATTTTGACATTTTGCGCCCTTCCCCATCCATCGTGAACCCGTGTGTCAAGATTTCATTGTACGGAGCTCTCCCTCTCACCGCAACTGAGATCAAGAGTGAAGACTGGAACCAACCGCGGTGCTGATCGGCGCCTTCAAGGTAAAGAGTACACGGCCATTCTAGTTCAGGCCATTCCTTCGACTCCAGCACTGAAAAATGGGAACAGCCCGAATCAAACCAAACGTCAATTATATTGTTGTCCTTGCGCATGTTCTTTGAACCGCATTTATCGCATGTGGCAATGGCGCCGAACAGTTCCTGCGGCGTGTTCTTCCACCATAAGGTGCAACCATCAGGCGAATTTCTGACCTTCTCTGCGAACGCGCGGACAGATTCACCGGTAAGCTTGAATTCTCCGCAGTCCTCACAAACCATAGCCGGAATGGGAACTCCCCATATGCGCTGCCTGCTTATGCACCAGTCCAATCTGTCGCGCACCATGTTGTAAATTCTGTCGTGCCCCCATGCGGGTATGAATTTTATTTCGTTATCTATACATTCGAGCGCTCGTGCTTTGAAGTCTGACACTGAGATGAACCATTGTTCGGTAGCGCGGAATATTATGGGCTTTTTGCATCTCCAGCAGTGTGGATATGAATGCGTCATTTTCACTTGTTTCAGAAGGCGCCCGCGTTCATCTATTAGCGACAACGCTTTTTTGCCGCCGTTTTCAAGGTCAAGCCCGCCGACGTGAGGAGTATCCTTCACGAAAATTCCGCTTTCATTTACGGGATTATAAATTTCGAGTCCGTAGCGTATTCCCGTCTCATAGTCCTCAACTCCGTGACCGGGCGCGGTGTGGACACAGCCTGTTCCTGAGTCAAGCAGTATATAATCGGCGAAGAGCAACGGTATTTTACGCTCATCTAAATACGGATGGATTGCGTATTCCCCTTCAAGCTCCGATCCTTTGCAAACCTTAATGGCTTCCCCGAAGTTTATCTTCGTCGCCTGCTCAATTGAATCCTTTAGTTCAGTCGCAATTAAGCAAACTTTATCCTCCACTTCATAAAACCCGTATGAGTAATCCTGATGAATGGCAACTGCAAGGCTCGCGGGAAGAGTCCATGGAGTCGTTGTCCATATAACAACATGAACGTTTTTATCCATTTTCTTTGACAATTCCGGCATGGGATACGCCACGTAAACCGAGGGTGAAGGCTCGTCCCAATACTCGATTTCTCCAGCGGCAAGAGCCGTTTGGCAATCGATGCACCAGTGGACGGATTTGAGCCCTCTGCTTACGTATCCCTTATCTACCATCGTAGCGAAAGCAAGAAGTTCAGTCGCTTCATAGTCCGGTTTCAGGGTTACATACGGGTTGCTCCATTCTCCAAGCACTCCAAGCCGTTTAAATTCTTCTCTTTGTATTTCAAGGAATTTGTAAGCGTAAGCGGTGCATTTTTCGCGCAATTCAACAGCGTTGAGCTTATTTTTGTCCTGTCCCTCTCCTTTTAGGAAGTTGAGTTCAATAGGAAGCCCGTGAGTGTCCCAACCGGGAACGTAAGGAGCGTACCATCCGGTCATTGACTTATATTTTGGGAAAAAGTCCTTAAGTATTTTATTGAAAGCTGTCCCTATGTGAAGGTGTCCGTTAGCGTAGGGAGGTCCGTCGTGCAGGATAAATTTCTTATCCTTTTCGGCGCCCTTTCGCGCATTAATCATCTTGTGATATGCGTCAATTTCCTCCCAGAACTTCAAAAACTCCGGTTCTCGTTTTGACAGGTTCGCGCGCATTGGAAAATCTGTTTGCGGCAAATTTAAAGTTGCCTTATAATCTTGAACGCTCATAAAATACCTCCGAATTGTTTAAAGGTTACTTAAAAAATACAACAAAATCTTTGCCCGCGAAAACTAATCTTTACGGGCGCATTACCAATTTTGTAATTTTAACATTTATAATTAAAAATTGAACATAAATATATCGTAAAAATATTTTTGCATTATAATGTTCCTAATGTTTAAAGGAGTGATTAAATTGAATTATTTCGAGACCATATCAAGCGAGCAAAATATACGCCCTGAGCAAGTGGAGGCAGTTCTCAAACTTTTTGACGAGGGCAGCACTGTTCCTTTTATTGCACGATATAGGAAAGAAGCGACGGGGGAGCTTGATGAGGTCGCAATAACTGCAATCCGCGACAGGCATGAAAAACTGGTTGAGCTTGAAAAACGCAGGGAGGCCATAATCGCTTCGCTACAAGAGCGCGAACTCCTGACAGATGAGCTACGGGGCAAGATAGAAAAGGCCGGAACCATGACGACGCTTGAGGATATCTATCTTCCATTCCGCCCAAAACGTAAGACCCGCGCTTCAATCGCTGCAGAGAAGGGGCTTAGCCCTCTTGCGGATGAGATTTTGGCTCAGACGGAGCTGCAAGTTTCGGAATTAGCAGCTAAGTATTTATCTGAAAACGTCCCGAATGTGGAGGAAGCCTTAAAAGGAGCATCCGACATAATAGCCGAACGGGTCAGCGAGGATATGGACACTCGCTCTCATGTGAGGCGAATATTTGCGAGGAGCGGAGTTTTGCGAAGCGCGCGCGCTAAAATCAAGGAGGATGAGCTTGAAAAATCCGAGGCGGCAGAAAAGTACCGCGACTGGTTTGAGTGGTCGGAACCCGTCGCAAAAGCGCCGTCGCACAGGGTATTAGCTCTCCTGCGAGGCGAGAGGGAAGGCTGCTTGTCGATAGACGTCGCCCCTCTTGATGACGAGCCGATTGTGATAATGAAAAGGAATTTTATAAAAGGTTCCGGCGAATCATCAAGGCTTGTTGGTAAAGCTATTGAAGACGGATATAAGAGATTGCTCAAGCCTTCAATGGAGACGGAACTTCGTAACGCCCTCAAGAAAAAAGCTGATGGCGAGGCGATAAGGGTCTTCGCTCAGAATGTAAAGGAAGTGCTGATGTCCCCTCCGATGGGAGCAAAGCGCGTAATAGCAATTGATCCAGGGCTTCGCACCGGATGCAAACTTGTCTGTCTTGGGGGCGGAGGGGAGCTGCTTCACCATGAAGTCATACAGCCTCATCAGTCGACAGGCGCAAGAATGGCTGCTGCAAACAGAATGCGCGAGCTTACTGATAAATTCAACCCGGAAGCTATTGCTATAGGGAACGGAACTGCGGGCAGGGAAACGGAGCAATTTGTAAAGGAACTCAAGTTGCCCGAAATGATTCATATTGTTTCCGTGAACGAGAGCGGCGCTTCAGTCTATTCAGCTTCGGAAGCCGCGAGGCGGGAGTTCCCGGAGGAGGATGTCACGGTTCGGGGAGCAGTCTCCATAGGGCGCAGGTTAATGGATCCCCTTGCGGAACTTATAAAAATCGACCCGAAGTCGATTGGCGTAGGCCAATATCAGCATGACGTCGATCAAAAAGAATTGAAACGCTCGCTTGACGATGTTGTGGCGCAGTGCGTGAATGCGGTGGGAGTTGAGGTTAATACCGCGTCTCCCGAACTGCTTTCGTATGTCTCAGGGCTCAACTCAAAGGTAGCTCTATCCATAATAAAGACAAGAGAAGAATTGGGAGGGTTCAAGTCTCGCGTACAATTGAAGAAAGTGCCCCATCTAGGAGCGAAAACTTTCGAGCAGGCAGCCGGTTTCTTGCGGATTCGAGGCGGGGACGACCCGCTTGACGCAAGCGCTGTCCACCCTGAGCGTTATAATCTTGTCGGAAAAATGGCAAGCGATATAAAATGCAGTATAGCTGATCTCATTAACGACGAGGGGCTTCGCTCCAGAATAGAAATTTCAAAATTTGTCACAGACGACGTTGGAATTCCGACGTTGAGGGATATAATGAGCGAACTTGCCAAGCCCGGTCGCGACCCTCGCGCGGTTTTTGAGGCCGCCGCCTTTGACGAGTCCATAAAAGATATAACCGACCTGAAGGTCGGGGTCGTGCTGCAGGGAATTGTGACGAATGTCACAGCTTTCGGCGCCTTTGTAGACTTGGGAGTTCATCAGGACGGGCTCGTCCATGTCAGCAAAATCTCGGACAAGTATATTACGGAGCCGGGCAGCGTGCTTCATGCAGGACAGCAGGTTAAAGTCGCGGTCATAGATATAGATATTAAGAGGCGCAGAATTTCGCTCTCGATGAAATCGGGAGACCTTAATATACAATGATCAATGTTCAATGCGCAATGTTCAATGAAAAGCAAAAGCAAAAACAAAAGCAAAGACAAAAGCAATCCATTGAACATTGAACATTGGACATTGTAATTTATTTTTTTGGTATCTTGACAGTTGGGCTTTTAATTCATATAATCCCTGTTGTTTCGTTATTGGGGCTATAGCTCAGTTGGGAGAGCGCTTGAATGGCATTCAAGAGGTCAGGGGTTCGAATCCCCTTAGCTCCACCAGTCTATAAAACAATGAAAAACAAATAAATCGGTGCTGTAACAAAAGCGGGCGGCAAAATGCCGCCCCTACAATATATTGTGTTCATTATGCCGCTTGATCACAATATATTGTGGTCTGGGACGGCCAATATACTACTTTTGTTACAGCCCCTTGTACTTCCGTTGTTATTGATGATAACGAAATAATTCTGCGTAGTATTGATACAAAACACCTTAATAAGAAGGATGGTGTGTAATATATGCAGGCTTATGAATTTTACGCTATGCCGGAAAATGGCGCTATTAAAATACCGGAACAGTACAGAAACAGAATTACATCTGGAGTAAAGGTAATAGTATTGGAGCAAAAACCAATCAGTGAGCGCAAAGGAGAAATAATATATCACCAAAAAAGTGATTTACTACTCTCGCCAACTATGAATACCAATGGTTGGAGATTTAGCAGGGATGAAGCCAATGAACGATAGGGTTTTTTTGGATACAAACGTACTAATCTATTTCTATTCAGATGATGACGAGATCAAACGGAATATTGCTTATCACACGTTGAACAACCATGATTGCGTGACTAATATACAAGCATTGAGCGAGTCATGTAATGTTTGGTTAAAAAAATATAGCTGGAATACTGAGAAAATCAAGGCACATTTAGACAATATTGAGTTGGTCTGTAACGAGATTCTCTCAATCCACAGAAGTACGATAACCAAGGCGCTCGCTCTAAAAGGTCGTTACGGTTATTCGTATTACGATTGCTTAATGCTTGCTTCGGCATTAGACGGCGATTGCCGGATTATTTTCACAGAAGACATGAGTGACGGTCAGATAATTAACGACACACTTAAAATCGTAAATCCATTTGGAAAAACTCAATTTTATTGATTTGTTGTTTTATCATCGTGTGCTATCCTGTCTGGTTGCTTTTAAATTGAGCAAAGCATCGAAGTACAGCTTCAAACGTGTTACACGGCTTCATTTGTACCAGTTATATTTTTTCCTTTTAAAAGGCATAGATGCTTTATTCGGTTCATTACTGATTTCGCAATTGATGCTGATCGTTTTTGGTCAACAGTTTTAGATAATGAAAATATATCCATTATTTCATCTTCGAAACCTCTAAATAATTCAGGCTCAAACCATGACATGTCTTTTACAAGTTTGATTTGCTCATCATGATTTTTCTTAAATGGTTTACTTTCCATATTTTCCCCGACAAATTGAGTGTTATACCATAAGGATGTCCCGCTATCATAAATCGGCGCCAACCCTTTCCATTCCAAAGTAACTGGATTTCTTACAAATCCGAAATTATTATAGTGCCTGTCCTCATTTAAAATAATATAATCCACTACAATCATTTTATTTAGTGATTCAACACAGTTTTCTATTTTATTTTTTTTGCAGCAATTAATAAGATGCCCATAATCCCCGACATTATTTTCCTTTTTATATTCTGTTATTATTCTGTACGCTGGAATAAGCTCCGAATCTGGAGTAATAAAGTTTTCGCATAAACTGTATGGCTTTTCCTTATCATACAATAATGTATATTCAACATGTGGTACATTCATCCTTCTCATTGCTGCCGAAGCAACAACCTCATTAAATGGTTCCTGTTCGTAAACTCCGCTTCCCCCTTTCATTAATATACGTTTTTCATCTGCTATTATCCATTTTTTACGCAGCCAACCATCTGATGTATTATCCGGTGATATAAAGTTTATTTCTGCATTTTTTATATTTTTTGAGCCAAATAGCAATTCGCCCATATCTTTTGAAAAATCATTTTGAAAAAAATTTATTTTTTCCCATTCTAAACCATGTTCTTCGGGGCTTATCCAATAATGGTCAGACAAACTTAATCCATAGCACTTAACTATAAGCGATGATGTGTCATTTAAATTTATATTTTCCAATACTCTGCCTATACCATCACGGCTTGCCGGTATCGAGCGTCCTCTTAACCAATCGTTCATTTTCGCGCGATTCACATCATCTTTTACTTTTGTTCCTACCGGCAAATGTTCAGGATTTTTTAGGCTGTACATTTTGATAATATTTGCATCTTCAGGATCAATCTCCATATCAACTACTGGAATATTTTTATGCATTAAGGTACATCGCATGGCGGTATTCCTCCTTGAGAATCTAAGTATTTATCAGTTCAGTTTCAACCGGTCTGACCTCTTTATGGCTTGCCCCGTACTATCGACTTCATAGTCGATGCCGCATTGTTTGTAGTATACCATTTTGCCCAGCCTCGCAGCCCGAAGCTTCAGAAGGTTCATGCGGCGCTTTTTTGAGATGGACTGGGCGAGCAAGGTGATGGCTTTCAGCGTCAGTTCTCTTGAAGAGGGCTTTTTGAATACAAACGTATTAATCTATTTAATATTCTTTCTTACTCAATACTACTACTATTTCCTACGGGGTTTAAGCTATACTATATTACAGAGTTAAGAGTTTAGTATGGTAATATCGGGAAGGGATACTATGTAACAAAGGGCGCCTACCAAGCTTGCTAAATATTTCTTGGCGTTAGGGCAGCCTGCTTCAGGGCAAGCTTGAAAACGGAGAACCCCAACTCCAAAATAAAAGAGGCCGTTTGACCACGCTGCGCGTTAGCAGTGAGGCTGAAAAAGGAGAACCGCAACTCCAGAGTAAAAGAGGCATACTTTTAATAGGAGGTTTTTTTAGTGTTTAAGAAAAGATATTTACTAATGGCAATGTTGATTTTGTTTTTTGCTTCTTCCGCGTTTGCCGGCGGCGGAGCTCCTGCAAATCCATATAGGGGAACAAATAACGTTTCAGAGACAACTTTGCCTTCTGCAATTGAGCAGTATTATTGGGATAACTTGCCTCAGGCGGCAAAAGATTATGACATGCCAACCTTTACGAGGCCGGGATGGAGTTCTTCCGTAAGAGGCTCATCAGTTTACGGCAGGATGACCGCTCACGAGGACATGATTGAGTACCTTGAGGCTCTTCCGAAGGAAAACATGCAAATGCGCTTTGTTGCCGAGATACTTACGTACAACACCAGCGCCTCTACCCCCGAAAACCTGGGAATGCCAGTGAGATCCTTCCCATACCCGCTTTGTGTCTTCACAAGAGAGGGCGTTTTTGGTCCGGAAGAAGTGAAAGCCCTCGGCAAACCAGTGCTTCTCTTTGAAGGTTCCATACACGGGAACGAGTCTGCCGCAATGGAAGGTATGATGCACCTTGCCAAAAGGCTTGCCGATCCCACCCATGTTGAGACCCTCAATCCGCTTTTGGACAAGGTTTCCGTGGTGATAATTCCGCGCTACAACGTTGACGGCAACTGGAAGAACATTCGCGAGTCCGACACGCTCCAGGCGTGGCACTATACGTCAACCGCTGCTGCCGATGCAAAAAGTAACTCATTCTCAAGGATTAACGGGCTTGATCTGAACCGCGACCAGACCGGTTTCGAGTCCCCGATAACTCGTTTAGTGAACCAAATCTGGAACGCTTACGAGCCGTATTTAATCGGCGACGGACATCAGCAGGGGATTTCAACCGGCACTTCCGCCTGGAATAACGGCATTGCGATTCTGTTCACTAGCAACCCGAACACACCGGAAGAGCTTGACGTTCTCGCTTACGATGGAATCACCGCAAAGTCCGACTACAACGACTCTTCCACGTGGGCAAACGTGGACTCTCTGGAATGGATTGCAAAGAGAGCGGCAAGAGCGGAAGGAAGGGATACGATGCCCTACGTCGGGACAGGATCTAACGTTTCGAGAGCCACAACCCAACCTAATCCTTACGAATTCTATACAGGTTCAACCTGGTCAAACCCCGCCAATTATACTTTAGTTAGGAACTCCTTCCAGGAAGGGAACCCCGAAGAGGGTATAACCGACACTGCGGGGCGCCTCATGGGAGGTTTCGGAGTTCTTTGTGAAATATCGTCGCCGGGACAGGGACAAATCGGAGTTGCCTATCATAACCGTATTCGGTCGTACGAGACGTTTTGCGCGTCGATGATCGAAGCGTTCGCCGATCCGGTACGCGGACCTATCCTTAAGGCCGGGGTCGACAACGCGAGAAAGGCAATGGCCGAGGGAACGTCCGTCAGGCCGGGCTTAACCACTCATGAGGGAGACTTCGTTATCTCTATTAAGAACACGAATCCTCAGCATTTGTCACACGAATACGGAGTCCCGGGAGAAGGTATTCCGACCCTTCGTTTGGTGAGAAACCCGGAACTTACAGCGGGCGATCCTGGTTGGAATACTCCCGTGGTACGCAAAGACTTTATTGAGTCATGGATACACCGTTCGCGCTACGTTTCCGCTCAGGATTACAGAAATTCCGCTCATACCGCGCTGGATTATTCCGTCGTAAAACGCCCAACGGCATACATTCTTCACGGCCCGGACGCCGAGGCGATAGTCAAAGCGGCGGAGAGGGTTGCGTACACAGGCGTAAAGATTGAGCGCCTTGCAGAAGCCGTTACCATCCCCGTTGAATTCTACACAGTCACAGGATTTGGTCAGTCATTCCAGTACTTCAGAGGCTCTGAATTCCCCACGGGCGTTCCTCAGCTTTCCGTCGGAATCACCGGCGCGAGTAAGGGAGAGAAGGTCGTGGAGTTCCCGAAGGACTCCGTTGTTATCTACACGAACCAGTACAAGAGCCCTCACGCCGCCTTGACCCTTGAGCCTGCGGGCGCGCGAAACTTTGGAAACTACTGGTACAGCAGGGCGTTCTCCAAGAAGGATGGGTTCCTTCCCGTAGCGCTAAATCAGGATTTCCCGGTGTACCGCTTCATGGGGGACGCTTCAGAGCTAAACACATACTTTGCCGGCGACGTCAAAATGCTTCCCTTTGTCAGCGGCACGCATATAGAGTTCCCGCTCCTTCTCACTCAGGAGGAAAAGGCGGAATTTACTGATTCAATAGCCAGAGGTCCGTTGCTTGCCTTCAGCAGCTTCAAAGTAAATATGCTGGCGGAAGACTTCGAGGCGTACCTCAAGAAAACCCAAAGACCGGGCGCCTGGTATGCATGGAATTGGGCCGAAGGAAGAGCCGAAGTGATAACTGCGGGAGAGAACGAATATGCAAAGCTTACCGTGGATAATATCGGGCCAGACAATAAAGTTATACTGTTCAAGGCGCAGGCGTTCGAGGTTGTCGCCGATGCGAAAGTCGAAAAACTGAACGGCAATCAAAACAAACTAACTATTTTCGTTACTGAGCTTTATAACGACCACGAAGTAGAATATGTACCGGTTACATTCATGATCAACAACAACGCTGCCGGTACTTACAAAGTTGGACCCTACAATGTCTATGTTGACACCAAGGGCAACACCCAGATCCGCGAGTGTAAAGTATTAGGTTTTGTTGAATAAAGTAACGGCAATACCGACAAGCAGCTTTAATTTATCAGGCTCTCGGATTTTCCGGGGGCCTGTTTTTAATTAACGCTCAATAAGGTGATATATTATATGCAGTTCATTAATAATGGGGGTCGCTATAGCTATGAAAAAATTTAGTTCAAAGTTGATATTGGCTGTATGTATGGTGATATTACCCATTGCCTTCATATCGACGGGGTTTGCGAAAGAGGCGAGGTATTACGTAACTCAGGATGGCGCCGGGAAAATGGACGGCTCGTCATGGGAAAACTCAGCGAGGGATTTAAAAGGATTAATGGATTGTTTAGAAGAAGAAGCCAGCGTTTGGGTAGCAGCAGGCACATACAGCCCGGGCGCGGAATCAGACGACTCTTTCATCTTAAAAAAGGGGCTAAAGCTTTATGGTGGATTTGCAGGAACGGAAACGAAAATTGACGAACGCGACGCAGAAGTAAATGCAACCGTTCTCAGCGGAGGCAAAATCTCGCGCAGGGTTGCGGTTGTTACGGCAGTGGGCAAATCTTTGAGCGATGATACATGTCTTGACGGGTTCACGATAACCGGGGGGATGAATGTTCAAAACGGCGGTGGAATTTACGTCGATATATTCGGCGCCCCGCTGATAAGTCAATGCATAGTTACGGACAACGTGGTTTATGAATATGGAGGAGGGATGTATAACTACTACTCTTCGCCCTTGATTCTCAGCTGTACTTTTTCAGGAAATCAATCCCTTAACGAGGGCGGAGGCGGGGTATACAACCATTGTTCCTCCCCTGTCATCAAAAATTGCTCTTTTTTATCAAATAAATCTTACAGCCATGGCGGCGGAATGCTAAGTTACACCGGTATATTAAAAGTTTTAGACAGCACTTTTTCCGGCAACAAATCATCTTTCCGCGGCGGCGGCATGAGCAGTTACAGCTCTACCCTGGAGATAAAGAACTGTGTTTTTGACGAAAACAAAGGGGAAGAATACGGCGGCGGTATGCATAACGAAGATTCATTTTCAAATATAAGTAATTGCGTTTTCTCAAATAACGAAACTACTCCCGGCAACGGAGGAGGCGTGGCAAACGTTGATTCTTCGGTTAAAATTTCGGGGTGCAAATTTTTATCAAATACAGCGAATTATTATGGAGGCGGGATATCCAATTTCAATTCTTCACTTGAAATATCGGGTAGCGTTTTGGTTGAAAATAGAGCGATGAGGTTTGGCGGCGGAGGAATAGTCAACTGGCTGTCAACTATGACCATGAATAACTGTCAAATATCAGAAAACGTCTCTAATGCCGGAGGAGGAATATATAACAACAACTCGTCTTCAGTCATAGAAAACAGTGCGTTTTCGAATAATAAGGCCAAAAAAAACAACGATATAGAGAATGAGAATAGCAAATCGACGCTAAAAAATTGTGTAATGAGCGAAGATCTGTCATAGCAATTGAACTCAGTATGTTATGAAATTCAGAACAGCGTCCGGATCATGTCCATTGCCCTAAGAATCCATTCTGCCGCGCCGTACAAACGGTATCCGCTGAATCCGGCCCCGATGAGGACATTTTTTAAGTCCGTTTCACTCAACTCTATATTGATTAGCCCTTCAAGACCTTCCCGTTCCTCTGCGATTTCCTGAACATAGTCCCAGTATGTCCCCGAATAGCCGAAGCTGGTGGCATACTTGGCGGGGTCGCTGACCGCGTTATGTACCATTTCCTCGGTGTCTTCGTAAAACAAGCTGCGACCGTTGTCGTATAGCGCGTAAAATGATTCGGCGCTTCCAATCTTTATGGCCATATTGGACAAATGCCGGTCGTCCTGCCGTGTAATAAAGTCGAGCAGGATCATACGGGCAATATCATCCCGGTACTGCGGCCGCGCGCTAACGAGGTTACTGTATTCGTTATCCGAGCGCGCGCCGTCGAACAGGCGCCGGAAATGGACAATATATTCCTTGGAAAAATCATATAGAAAAGTGGAAAACACCGTGTCTTTGTCAACCCGAACCGCAGGGCATACCGGCACGCCCAACTTATCTCCCAACAGGCTGACAGCAACCTCTGATTCCACATCCGTTGTCAGCGGGCTGATACGTTGCTTGTAGACGCCGTATTTTCCGTTATAAACGCCATATCTTTTTATATTGTAGCCTTCCGGCGTATCTATGCTATCGCCGACTAAGTCCAAGCGATTCAGGAACACCGACGAGAACACATCCGTCATGGCATCGTCAAGCCGTTCGCTTTTTGTCCGGGCTATCCATAACAAATCCTTTGGATGAATTCCTCTCGTTACCCCGGCGATACGCGGTACGTCGTACTGGGATAAGCCCATACGGAACAGGATGCGTTCGATGTCCCGCCGCTCCCGGCTGACCATGCGCTCGGCAAGAAAGTCATTGAACTGCTCCGGCGACCAGCTAGCCCGCCCCTTTGTGTATAGCGCGACGACTTCATTGTATAGAGGCGCAGTAAAAGATACAGCATTATCCTTTGCGACAACGCCAACGATCTCATTATCCCATTTCAGGTAACGGATACGGTCATTTTTTATTTTTTCTGGCCGTCCAGCGACGCCGGAAGGTTTTTTCGCGTCTTCCGGCAATCGATATGATTTTCCAAGTTTAACAGCTCCCGTTATCTTCCCAAGTGCGCACAGTACACGAACGCGCCGATCAGATATTCCCCACTTTTCAGCAGCCTGCTGCGCAGTGATATAGTTCATTTTAGTCACCTCGTTTATCAAGATTTGACATGCCTATCAATCCACCCGTCAAGAAAAGCAAGTTGTCGTTCTGTATTAAACCAATGCCCGCTGCCTTCTAAGACAGTTAAGCCGCAATTGAAGCGTTCAGAAAATCTCTCAACAACCCACCGTTCGGTCAAGTTATCATCCGAACCGTAAAGGATCTCCGTTGGCACATTCCACTTGTCAATCGGATTTTCTCTCACATAGCAATAATAATCCCAATAGAGCGTTTCGCCTATTGAAGCGGCAATTTCCCGTTTTTCTTTCAGCTCCTGCTCGCTGACGCGAGACCATTCCATCATGTTACGTATAAGGCGTTCCATATCAAGAACGGGTGAAAGAAAAAGGCATTTTCCAAGCGGAAAGTCCTTGTATGCAAGCAAACTGAAATACGCGCCCAGACTGTTGCCAAATAGGCAAATATCGCTCCAATTCTGCTCCGCGTATTTTCCGACGATATTAAGGTCGTGAACTCCGTTCCAGACCATACAAGGATAGTCTTCATTTGCGCGGTCGCCATGTTCCGGAAGGTCGAAGCTGAGAACCTGATAACCTTTTTGGACAGCTTTTTCTGCAAAGTCCTGCGCTTCCTCTTTGCTCGACAGTTTTCCGTGAACGTATATATAAACGCTGTTCGATTTCTCTCCCCACAAAACTGCGGGTATGTTTTTGATTTTTAATGTTTCTTTTTTCATTGATAGCTCCACATGTTCAGATAAGTCATAGCTATTTATATCTTTTTATGTTGATGACGTTGAATGCAGTCCGTCCAGCATCATCCTACAACATTTCTTTGACTTTATCACAGTTCAGAATGATTTTCTTTTTAAATTTCGACAGTAAAAAAAGATATGTTAAAATGTTTTAGAGTAGACAATGAAATTAGAATATCATTTATCTTGAGAAAGCTATAAGAAAAAACCGCTCCAGAAATGTTTTCAAACTCTGGGTGGAGGTCAGGTATTAAAGTTTTGCAGAATTATTTAAGTTTCGTTCTTTAGGTTCGAAAAAGGAAGCTATCTGATAACTTTATTATTCGACGACTTCGATATTATTAACAACCTGCTCCAATCTCACACAGCAAGCAAATGAGGAGGATATTGGAAAAATGAGCGAATTTGAACAAGTGCCTTTTGATGTGACCGAGTTTGCAGATAATCCCGAGCCACGATGCCCATGTCTGTTACTGCTCGACACTTCGGGTTCAATGCAAGGCAGTCCCATCCATGAACTTAATGCAGGATTAGAAACGTTCAAAGACGAGTTAATGGCAGATTCTCTCGCTGCAAAACGTGTAGAGGTGGCTATCGTTACCTTTGGCCCGGTTAACGTAGTTTCCGACTTCACAACTGTCGATGCCTTTATGCCACCGACTCTCTCTGCGTCCGGCGGTACCCCGATGGGCGCCGCCATTACGCAAGGCATAGGTATGGTGCGACAACGGAAAGACATATATCATGCCAATGGTATCCCTTTCTTTCGACCTTGGATATTTCTTATCACAGACGGCTCGCCAACAGATTATTGGCAACAGGCAGCGTCTCTTGTCCATGAAGGTGAACAGACCAAAGGTTTCCAATTTTTTGCAGTTGGTATAGAGGAAGCAGATTTCGGAAAGTTGTCTCAAATTTCAGTACGCGAGCCGCTGAAATTGAAAGGGCTCCGTTTTCGAGACCTCTTTTCTTGGCTGTCCAACTCGCTTTGTTCTGTTTCGAGATCCCAACCTGGCGAAACCGTTCCTATGAAAAACCCGACTGCTCCTGATGGTTGGGGCGAAGTTGGATGAACGACGAAACACAATGGAGAATAGCAACCGCTTTCGTTACCGGGACCTCGCACAAACGGCTAAGTATTCCTTGCCAAGATTATGCTATCGCAAAGATATTTCAGGATGTAGATGGATATGATGTGCTTCTCGTTGTTGTTTCTGATGGGGCTGGAAGCGCACTCAAGGCTGAGATTGGCTCTTCCATTGCCTGTTGCACTGTGGCGGAAGCAGTCGAAGTCTACTTGGCAAAGAGAGGTCAAGTTGAGGACATCAATATTGATGTGGCGCGGTCTTGGTTGCGATCGGTTCAAACGGCAATAAAGACTCAGGCCAAAGAAGACGGCGGCGTGGTTCGTGACTACGCTTGCACATTGCTGATTGCAGTTATCGGACAGAACACCGCAGCAACGATGCAGGTAGGAGATGGGGCGATTGTAGTCTCGTACGGCGAAAACTGGAGTTTGGCTCACTGGCCACAGCGTGGCGAATTTGCAAATACAACGTTTTTTACGATAGATGATTGCGCTGAGAGCCAGTTGGAATTTAAATCACACAAGAGGCGAATCATAGAATTAGCAGCGTTCAGTGACGGCATTGAATCGCTAGTTATCCAATATGCGACGCAAGCTGTTTTCGAGCCATTCTTTGATAAGATGTTTCCACCCGTGCGTTCGGTCAAAGGCGAAGGAGTGAATGACAAGCTCTCCGACGCGCTGGCGGCTTATTTAAGCTCGCCATCAATCTGCGAACGCAACGACGACGACAAGACGTTGGTATTGGCGACGCGCCGCAAAGAAATAACAGTCGAGAAGTATAATGAATCAACACCACGTTCCGGGAGCATAAATGAATGAATTTTGTGGTTCACTATTTCGGGCAAAATCTGGATTCCTAAAGCTTGGCGCTGAGTTAGCTTGTGGCGGTGAAGGTGCGATTTATGAAGTCGCAAACAGATCCGATGTAGTCGCCAAGTTATATCTCAAAGCGATTGATCGGGAAAAGCAAGAAAAACTTGCCGCTCTGATTTCATTGGGAAACGAGAATCTCCGAGCATTTGCCGCATGGCCCACTGAAGGACTCTGGGAAACCTCTGGGAAAAACCTTCGTGGATTTATCATGCCCCGCATTGTCGATCACAAAGATATTCATAATCTCTACAATCCACGTAGCAGGAAAGTAGAATTTCCCAAAGCCGACTGGCGATTTTTACTTCATGCGTCAACGAATGTTGCTAGAGTATTCGCGAACATACATGATTCAGGCGTAGTGTTGGGTGATGTCAATGAGCGCGGATTCATGGTTTCGAGTGATGCGAAGGTGCGGGTGATTGATTGTGATTCATTCCAGATTTCTGTAGACAATCACAACTTTTTGTGTGCCGTTGGAGTTCCGACCTTCACTCCGCCAGAATTGCAAAATCAAAAAAACTTCAGGAGTATTATCCGTACTGTCAATCACGACAATTTTGGCCTTGCCGTGTTAATATTTCATCTGCTCTTCATGGGCAAACATCCGTTTGCTGGACGCTTTCTTGGACAAGGAGAAATGTCTTTGGAAAAATCTATCGCGGAATTCCGGTTTGTCTACGGAAAGGAGAGCAAATTTCAACAAATGGAACCGCCTCCCGGCGCTCCCCCTCTTGCTATTGTCCCATTGTCTATCGCTACGTTGTTTGAAAAAGCATTTTCACGTAGCGGCTTTAATCAAGGGCGTCCTATGGCGAAAGAATGGGTTGAGGCGTTAAAAACGCTGGAGTCACACATCAAGAAATGCAATGTAAATGCTTCCCATTATTATTTCTCAATATTAACAGAATGCCCATGGTGCAAAATGGAAGCCACAACCGGGGTTATTCTATTCAATGTTTATGTATTGTCTGGAAACAGCGGTGTAGAATTCAATATGGATTTGGTCTGGAATCAGATCAAATCCATTCCATCTCCTGGAATGGCGCCAAACATCACAAGCATTTGCTCATCGGATTCGATCAAACCTTCTGAAGAAGCGATTTCTATAAATCACACAAAGCTGGTGCAAACCACTCTCAGACGGGTTATTCTCACACTTACCGTCATCCTTTGCTTTGCAATTCCGCTACTGACTATCCTTTGGATTATCAACGGAATTGTCCTTATAGGTATCGTGGGTGGAGACAGAATGAAGAGAGGGGAAATTCAAGAATTCTTCCGTAAGCATAAAGATGCCGAAGCGCGTTTTCTGTCCCTCGAAAAATACTGGGATCGAGAAGCCGGTGACTGGAAATTTCTGGAAAAGATGCGTGAATTGGATAATCTCAGAGATCAATGGAAAGATATCCCTGCTGTTCGACAGCGACATTTACAGCGCCTTAAAGACGAGTGTGAAAGGTTGCAACTAGATCGCTTTCTTGATCGTTATACAATTGCGAATGCTTCCATACCTGGTATAGGCGCTAGTCGGAAAGCTGTGCTCGAATCTTACAATATAGAAAGTGCGAAAGATATTAAGTACTCAATGCTCGTTCCAGGATTCGGGCCGGTGTTAAAAGGAGAATTACTGGCTTGGCGGAGCAGTATCGAACAACAATTTCGTTTTGATACGAGCTGCGGAGTCGATTCACAGGATATTGCAAATCTTGATAGGAAAATCTCAGAACAACGCCGAAAACTTGAACAATCGCTCTCATCTGGCGCAAGTACATTGTTGCAAATCAAAAACCAGATTCTCGCTCAGAGAAAGGTTCTTGAGGAGCAAATCACCAAAAGTTACAGAGCAATGCTTCAGGCTAAAGCGGATATGGATATTGTACGTTAATATCTGATTTATCTTGGTCATATTATACTTGTAATAGTGTGATGTGATTGATATAATTTCGTGAAATAGTGTGAGGTGATGGTGTTGGAGCGCATAATTTTTGATAAGCTTATCGCATGGAAAGACTCAAAATATCGAAAACCGTTAATTCTAAAAGGCGTTCGGCAGGTGGGGAAGACGTGGATACTTAAGGAATTCGGAAAGCTGCATTACGGAGGAATCGCGTATTTTAACTTTGACGAAAACGTGGAATATAAGCAATTCTTTGAAACGACAAAAGATGTGAACCGGATACTGCAAAACCTGACTATGGCAAGCGGTCAAAATATTAAGCCGCATGAAACATTAATAATCTTTGACGAGATACAGGAATGCGACAAAGCGCTAAACACGTTAAAATACTTTTGTGAAAATGCGCCTCAATATCATGTCGCGTGCGCCGGTTCACTTCTTGGCATCGCACTGTCCAAACCTTCTTATTTTCCTGTGGGAAAAGTGGACTTTATTGATATTGCGCCCATGACGTTCACTGAGTTCCTTATGGCGAACGGCGACGGCAACCTTGCGGAATATCTTGGCTCGGTAAGCAGCCTTGAGCTTATACCGGAAGCCTTCTTTAATCCGCTTTATGAAAAACTGAAAATGTATTTCATAACCGGTGGAATGCCTGAATCTGTACGCTCGTGGACAGAAGACAGGGATGTTGAATTAGTGCAGCAGACTCTCTCTAATATCCTTGGCGCTTACGAACGGGATTTTGCAAAGCACTCCGAGAAGAAAGACTTCCCAAAGCTGTCGCTTATATGGAAATCCATCCCGTCGCAACTGTCGCGCGAAAACAAAAAATTCATATATAAGGCCGTCATAGATGGCGCGCGCGCGCGCGAGTACGAAGACGCGCTTCAATGGTTGTGCGGCGCCGCGCTAGTCAGCAAAATTTACAGGTGCACAGAGCCCGGACTGCCAATTTCGGCATATGACGATCTGACTACGTTCAAAATATATCTTGTGGATGTGGGACTGCTGCGCCGTCTGGCACTGTTGTCTCCAACAGCGTTTGGCGAGGGGAACCGATTGTTTACCGAATTTAAGGGCGCGCTAAGCGAAAACTATGTTCTGCAGGCGCTCACCGGGCAGGTTGAGGCGGTTCCACGTTATTGGTCAACCGACCATCCCCGTTATGAAATTGACTACATAATCCAGCGGGACAACGATATTATCCCCATAGAAGTTAAATCCGAGGGAAATGTTGGAAGTACAAGTTTGAAAAAATATAGTGAAAAGTATGGGGACAAGGTTAAGTTGCGCGTACGCTTTTCCATGCAAAACCTGAAATTGGACAACGATTTGCTCAATATCCCCTTGTTTATGGCTGATTATGCGGACCGGTTGATAGGATTGGCGTTGGAAAAGAAAAATAGTTAATGAAGGCTTTCATTCGTAATAAGTTATGCAAGAAGAAATGACAAACTTATAAATACAGAAGCTTTCAGGTTACTTGAAAAAGCGAGCCGACGCCTGTCTGTGGCCATTGAAAATAAATGCTGTTCACTCCTTTATCAGGCGTCTTTCCCGTCATCGTAGCGAGCTACTTTAATAGGGTGCAATCATTTTACAGCTACCCAGTCAATTTTTGCTCTTGTGTTATTTCCGCCTATCTTATAACCGTGCTCGTTAAGATGTCGAACGTAAGCATCATAATCAACCTGTTTATTATTTGCGTAGTATCTCCATTCAGCCTCATCCAAGCTAGCCTCGTCGGGATAATCATACGGTTCGCTCGAAGCGAACTTTATTACGCTGTAACCGTCGTCAGCTATTCTATATACTGCATAATCCCCATCTGTACTATCTATTAAGCCGCTGCTTAGAATAACGCTTGACCCGGCCCTGCTCCACGGAACTTCACGCGGTTTGCCTTCCATGTAGCTGAAATCTTTACCGTAGTAACCAAAGATATTTACTGCTTTTCCATTCTTAATTGTGAATATATAGGCAATAATGTCTTCATAACTGCTAGTTTTTCTTAAAATGAGCTCCGGTATTCCGTTGCCGTCAATGTCATATAACGCATAATATGCCTTTGCAGAGCCAAGATCGCTCATATCATAGAACTCAAAAGATAAACCTCCGCTGTCCGCGTCTCTTTCGTTTACAGCTTTAGTATAAGACGATTCCCATTCAGCCAGTACGCCTTTATACTCTTCATTCACCTCTGCGCTAAGCGAATATGCCGGAACGATCAGGAAAATAACAAATAGAATTGACATAGTCTTACCAAAATAACTCATTTTTTTCCCTCCAAGTGATATAGTTTTATACCTCATGCAAGTGATTTTGTCACGACGGTAATTCCTTGTCAATCCATCCACTCGTCAAGGAAGGCAAGATGCTGTTCTGTATGAAATGTCATAAAATCCAGACGCGTGAGCCAACGGAGTAATGAAAAGAACAGGAATAGGATATCATTTTTAAACCCCGCTAACTATACAGCAAGAAACCGCAGAATGGAGTGATGCTCTATCCGCCTGATAAACGTTACTAGGACAATCAAATTCAGTGATTCACGATTCTGCATGATGGTCGTTTATATCTGCATATAAAAATACAATATATATGCATAATAGTTCCATTACCACCTTGATATTCTGCATATAATGCTCTATAATATATGCAGAATAGTTGGGGAGGGGTCGCTTTGAGAAAATTTGATTATTCATTTTTAGATAGTGGTATGCTTCCTGCAGGGCTTGTAAATGTAGTGAGCGCTATTACCGAGCTGCGTGTGCGTGAAGATCGGCTTAAAGAAAATTACCCTGATGTTTTTCCCCGTCTTGAAAGCATTGCAAAGGTACAATCTGTCAAAGGATCGAACGCCATTGAGGGAATAATAACCAGCGATCAACGTATCAATGAAATCGTCAATCGGAACAGCGCGCCGCAGAATCACAACGAGGCGGAAATTGCAGGATATCGCGACGCTCTTAGTTTAATTCACGAAAACTTTCATAGCCTTGATATTCGTGAGCGGGATATCCTACGTTTGCATGAAATCATGCTGTCCTTTACTCCCGTGAGCGGCGGCGCATACAAGCGGAACGATAATTTCATCATGGAAGTGGACGCAGCCGGTTTCCGGAAGATACGATTTTCACCGATCACTGCTGACGAAACTGTCGCCGCGATGGAGCAGCTTGTCCTCGCATTTATGGACGCGAGAAACAACAATAACATCAACCAGCTTTTACTGATTCCGTGTTTCGTTCTTGATTTCCTTTGTATCCATCCATTCGCGGACGGCAATGGAAGAATGAGCCGTTTGCTTTCTATTCTCCTGCTTTTCAAAAGTGGATTTGATGCGGGGAAATATATCTCCTTTGAGGAACAGTTAAACAAGGGCAAATGGGATTACTATGAAGCCCTGCGCTTGTCCTCTGAAGGTTGGCACGAAAACGCCAATAGTTTCCTCCCGTTTATTATGAATTTTGTTGCCACCTTGCTTTACTGCTATAAAGAGCTTGATAAACGGTTTGCCATGGTTCATGTAAAAAAGGCGAACAAACGCAAACGGGTGGAATTGACTGTGCTAAACAGTCTTTTGCCTGTCTCCAAACAAGAAATATGCTATGTACTGCCAGACGTGAGCCCCACAACCGTAGAAGCTGCGCTCGCCATAATGGTCAAGAGCGGGGCAGTGGAAAAGGTCGGGACAGGAAAGAACACAAAGTATATAAAGCGGTTATAGCAACTAAACAAAAGCGACAAGTCAGAAGCATTGGACGTGAAAGCTATACTGCTCTATAATACTTAAAAGAGCTATTTTAGAGGTTCTTTCTCGTATGGAGAAAAAGCGAATTACAAAAATATCTGATTTGCGCTACATTATAAAGGAGATGTTTATCATGAAACGTATTTTTTCAGTTACGGTTATTTTGTTAGTGCTTTGTGGCGCGGCGTTTTCGGCGAGCGCGGAGGACGGTTATGTGCGGCTCGCGATAAAGGGGACGAACGTCAACCTGCGGCCTCAGCCCCGAGCGGGCGGGAGCGTCGTTGCGCAGATGAACACGGGGGACGTTTTTTTCGCGGAAAAATGGCCGATAACCTGCGACGACGATAATTCGCAGTGGTATAAAATCGTGCTGCCCGCGACTGATAGAGGTGCAATAAAATCACTGCGCGATTGGGACAAACGTTTTAAGGCGAACGTTGCTTTTGTCAGCGCAAGTTTCGTGACAATTTCCGAGTTGGAAGCGGAAGACATGGAGCGCATTCTGAAGACGCCGACGGGCGTAAGAAAAGCTTCCAGCAAATCGAACCGGAAATCCGGTTATGCGGGGGAATATTTCGACTGGATGGCCCTGCATGAAGCTTGCATACAGAGCATCGGCGCCAACCTGCCGGAGATTGTCAGCAATTGGGGCGAAGCTGAAATCAAGCGCGAGGCCTTTGAGTTTGTAGGTGAGTATGTCATATACACTTCCGTCGATCAGCCTGATTTTCGGGTCACATTTTACGAAAACCTGCCGAATAGCGACGGAACACCGAACGGTTTTCCAGCGACAATTACTTATTTACAGACATTCTACACCGAACGGAATGGCGCGTTAATAGGCGGCATAACCATAGGGAGCGACGATAGAAATTCGATAAAGAAGCTATGCGGCGAGCCGGACGAAAAAGATAATGACGAAGGCGTCGAACGTTGGAACTGGCATTCCGAATTCAACGACCTGTGGATTCGCTTCGACGGGAACGGGCGTGTGTTGTCAATATACATCCAAGCCCGCGCAGCAGATTGATAAGACTTTACGGATGAGGAAAAAATGAAAAAGACAATGTTATTCACGAAACTAATTCGATGACGCGTGTATAACGGTCATTGTGTTCAACGTTTTCGTTCAGGCATATTTAAAGGAGGGGATAGCAATGAATTCAGGGGCATGGGGAGCTTTCAGAGCGTGTTTTTTCATTGGATTGGCTGTGGCGTTACCCGCTATTTACATGATGTGGAGGCAAATGAAACTGAAAAAGGACTGCACGGCAAAGACGGACGCCATTGTCGCCGGCTGCGTTGAAAAGGTCTCGCGCGACAGAGTTGAGGGCAAAAGGAATACTTATGAAACGACATATACATATGAAACGAAATACAAGTATTCGGTGGAAGGCGTCGAGTATGCCGGTTCCAACGACAGGCAATCCAAAGAGGGCGAGAGCTTTAAAGTATTTTACAATCCGGCCGATCCGAAGCGGCACTATTCTGGAAAAATAAGCGTGTTCTGGGGTTGGTGGACGTGGTTTACTTTTCTTGGCGGCTTTTTAATGATATCTGCGGTTTTGATATTGATCATGTGATATATTTCCAGCGGTAAATAAATGACGAACGCCACTAATATTTACGACCACATAGCCGCCAATAATCGCAGGACGGTTTTTATCCTGTGCGCTTTTCCGGTCGCCCTGTTTTTGACGGTATATTTGTTCGCCCTCCTGTACGCGGCGGTCGATGACGCTGCGGATGTTCTGGAGTATGCGTTGCAGGCCACGCTTAAGTACTATCCGTATTTGATTGCGGTTGTTGCCGTATGGATAGTTATCTCTTACTACTCGGGAGACGGGATGATGCTCGATATGACGCGCGCTCGTCGAGTCACTTTCGAGGAAAACCGCGAACTGTTCCGGCTCGTCGAAAACACTGCCATCATGGCGGGGCTTCCGACGCCGAAGATATACATCATAGAGGATGATTCGCTGAACGCTTACGCAACCGGACGCAATCCGAGTAAAGCCTCGATAGCTCTGACCAAGGGCATAGTCGAAAAATTGGAAAAAGCCGAACTTGAGGCGGTGATTGCCCATGAACTTGCCCATATAGGCAACCGCGACTCGCTCTTGATGCTTATTGTCGTAGCGGGGATAGGCTGCTTTCTTTTTCTCGGCGCGATGTGTTTCCGGGGGGCGGGCGAGGGTTTGTCGCGCGGCAAAAAAGGAAGCGCCAAAAATGCTTTGATCCTGTGCTTTATAGGCGTCATGTTTTATGTATTCGGTTACGTGGTCGCGCCTGTACTGCGCTTTGCGCTTTCGCGCCGCCGCGAATATCAGGCGGACGCAACAGCTGTGAAAATTACACGCAACCCGAATGCCCTCGCGCGGGCGCTGGCGAAAATCGCGCGCGACCCGAGATCGAAGATCCTCGCCAAGAGCTCCCTTGTCGGTAACATGTGTATCGCCGACCCCGTCAGCTATAGCAGGTTGTATTGTACCCATCCGCCGATAAAAGACCGGATAACCGCGCTTGGAATAGACGTGTCCGCGTTTGATATGCCTGAATATGTGCCGATAAGCCGTTTTTCAAAGAGTGCTGTCATACGCCCCTGGTGGTGGGGCGCTTTTGGTACACTTGGATTTCACTATTTCAACGTATACAGAATATCTGCGGGGTTAGGCAGGCTTTTTTACGGGTTGTTTATGTGGTGGATGGTAATACAACTATTGGTGTTTGCTTGCGGCAAATACGTGCGGATAGGGCTTTTAGATTTGATTTTCACGGAACTTTTCTATTTAGCGCTGCTTTTCGCGCCTTCGGCTTACGACATGGTCAAAATCAGGCGCGGCGTTTTCAGGGATGAGGAAGGTTCTTATATAAGAAATTAAGGAGGAAAATATGAGAAGGTTCGGAGTGGTTGTTTCACTTGCGATATTGGTTTTGGCGCTTTTGTCCTTTTCGGTAGCCGCGTTCTCTATTGGCACGGCAGCCGGGACGGCAAATCGAATAATAAATGTGACGAACGCGCGGGAATTTTTGGAGGCCATTGGCTCCGACAGAATAATCGAGATGGCGCCGGGAAAATATAACCTGTCCGAGTGGGACCCGATTCTTAATAACCAATCGGAGCAGGCGCCGCGTTGCCCGAACCTGAAAAACGATGGCAGCCCAAAACTTGACAAAGGCGTTTTGTGGTCGGACGACCCCTTCGACGGAGGTGAGCTCGTTCTCAGCGGAATTAATAACCTCACGATCCGTAGCACGGGTAAAGCGTCCGAAACATTGATAATCGTCGATCCGAGATACGCTTTCGTGATGACATTCTGGGACTGCAGCGATATCACAATGGAAAACCTGACGGCGGGACACTCGGAAGGAGGCGCTTGCGAAGGCGGCGTGTTCCGTTTCGGGAACTGTTCGCAAATTGCCATAAATAACGCCGGTATGTACGGCTGCGGCACGGTGGGCCTTGAGCTCAGCGGCGTCTGCGATATGAAGGTCACGAACTCGCGAATTTATGAATGTACCTACTCCATTATGAAAGTCGCGGGAGGCGAAACCGTAGCGTTCGAGAATTGCGTGTTCAGCGATAATGAGCAGTTTGAACTGATCGAAATTGACTCGACCCCCAACGTGTCGTTCACAAACTGCGAGTTCACCGGCAACCATGGATACATAATGTTTTCAGTCGGCGCCACTGATATTTCCGTCTCGAACTCGAACTTCAGCGGCAACTCTATGGATTCACCCATCACGGAGAGCCAGGGCGTGGATTTTGTCAACTGCGTTATAAGCGATGACGACGTGATGACTGTTTCCAGGTTTTTGAGATATTGCCAGCAAGGTTCTTTGCAGCAAGTCCTTGACGCCATCGAAGGCGGGGCAAACGTCAACGCAAGAGATGAACACGGCTGGACGCCGTTGTTGACTTCTGTTGCAAATAACAGAGACCCCCTTGTTTCAAACGCCCTTATCCAAGCGGGCGCGAACGTCAACGCGAGCAATCAGGGTTGGACGGCATTGATGCGCGCTGTCGCATTCGGCCATAGCCCTGAAATCACGGACATGCTTATTAAGGCGGGGGCGGACGTCCACGCGAAAAATGAATACGGGAAAACGGCATTGGACTATGCGGGTGGAAATGAAAAGATCATAGGACTCCTGACAAACGCGGCAGCCGGAAAAATTATTAATGCTATGACCGATTCTGATTTCGTTGATCTTTGCGCGGAAGGTTCTTTGGAAAAAATCGTTGAAGCCGTCAAAAAAGGTGCAAACGTGAACGCGAGAAATGAATATGGACTATCAGCGCTTATGTCCGCAATGGTTAGGGAAGAGAACGCCGATCCGGAAGTGATAAAAGCCCTTATCGAAGGAGGCGCGGATATCAACGTGAGGCATAATGATGGAAGTACACCGATTATGACAGCGGCGGCGTTATGCAGGCCGGAAGTGATAGCAGCCTTTATTAAAGGGGGCGTGACCGCCAATGCGAATGACAACAATGGAAGAAATGCGCTGATGTCGGCGGCGCAGAGCAATCCCGATCCGGAAGCGATAACGGTTCTTATCAAAGCTGGCGTGCGTGTCAATACTAAGGATGACAACGGACAGACAGCGCTTATGTCGGCGGCGAGATGGAACATCAACCCGGAAGTGATAAAAGCCCTTCTCGATAACGGGGCGGATGCGTTAGACAAAGATAACGGGGGCAAAACGGCATTGGACTACGCGAGTGAAAACGAGAATAAGAAAATAGCTGAACTCCTGAACCACCCCGGCGCTTCTCTCATACCCTCCCCGGAGGGGAATGGCGATGAGAAAACAGAAGGGGAAATAAGGCTCAAAGACAATAACACCGGAAAGACAAACACTCTTTACCCGCCATTTTCGGAAGAGGACAAAGGACTGCTTTTTTATAACAACGACCGTTTTGGGTATTCCGTGATGATCCCCGATATTTTCACAGTGGCCGTCCTTTTGCCGGAGGACGGGGACGGTATAATTCTGGGCTCGGCGGACGGAAAAGCGACTTTCCGCGTGTCCGGCGGCTTTGTGATGGACAAAGACCAGCTTCAAACGTCCATGGAAGCGGCGAAAAAATACGCGGAGGAGAATACGGTTTACGCGAATCATGGCTAAACCTTTAAAACCAAACAATGGAGCGAGGAGTTTGCCCGCTGCGATTGGTACAGCCCCAATCACAATTTTTCGGAGGCGTTGTTCAACAGTTATGAAAAAGAGAATTTGAAAAACATAATGGCTGAGGAGAAAAGAAAATAAAATGTTTTCCCCAAATACGTTAAGCTGAGGAGGAGATATTATGAAAAAAATAGCGCTTTTGTTTTTCGCGGCGTTTGCCTTCGTGCTTTTAGTTGCGCCCTGCCCGGCACGAGCCGCGTATCCCTGGGTTATCGAAACGCTGGACGTTCGCCTTGTGGCGCGCGACGACAACAGCTATCTGATTACCGAGACATACGGGGTGAGTTTCAATGAGCAGCGGCACGGCATCCAGAGAAAGCTACCGCTCTACTCGTACAGAGGCAACCCTGTGGAGATACGCGATATCTCCGCCGCCGGACGCCCGCTCTCCGCCCGAAAGGACGGCGGGGAACTGGTCGTGCGGGTCGGCGATCCGGACAAGTGGGCGAACTCAAAAGAACGGTACACGCTCTCCTACGTTTACGACATAGGCGACGACGGCTTAAAGGACATGGATGAACTTTACTACAACATCCTCCCCGACTACGATACTACAATAGGCAAAATGACGTTTACTATTGAAATGCCGCGCGCCCTCGACGCGAGCCGCCTCAACTTCACCCACGGGTTTAAAGGAAGCAGGGACAACACATACGTGGAGCGGGAAGTGAACGGAACTGTCATCACCGGGCGGCTCACTCGAACGAACCGGCCGCATGAACAGCTCACCGTCGCCCTGCCGTTGCCGAAAGGATATTTCACATCCGCCGCCGGAAGGACGCACCGCGAGGGATTTTCGTTATTAAATCTGGCGATCGCGCTGGCCGCAGCAGGAGCGAGTTTTCTGTTTTGGTATTTTTGGGGCAAGGAACGGAAAATCTTCCCGACCGTCGAATTTTATCCGCCCCCGGGGCTCAACCCCGCCGACGCCGGATATATCATGTACGGAGAGGTTGGCAGTATGGACGTTATATCGTTCATTATCTACTGGGCGGACAAAGGCTATCTCCGCATCTCCGATATCGCGAACGGGTTTTCGCTCCGCAAAATGTGCGACCCCGGCCCTAATGCCAAACCTTACGAAAAGAAACTGTTCGGAGCGATGTTCAGCCGGGCGAAAGACGATCAGGTGACCACGTCCGACCTCGCGGAAAAAGAATTTTACTCGGACCTGGACAGCGCCCGCAAAGATGTAGTACGCTTCCACAAAGAAAGCCCCGGGACGCGGATATTCAAAAAAGGCACGTTTAAGCTTCTCATAGGCGCCCCATCGCTGATTTGCATGTTGATCATCATGTACGCGTGGTTAGGCGACTCCACGGAAATGGAGAATGTGTTGCTTGTTCTGATCTCAAGCGGCGTTTGCTGGCTTGTTCTGACGGTAATAGGCGTCATGCACGGGTCGTCCATAAAATATATCCTAAAGACTAAATCTAAAATCGGACCCTTTGTTTTAGCGGCGTTGTTCTTGACTGTATTTGGCACAATAGCCTATTTCTTGGGCCCGCTCGTCGCAATAGAGGCGATGGCCTTGAGCGTTCCGGGCGCCCTTGTGGCCTTAAGCCATCGCCGGACGGATTTGGGGCTTAAATATCTGGAGCGCCTGACGGGGTTCAAAACTTTTATTGAAACCGCCGAACGGGATCGGATCGACATGCTGGCGAACAAAAATCCCCAGTATTTTTATAACGTCCTGCCCTACGCCTTAACTCTCGGCGTCACGGATACGTGGGCTAAAAAATTCGAGCACGTGGGGTTCCGCCCGCCGGAGTGGTACGAAAGCGGCGATTCGGAAAAGTATTTCAGTTCTTCCTCGTTTGCCTCGGGCATTTCCTCCGGTTTATCGGGATTCGCAAAGGCCGTGGACGCCTCGCGCCCGTCCAGTGACAGTTCGGACGGCGGAAGCTCGGACGGCGGAAGCTCGGGTGGCGGCAGCGGGGGCGGCAGCGGCAGCAGCTGGTAAAATCGTAAACTAAGGAGGGCTATAAATGGATACATATTTCTACATCGCCGGAGGAATACTTCTGGCGTTATTTCTCGTTGCCGCGGGAATCTACAACGGGTTCGTGAGGCTTCGTAATCAGGTCAGAGAGGCGTACTCCACGATGGACGTTTATCTCAAAAGGCGCTACGACGTGATACCGAACCTTGTGGAGATAGTCAAAGGCTACGCCGCCCATGAACGCGACACTCTGGAGCGGGTAGTTAAGGCGCGCAACATGGCGGCGAACGCGGGAAATCTCGAAGAACGCTCAAAGGGGGATACAATGCTCTCCGGTACGCTGAAATCGCTTTTTGCCCTCTCGGAAAATTACCCGACACTTAAAGCGGACGGCGCGTTCATCAATTTGCAAAAACAGCTCGCCGAAGTGGAAAACGACATTTTGCAATCGCGTAAATACTACAACGGCGTCGTCAGGGCGATGAACACCCGTGTCGAAACTTTCCCCGCCAACATGCTCGCGAAAGCGATGGGTTTCGGGCGCGTCCCCTTCTTCATGGCGGACGAGAACGAACGCGAAAACGTGAGCATAAGCCTTTGAAGGAGGTATATCATGACGTATAAATTCAAAAATGAATTCGCATCGGTCATTTTGGCGATGGCCGATTTGATTTTCGCACACGGTAGTGCGGCCGCGTATACTCCGGGATTTATCCGCGCTGCGGACGTCATTCCCGATGCTGTATTGGATATCCGGTACGCGGGAGAGGACAATTTCGTCGGGTCGAAAATAGACGGGTACGAGCCCCCGAGGCGATCTTGTCAGTGGAGGCAGCAGTCGCTTTGAAACGTGCGGCGGATTCTTTGAGGGAATGGGGATACGCGCTCATAGTTTTCGACGCCTATCACCCAGCTCAAGCTGTTGAGCGCTGCAAAATGAGCATTATCACAATATTTTCCGGAGTTACACCGCCGACGGAGTATTGTTTGCTGTCTGCGGACTCAGGCTGTTCCGCTTGATATCCGACGCAGGAAAAGCAAATGCCAAGAAAGAGTTTTAGACATACAATATTAATCGCTAAAATAAGCAATCATGCTCCGCGCTTGGGGCAGTCCGGAGGACGCTATGAAAATATTAGGCAAAAAAAAAGAATCACGGGACAAAGTCATCAATTTTATGGGTGGGATTTCTTACAAACTGAACCCCATCGACACCCTGAAATTGATAACAGCCTCATCAATTTTCGGCGAGCCGGCGTACTACAGGGACGGCGAGTTCGCCAAAAAATGGCTTAAAGACGCGGTATTCGCCGTCAACGATCTGTTCGCGCCATATGTCGTCATCTGCGACTCGTCCGGCGGCAAAAAAACGTCGGAGATAATGGAGGAAGCTATTGACGAAGCCCTGTCGTTCGATTTCGGGACGACCGTTAGTTGGGCGGAAACGCTGAGGCACGAGTACGGCATGAGGCTGAACCCCCAGGTGATCATGGTCAGGGCGGCGAGGCACCCCGGCAGGCGCGCTTTCACGGACGCCAACAGGGGCGGATTCGGCGAAGCGAACCAGCGAATAATGAGCCGCGCCGACGAGCCCGCGTCACAGCTTGCGTATTGGCTTTTCAAATACGGCTCAAAGAAGGGCGTCCCGTCCGTTCTCAAAAGAAGCTGGGCGAAAAAACTGTCGCAGCTGTCACGCTACGAGCTTTACAAGTACAAAAACTCCGGGATAGGTCTCATCGATGCGGTGAGAATAAGCCACGCAAAGGGCCCCGGCATCGACGAGCTTATGAAAACAGGCACTGTGGAAGTGAAGGACGACTCAGCGACATGGGAGGCGCTGCGCTCTTCCGGGCGTTCGTGGGCTGAGATCACGGAGCGAATAGACATGCCGCACATGGCTTTGCTCCGAAACCTGCGGGGCATATTCGAGGAAATAAACGATGGGGAGTTTTGCCAACGCTTGCTGGAAAAACTGAAAAATGGAGTGAAAGGAGGCAAACAATTTCCGTTCAGATATTGGTCCGCGATGAAGGCCGTATCGGCGTCCGAAGCGAATCACAAAACAGCGCTCCTGGACGCGCTCGAAGAATGCGTTGACATTGCTGCGGAGGAACTGCCGAAGCTCAAGGGAAAAACCATGTGCCTGTCAGACAATTCCGGGTCGGCGTGGGGTGCGTTCAACTCCGAGTACGGCAGGGTGACCGTGGCGGAAATCGACAACCTCAGCAGCGTCATAACCGCTATAAACTCCGAGGAAGGTTACGTCGGAAAATTCGGAGATAGGCTTATCGTCACGCCGATTTTGAAAAGGCGCGGCATTTTGGGGCAGAGCCAGTCGATTTCAAACGGCAGGGACCACGATGTCGGAGGGAACACCGAAAACGGCGTCTGGATATTCTTTAACGATGCAATAGAAAAAAGCGAACACTGGGACAACATCTTCATTTATTCCGACCAGCAGGCCGGACACGGGGGGCTTTACGGCACGGACAAGGGGATACGCGCCTATACCCAAAAAGGTTACGCGGCGGACGGGCGCTATGTCGACGTGGCGAAACTCGCGGCGCGGTACAGGGAGAGCGTCAATCCGAAGGTGAACGTGTTCAGCGTCCAGACTGCCGGATACAACAACGTCTGCCTGCCCGAGTACGGTTATCGGACGAACATCATGTACGGATGGACAGGCAAAGAGCTGCAATTTGCTAAAACGGTCATCGACTTCTGGGATGAACTTGACGGCAGAAACGCAAATGTAAAAAGTTAAAAATGCAAAAAGTAAAAAAGATCCCCGTGAATTACGAAAGCGATATTTTTTATTGGACTTGAACCAATTTATTGGAGCTGACCCCAATATCACCGATGTAATCGCTTTCCCGCTACGAGGATCAAAAAAAGTATAACGCTTTTTGAGTGAAAAAACAAATATCTAGTAAAGAGAGGGAACAGTTTATGAAAGCAATGAAGAAATTAGCGTGTTACACTCTGGCTGTGTTGGTATTTTCGGCTCTTTACGCTGCCGCATCGTCGGCGGATAGCTTTCCGGACGCGCTTGGGATAAGGGCGAAAAGTGAAAACATAATATTCTATTCGGCGCCTGACGAGACAAAAGCCGCTGCTTTGAATGACTTTCTGTGGGAATATGACCTCTATGCCGACACCGTTGTGGTCGAAAACAGCAAAGACGGCTCGCGCTGGTATAAGATAATTTACTACTGGCCTTACGGGGACTCATTGCTGAGGCAGACCAATAAAATGACCGAATTTAATAGAAGTTTCGCCTATGTCAGGGCGGATGACGTTGTGACGCGCCCGGCGGAAGAGCATGTGAAAATTCATATTAACCGGCTGAGGGAGGGGAGACCGCCGCAATTTAAAGTCGGCGATACATTTGAGTACGACGAATGGAGAAATCCGGATAGAAGCGTAATAATAGAACTGACAGCCCCTGCCGCCCTGCTTGCCGCCCCTGACGAAGGCGCGCCGAAGGCGGGCGAAGCGCCTAAAGGGTTCAAGTGTCTGGGGCCGGTTTACGCAACCGAAGACTCTTTCCCAAATATTCACGCGAACATGGAGGAAGTAAACTGGGCGCTCGTCGTTGACGTCGGGACAGCTAAAATCCTTGGCTGGATAAAATCCGATGAACTGGGCGAAATTTCCAAATGGATAGAGCCTGATATTAAGTAGTTATTGCTTGAGGCCGATGAATTAGTAGGACTTTGAAAAAAACGACCCGCCCTATTAGCAATGTAGGGGCTGTAACAGAAGTAATGAAATTGCGAATCAAACCACAATATATAGTGACCGCATAGCGTTTTGAACACAATATATTGTAGTTTTATCAACAACGTATGACTTGGAACGTTAATACAAAAGTGTAAGACAAGTTGGAGGCGATCGATATGGACGTACGTTATGCTGCGAACGCAAGGGACGCAAAGCTTTATGACACACAACAACTCAGGGTGGAGTTTCTTGTCGAATCGCTTTTTAAGGCTGATGAAGTTGTTTTAGTTTACTCTCACGTGGATCGTATGATAGCCGGTTCCGTTTGTCCGGTTTCGAGAGGTCTTTCCCTGACTGCGGGAAAGGAGCTGGGCGTCGATTATTTTCTGGAACGCCGCGAGATGGTCGCCTTGAATCTGGGCGGTGACGGAACAGTCGAAGCGGACGGCAAGGAGTATAAACTAAAACGATATGACGCGCTATACATTGGGATGGGGACAAAAAGCGTCTCGTTCAATGGCAGCGGCGCTGAATTCTACCTGTTGAGCTGCCCCGCGCACGCGGCGTACCCAACTGCGCTTATAACGCTGGAAATGGCAGTGAAGGCTCGTCTGGGCTCCAAAAAGGAAGCCAACGAGCGCACTATTAACAAATACTTAGACCCGTCTGTGGTTAAAACATGTCAGTTAGCGATGGGCATGACGACTCTCGAAGAGGGCTGCGTATGGAACACCATGCCCAGCCACACGCACGACCGCCGCATGGAGGTGTACTTATATCTGGATCTGCCAGAGGACGCGTTCGTGGTACACCTGATGGGAGAGCCGGACGAAACGCGGCATATCATAGTCCGTGACAAACAGGCGGTAATTTCCCCGAGCTGGTCCATTCATAGCGGCGTTGGCGCCTGCGCGTATCGGTTTGTCTGGGGAATGTGCGGTGAAAATCAAACCTATTCCGACATGGATGTCATCAGCATGAAAGATTTGTATTGAAATTTATCCAGAAAACGGATAAAGTAGTTAGAGGGACTGTAATAAAAGTAATAAAATGGTCAATAAACCCACAATATATTGAGGTCAGGCTGCGTCTTGTATGCAGTATATTGTAGGGCGGCATTGATGGGGAAACTAAGCGACTCGCACAACTGATGAGGAAACTTGGCGCTCAGCGCAGCTGCTGTTTCTTTTCACACGGTTCGCTTCGCTAACGAGCTTCTCTGCCGATCATAAGCTCGTTGGCTCCCTGCTTATATGACGCCAGCTTTTGTTACATCCTCTACACATAATATAAAGGAGGGCTTTGATTTGAGCAGGAAATTTTTCAGCAAAAAAATCGTAGTTGCTTTACTTGTTATTGTGTTTTGTGCGTGGGCGTCCGCTGCCTTTGCAGCTCTTGAGCTGAAGCTGGGGCATTTCGGATCCGAAAGTCATCCATCTCACACAGCGGCCAAACAGTTCGCTGAAAACGTGGAGAATAGGACTAACGGCGCTATCAAGATCGTTATCTACCCAAATAATGCCCTTGGCAGCCCCCCTGAAGTGTTGGAACAGGTTCTCCTTGGCGCGGTCGACATGAGCCTTTCAGGACAGGATCAGCTCGCGAAACACGCTCCTCTCTTTGATGCGGTCAGCATTCCGTTCTCGATTGGCGGCTACGACCACATGGACCGCATTCTTGACGGCCCCTTCAAAGCGTTGGCGACTCCCGTGGTCGAGAAAATCGGGCTTGTTTATCTTTCCAGCTGGGAGTGGGGATTCCGCCAGATAACCAACTCAAAGCACCCGATAATGACCCCCGATGACGTGCAGGGACTAAAGATCAGAACTCCGCCGGCTATGTCATATCAAGCCGCGATTGAAGCGTTGGGCGGCAATGTTCAGACCATCGCCTTTGGAGAACTGGTCATGGCCATGAGACAGGGTGTAGTTGACGGTCAGGAGAACCCCATCAGCGTCATATACGACCTTAAGCTCTATGAGTCCCAGAAATTCATCACCATCGTAAACTATCTCTACAGCTCCATGACGCATGTCGTATCGAAAGCAGTATGGGATAATCTCACGCCCGAACAACAGACGATAATCCGTGAGGAGTCCGACAGTTCCCGCCTTCTGATGCGTAAGCTCGTCCGCGATGAAGAGCAGAAGCAAATAGAAGAAATGCGCTCAAACGGGATCCGGATAGACACGCCCGACCTTGCGCCCTTTAAAGCTAAGATGGGGCCTGCCTACGATAAAATCAAGAAGAATATTGGCGAGGAGAACTTCGACAAGTGGATGGAAATGGCCGAGGCCACGAAATAACGAAATAAGCGAGCCTTTAAAAGTCTTAACAAGGGGAGAGCGTGACAGCGCTGCTCCCCTAAAATTTCGGAGGTGCTGAAATGCTCACTCTTTATATATTCATGGTATTGATAGGTTTGCTTATTATAAACGTGCCCGTCGTGGTCGCGATAGGGATGACGCCGGTGCTCTTTTTCGCCGCTCTTGGAGAAACCCGTCTCCTGTCCATGCTCCCACACAGGATGTATTTCGGTACTACGGGGTTTACTCTGCTTGCCATACCCTTTTTCATTCTGGCAGGAAACCTCATGAACGTGGGAGGAATTACGGAGCGCATTTTTTCGTTCGCCAGAGCGATGGTGGGACACATACCGGGCGGCTTGGGACAGGTCAACATCTTGGCAAGCGTCATCTTCTCCGGCATGTCAGGTTCTGCTGTAGCTGACGCCGCCGGGCTGGGGCAAATTGAGCATAAGGCCATGGTGGACGACGGGTACGACCCGGCAGTCTCCGCAACGCTGGTAGCCGCATCGTCGGTCATTGGGCCAGTTATTCCTCCGAGCATTCCTTTCGTTTTGTACGGCGCCATCACCAGTGTCTCCGTGGCGCGGCTTTTCATGGCGGGATTCATTCCCGGCATTTTGATGAGCATCGCGATGATGATAGCCTTAGCCATTCTAGCGAACAGGCGCGGATTTCCCCGCGCTCCTCACAAAGCGTCATGGAAGCTGAGATGGAAGGAGTTCAAGCGCTCATTTTGGCCTTTGATGGCGCCGGTCATCATAATAGGCGGTATAATGTCAGGTTTCTTTACGCCTACGGAGGCGTCCGTGGTAGTGTGCCTGTACGCACTGATTCTGGGATTTTTTTATCGTGACCTTAAGTTCAGAGAGCTGCCGAAAATCGTCTACAACTCCATTTGTCAGTCGGTAAGCCTGCTTTTCATAATCGCGGCGGCCAATTTTTTCGGCTGGTTTGTAATCCACCAAAAGCTGCCGGACGATATCATCGCGACGCTGGTCGGCTTTGGAGCGACTCAGAGCGCTGTTATATGGATAGTTATTGGCATCATTCTAACAATGGGGTGTTTCCTTGAGGGGAATTCCATATTCCTCATCACGTTGCCGCTTTTCATACCGATAGCAAAAACGTTTGCCATTGATCTGGTCAACTTTGGCGTGGTCATGACGCTTCTCATAATGATTGGCAACTTGACGCCGCCAGTGGGCATGTGCCTATTCGCGGTGGACAGTTTCGCTAAAGTGGGCATATTGGCGTTAAGCAGGGAGATATGGCCGTACCTGATAGTAATCTTCCTTGTCACAGTACTCATCGCCTTTGTTCCTGGCATTGCGCTCTTTCTGCCGAACCTCATGATGGGAGTGATGTGAGATGACGCAAAATAGAATAGTCGGCATAGCGACCGCTTTTTTGAAAGTAATAGGCAAATGGGTACGAAAAATACTGCGCGTCCTTGCCATCACGCTTTTTGCAGTGTTAGCGCTTCTGTTGCTGCTTAATGTTGGATTGAGACTATCGAGCGATCTCTCGAACTGGTTGATCCGTATGGGCTTCCCAGCGGCTGCTGCGGCAGTCAAAGCGGTCATCCCCATCACTTCCTTCCATTGGTTTGACGAGATAGTGGAGCTATGCTTCGCTTCACTGGTGTTCTACGGATCCGCATCGTTGTGGACGTCAGGGGGGCATTTCAGCGTGGGCGACTGGATATCGCCGCATCTACCGGGTGAAAAAACCCGCACTCTTTACAGGCTTTTTACGTCCTGTATCAGCGTTGCTTTTTTAGCAGTCTTTTTCTGGTTTTCGTTAAAGCTTGTAATGCGCTCCACCGAGCTTACCACAGTGTTTCAGATGCCTAAGTCGCTCCTATATTCATGTATGCCAGTTTCTTCCTTCATTATGCTATGTTACTCGGCAGCGGATGTATGCTTGCACGCGAAGCGCTTCTTTAAACCGACACTTATCAGGGAGCAGTAAAAATGAACTATTCGATCTAAATGGTAAAAATGCCATTGTCACTGGCGTTCGCAAGGCAGCGGCCTTCCTGTGTACATAGGCGCCGGTCAACGTCACGGCTTACAAGCTGGCAGTAGACGGCGGCTGGTTCTCATGATAAACGACGAATCTTCGATATCGTGTGGGAAACACGGGATTAGAAACGCTTATTCATCTGTCTCTACTTTACTTGACAAATAGCAAGCCCCGCCCTTTCACGAGAAATAGACGGGGCTTGTAATACTTCAAGACGCGTTTGCCAGCGTTCTATTGCCAGGTCAGAGCGAATTGGGCTAATGTTGCGGCGCCGATCCAAAGGACATCTTCGTTGGAGTCAAACTTCGGATGATGGTGCGGGAAATCGCGCTCGGTACCAAATGTCGTTGGAAGGAAGAAAAACGTCCCGGGAACCTTCTCCAGATAATAGGAATAATCCTCACCGGTCATTGATGGTTCTGGAATTTCATGAACATGGTCAGCTCCAAGTAATTCGGTTGCCGCAGCCTGTAACTTGTCCGTTATTGTTCGTTCGTTGATGACAGGCGGTGCGCCTTGTTCGATTTCAACCGTTGCGCTTCCCCTCATCGCATGGGCGACCTCCTGGCAGATCTGTGTGAATCTATCCACAACGAGTTTTCGTCCTTCCGGGCTAAATGTGCGAATAGTGCCTCTGATGGAGCAATTCAGGGGAATGACGTTGGGCGCCGTCCCGCCATTAATCATACAGACGGAAAGAACAGCCGGATCCAGCGGATTCAACTCGCGGCTGATTATCGACTGTATCATCGTTATTGCCTGGCACGCCATAACAATGGGGTCTATAGAGAGATGCGGCGTGGCGCCGTGAGCTCCCTGCCCGTGGAAGGTAACGTTTATCCATTCAACGGCCGCCATCAACGCGCCGGGGCGATAGCCGATTTCTCCGGCAACTGCGCCTTTCCAGAGGTTTCCCGAGTGCAGTCCGATAATGGCGTCGACCTTGGGGTTTTCAAGTACGCCTTCTTCAATCATGGCCTGCGCGCCGCCTATACCGTCAACTCCGCCTTCCTCGGAAGGCTGGAAGATAAGCTTCACTGTGCCTTGAAGGTCATCCCGATAGTGCATCAGCAACTCCGCAGCGCCAAGAAGCCCGGACATATGCACGTCATGCCCGCACGCATGCATCAGTCCGTTTGTCGAGGCAAACGGGAGCCCCGTATCTTCAACTATTTTCAAAGCATCCATATCGGCGCGTATCGCCAGCACCTTGCCTGGCTTTTTCCCCTCTATAATAGCGACGACGCCATGCTTGGCGACGCCTTGCTGGATTTTTTCGACTCCTATTTCCTTGAGCTTCTGCACGATGAAGGCCTCGGTTTGCGGCAAGTCAAACAACAACTCCGGGTTGGCGTGGAGATGCCTTCGCCACTCAATGAGCTTGCCGTTCATTGCTTGCGCGCGTTCTTTAACATCAAATGCATACGAAATCGAAGTGAAGCAAAAACATAAAACCACCAGTAATAAAATAATTCTTGTAAACTTTGTCCGCATAGCTAAACTTCCTCCTTCATAAAATATGTTGTTCGCCGGTAAACACACTTGGTTTCTTCAAAATGACACATCCTAAAACATTAATTACTTTATACTTCATGCTTCGTAAACCACCTCCTGATTTCCCATAACCTAAAAGCAACAAGATCTCGAAAAATTGAGAGCCAATTCAAAACCGCTTGAATATAGAAAAATTATAGCATGTTCGAAGAGTGATTCAAACGTTCGTATTTGTCTGTTTCCATAATTCGTCGCTATTAGCCGTATCTTCACATAGATAGATTCTTTTTGTTATTCTCGTGTATAATTCAATTAAAATGTCAAAAGGAGCAGGTATTTGTGACCGAATCAAATAGAATTGAATATAAATTAACTCTGACCGATAAATTTGAACGTGAAGTTGTTGCCTTTCTCAATTACAGTGAAGGCGGAATTATCTATATCGGCGTTGATAATGAAGGTAATATCATAGGCGTTAATGACATTGACGATACGCAACTCAAAATAGTGGACAGGATACGCAATAATATAAGCCCGTCGACTTTGGGGCTATTTGATGTTGTCCTTGAAAAACTGGAAGATAAACCGGTAGTCAAGATAATTATTTCAAGTGGAACGGAAAAACCATACTACATTAAAAGCAAAGGACGTTCCGAGTCCGGTTGTTTTATTCGAGTTGGAAACTCTGCTCAGCCGATGACGTCGCAGATGATAGACGTACTCTACCAGCGCTACAATCGTATAACTCTCGGCAGGATGCCTTCTCCGCGAGGAGGGCTGACATTTAGGCAACTCAGAATCTATTACGATGGAAAAGGTCTGGAACTGAATGAACGCTTCAAGAGCAGCCTTGAAATGCTGACTCTTGACGGCAGTGATAATTATGTCGGTTATCTTCTTGCCGACGAAAACGGAGTCTCAATGAAGGTTGCTAAATATGCCGGAACGGACAAAGTGGATCTTATTGAGAATGAGGAATATGGTTACTGTTGCCTTGTCAAAGCGACAGAGCGCATTCTCGATAAGCTGACTGTGGAAAACAAGACTTTCGCAAAGATAACGCCAACTGTCCGGTTGGAAAAAAACATGGTTAATAAAGTTGCTCTCCGGGAAGCTGTTATAAACGCCATTGTTCATAACGACTATAGTAGCGGTGTGACGCCGTTGATTGAGTTGTACTCAGACAAAATAAACATCACATCCTACGGCGGCTTGGTTGATGGCATGACTCAGGAGGATTTTTTCTCGTGCTATTCCAAACCTCGTAACCGTGAACTGATGCGAATTTTTAGAGATATGGAACTTGTGGAACAAATCGGTTCCGGTATGAGCCGAATATTAAAAGTATATGATCGTTCTATTTTCAAATTCACACCAAACTTTTTAACAGTTTCATTCCCAACGGAAGAAAGTTTTGTGGAAAATAATTTATTCAATTCCGCTTAATATCTAATTTCTCAAAAGAACCGCTTAATTATACAGAGTGGTAGTACGGGCATTTTGTTGGCATTTCTTTGTAAGCGTACAAATAGAATACGGGGAGGTAAAGATATGTTCGTAAAATATTCAAAAAAGACTTTGAGGACGCTTAAACTTATTCTGGCAATTACACTCATCTTGCTGAGCATCGCTTATACAGCTTCCGCTAGTGTTGGGCCGCGCGCTAATACAGCCGATGACCCGGTAAACGGCATCTATGTTTCTCCAACCGGCAATGATTCCACGGCAACCGGCGCCATCAGCGCGCCTTACAAGAGCATCAACGCCGCTTTAGCAGCCGCACGTTCCGGGGACACGATAATCCTGCGAGGCGGTACATATCGCGAAGGAATTAACGTTCGTATCAGAACGCCCAATATCACCATAAAGTCCAGTAAAGGCGAATGGGCGGTTATTGACCTGACCACCTATAATTCAGGCCATAATGAAGACTCAGGGGTCTATTTCGATGTTGATTCGTCGGGCGGTAAATTACAATTTGTCGAAGTGATGGGAGGATTCTATGCTGTATGCATGGAGACCAAATGGGATTGGGGGCAGCCCGACCGCTCGGGGGCGTCCAATATTATCATTGAAGATTGCATTCTGCATGATTCCAGATACGATGTAGTCAAAGTCAAACCAAATTGCGACAACATTACCATTCGTTACAACGAAATTTATAATTCAGGACGGGCGTTTCCAAACAGCGCTCATAGGGGCGATGAAAACGCCGAGGGCATTGACAACGTCAACGGTAACAATATGACAGTACAGAACAACTATATCCATGATATCATCTCAAACGCAATTTATGCAAAAGGCGGCGCGAGGGATGTGCTGATTGAAAACAATTGGATTGAGCTCGCGTACGGCGCTGGAATTATGGTTGGTTTTGACGCCAGCCCGGAATTTTTCGATCTTACCGTTAATCCACAGTACTACGAAAATATCAGGGGCGTTGTGCGCAACAACTTGATTATCGACACGGGTTGGGAAGGAATCGGCCTATATGCAGCCAAGGACGCCCAGATTTATAACAACACATTGGTCAATGTAAACAACGGCGGGCTGTATCACAGCGCTATTTACTTCGGCGTCACAATGCAGGATTGGGAGAGTTATGCGGGTCGACCCTCAAGCGTCAACCCCAATATTCACCACAATATTGTATGCCAGCCAGCTAACTTTACCCGCCAGATGATTGAAATTCGGTTTGCCAATGAACTTGGCGGCCTGTTAGCGCTCGACGGTAATCCTGTGATGAACAATAACTGCTATTTTATCATCGGAAAAAACGCGGCCTTTACCGATAACCGACCGGGCAGCAAGCTGCAAAATGCGAGGCTCTCAGCATGGCAAGCCCATATCAGCGGGGACAGCGGCTCGCTTGAAGTCGATCCGGCGCTCAATGCCGACTATATAGCAACTAATCCACAGTGCGCAGGAATGGGGATATCCGGATTTTCGGCGCCGCAACCCGTGCCCGGCGCGCCGACCGGCGTAAGCGCGATAGCGGGCAACGGACAGGCGACCGTTACGTTTACCGCTCCAGCCAATAACGGCAGTCCGATAACGAGTTATACCGTCACGGCAAGACCCGGCGGGATAACGGCAACCGGCGCGTCAAGCCCGATTACCGTAACCGGTCTGACAAACGGCACGTCGTACACGTTCACGGTCACGGCAACAAACTCGGTCGGTACAGGCCCGGCCTCGACGGCTTCAAGTTCCGTAACGCCAACAAGCGGCGGCGGTAACGGCGGCGGTGGCGGCGAAAACTACTCTTTTAATAATTTGGAAGGAGAATGGACATTAATAAGCGGAAGCGGAAATTTTACTGGTAATTATGAAGGAAAGCCTTTTACTGGTGTGGCAACACCAAGGATTGGCAAAGCCAATATATCGAATATGAGAGATTTGGGTAATGGAACCGCAAGCGGCAATATTTCAATGACATCCGAATGGAGAATTATAATCAATGTGTCTGGTTTTGAGAGCATAACAGAAAATTTTCATATAGGAGGAACAGCTCAACTGCTTAGGCAAATTGGGCCAAATGTTTTTATTTACGATTACGCGGAATCATATTCCGGCTTCAGTGATGTAGGTAATGTGGAAATAACACTCACTTCTAGTACAACAGCTAACGTGACTCAAAGAGGTGAGTCTATTGAGCCTGGTGGAAGTATGAATTATGAATTCAGATATTTTGTGAGGAAGCAAAGTAGTGATAACAACAGCAATGGTAAAAGCGGCGGCGGGTGCAATGCTTCCGGCGGTCTGTTTGGCATATTGGTTCTCGCTGGTTTTTGGAGGCGGGGCGCAAGAACAAAGTAAAGCCGTTTTTGTCTATATCGCAAATTCTGTCGATATTTATAGTATACAGTAAATCGCACCTTATTATTACAGCAATTTTAGGAAATCTGTAACGTTGACATCCTCTGACATGTATATTATATTTATAGTATACTCGAAAGGAGGAGTAAGTATGTCGCTGAAATATGCATCTGTCCCAATGCCAGATAAAAGAATAACTTATAAGAAAGCTGCAAACGGCGCTGTTTACGTGTATTACACACTCCGTGCATATCGAAATAAAAACGGAAACCCAACGAGTGAAG
>WRHH01000012.1 GCA_009783355.1 Synergistaceae bacterium
ATCGCCTCTGCGCCGCGCACTTCATCCTCTCCCTGCGCGACCGTACCGGTTATAATACCGATGTGGTACTTCGCAGGCTCCGCCGCTCCCGCCATCGTTACGCAAAAAACCATGAAACACATTACTAACGCTAAGCACTTTAACCCATTACGTACATTCATTGATAATACCTCCATAGATTTAATATGCTGTCAATTGTAGTATATTATTCATTAAGTAGCGCTGTCAATATGCTTTCATCCTTGAAGCGAGTCAATTAGTATAATCAAAATTATTCAGACTTATCCTCATAATTATAAATCTCAGCATCTCCCCATACTTTTTCTATTTTGTAGTGTTCTCGCCCCTTATGGCTGAAAACATGGACAAGAATATTGTCTCCGTCGACAAGCCGCCAGTGCGGACTGTTTTCTCCCTCTATTCGCGGATGCGCTATTCCGCTTTTCATTAGGGCTTCATCTGCAACATCCACTAAAGTGCGCATATGCGTTTCCGAATTTGCGGTAACAATAACAAAGATGTCGGATACGGTCGCATTGCAGCCAAGGTTAAGTACGGTTATGTCGTACCCTTTTTTATTTGCCAGAGCTTCGCATATAAAATCGTATTGCGCTGATCCTTTTGTTTCCATTAATTGTTCTCCTTTATTCTTTGGTTGCCGCTACGCGTAAATTTGAAAATACTTTTTCCTTGTCTTTTCCCAAAATTATTGTGACAGAAGAAGTCGAGCTGCTTTTTGATATTAATTTTTTATCAATTCCGCATAATGCTGCTAAAGCTTCAGCTGATTCCATATCATCAAGGTTTCCATTGGTGGGGATTACTATGCAGGAATATCTATAATCGAAATGCTTTGCATTTCCTGTCATACCTACATCTATACCTATTTGTTGAAACTCTTCCGATGCCCGCTTACCTATCAATTTGGCGCCGTCTCCATTTAATATTGAAATTTTCCGGTTAATTTTGCTTACTAAATACGGCAGATCTTCTCTTATCTCATTATAGTCAATTCTACCGTCATCCGGTGAGTCCGGAACATATTGATCTGCAAGCATCATTGAAGCTGCCGGGATATCCGGTATCCAATAGCTGAGAGCTCCTATATAAGCTGCTTTTCCCGGAACAGTAAAAAACTTTAAATCGCTTTCTTTTATATCTCTAAGGTATGAAGCAAGTTGAATCGCCTGAGCTGGAGTCATGTCCGTAATGACCATATTAATGGCTTCTCTAATCAGGTCCGGAAATTTGGGTAAAATTGACGGGCTTTGCATTTTTCTGACAACTTCTTTGGTAAATTTTTGCTGTCTTTCTATTCGTCCAAAATCATTCAGTGAATCGTGACGGAATCTGACATAATGCAAGGCGTTTTTTCCGTTAAGTGTTTGAAATCCTTTTGGAATGTCGATATGGAGATTACCTGAATAGTCATGGTAAACCATTCTTTTTTCGACATCTATTGTCACTCCGCCTATTGAGTCGATAATGGCCGGGAATGATTTAAAATTTAAAACAAAATAATAATGAATCGGTAGATTAAACGTATTTATAATAGTTTCTTTTAACAAATCAATCTTACCATATGCATACGCGTGATTAATTTTATCCCAGCCTTTTCTGGGTATGAAAACGCGAGAGTCGCGCGGTATTGACATAAATTTAACTTTTTTTGAGTCTATATCAATAACAGCAATACCTAAAGAGTCCGAACGCTCCGTGCCGTCGGTATTATCAAGCCCGGCAACTAAAATATATAATTCTGTTGATGATTCAAATTGTGGTGATTCAACTTCAGGCGATTCATCCCGTTGCGATTCATTTTGAAGTGGTTCGCCTTGATGGATATTCAGAATTTCTATCATCTCTTTTGCGTCTGGATTTAAAAATGACTGCAGGCGCACGTATGCTCCCGCCGCACAGGCGCTTATGGCCAGCATCATTATTATTGTGATTTTTAATATTTTCATTCGATATATCAACCTCCTTTTTATTTATGGCTTAAATATAGTCTGCACTTCCTTATGTAATCCTCAACTGCATCAGGAACAAGGTATTTGGCGCCTTTTCCTTCGCTGATTCTCTCTCTGATATTTGTGCTTGAAAGCGAAAATCGCGGGATTTCAATAAAAACAATGGCTTCCCTAATTTGTTGAGGAAGCTCATGTAAGTTTTTAGGTGAATATCCAGGGCGAGTTACAGTTACAAGACGACATAAATGAGGCAATTCCATATATTCTTTCCACGAAGATATGCTGAGCATAGCGTCAAGCCCGGTAATGAAACAGAATTCAACTTCATTACCCATTATTGCTTTCAGCTCTCTCAAAGTATCGATTGTATGACTAGGTTTACCTCTGTCTATCTCCATTCTTGATACCGAAAAATATGGTATCCCTGCAGTTGCCAGTAAAGTCATATCGTACCTGTGCTCTTGGCTGGATATTTTGCATTTGTGAGGAGGCTGCCCGGTTGGAATAAATATTATTTCGTCAAGTTCGAGCTCTCTGTGGCTTTCCTCCGCCGCAAGCAAATGTCCAAAATGGATAGGGTCAAATGTCCCTCCCATTATTCCAATTCTTCTTTTGTTGTTAAGCGTCGAAGCATTATTAATCATCGTTCATTACACTGTTCGGATGGAAATCAAATTCAACGTTTCCAATGTAAACCTTATCCCCATCTTGAGCGCCATTTTCCTCCAAAGCTTCTTCAACTTTAAGTTTCTTAAGTATACGGGCAAATTTCATAAATGTATCTTCCTGATCGAAATTCAATCTGGAAACAGTTATTTCGAGATTTTCGTGTATAACGCGCCATTCTCCTCCGCTTCGGTTGAGCTTTACTATTTCGACGGGGGATACATCTGCGCTTCTTTTTTTTATAACTGGAATATAATAATCATTATTCTCTTCTCTATGAATAAGAAGTTGACGAGGATAAAGCCGGGATAATTCAGCTATAGTTTGAATAAGGCTTTCGACGCCTTCTCCAGACAATGCGCTTGTGATAAGACATTTTATCCCTTTTTGAGAGATCTCGCTGCAAAACTCGTCTGCTTTGCTTAATGTTTCATTTGTCAATAAATCTGATTTATTTGCAACGACAACACACGGGCGCATCAGAAGATCTTCGCTGTAAGCGGCAAACTCGTCACGAAGTATATTCCACTGCGCAATCGGGGCAATAGTTTCATCAGCCACATCTATAACATGAATAAGAATACGGGTCCTTTCTACATGCCTCAAAAAATAATGTCCCAATCCTTTGTTTTCATGGGCGCCTTCAACGAGTCCGGGCACATCCGCCAGAATTACTTGTTGATCGTCAACGCTTAACACGCCTAAATTTGGGGATAAAGTGGTAAACGGATAACACGCTATTTTGGGTTCTGCATTAGAAAGCGCAGCCAACAAACTGGACTTTCCTGCATTCGGTAACCCGACAAGCCCAACGTCAGCTATTAGCTTAAGCTCAAGCTTTAAGTCTCTTTCCTCTCCCTTATCGCCCTTTTGAGCAAAACGTGGAGCTCTGCGCGTTGAAGTTGCGAAATGAGCGTTTCCTTTTCCTCCTCTTCCGCCTCGCGCAACGATTATGTTATCTCCGGCATTAATAAGGTCAGCCAGTAATTTGCCTGTGTTTGCATCTCTTATAACAGTTCCGCACGGGACGCGGATTATTACATTCTCTCCGCCAGCTCCTATTTTCATGGCGCCTTTTCCGGATTCTCCTCTTCCGGCTTGAAATCTTCTCTTATATTGGAAGTCGGCTAAAGTTAAAATGCCCGGGACGGCTTCCAATATGACGTCTCCGCCTTTTCCCCCGTCTGCCCCGTCCGGGCCGCCTTTGGGTATATATTTTTCACGGCGAAAACTCAAGCATCCGTCTCCGCCCACTCCTGCCGCTACGTGTATCTCTACTAAATCTACAAATTTCATTTTTAAAAAAAGACTCCAATTATGGAGCCTTCTTTATTCTATGGGGCTTGGCATCAATTCACCGGCTCCACCGATGCAAATTTTCTGCTGCCTTTAGTTAAATAATTCACCTTCCCGTCAACAAGCGCGAACAAAGTAAAGTCTCTTCCAAGACCTACATGTTTTCCCGGATGTACGCGGGTTCCGCATTGACGAACCAGAATACTGCCCGCTGTCACACTTTGACCCGCGTAAACTTTAATTCCACGATATTTTGGCTGGCTATCGCGGCCGTTTGTTGAACTTCCCTGACCTTTTTTATGTGCGAAAATCTGAAGATTGAACGCTCTCATTTATTACCTGCACCTCCATAAATTTTAAATTACTTGGGTAAGCTTCCGATATTCTTCTTAAACTTAGGGCTATTGTTTCTGAAAGCAACTTTATTTCCGAAATAACGCCAACGCTCCATTCAAGCTTAAAGTAGCTGCTGCTTTCAATCAAGCTGCATTCCGATCGCTTACCTTTTATTTCCTGCACTCCTACCAACAGCGCCTGCATTAGCGCGCTTACTGCGGCGCATACAATGTCCTTGCCATGCTGCGCATAACCGCTGTGTCCTTTCGATTCTATACTTATAATCTCGCCACAGCTGCGGCTAACTGTAACTACAGTCAGGCTATATTACCTCCGTTATACGCAACTCCACATAATCCTGTCTGTGACCATGCATTTTTCTTTCATTTTTTTTGCTCTTATATTTAAAAACAAGAATTTTATCGTTTCGCCCAAAAGAAACTATTTCGGCTTTTACTGAAGCTCCTTCGATGTATGGTTTTCCAATTTCAATGGAGTCGTCTTTTCCATTCATCAATACCTTATCAAGCACTATTTCTTCTCCGACTTCCCCTTTTAAAAGCTCAACTTTCAATACATCGCCGTTTTGGACGCGATACTGCTTGCCTCCAGTTTCAACAATTGCGTACATATATTCTCCTCCTTAATTTTCGCTGATCCAAGGCTCTCATTAGATTATTTACCCGGTTCATGCGTATTTAACTTTATTATTTTAAACATTACGCATCCTCATGTCAACTCTTTGATTATGACATTGACCGTTATGCAATATGAATTAATCTTAAAAATAGCAAGCACAATTAAATATAAGACTATAGAAAGCCGAAATTGAACTAGCGCATTTTGTGGTATTTGATGAGCGTAAGTTAGAAATGCCATAATATGGCCATATTCAATGAGGAAAAATATAAAAACAAAATAAACTAACCCGAAAATCGCCTTATGCTTTGCCATTGAAATACAAAATACGGATGGAGTCTACTTGTTTTTACTTTTTGCTTCTAAACGCTCAATGACTATATTGTAACCGTTAGTTCCATGTTCTAGACATTTTTTTACTCGACTTATTGTGGCTGTGCTAGCTCCTGTTTTTTGAGCAATCTGAGGATATGTCAGGCCTCTGCTAAGTTGTGTCGCTACCTCAAGTCTCTGAGATAAAGCTTTAATCTCGCCAATGGTAGCTATATCTTCTAAGAAAGCGTACATTTCCTCTTCATTCTCCATCAGCAAAAAAGCAGCACAAAGTTGATCGCTAAGATTATCTTTCCACTTGATAGTCATAGTACTTCGCCCCTCTCATAATATTGGGTATTGCAAGAAAGATTGTTTAATTTTGAGTCTTGCAAAAAGTATTTTTACATTGTTATTTTATAACACGACAATAATGTAATGTCAACGAAAGAGGTTATGTTCTTGAAACATAAAATACTGAATGTTGCGGTTGGTGAGTTGCCGGATTGTTATGGAGTAGTCGCGGAAGACGTTTTTGGAAAAAACGGGGCTATAATTCTCCCTGCCGGAATAGCTCTTCTTTCGTTGCGCGAAACTCGTCCGGAAATAGTATCAAATTTGTTACGTCATGGAATAACGCATGTAAAGGTTAAAAACCAGCCTGAAATAACTTCCGGTGAATTCAGAGACGCTCTGGGGAAAGTTGCGCCGCGCATAAATCAGTTTAATCCTTTGCTTGCACAGTTGACAATACATCAGTTTGCCGCTATATATCGCAATATTGACGACAAATTTCTTCGAGAGCGCGGGATCAACTCTCTCTTGGGTTTCTCATCAAAGATACATCCTGAACTTAGTAAAACATCTCAAATAACATTATCTATGGTCACCGAAAACGCGGCTAACGATTGGGCGCATAGTCATTCTTTGAATGTAGCTCTTCTATCAGGTTTTTTAGCTCAAAAGCTTTTTCCAATGTGGACTGAATTTGCTGAAAATGTTATATTAGGCGGGCTTTTTCATGATATTGGCAAAGCTTTTTTGCCTGATTCAATGAGAAAAACTGAAGAGCTTAACCCTTCAGAATTAAGAATACTTAATTGTCATCCGCTTTTAGGCGAATCTTTGCTAAAAGATGTGGGAGTATTTTCGGGCGATATACTAGGAGCTGTTCGCTCCCATCATGAGAAGTGGGATGGAACGGGAACCCCTGATAATTTAAATAAAGAAGCAATTCCAATCTCAGCTCGTATAGTAGCAGTTGCAAATGCTTTTGAAAATTTTGCCGCAAAATGCGATGATGTTGATAAGCGTAGGTGCGATCAAGCGTTAACATCTGTAATTGGAGTAACGCAGACAAATTTTGATAAAAAAGTAGTTAGAACGCTCTTGGCGTCAATAGGGCTATATCCGCCCGGTTCAGTTGTGAAGTTGTCTGACGACCGTCTGGGAGTGGTGCTCGAAACAAAAGAACGAAACCTTGTTTGCCCCCGGGTCATGGTTTTTACGGATGAAAAAGGCAGAAGAGCGGCAAAACTCGAAATTCTAAATATTGCCCGGGAAGCTGGAGTTTTCATAAAGGACGTCTTTGATGATTTTAGCAAGAGAGAACTTGATTCTTATATTCCAGAGGAGACGCCTAAAAAAATACTTGCAAGAGTCAGGGCAGTCTGATATAATCAAGTTTTGGAGGTGCTTTTGCAAATGAAAAAAGGAATTCATCCGGAGTACCATGAAAGCAAAGTATTTTGTGCATGTGGAAACTCTTTTGTAACAAATTCGACACAAAAAGAAATTAGAGTTGGAGTTTGTTCCGTGTGTCATCCTTACTATACGGGTAAGCGCGGGTCTCGTGTTGTATCTGAAGCTGGCAGACTTGAGAAGTTTCAAAAGAAATATGCTGGAGTTAACTACGGCCAAAAGAGCTCAAATTAAAATTTCAAATACAATGAAAGCAGGAACGTATCAACATATTGAAGGGGCGGCATTTTGTCGCCCGTATTTTGTGTGCTCTTTTTTGCATATAGATTAGAGGGCTTAAAATTAATCATGAGAAGAACAATTATAAATATCGTAAATAATGCTTTGATGCTGAACGCTGACGAGGACGAGAGTAAGAAGATACCCGTTGGAGGACAGGCAGTCATAGAAGGGGTGCTGATGAGGGCGCCCAATCGCTGGGGACTTGCAATAAGGAAACCGGAGGGAGATATTTTTCATGAAGTTTGGGAGAACAAGCCTTGGACTCTTAAGTTGCCCTGGAAGCTTCCTCTCATACGCGGCGTTGTTACTTTGATCGACATGATGTGTACCGGAATTAAAGCGCTGAATAAATCTGCTGAAATTGCTCTTGGAGAACAGGAAAAATTGACTAAAAGAGATTTTTTTCTTGCTGTCGCAGTTGCAATATTTGCTGTCGTGGGGCTGTTTATAGCGCTTCCTTTATGGGTATCTGATTTATGCGTGAGATTTTTCGATTTCTCTGTGGTTCAAAAGAATATTACAGAGGGGGTCGTTCGAGGGTTTATTTTTGTCGGATATGTGGCCATAATTGGGCTTTGGTCCGATATAAAACAAGTATTTCGTTATCATGGCGCAGAACACAAAACGATAAATGCTTTTGAATCAGGAGTCACTGATATGACTCCTGAAGTAGTATCCAAATATTCAAGAATTCATCCCAGATGCGGGACATCTTTTCTTTTGGTAGTGATAGTTGTCAGCATTATAGTATTCTCTTTTGCCGGTAGGGGCAGCCTTACATGGAGAGTTGCCTCGCGCGTTGTATTATTGCCGGTAGTTATGGGGATTTCATACGAGATTATCAAAGGCGCCTCGCGTATGGGTATATTTGGCAAAATAATAATGTATCCCATGATGCTTTTACAATATCTTACAACGCGCGAACCGGACTTAAAACAGCTTGAAGTTTCAATTGATTCGCTACTCATTGCTCTTGATAAAGATAGCGAGGAATGTGAATGATCGACATAGAAGCAAAACTTGATTCAATAGAAAAGGATTTCAGAGAGCTTGAAAACAAAATGTCGGCGCCGCTTAACCCAAAGGAGCTTCAGACTTTGGGAAAAAAACATGCTCAGCTTGCCGTTATTGTAGAAAAATACAATGATTATAAAAAGTTACTGAAAGAGATTGACGAGGCAAAAGAGCTTACGCATTGCGGAGATTCTGAAATGGAAGCTTTAGCTAAGGAGGAACTCTATGTAAAAGAACCTCAGGTAGGCCTTTTCCTTGAAGAGTTAAAAATTACTCTTTTACCAAAGGACCCCAACGATGATAAGACTGTCATAGTCGAAATCAGGGCGGGTACCGGCGGAGAGGAAGCCGCCCTGTTTGCTGCTGACCTTTACAGAATGTACGTGAGATATGCCGAGAGAAACGGCTGGAGGATTGAATCTCTTGAAGCTAATGAGACCGGGATCGGCGGATACAAAGAGGTAATTTTTAGAATTGATGCTGAAGGCGCGTATAGCAAGCTGAAATATGAAAGCGGAGTTCATCGAGTGCAGCGGGTGCCCGTCACGGAGGCAAGCGGACGCATCCACACTTCAGCGGCTACTGTTGCGGTTTTGCCTGAAGCTGAGGATATAGATATTGAGATTCGCCAAGAGGATCTCAAAATTGATACATACCGTTCAAGCGGCGCCGGAGGACAGCACGTGAATACCACGGACTCAGCCATAAGGATTACCCATATCCCAACGGGCATCATTGTGACTTGTCAGGATGAACGGTCTCAGATAAAGAATCGCGCGAGAGCAATGAGCTACCTGAAAACAAAACTGTATGACATGCAAATGCAAAAACAAACGGAGGAGCAGGCCAGCGAGCGCCGCAGACAAGTAGGGACGGGCGACCGGTCGGAAAGGATTCGTACATATAACTTCCCCCAGAATAGGGTTACCGACCACAGGGTAAATGTCACCTTATACAAGCTTGATCAATACCTTGACGGAGATCTTTATGATTTGATCGAGGCGTTGTCAGTAGCCGACCAGACGGAGCGGCTGCATAAACTTGAGGAATACTAAGCTATTTTACGATAAAACCCCATGAGAGCCGCAACGCCGCCAACGAGCGGCGTTCGTTTTTTTCCAATTTAACCTTTTTAGAAAATAAAAGAAACTGTTGATATTCGATAAATAAGGCATATAATAACATATGCTTCTAATATCTCACGTTTCATAGAAAGGATGTAAGCAATGAAAAAATTCAAGTTTATATTAGCGCTTATGTTTGTAATGGTTTTAGTTCCCTACGCATTTGCAGGAGAGCTGGATACATTAAAGTCTCCAGCGGAAGAGAACAATTGGGTAAGGACAACTAACAGTCAGGAAGTGGTTGACTATGTCAAAAAAGTGGCCGCGAACAGCGAAGGACGAATTCGCTACGAAGATATGGGGTATACAGTTTTCGGAAGACCGCTGCCGCTGGCGATAGTGGGTGTTCCCACCGCTCCAAAATCGCCCGCTGAAGTTGGCAACCGAATAGTAATTCATATCCAGTGCAACATTCACTCGGGAGAGGTTGAAGGTAAAGAGGCTTCGCTCATATTGCTGCGCGAGATAGCGCAGGGGAAATGGGACGATCTCCTCAAGGACGCTGTGCTGTTGTACAACTCCAATTTCAACCCCGACGGAAACGATGCGTTAGGCACATGGAGAGCCAGCTCTCAACCAAAACCAACATTAGTTGGTACCCGTACTAATGCGCAAGGCTTTAACCTCAACCGCGACTTCGTGAGGCTGGCGTCTCCTGAGACAAGAGCTCACGTCAAACTATGGCGAAAATGGAACCCTGTTATCGTTCTCGACGAACACGCAACAGACGGTGTGAGACATCGTCATCCGCTGAATTATAACTCCGGGCTAAATCCGAACGCTGACCACGACTTCAAGAACTTCAACCGCCTTTTCATGGAGAGCGTTTTTGGAGTTGGAATCGGTCCCAATTCCGACCCGGCCAATAACTACTTCCGAAAATACATGACGGAACTCTTTACGAAAGAACCGGAGCTTTTCACAGATAATCGACCGCCTCTCACTGCATCTGTAAGAGTTGTTCCATATATGGAAAGCTATGCGGGAACAGCAGTATCCACGATTGATGGCGTATATGAGAGGAGGCCCACTGCTTTCTTGGCAGGCGGCAGCGAATCCGTGCGCACCACCACGGCAATGCCGACAATTAAAAACAGGCTGACCCTTCTACTGGAGTGTCATTCCCATAACGAATACCGTTACAGGGTGCATACACAATACGCCGCGACCATAAGCGCGATTGAGCATTTGACAAAACAGAAGGACGCAATCCACAGCTACTTAAAAGCAAAGGATGAAGAAGCGACCAATCGTACGGACGCTACCCTTAGCGAGTGGAAGATTTACCCCTCGTTCAATGGAAACCCTGTGAGCGATGACTATGACCTTGGATTCGGCAAAGGGCTTATCACAATAGAAGGATACGCTTATACGAAGGATGCAAGCGGAGACAGGACAGTCAACACAGTCGACCCGACTGAGAACAGGGTATGGGAGAATTTGGAATGCCGAACAAGATTCGTACCGACCAGCGAAGTGCCTATGGGCGCCCTATATATTCTGGACCCTGCGGCACAGTCGTCAGTAGAAGTGCTTTTGATGCACGGAGTCAAAGTTTCCAGGCTAAAAGAGGACGTTGTCATTCCTGCCGATAAAATGCTCAAGTTCTACAACCCCGCCCAAGCGAGAGGTAACTGGACTGTATCCCTTAATAGCACTCCCTATGAAGGAAGCGCGGTTGTAAACCTTGGCTCCATAGTGGCTAACTGGAATCCGCTTTCGAATGATTTAGTCTCAACAAAGGGGCACTATGTAATTTCGACAGCCCAGCCGTTTGGAAAATTCGCGGCTTTCCTGCTTGAACCAAGGGCGAGCGATGGACTCTGCTATTGGGGCTTCTGGAACGAGCAGTTGTTCAGCACAGAGAACAGCGCCGGCGGAAGCTTTGATATAGTTAAGACCTCCAGTTATGCGGTAATACCAGAATCAGCTCTTGAGCAACTTGTCCTTCCGGAGGACGAGGAACAGGCGCCTCCGTTAAAAGGAGATGAAATTGAGGCTATATTCGCGAGCGGCGAGCTTCCTGAGGGCGTTACGATCACACAGGAAACTATGAGTGATGGATCTGTCCGTTTCTACTTCACACAAGACGAGGCTTTTGTAAATGACGGAGTGATTTTTGACGGAAATATGCTTGCTGACGGTTGGGTGTTGGCAGGAGTCGATCCATTCATGGGAAGCGGCTGGAAATTGAGTATCGTAGATAACCAAATTGTGGCGACTTTCAGCGATGATGTAGATAATGCCAAAGTGATGATAACTCTTCTTAACTACCATAAACCTCCATCCAATGAAGTTGAGGTGCGTACGCTTTGGGTGAGTTTTAGTGGTGAAAAGGAAGTATTATCCCGCAAATCAGGCGGCGGTTGCGAAATTGGCCTTGCTATTTTGGGGCTGCTTGCCTTTGTGCCGTTCTTTGTGAGAAAAGGGAAATAGTATTATAATTTAATAATCGAATGGGGCTGTAACAAAAGCAACAAAAACGGGCGGTTCGCGAACCGCCCCTGTAGCATATTGTGCAAGAGATACGACATAACCACTATATATTGCGTATTATTTAGTCTTCTATGACTTTTGTTACATTGTTGCAACCCCTATAATACTTTATAACATGAAAGGGATATGGCTATGCGATCTTTCAGGAATACACTTTTATTGTGGATACGTTGTTTAACTGTTTTTGTTTTGTTTGCGCTTGTTTGCTTTGCGCCCGAAGCGAGAGCGTCCACGTTCACACCGGCGCCCACGTTCACGCCCACGCTCTCGCCGGATTATCCTTTGGCGTCAAATGACAGAAGAGTCATTGTGGGCAACGCGATTTTCGAGGAAGCATTCAAAAAGCTCGATAAAGAACTCGAAATCGCTACTGAAGGGTACGCGAGGAAACTTAGGCCTGAAATACAAGTTATATTTGACGAGTGCCAAATGGACTGGAAAGTGTATTTTGAGACCGAAAGAGTGGCTTTCAGGCCGACAAACGTCTGGACGAGGAGCAACCCGAAGAGTAAGAAGTATGAGAACCTACATCAGCAAAACTTATTGTTTGCGATGAAATTCAGGCTTGAACAAATAAAAATGTATAAGGATAAAATCATCACGACGCCGGATTACAATGAAGAGGAAGAAAGAGTACTACTTATGGAGATTAAAGAGGCTAAATACCGTGTTAACGTTTGGACGGAGGAACGGATGCGCTATCGTGTGTACAGGGCGGAAAGCGCTTGGGAAAATTATTGTGAAAGCGCAAGAAAGTTCGCGCGAGTCATTGGTTTCGACCAAACGCAGATTACGAAGCAGGATTTTCAGCTTTTGGAGTATCGTAACGCCCTCTTGTCCAGACAAAGAGAAGCTCTTTTCCGCATAAAGTTCGAAGCGGAGGAATTATAGACATTCTGAAAGTTCGTAAAAATATCGATGTATTGACAGGCCGGCGCATGAGAAAACTCATACGCCGGTCGTTTTTTATTCATATTATGCTATAAAAAATGAAACAATAATATATTGCATTTTTTTCGTTTTTTTTATAAAGTTGTAGAGTAGATAATTTTTAATATTTATAGATTATCTAACATTTCAAAGGAGAGTGAAGAATGTGAAGTTCAAGAAATTGTTTTTTGTAGTGTTTGTTTTTGCCTTGCTGATTTCCATTTCAGCAGCAGTGGCAATTGTCCCCGAGCATGCCAACCCGCTTAAAAAAGGAGTGAATGACCGCAGCTTCATGGTTGATAACTATAGTAAAGAGGTATCTGACCGTATCGAAGCTTTAAGGCCGCGTCTCATTGGGGACGCACAGGGCCTTGCAAAAATCGACAGCTATACAGGAAACTATGATGACAGAGGCTACATATGGCCTTCCCCGGGTGGAACAGCGGTAGTCAAGTATTTGACCGGGATAGCGCAAGAATTGGGTTTGAGGACCAGAATCGTGACTCCAAGTTCGACAAATCCTCCTGTCCCGGTTTACGCGACAAATAATAACGTCGCAGATCCAAATGGCGCTGCTTACGCTATTATTGAGATAGGCCCTGAGGATGCTGTTGAAAGCATCGGAATTTTGTCCCATATGGATACGATACATGACGGCATGCGTATCGACTACGAGTCATCAATTGGCGTTGTCGATATGAATAAGACCGCCGGTAAGCTCTGGAACTTGGGCGGGATTCTTTCGGGCAAAGAGATTATTGACCCCGTGACGGGCAGGACAGCAATTATGGGAAGAGGGCTGGACGATGATAAAGGCCCCGCTATTCCTGAAATATACGCGCTTAAAGCAATACAAGACTCAGGAGTGCCGCTAAAGAGGAAAATATGGATAGTGCTCGGCACGGACGAAGAAGGCGGTCAAGGTTTCCAGTGCATGAGCGCGTTCTCAAGGTTGGAGCACCTGCCGAAACTTTCTTTCTGCCCGGATGCTGCCGAGGCTACTATGCGCCTTACCGAGAATGTGATGTGGTACGCTCGCGGTTTCATATCATGGGATAATCCCGGTAATGACAATATAACGCTGCGTTTCCCCGGGGTACTGGAACGCGAAGAATATGCCCTCAGCAATAATACTGCGGCAAACGGTCCCGGTACATTTGCGAGATGGAAAGCCACATATAACGCTTACCACGTTGGATCGCTAGTAGGCACCAATACTCCGACCGGTTTCGGTAATGGCTGGGGGTTACAGCTTAAGACAGCAGCGTGGTTAGTCTGCGATGAAGAAGTAACGGCAGGCCTTTTATACGCCGATGCTATGAAGATTAGAGAGGCATACATAGATAAATATTGGACATATCTGCAGACATTTAACTATTATCCTCCATTTATCACAAAACCGAAGACTATTGACGACGGTCCCCCCAATCCACGCTTGAATCCGGACGGAACTCCTGAATATGGACGCTGGGACGTTGGTATTGATGTTCAACTCGTAAAATCAAACCCCGATAAGCCTTTCCAAGATACCGTACAGATAATAACAAGAGGCATAAACTGGCGTTTCACCGAGCAGCAGGGAACGAATTCGAGACAGATTCTGGTGGATTTCCTGGCGAACCTCACCATGCCAAACGGAGCGACAGCGCGTTGGCATGAAGCCATAAAGAGAATAAACAAAGTCTTCCCGTATGGCGAAGCGTCGCCCGGCAAGGAAACATACAGAGCGGCTCATTTGTTCGACACGGTGGGAGTTCTCGCGCACTTCAATGAAATCACGCCTTCTCTGACTACAAATGTTGGAAACAGAAACATGAGCATTCCCGGCGCTTCATGGGATCTCGACGTTGCTTACAATTTAGCCAATCCGACGAGACCAGGCGCAAGGACAGTAAATTATGTCGGACAAAATACTGAAGATGTCGGACAGCTTTACTTTGAACTTCGTTTCCTGTATCCGATGGTTCCGTATGACGACGAGTGGTTTTTACCTTCAACCGAGCAAACGAATTTGGATTATTTCCCGACAGTACAGGCGCGGAAGGTCAGAGCGGCAATGGCTGCAGCTGGAATAGGCTCCTCGGATATCGATCCCGGCGTCGCTGCCGGGCGTAACCAGAGCGTGGCCGTCACGAGCGGTGGATTCTTCTCCTATAACCAGGCTTCAGGAGGCTCCGGAATAAACAGCACCACAGCTTTTGCAGTGCCAAATTATTATACTTCGTATGTTCATGACAGCACGCAGTTTGGGCTTCGCGCGAGCAACGCGTTTTTCAGAGAGCAAGGGATTCCATATAGGGATACGCTTTGCGGTCAGAACGGAGGAAACTATTCAAGAATTTTCCGCCCGGGCAACGTAAACAACACTAACGGAAATGCCAGCAGCAGAACAGCCCCTCCTATAGCGGGAACAGTTGTCGGCGTTGGATCCTGGGGTGGAAAAGTTGGATATCACGCTTATAATGAGCGCATTGAGCCCGACGGGTTTATTGCATATGCCAATAAAATTGCAATGATGGTAGGCGACGCCGCGCAGGGCAGATATCACACCTATGACGTGAGGGGAAACGGAAACACTCAACCAAGAATGGTATTCCGTTTGGAAAATGTGCAGACCCTTCCCACTTATGCAGAACTTGGAGGCGCGCCTTCAAGTACAACCACAAATCCGAATGTGAATACATGGGATTATAAACTCAAGGAAGACGTTTATATTTCGGAGTTCAACGAGCTTCCCGGCATAATGGCTGAGCTTGAGGCAAAAGGAGTTCTTCCTGTCGATCCGGAAACAAATGTCGATTTCCTGTTTGGAAGAAAATTCCTTATGAAGGGCATTCCGGCAAACGGAGCGCTGGAGCTCTCCGTCAAAGTCGACGGCCCGGAAAAAGGGCAAAAGCAGCATCTGGTTGTAGCCGGAGAACTTGCGGACGGTTCGGGTTGGGATGTAGTTAACAACAACGCTGCGGATAAGCTTGAAACCTTGGCAAAAGTAGCTACGGGGTCGAAATTTGACAAAGCAGTAGCGAGCGATGACGTAGTTAATACCCGTTTGGTCGCGTTCCTTGTCACGGAGCCGGATACTGGCGGAAGCGATGACGATGACTGCAAAGATCAGATAAAGAATTGGCTTGAAGAGTTGTGCGAGGAAGGTTGTAACGCCGGAATTCCAATGCTGGGCGTATTGGCTTTGGTCGCGATTATTCTTCGCAGAAAATTTTAATTCTTTGAAATAGAAATATTTTGATTTAAGTGCTGCCGGCGTATGAGAAAAATCATACGCCGGTCGTTTATTTAAATATTGCTAATAGTTTATATTGTTAGTTATTTATGTGAGGCTATAGTATTTTATATTTTGCAAGTCTATAATATTTAATAATTCTATGGATAAATTTCATAGATATTTAATTAAATGAATTTAATAAGGAGGAAAATGATAATGAAGTTTAAGAAATTGCTATGTATTGTTCTTACTTTAGTTTTCCTGTCCGGGGTTTCGGTCGTTTTGGCCGATCCGTGGCCGGTAGAGGAAGAAGAAGTAAAGACGACCGTCTTCTACAGAGGACAGGAGTATCTACCGGAGGATTTAACGGTAGATCAGATGAAAGAAGCCCTTGGATGGTACATGGGACCTCCAAAAGGAATGTCTACGTTTGCGGTTCCTGAAAGCGGCAACCCGCTCAGGTCTGACAGGGCAAACCAGCCCAGCTTTATTGTTGATAATTACGGCGATGAAATAGCCAACCGTATTGACGCTTTAAGACCACGTCTCGTCGGTGATATTCAGGGAGCTGTAAAAATCAACAGCTGGGGAAGCTATAACAACAGCGGAGCTTCATGGCCTTTCCCGAGCGTAACTGAGATGGGAAATTATTATGCCGGTATAGCTGCAGATTTGGGACTTAGAGTGAGAATTGTCCCTGCAAATTCAACAACTCCTCCAATTTCTTCAGCAACAGGCACGGCGTACGTAATTGTTGAGGTAGGCCCGGAAGACGCAGTGGAGTGCGTAATGATCCTTACTCATATGGATACCCAAACCGACTCTTTGCGTTTTGACTACGAGTCCTCAATTAACAGTCCTAATCCGTCTGTTCTCAAACATTGGGACTTAGGCGGATTCCTTTCAGGCAAGGAAATTATTGACCCCGTGACGGGCAGGCAGGCAATAGTCGGAAGGGGAACTGACGACGATAAAGTTACCGGTATCCCCGAAATGTACGCGCTTAAGGCGCTTAAAGAATCCGGTGTGCCTTTGAAGAGAAGGGTGCAGCTGCTTCTCGGCACAGGAGAGGAAAATGCCGGCAGCCCGGGCGCTAATGCGTTTGCAAGGTTGGAGACGTTCCCGAAAGTTTCGTACGTTGCTGACGTCAGCGACGGTTCGCTCCGCCTTACGCAGAACCAGATGTGGTACGCAAGAGGCGTGTTGTCATGGGATAATCCCTCAAATGACAATATCAAACTGCGTTTCCCTGCGGCGCTTCCACGCGATGAATACGCTCTCAGCAACACGTCAGCTGCTGGCGGATCAGGTACATTTGCAAGATGGAAAGCCACTTATGATGCTTATCACGTTGGCTCTTTAGTGGGTTCAACTCAGGCAAGCAGCTATGGTAACTGGGGGCTTCAGCTTAAGACAGTCGCATGGTTAGTCTGCGATGAAGAATCAGTAGCCGGGCTCATATACGCCGATGCCATGGAACTTAGAAAAACATATATAAAGAAGTATTATACATATCTTCAAAACCAGAACTACTACAAGCCTTTTATTGTTGAGCCGACAAACATTGATGCTGGCCCCGCTGGCGCTGTTAACCCCCGCATAGGCCCGGATGGCGCGCCTGAATATGGACGCTGGGACATCGGAATTGATGTTCAGGTTGTGAAGTCTCCCGGTTCAGATCTCCAAAACACAGTACAAATTATAGCAAGGGGCATGAACTGGCGTTACACCGAACAATACGGGCAGAATTCAAGGCAAATATTGATGGATTTCCTGGCGAATCTCAATTTACCTGCGGGCAAGACAGCGCGTTGGCAAGAAGCCATGAAGAGAATTGCGAAGGTCTTCCCGTACGGTCAGGCTGAGCCCGGCAAGGACACTTGGAGAGCGGCTCACCTGTTTGACACGGTTGGAGTTCAGGCGTATTTCCATGAACTCACCCCTTCTCTAACTACAGCGCCGGGAAATAGAAATATGACCATTGCTTCACAGGATTGGGAGATTGACGTTGTTTCCAATGTTACAAATCCGACGGCCCCTGCTGCAAGGACTGTAAATTATGTTGGTCAAAATATGGAAGACGTCGGGCAGCTTTACTTTGAGCTTCGTTTCCTGTACCCGATGGCGCCGTTTGACGACGATTGGTTTAAGCCTTCGGCAGAAGCGAACAACAGAGATTACCTTCCGACCGTACAGGCGGAGAAAGTCAGAGCGGCAATGGCGGCAGCCGGCATAGGCACCACGACTCTTGCGGCAGGCAGCAATTATAACAGCACGACCGCTGTTGTTAACGGAATTTCGGGTTTCAACCAGACTTCCGGTGGTTCAGGAATAAACAATACTACAGCTTACGGAGTTCCTACATACTACTCTTCGTATACTCATGACTGCGTACAGTTTGCGCTTCGTTCCACCAACGCCTATTACAAAGCGAACGATATTCCGTGGAGAGAGACGCTTTGCGGTCAAGCGGGAACAAACTATGGAACTATTTTCCGCGTAAGTAATATAAATTATGGAAATGTCAACGGCTTTACAGCTCCTCCTCATGCTGGAACTGCCGTAGGACTTGGACACTGGGGCGGGAAGAACGGGCTCCATTCCTTTAATGAGCGCGTTGAGCCAGACGGGCTTATTGGCTTTGCCAACAGGGTCGCGACGGTGCTCGGCGACGCAGCTCATGGAAGATATCACACCTATGACGTAAGTGGAAACGGAAATACCCAGCCGAGAATGGTGTTGCGTTTGGAAAATGTTCAAACGACTCCCACTTATTCGGAGCTTTCAAATTCGGCATACACTGCTATACTTAAGGAGGATGTGTATATTCCTGAGTCCTCGGAACTTCCCGACATAATTACAGCCCTTGAGGCTAAGGGAATTCTTCCCACTGACCCTGATATAGCATACGATTTCTTGTTCGGAAGAAAATTCCTCATGAAAGGCATTCCTGCAGGCGGGAATTTTGAGCTGACCGTAAAAGTTGGCGCTCCAGAAAAAGATTTCACGCAGCATCTCCTTGTAGTCGGAGAGCTTGCGGACGGTTCAGGTTGGGATATAATCAACAACAACGTAGCGGATAAGCTTCAAACCCTTGCAAAAGTTGCGCCGGGATCAAAGTTTGATAAGGCTGTAGCCAGTGCTGATATTGTTAATACCCGTATAATCACGTTCCTTATCACGGAGCCGGATGAAGACGACGGCGGCGGCTGTGGATTAATCGACGACGACTGCAAAGAACAAATCAAGGATTGGCTGGAAGACATATGCGAGAACGGTTGTAACGCAGGAATTCCTATGTTGGCTATTTTCGCGTTGGCCGGGCTTATGCTTCGCAGAAAGTTCTAGTCTTTGAAAAGTCTAATTATGTTTTTTAGTTAAGCAATAACAAACAGACCAGTGCATGGTATTATGTTAGACCATGCACTGGTCATTTTTTATTTAATGCACAGAATAAATTTTAGGAGAATATTATGAAAAAACTTTTATTTGCGATAATGATATTAGCTTGTTCAGTAGCTGCTTTCGCCAACTCGGATATGCTTGCCAGACTGGCGGTTATAGCAAATTCAGGCGGGGAAGAGATTTTCGTCGACCAATTCATTAATGGAACTGAAGACTATTATATAGCAACAATAGTTAGACCAATATCGACGGTTAATAAAGACATTCTGTCCAAGGGAATGCTGGACATAATAGAAAGCTTTGAGGACCTGAGCGAGATTTACATGAGGGAGCTAAACGCTTATAGCAAGACCGAAAAGAGTTCGATGACGTTGCAGCGCAGTTTGGTAAAAAAACCGTATTATGAGTCCTCAATTTTCCCGGATATCGTCTCTAATCCACAATTAGTTGCATTAGAAGATAATACGGTTGAAAAACAGATATGGGAAGGCATTGCCGGAGAGGGCGGGCTGGGCTGCATTCTGCTCAGCGACGACCATGAGCCGGTTAGTATTTCTGAGAAGAAAGAAGTTCTTGATACTGATAGGTACTCTATGACAACAAAAAGAGACGGAATGGGGGTTTATCTTGATGTAAACAGCATTATAAAAACTCCAGATGGCTGCATTGCATGGATAATTGAACCGGTATCTGAAAATCTTGAAGCTCCTTATGGGGAACTCATTGCGAATATAATCGGCAGACCGTTTCAAAGAATAAATCTTATGATGATAAGGACGGAATTCGACTTTACGAGGCCGGTGTGTAAAACGCGAAGATACATTTATTTCGGTAAAGATAATAAAATCATATACTCTTCATTATCAGCCAATACGGATGAAATAAACGTAAGCATGGAACCAGCTTTAAACGCAATGTATAACTACGTCAAGGATTTTGTAGAAAAGGACAGGGAAAAGACAGGGATTAGGGATTAGAAAAGACAAAAGACTTCGAGTTATCCAATGTAGAGATAGGGGCGGCATTTTAAAAGCAATGTTCAATGTTCAATATGCTTTGAATACAAAACGAAAAAATATCCCTAATCCTAATCCCTAATCCCTGTTTTTAACCGTTGACAAAATTTTTTTTCAGCTTAAAATATCAGACATCAGACAACAGATATTAAAAAGGAGTAAAGCATGAAAGTTGTTTTCACGCCATTTGAGCGAAAGAGCAGAAGCGTCGTTGTGTTCGAAGCACTGAAAGAAAAAATCGAGACCGGTTTTTGGGGCGCCGGAGAGCGAATATACACGGAAAATGAGCTCGCCAAGGCTTTCAATGTCGGGCGTTCGACTGTGCGCGAGGCGCTCAATCTCTTAAAAGCCTGTAACTTGGTTTACACAGTCCCGGGGATGGGAAGCTTCGTCAGCAGCGAACCGGTCTCCACATCGAACCCCGCTCATTTGGATCCAAAAAATATCCGTGACGTCATTCAGGTGATGGAGTTCCGTGTTGCTTACGAGCCTTATTGCGCTTCGCTCGCGGCAAAACGTATTACAGAAGCCGAGATCAAGAAACTGACCGAATACGTCTCACGTCAGGAGTCTAATGTTTTAACCGAAGGAAACTTATCCGATTTCGCGGAGATGGACACAGCATTTCATGGCCTTATTGCCAACGCGACGCGAAACACTTTATTCATTCACTCGTTCGATCTGATACGCGAACATCTTTTAAAACAGCAAATTTTATCTGCCTCATACGCGCAAAGGCGAGGGAGGGCGTTTCAATATCACAATCAAATAATTCAGGCGTTAAAAGAACGTGATCGCAAGAAGGCTGAACTGGTAATGCACGAACATGTATGGGAGACTAAAAACGCAATAACGGCAATACTGAAAGAAGAGAAAAAGGTTTTAAACAAAGAATGAAAAGGAGGTTTGAGAAGTGAAAAGAAGGCGCGTTGTAGACAATGATTTGCTGAATTATCTTAAAGAAAAGGCGCGAAGTGTTCGCTTGGGCGTAATAGATGCCCTTGGCGTCGGCAACAGAGGACATCTAGGCGGATCTATGTCGTGCGCCGACATTGTTGCTGCTCTCTATTTTTACAAGATGAGGCGTTCGTCAGATAAGGTCAATGATCCGAATCGCGACCGGTTCATCATGAGCAAAGGGCACTCAGTTTTGGCTCAGTATGCCGCGCTTGCTGAGGCAGGTTTCTTCGATAAGGATGTCTTATCGACAACAAAGAGCCTTGGCAGCATTCTGCAGGGTCATCCCGAACGGACGACCCCGGGCGTCGAAGCAAATACGGGCTCGTTGGGTCAAGGGCTATCTATCGGGGTTGGTATGGCGCTGGCCGGAAAGGCGGATGATCGTGATTACCGTATTTACGTTATATTAGGGGATGGGGAGCTTGCTGAAGGGCAGGTATGGGAAGCTGCCATGGCCGCTAGTCACTATACTCTTGATAATCTGACCGCTATTGTCGATATGAACGGAATTCAAGCAATGGGTAAAACGCGTGACCGTTACAGTATTCAGAACATTTCCGGGCGTTTTGCGGCGTTCGGGTGGAAGACGTTCGAAATTGACGGGCACGATATGGCGGACATTATAGAAGCGCTAGATGCGGCGGCTTCCGCTCGTGGGCTCCCATCGGCCATCATAGCCCGCACAATCAAAGGTAAAGGCGTCAATTTCGCGGAAAATAAACATACCTATCATAATAATCTGCTGACAGCTGAGGATCGCGCAAATGCAATTGCCTCAGTTATGTCAATGTGAGGAGGCTGACTTAGTATGGCCAATAAACAGGAAATTAACCCCCGTATAGCTTACGGCGAAGCGTTGCTGGATTTAGCCCGTTCCAACCGTAATATAATAGCGCTGGACGCCGACCTCTGCGCATCCACACAGTCGGTGCAGATTGAGAACAACTTGCCGGAACAGTTTTGTGAGATGGGCATAAGCGAGGCCAACATGGTCTCAACAGCGGCAGGGCTCTCGCTCTGCGGTAAAATTCCCTTCGTCCATTCCTTTGCTGTGTTTGTAGTCGGGCGTTCATTCGATCAAATTCGCCAAGGTGTGTGCCTGCCAAACCTGAATGTGAAAATAGTGGGTTCCAGCGCCGGACTTTCCGATTTCGGCGACGGAGCGACGCACCAAAGCTTCGAGGATATCGCCCTCATGAGAGTACTTCCTAACATGACCGTTTTGGCGCCCGTAGACGCTGTTGAAGTTCAAAAGGTTGTCCGCGCGGCGGCAGCAATTGAAGGGCCGGTTTATATTCGCCTCAACCGCAACGACATGCAAATCGTGACCGGGCCTGCTACTCAGTTCGAGGTTGGAAAGCCGCTTTTATTATCTGAAGGCAGGGATGTTTCCATATGCGTGAACGGTATTACAGCGAGCATGGGGCTCGCGGCGAGCGAGCTTCTTGACAAGCATGGAGTCAGCGCCCGCGTGGTGAACTTCAGCACTATTAAGCCGCTTGACGAAGTTGCCGTACGCTCTGCTCTGGCGGGGACGCGCGCTGTTGTAACGGTGGAAGAGCATAGCGTCATTGGAGGATTGGGCTCGGCTATCCTTGAATGTATGAGCGAAGCTCCATTGCCAACCGTGAGAATAGGCATTACAGACCGTTACGGTCAGTCCGCGCACGATTACGGACAACTCCTTCAACATTACGGCTTAACGGCTGAGGCGATAGTAAGCGCTGTCATGAAGGTTGCATAACGGTGTTTTAATATTTATCATTTTCGAAAGGAGATGCAATAATTAAATGGGCAAGATTGGATTTATAGGTTTGGGCATAATGGGCAAGCCAATGGCAAGTAATCTGCTTAAGGCAGGAAAATCTTTAGTCGTCTATGATATAGCCGATGCCCCGATGAAAGAGCTTGCGGAGATTGGCGCCGAAACGGCAATATCTCCTGCCGATGTTACGGCAAAAGCTGACATTATCATCACCATGCTGCCGAATTCTCCTCATGTCCGGGAGGTTGTGACAGGGAAGGACGGAATACTGGACACCGTAAAAAATGGGCAGATAGTGGTCGATATGAGCTCAATTGCGCCGCTTGTCAGCAGGGAGTTGTGCGCTCTTCTTGAGGCTAAAGGAGCGGAGATGTTGGACGCGCCGGTCAGCGGCGGGCAGGAGAAGGCTGAAAAAGGAACTCTTGCCATAATGGTAGGCGGCAAGGAGGATGTTTACAGCAAGGTAAAGGATGTACTGGATCTCATGGGAAAGAGCAACTATGTTGCCGGTATCGGAGCGGGGCAAACAGCGAAGCTCGTCAACCAGACCATCGTGGCAATTAACATAGCTGCCGTAGCGGAAGGAATGAGCCTTGCAAAGAAATCCGGCGTTGACCCTGAGAAAGTGTTCAACGCTATCAGAGGCGGGCTTGCTGGAAGCCAGTGCATGGAGGACAAAGCGCCCCGAATTTTCGAAGCGCGTTATAACCCGGGTTTTCGTATTAATCTTCACATTAAAGATCTCGGTAACGTACAGGAAACGAGCCATGCTCTGCATTTATCAATGCCTCTGGTAGCTCAGGTAATGGAGATGATGCAGAACCTCGCGGCGGAAGGGCACGAGACGCTTGATCACGGGGCGCTTGGGCTCTTTTATGAGAAGCTAAACAACATTTCGCTAAAGAAATAACAAGTAGGGGTGGCGCCCATGGGCGACCCGTGTTTGTGAGATTGAAATGTAACATTGATTCTTATTAATACAAATTGAGGAGGAAATATTATGAAAAAGTACGGGTTATTTATGGTTGCAGCGCTTGTATTACTGGCGTTGGCGGGGTTTGCAATTGCGGCGGAAAAGATTTGGGATAAAGGTACCCCGACAGTATTCGTTGGATTCGGGGCAGGAGGCGGAACGGATACGGCGGTTCGTCCGTTGATTGTGCTGATGCAACAGCATCTTGGCGAGACCATTAACGTTGTTAATATGCCCGGAGCAGCCAGCGCGGTCGCTGCAGAGCACGTTATGGGGCTTGACAAGGACGGCTACAGCATGTTTGCGACGGGTTCCGGTTGTTTCGGCGGATTTCTTATAACCGAAACCTCGACTCAAGGCGTGCCTTGGAATTGGTATGGATTTCATCATATTCAGGGACCTGCGGCATTCGTTGTGAACCCTGAGAAGTCCGGCATCAACACGGTTGAAGATGCCATAAAGGCATTGAACGAAGAGAAAGCAAGCGTCGGAGTTTCCTCTCTCGGGGCGGGAATTCACGGTTTTGTCGAAGCATTCGCCAAGGCGGCAGGCGTCGAGAAGAAGATCAACTATGTAACCTCCGGCGGGGACGGAAAAACCTGCGTCTCAGTCATGGCGGGAGAGATTGAGATAGGCTCAATATCATTTTCGGCGGGTGTCGACTACGTCCGCGCCGGTCAGTTGAAAGTGCTCTTCCTCAATAGGAGGGATCCGTTTGTAGTATCCGAAGCTGTCACTATCCCCCCAATCACCGATCTGGGCGATGCGTATAAGAATATCCCGGACCTCGCGGAGACCTGGCCGGTAATGATCCCGAGAGACGCTCCAAAGCCCATCGTTGATAAACTGCAGGAAGCCTTTATCTGGGCGTGCGAGCAACCTGAAATGAAGGAGTTCGCGGAGAAGATGGGGTATCAGGTTATCACCCGTTATGGCGAAGAGGCGGATAGAGTGCTGGATTACCAGTATGCTGCTTATGCGTGGGTTCTTTTTGATGCGGGAATGGCCGATATATCTCCTGAAAAATTCGGTATACCGCGCCCTGAGAATTGGGATTGGAGCAAGGAAAAAGCAAAATATGGGTATTAGCAATAGTGATAAAAATGCAGTTGTAACAAAAGCGGGCGGCAATCCCCCTCCTTTGGGGGGGTGGCGCGAAGCGCCGGGGTGGTTGCCGCCCCTACGATATATTTTGTTAATGATGAGACTCAACCCCAGTATATTGTGGTTGGATTCTCTGAAATATAAATTTTGTTGCATCCCCTGCTTGATCGGAAAGGTGGTTTTATCTTGAACACGGAGCGTAAAACAGTTTCGGAAGCGGGCGAAGCAGACCGGAAAGAGACAAAACAGTTTCGTGCTAAACCTTTAGCGGGGGCGGATTTTATTACCGCACTTGCGCTTATCCTTTTTGGGACGGCTTTTTACATGTGCGCAAGCAATATGAAAGTATATCAGTTATTTTTCACGTCTCCTGGATTTTTCCCCATGATTCTGGGAGTTCTTTTCGTATTGTTCGGATTTGTCCTCCTCTATACTTCGTGTAAGAGAGGAGGCTTCACGGACGCGAAGCGCATAGTCTCGGGCAGTAACATAAAAAGGAGCATCGCATCGCCGGTTTTCAAAAAAGGAGGAATTGTCTTTCTTCTGATTTTAGGATATGTGATGCTGCTGGGGAAGGCCAGTTTTGTCTACTTAAGCATGGGATATCTTTTCCTCACGTTATTGTACTTAAGAGCGGCGAAATGGTATTGGATAATTGTAATCTCAGTACTTGCTCCAATAGGCATAGAGCTCGTCTTTGTCAATTTTTTCAGGATTCCCATGCCATGAGGAGGTAAGTCAGTTGGAATATTTACAGCATATAGCTAACATGTTTGTTGCCATGGCACAGGATCCGTGGATCATTGCGCTGATTTTCGGAGGCTCCATTGCAGGATTGGTTGTGGGGGTAATTCCCGGACTCACTGCAACGATGGCTCTTGCCCTTTTGATCAATATTTCATATGGAATGTCTCTTATGCACGCTGTGGCATTCCTTCTAAGCGTCTACGTCGGCGCTACTTCGGGAGGGCTCTGCTCCGCCATCATGATTAACATCCCGGGTACTCCAGCGGCGGCGGCAACTTCACTCGACGGTTTTCCGCTTGCCAAGAAGGGAATGGGAGGGCTGGCTATCGGAACGGGGTTTATCGCCTCGTTCATCGGTACGGTTTTCAGCATTTTGATTATGTTGACGCTCACGCCGGTACTGTATCTCATAGCTATTAAGTTTGGACACTGGGAGATGTTTCTTCTGGCGCTTTTCGGAATAATGATCTGCGGTACGCTCAGCACGGATAAAGACCCGATAAAAGGCTGGATCGTGGGCTTTCTTGGCTTCGCCCTCTCCATGGTCGGGATGGAGGAAATTTACGCTTACCCGCGCTTCGCGTTCGGAAGCCTTCAGCTCAAAGGAGGCATTCCCTTAATCGCTACACTAATAGGAGTGTTCGGTATCTCTGAGGTTTTGAGCGTCCTGCAGGAACCCGTGCCATACAAAATCGAGGGAAAAATCGGACGTGTAATTCCACCGTTCAACATATTCAAAAAGCTCATTCCGTCGACTTTGCGCTCGGGGATAATCGGCGTCATAATCGGCGCTATCCCAGGCGCGGGGGAGGATGTCGGAGCGTGGCTGTCCTATGACATGGGCAAGAGGCGATCGAAGGACGGTGATAAATTCGGAACCGGTATTCTAGAGGGCGTTATATGCCCCGAGGTGGCGAACAACGCTGTCATCGGGGGAGCGATGATTCCACTTTTAACTTTAGCAGTTCCGGGAAGCCCTCCGTCAGCAATGTTTCTCGCTGCGATGAACCTTCACGGGGTTCGCCCGGGCCCGATGCTCAACATTGAGAATCCGGCGTTTCTCCCGATGGTAGGGGTAGCGCTGATGTTCGCCTCTCTTGCGATGGTCTTCTGGGGGCTGCTGCTGGCAAAGCCGATGGTCGGGATGCTGAAGATAAAAAGAGAGATACTTCTGCCTCTCGTGGTTCCTTTGACGGTCATTGGAGCATACAGCGGCGGAATACGCATATTCGACGTTTACCTGATGCTTTTCGCCGGAGTAATTGGTTATGTTCTGAGGCAGATGGACTATCCCCTGGCGCCATTGGTGTTGGGGTTGATTCTCGGGCCGCTGGCGGATGTGAGTTTCCGTCAAGCGCTCATGCAAAGCCGCGGAATGCTGCTGCCGCTCCTGCAACGCCCCATAGGACTGGTTTTGATGGTCGCTGTAGTATGGCTTATCTGGACGGGGATTGTCCGCGCAAGGGCTTATTATAGAAAAATGGACACTTTAGATGCAAGCGGGTGATATGAATGAGCGATACAATGGAATATAAAGCCGGATATCTCGAATCGGTTTTCTCTATAGAAAACAAAGTTATTCTCTTTACGGGAGCGACAGGGGGGATTGGCAGGGTAATTTGCCGGGGTTACGCGAAAGCCGGGGCATCCGTTGCGCTTTGCGACATGGACGATGATAAACTAGCGGAATTGGAAACGGAAATCAGCTCGGACGGCGGGGATGCGTCACGATTTACACTTGACCTCACTCGTATGGAGGACATCGCATCCTGCGTGGATAGCGTTATCCGGAAATACGGACGAATTGACGTGCTCTTTAACTGCGCGGGGATAAACAAGCGCGAGGGAATATTGGATGTCGAGGAGTCGACATATGATCGCATCATGCAGATTAACCTGAAGGGGTTATACTTCATTTCGCAGGAAACCGCAAAACACATGAGGAAGGCGGGTAGGGGGAATATAATCAACATGGCGTCCCACAATTCCGTGGGAATGTTAGGAGGATGTAGCGTTTACGGCGCAACCAAAAGCGCCGTAGCTGCATTGACCCGCTCAATGGCAGTTGAATGGGCGAAATTCGGCATCCGCGCGAACGCAATAGCGCCCGGGCATATTCTGACGCCGCTCACAACTGTGACTTGGGAGCATCCGACGCGAAGCGTATACCTGAGGGAGCGCATTGCAACAGGGCGCCCCGGAACGCCGGAGGAAATTATCGGCACGGCAATTCTTTTAGCTTCCGACGCGTCATCGTACATGTCTGGCATGATGATACACATTGACGGAGGCTGCTTAGCCGGCGGCGCGCCTTGGGATTTCGATACGAAATACTAGAAATGTTCGCTTGCAGTACCTCTTCTATCGCAGTTTATCAGGAGACAAGAGGCTAAAATAATTGTGTTCGAACTCCAGTCAGTTTATCATTCTTCGTATTTGTTCTACGGGTAAACCGGTACTCTTGGCTATGCAGAAGTTTTAATTATTCGGACAGCACAATCACTATCAGCGCCCCGTCGATGATGGACGACAAATTGTTACGCGAGCCTTGACAGCAATACATTATCCAACGTTTAGTTTACCATGCTTTGTATCTGTTCTAAAGGCAAACCGGCGCTTTGAGCGATTATGTCAGGAGATATACCGCTTGCCAAAAGGTTTCTTGCCATTTCTTTAGCCATTTCTACTTTGCCTTTTTCCATGCCTTTTTCCATACCTTTTTCCATGCCTTTTTCCATGCCTTTTTCCATGCCCATTTCCATGCCTTCTTCCCTGGCATATTGGATTGCTTTTTCTTCCTCATAAATCAATGAAAACATTGCTTTCACCTCGTTTCTGTACCTTTTCAAAAATTCGGCTAATATTCCTTCCGCCATACATTCTTCCACTGCTATCCGAATTGCTTCCGCTAACAATTTTCCTTCCTTTTGACGCTCATAGACTTTCGCTGTAAATATGGAATATCCTCTTAGATCCTCGTTCTTTTCCAATATTTCCACATTCTTGTCGTAATTGATATTGATTACGTTCACAATCAACTCTAGTCCAGGCCGTTCATTCGCTTCCATACCTAAAAACGCATCGGATAAGCGCATTACACCACGTTGAGAGTAATCTCTATGGCCGTTATACAATATATAGAATTCTGGTTTCGGCAGTTTAATTTGCTTTTCCTTATACAGTGATTCTCCAAGCTTAAAATTGCTTTCATAGAACAGCAATACATATTTCAGCGACCGCAGCGGCATGTTCATGTTCAGCGTTGACTGATGCTCCATTATAACTATCAGCTTCCCGTCGATGATGAACGACAAATCGTTTCGCAATCTTGACAGTAATACATCTTCCAGCGTTTTCATTTCAATCACTGTGTCCTTATCGAAGGTTTTACCTGTGATATCACAGTATAATTTCAAAGCTTTTTCCGGCGTTTTAAACAAAACCCGAAAAATGCTGTCTTTATACTCCCTATTTACGCCCAAACATCCCGCCTCTTTTCTCTCTATAGGACAAGCTCCCAGTTTCTCGGTGATCCATGTTTCACCCGAAGCTCCTTCAGTGTCAATTATACTGTATTAAAAGCAATGTTCAATGCACAATGATCAATGCTATTTACTAATTTCCGCTCATTACAAAGGAAAAACATCCCATTTCTGTTGCTCTTGACAGGGCTGCCGACATTATTTCCCAAACTGGTCGAAACCCGTACATATGCTGAGAGAATGTTTCACACCATATTTCTCAGGAACCTGAGCGATACCGACGCTCGCAACGCTATCGAGAAACCGGTTGCCGATTCGCCCTTGAAATTTTCGGGCGAGTTTGTGAACACGATAATATCTTCATCTGGAGGCTATCCGTATTTCATTCAATTCATTTGTAAGGAATCTTATGATATTGGATTGCAGGCAACTCTTGAAAAGAAGGAAATTCCGCCAATCTCGCTGGAAAATCTCTTTAGGAAGCTGGACGCAGTTTTTTTCTATGGCAGGTGGGCGAACGCGACAGACAAACAGCGCGAGATACTACGGCTCATCGCTAAGCTTGAAAACTGCGATGACGAATTCTCAGGACAAGAGATAGTTGAAATGTCCAAAAAACAGCCGGGAAAACACATATCGCCAAGTCACGTCAACCAAATACTCTCAGCGCTATTTAATGCAGGCTTGGTTTATAAAAACAGACATGGCAAATATTCACTTGCAGTACCCCTTCTATCGCAGTTTATCAGGAGACAAGAGGAAAAGATATGAAAAATGGGCGAATATAGAATTATCATTTCTGATTTGGCAAAACAAGATATTCGAGAAACTGCAGAATATATAAGAAACGAACTTCAAGAGCCTATCATAGCCGAGAGAACCACTGAGGCAATTTTAGAAGCTATATTCACGATCGAAGACAAAATACCTAATAAATTACCTATTAAATCAAATTTCGCAAATAGAAATTGACTCAAAATCTTTAAAAACAAGGCAATAGTATATCTCAATATACATAAATCATAAAGACCTCAAATAACTGTATCAATATTTATCAATATACTATAATTTATATTGCATATGTGCTTTGTTTCGATTATAATTAAATAATAAAACGAAGGATACCGTCCTATGAAAGATAACTATATGCCTCGAATTATTGATAATTTACTCGAAGAGCGCCTTGAAGCTGTCGGCGCTGTCCTGATTGCGGGGCCGAAGTGGTGCGGAAAGACTACCACGGCGGAACAGCGGGCAAGAAGCGTTTTGAAGCTGCAAGACCCTGATAAAACAAAGGGTTATCTTGCTACTGCGGATGTAAAGCCTTCTCTATTGCTCCGAGGTGAGAACCCGCGATTAATCGACGAATGGCAAATTGCGCCTGTCCTCTGGGATGCCGTGCGTAATGCGGTTGACGAGCGCGGTGAAGCGGGTTTGTTCATCCTGACAGGTTCAACTACGATCGACGAGTCAAGGATAATGCACTCAGGTACCGGGCGTATCTCTCGCATGGTAATGTATCCCATGAGCTTGTTTGAGTCCGGGGAGTCAAACGGGAGTATTTCACTGGAAGAGCTGTTTTCGAATCCTGCGCGCGATATTGACGGAATTATTTCGGACTTATCAATTGAAAACCTTGTCTTTGCGGCTTGCCGCGGCGGTTGGCCTTCAAGCCTGAAGAAGAGGACTAAAAAGGCGATGCTTTACGAAGCGCAAAACTATGTTGATAATATCTGTGACAGCGATGCGTCCACAATTGACAACGTAAAAAGAAGCCCGGAGCGCGTGAGGGCGGTGCTTCAGTCCTATGCGCGGAATATCTCGACGCTTGCAACAGATAAAACTATACTATATGATGTCTCCTCAAATCATATGGACATTTCAGAATCGACTCTTTATTCGTATCTCAACGCTTTGGAGAGGCTGTATGTAATTGAGGACGTTTCTGCGTGGTGTCCGTCAATCCGTTCTGCGACGGTAATTCGTGCCGGAAGAAAAAAAGAGTTTGTCGACCCTTCAATTGCGGCAGCTTCCTTGGCATTATCGCCCGAAGCTCTGCTCCAAGACCTGAACACGTTTGGCTTTATATTTGAATGCCTTTGCTTCAGAGATTTGAAAGTTTATTCGTCCGCTTTGGGCGGACGCGCGTCATATTACCATGACAGATATGGACTTGAGGCGGATTGCGTGCTACATCTTGCTGACGGCCGATACGCACTGATTGAATTCAAGCTCGGCAGCCGTGAGATTGAGGAGGGCGCCGCTCAATTGATTAAGCTCAAAGAGCTTATTCAAAAAGCTAATGCTGAGAAACAGGCAGCGCTACGGGAGCCGGAACTGCTTATGGTGATCACCGGCGGCGAAACGGCATATACAAGAAAAGACAGCGTGAAAGTGATACCAATCGGTACACTGAGAGATTAGGTAATGCAAAATATAATGTAATTGATTAATACCACTTTGTATTGACGCATATGTTTTCCGTTCCTGTTATTATGTCGAACCAATATAAATGTAGTATTATGCTTCATAATGGTGTATAATGATATGTAATGATATCTTTAAAAAGAGGTTTTGGACATGGCGCAAATAAATATTCGCATTGATGATACGCTGAAAATGCAGGGCGAAAAACTCTTCAACGTTCTCGGCATGAGCTTTTCAACAGCGTTTAGTATTTTTGTAAGTCAGGCAGTACGCGAGGGCGGCATACCTTTTCATATCACAACAAATACTGATCCTTTTTACAGTGTGTCAAACATGGAAGTCTTAATGCAATCCATACAGGCTGCAAACGAAGGTAAACTAACAGCTCATGAGCTAATTGAGAATTAGCATTATGGAAAAGCTATGGACTGATAAAGCATGGGATGATTATCTATATTGGCAAAAACAAGATAAGAAGACATTGAAGAGAGTAAATGAGCTAATAAAAGATATTGAACGCAATGGATATGGCGGAATAGGCAAACCGGAACCGTTAAGAGGCAATCTATCAGGATGGTGGTCACGCCGGATTGATGATGAAAACCGTATAGTTTACCGTTTGCAGGAGGGGAAGATCGTACTTTCCCAATGCCGGGGTCATTACGCCAATAAATAATCCCGATTAATTTAAGATGAAGGTGATACCAATTGGCGCAATGAAAAATTAAGTATTATATATATATTCGAAAACTTGCCTAATCAGGCGAGTTTGTTTTTGTTAAAAAACTCCTGGCGAACTTTTACGATTCTAAAATAAATAATTTACATTTATTTTTTAGAATTCGGATAGTTTTAAAATCATATTCAGGAGGAATGAAGTAAATGAAAAGAATATTGTTAATAGTAGCTGTTTTTGCGGCTCTTTCGGGTTCGGCTGCCTGCGCGGCTGATATTTACACGGAGCCATATTTGTTGACTCTGTCGCCGTCAGATACCATGAACGTGTTGTGGCTTACCGGCGAGAATGCTTCCGAAGCTTTTGTGGAATTTGGGGAAGCTGAAAACATGGGAGGAAAAGTGAATGCTGTAGAGCATGAAATAAAAGGGTTGCGGCGTTCAGTTTCGCTTGAAGGATATGACAATGTTCCGGAGAACAACCCGGCTCTTCCAGTATTTCAGCAAATAGGTGAAATTAAAGGATTGAAGCCTGGTACGAAATACTTCTACAGGGTCACAACGAAGATAGGGGAAAAAGTCATAACGGGAAACCAGTATTTCTTTAAAACTGCTCCTCTTGCAGATTCCGGAAAGACCTTCAATTTCGTACTGATTTCCGACCTTCAGCAGAGGCCGCAGGTGCTTGAGACCGTAAAAATAGCGGGACAGCAGGATGCGGATTTTATCCTCTATGCCGGAGATTTTCAGAATACGATTTGGAAAACCGGAGAATGGTTTCCGGTAGAAAACTGCTTTATAGCCCCTGAGGAAAAAGGCAAGGAATGGTTTACAGTAATGCAGCAGGCAGAGGATAATACAAGGTTGCTGCAATATATGCCCATATTCCCCGTTCCCGGAAACCATGAGGCTGACGACCAGAGGATTTGGTCAAAGGAAATGGCAACAGATAAGACTAAAAAGACCATGTCAATTTATTTGCAGCTTTTCCGCCCAATGTACCCTGAACAGGAAGCTCAACTCGACGGAAAACACTGGTACTCGGCGGACTATGGCGATATGCATATAATCGGGCTTTCCTTATTCCGTTCGTATCCTGGAGACGGCTACGAGGCGCCTGGTTGGGTTCCGTTTGACAGCGTAGCGCCGGACAGCCCGCAGGTAAAATGGCTTGAAAACGACCTTTCATCAAAGAACAGTAAATATACTTGGGTAGTGCAACACTGGCATATGCTTAACAGGGGAGCGGAAGTATGGATTCCGATGTCGGAGCCGCTTATCGACCCTGAAAAGCCGGAACGCGCGGTATATCCATACGGGGATAACTGCTGGAACGTTCTTCGCCCGCTTTACGAGGGATATGGTGTTAATGCCGTTAATTTCGGACACTCACACGTTTATGAACGTTACCTGATAAACGGAGTCAATTACATTGAGGCTGCTACTTTAGGGAATAATTATCGCGGCGCCAACGACCCGCTGCACTTCTCCGGAATCGCGCCGGTTTTTGAGCAGAACGACTTTCGTTCATGCTTTGTTGTAACAGTCACTCCTGACCAGATGTTGGGGCGGGCAATTGCTGCAAGTGAGGAAGGATCGTACAAAAAGGGAGATGTCTTTGACAGCTTTATAATAGCGAACTTGAAAGGTACTGAACCTGACAAAGATTGTAAGGATGAAATAAAAGCATGGTTGGAAGAATATGGTTGTAATACAGGAGTTCATATATTGGCTGCATTTGCGTTGGTTGGGATTTTGTTTCGAAGAAATATTAGTAACTCAAAAATTATGAATTTTTTTCTATCAACTATATAGGAGGAAAAAGACAATGAAAAAAGTATTGTTAGTACTGGCTGTTATGGCGATCTTCATATAATAGGGCTTTGGAGTATTTCGCTGGCATCCGTGGGATGGATACGAAGCTCCCGGTTGGTTCCCGTTTGACAGTGTTGCTCCAAACAGCCCACAGGTTAAGTGGCTCAAAAACGACCTTTCATCAAAGAACAGTAAATACACTTGGGTTGTGCAGCATTGGCATATGCTTAACAAGGGAGCGGAAGTATGGGTTCCTATGTCTGAACCGCTTATCGACCCTGAAAAGCCTGAACGCGCTGTATATCCATATGGAGATGACTGCTGGAACGTTCTTCGCCCGCTTTACGAGAAGAATGGAGTCAATGCCGTTAATTTCGGGCACTCACATGTTTATGAACGTTACCTTATCAACGGAGTTCATTATATAGAAGCTGCCACTATTGGAAATAATTATCGCGGCGCTAATGACCCGCTGCACTTCTCAGGAAACGCGCCGGTATTTGAGCAGAATAACTTCCGTTCATGCCTTGTCGTTTCTGTTACGCCAAGTCAAATGTTCGCGCACGCAATTGCCGCGAGCGAAGAAGGGGCTTTCAAAAAGGGAGATGTCTTCGACGGCTTTGTAATAGCAACTTCGAAGTGATGTGAACAGAATTATCAATAAATTTTGTTTAGGATTGAAAATTAGTAATCCGTTAATTAAGATATTTTGGCGGTTCGCCTGCTTTCGGCAAGCAAGTGAACCGCCATTTTCATATTTCGTGCTGCTGGAATAAGGCCGGTACGCGCTGATTGAATTCAAGCTCGGCAACCGACAGATAGAAGAGGGCGCCGCTCATTTGAATGAGCTTAAAGAGCTTATTCAAAAAGTGAATGCTGAAAAGCGGGCAGAACTCCGGGAGCCGGAACTGCTTATAGTGATTACCGGCGGCGAAACGGCATATTCAAGAAAAGACGGCGTGAAGATAATACCAATTGGCGCACTGAAAATCTAGATAATGTATGCTCTACAATTTACCAAAGCCTCCCGATATAAATAGAAACAACACCACAAAGCAATATATGACACACTATTCATAAAATATTCTAATTTTAGTAGATACAAATACTTGTCGTTTAATAATTTTTGTTGAAAATAGATGATAAAATCAAAATTGTGCTGTAAAATTAGAATCATTGGGGGGTGCTCTGATGGAGATGAACGGGTTAATCGAAAAATATGACTGGGCACGTACCATTGCAGTAACGGGGGCGCTTGGTTCCGGGAAATCAGAGTGGGTTTTGAATCTTGCCATGGGGTTAAAAACTTGCGGTCACTCTGTTACTATAGCTGACGCTGATATAATAAACCCTTATTTTTGCATTCGGCAGGTCGTTGAACATCTGGAAGCACAAGGGTTCAGAATGTTGCTTCCGCCTGAGGACGGGAAGTGGTCGGATATGTCCTTGTTATCGCCAAAGATCACTGCCGCCTTAGCGGATGATTCATGCAAGCTTTTGCTTGACGTCGGGGGAGATGCGTCGGGAGTGCTTGCTTTGAAGCAATTTCAAACGGAAATTATAAAATCTTCCTACCTGCTAATTCTTGTTATAAACGCTTTTCGCCCTCTTACATCGACCCCTGAAAAAATAAAAATAATGGCTCGCCGCATGGAAGATATATGTAATTTGAAAGTGGGGGCGCTTGTCTGTAATTCGCATCTCATGTCCGAAACAACTCCCGATGATGTTATTAGCGGAACTGTGATAGCGGAAAGCGCAGCGGAATTGCTTTCAGTTCCGCTGCTGTATTCAACCGCTATTGATACGCTCTATCAGGAAGTCGGCAAAAGGTTGAGAGGTACAGGCAGCGAGACGCCGCTTTGGCCGCTAAAACGTTATCTAACATTGCCATGGGAGGGCTCTGAGCTTTGGACAAGCAACATCAAAAAAGTCTATAGGATTTATAATTCAGATAAAGAAATTTAATAGATAAAATCGTTTAAGGAGGATTTGGCCAATGGCTAAGGGACGAATTACCGTTTTGGAAGAGCAATGCAAAAGTTGCGGGCTTTGCGTTAATGCTTGTCCGGCGAAAGTTCTGCGAATATCGGAGAAGATCAACGCTAAGGGGCACAGGCCTATGGAGCAGTTTAAGGAAGGCTGCGTGGGATGCGCGATATGCGCGCTAACTTGCCCTGATATGGTCATTGAAGTTTACAAGGAAGATTAAGGAGGTCGCGTAAGAGAATGCCAAAAATGCTGATGAAAGGAACAGAAGCAATAGCGGAGGCGGCAATTCAGGCAGGCTGCCATCACTTTTTCGGTTACCCGATAACCCCGCAGAATGAGATCCCGGAGTATATGTCCGCGCACCTTCCGGAGGTCGGGGGCTTATTCACGCAGGCGGAAAGCGAAGTTGCCTCGATAAATATGGTGATGGGGGCGGGATCGACCGGCTACAGGGTCATGACGACTTCTTCCAGCCCTGGAATATCCCTTATGGCGGAAGGAATGTCCTATATATCATTCGCTGAAATACCTGTGGTTATCGTGAATGTATCCCGCGGAGGGCCGGGACTTGGAAATATTCTTCCCTCGCAGAGCGACTACTATCAGGCAACCAAAGGCGCTGGTCACGGCGACTATAATATCATCGTGCTTGCGCCCAATAACCTTCAGGAAGCTGTCGACTTAACGCAGGACGCTTTCGATATGTCCCAAAAATATCGAATGATAGCCATGATCTTGAGCGACGGTTTCATGGGGCAAATGATGGAAGCGGTGGAAATTAATCCGCGTAAGGCGGAGGATCCTGTTGTGAATAAAGATTGGGGATTAGGATTCATGAAAGAAAGGGGAAAAAGGCATTTAGCTTTAAGTATGCAGCTAAACCCGGATATGTGTGAGGCGCATAACATTCATTTACAGGCAAAATATGCAAAAATAAAAGAAAATGAACAGCGCTGGGAACATTATATGCTGGATGACGCTGAACTTGTTATTTCCTCATATGGGACGACCAGCCGCATATGCTATTCCGCTATTTTAAACCTGCGGGAAGCAGGTTACAGAGTTGGAATGATACGTCCCATAACGCTTTGGCCGTTCCCTGCAAAGGGATTTGAAAACCTTCCCAAAAGCGTCAAGAAAATACTCGACATTGAGATGAGCGCTTCGTTTCAAATGCTGGACGATGTAAAGCTGGCAACCGGTTGCAAGTATCCATACGAAACATTTGGTCGTTCCGGCGGGAATGCTCCTTCGGTAAGAGAAGTGGAAGATGCTTGTAAAAAAGCATTAAAAAATTGAGGTGAATGAGATGGGCGAGAATAAAGTATTTAGCGTTTCAAAAGTGTGGAAGGGTGTTCAAAGCCATTATTGCCCGGGCTGCACCCATGGAATAATTCATCGTTTAGTTTGTGAAGCAATAGACGAACTCGGCATACAGGACAGGACTATTGGAATAGCCCCTGTAGGCTGCTCTGTTCTCATGCACGCTTACCTTGACGTCGACTTTATTGAGGCGGCGCACGGAAGGGCGCCGGCGGTTGCAACTGGAATGAAAGCGGTACGGCCTGATTGCATGGTGTTTGCATATCAGGGGGATGGAGACCTTGCGTCTATTGGAATGGGAGAAATAGTACATGCGGTGAACCGCGGACGCCCTCTCACTTTTATATTTGTCAACAACGCCATTTATGGTATGACCGGGGGGCAAATGGCGCCCACGACGCTTATCGGACAGAAAGCAACGACCGCTCCAAGAGGAAGGGATATTCCTACATATGGATATCCTATTGGAATGAGCGAAATGCTGGCTAAACTCAAGACGCCTGCATATATTGAAAGGGTTACGGTTGCGCAGCCTAAATATATTATGAAAGCGAAACAGGCCATACTCAAGGCTTTTCGGAATCAAGTTGAGAATAAGGGAGTATCGTTTGTTGAAGTGCTGTCAACATGCCCCACTAACTGGGGAAAACTTCCGTTGGACGCGTGCAAGTGGGTCATAGACGCAATGATGCCCGAGTATCCGCTTGGCGTTTTCAGAGATTTTGACGCGTAGGAGGGTGAGGCAAATGGATAACAAATTTGAAAGATCTCTTATAGCGGCAGGGTTTGGCGGACAGGGGCTAATGGTTCTGGGGCAGTTAATAGCTTATTCTGGTATGCATGAAGGACGCAATGTCACGTGGATTCCTTCATATGGTCCGGAAATGCGCGGCGGAACAGCTAATTGCAGCGTTATAGTTTCAAGCGATCAAATAGGCGCTCCCGTCGTTCCTGAAGCTGATTACGTTGTGGTCATGAATCAACCTTCAATTGTGAAATTTGAGCCCATGGTGAAAAGCGGCGGAATTCTGTTCTATAATTCCGATCTGGTGAAGCTCGAAAAGAAGCGGGAAGATATAAAGATTTATGGAATTCCAGCTAACACCATAGCAAAAGAGCTTGGAAATGACAGAGTTGCAAATATTGTCATGCTTGGGGCTCTTGTTGCTGCAGGGGATATCGTCAAAGAGGAGTCGGCGCTTGAAATGCTTGATGAAAAATTAGGCGGCAAGAAACCCGAATTCATTCCGATGAATAGAAGCGCGTTTCAGAAGGGGAAAGAAAACGTTAAAGACAATGTTCAATGATCAATGTTCAATGAAAGAAAACGGAAGGTTTCAAAAATGAGAAAACAAACCTTACTTGTACTAACAGGTGTAATAGTGTTAGTGTTTCTCGTCGACGCATTTTTCTTCGGAAGCAACACTTTAAAAAGCCCCTATTCTTCAGTAAAAACAGGCGACGCCATACAATTTGGCAGATTTAGTTATTCTGACGGTAATACTCTTGAGCTTGACTGGCGCGTACTTGATGTACATAACGGCAATGCTCTTATTCTAAGCGATAGAATTTTGTTAAGCAATGCGTATCATTATGATGCTGCAAAGCAGGAAAAAATCTCTATGCGGGAATATCAATCTGGAGCTGTAACGTGGGAAAAAAGCTCTATTCGGCAGTATCTGAACGGGTCGTTTTACGATGACGTATTCACAGCTGAGGAAAAAGCGTGGATAGCCGGTTCAAGGATAGCAAACGCCGCTAACCCGTGGTACGGAACGCCGGGCGGTATTGACACAGTTGACAAAGTGTTTTTACTGAGCGTTGAAGAAGTGGTAAAGTACTTTGGCGACAGCGGGCAATTGAGGAACGAAAATCGGGGTAACATGCACTGGATAAATGACCAATATAATTCCTCACGGATAGCAAAATTTGCTGACGACAATGCTTCGTGGTGGTGGCTGCGATCGCCCGGCCTTGATGTAAACCGTGCAGTATATGTTCTTGATACCGGCTATATTGATTTGAGCGGTGGTTTTTTCTATCGTGACGAGGGTGGCGTTCGCCCAGCTTTGTGGTTGAAACTGTAAATTTTTAAGCAGGGATAAATAGACATTGTTCATATACATTAAATTTGTCTTTCCGCAGGTTTGTCAGTTAAAAAAACCGCGTTCGGGTTGAACGCGGTTTTTTCAATCATTTGCTACATTTCGCTGTCTATCAAATTTGAAATCATTGATAAGGCAACTATTTTCTCCTGCTGATAAGATACGGCGCAGCTCCCATTAAGAAAGCAAACGCAATATATCCGTGAGCAGCGTTGCATCCGTTGGTGCATTTATCATCCTCAGGTTCAGGAGTTATTACGCCTGAGAATGCAATCTCAACTTCTTTCGTTTCTCCGCCTTTTGTAAGCGTTACTATCACAACCCCGTTGTCGACATCATCTTCTAACGTCACAACAACAGAACCGCCAATGACTTCAGCCGCCCAGTTTGTACCAGATGGCTGTTTCAATCCTGCTATACTCCAGCCGTCAAGCATAGCGGCACTCAATAATGTAGCTTTATCAACTATTTGCTTTACATACTCAAGGTTGCTATTATCTGCCAGGAAATCGTAATTCTCGAATGCAAATTCATCGGGAAGTACGCCATCTTTAAACAAACTAAATAATGCTTTTCGATCCTTATGAATGCCAGCATATTTCACGTGCTCGCGCAGGAAAACAGTGCTTTGATCGAGATCAAGGTTAATATTAGCGCTTTGACCATTATGACCAAGAACATTATATTCCGGATGCCACTGCACTCCAATGGCAAACAAGCTGGACTGATGCTCAATTGCCTCAACAATGCCGTCTGACGTGACAGCTACTACCGATAGCCCGTGACCAAGATTCTTCGGGTCAACAGCCTGATGGTGAGCTGTGCGCGCCCAATCCATAGTCTTTGATCCAACGATATTGTACAACCATTTTGAATTAGGAAGGATACCTGAATAATCCCATCCTGCCCCGGGTTCGCCGTTCGGGCCTGGCTTCAGAGGGTGATAGCCATTCCCGCCGCTGTGGATTATGCCATCAATATAAACCCGCGGACTGCAGTTTTCATCGCAACTAACTGTAGTATATGGAGCTGCCCCCGTACCCGAAGATGGAAGAAGAGTAACATTGCCTTCTGAATCACGTGTAAAAGATTCTTCATATTTGTAAATCCTATGAGTTGTTGTAGCAGCAAGCTGCCCGCTGATTCTGCCTGCAGCTGTCCTGCCAGCCTTGACTTCCTGTAAATGATAGTACGGGATATCCTGAATAAGTCCCCCGCCCATCGCTACGTTGAAGCCCTGCTCGCCGCGGCAAAACCCCATAAAAGGGACATCCAAAGAAATTGCCTGCTGCGTCATAATTATATCTGCCCAGTCGCGCGGGATACCCCAGCTGGTCGTTCCATGCGGAGTTGTGTCGCTACCTATAAAATAGATATGAAAGTCTCCTCCGCCAGTTGCGCCGAAGCCGTTTAGCTGCTTTAAAACACTTCGGGCTTCCTCAGCGTTAGTAACTTGCGGCAGAAACACAGCGTAACCTCCCAAACGCTCCCAACCGTCGGCAACATGTGAGTAACTGCCTATACCGTTATTGTTCTCCCAAGAGACTCCGAGAATGGGACGCTCACGGATACCGGTGACAGTCAGCCTACGAACCTTATCATTTTGGCCGATTTCGAGGTCTGCTGTTATCGCTTTGCTGCTCAGAACACGATTTGCTATCGCTGTGCTGAAAGGTTCGGCGAGCGTCTGCCTCATTCTCGGGGCGATATCCTGCGAGCCCAAGGCTGTTTTGAGGCTGGCTAACGAGGTGATTCCTGAACCGGTATTATCATAAATATCAGCGGTGCTGATATCAGCGGTGCGAACTGAATTGAATCTCAAGACGTCCGCCCCGTCTGTGCCATAGCCAATTGAAAAAAGAATGGCATCCTTATGGACGGGTGAATTAACGGCGGCACAACTCGCAAGAGTCATACACAACATAAACGCTACTAACATTAATGTAAATAAAAATTTCTTCATTGTATTTCACTTTCCTCCTAAATAACAGTTTTTTTGCATAACCTGAATCACTCTCATTTGAGCTTCCTGCGCTATAGTAATTTGATTTAATACATCCTATATCCATTTTCAGTAAACCATCCCAGAATATTTGTGTGTAGTGACAAAACCAAGAGCTTTAGCTATGGCAGTTCCCAACTATTATTTTGTTATGGTTTTGACTTTTTCGCAAATAAGCTTTCATTTTGATCAACATAAGCTCAATTGGGTTCAAGTAAAGGCTATACTGCGGCAAATACAAAACGCTCGCTCTGGATGCGGCAATGAGATCAAAGAATATTATATATCAACACTCCTGAAAAATGAAATGATTTTTTAGTTTTGTGTTCTTTTATTATTTTTATTAAAAAAGCAAGGGATTTCATAGAAAAAGAGATAGGGGCGGCAGAATGCCGTCCCTACAGTTGTCTTTGCTTTTTCATTGAACATTGAACATTGAACATTAATCATTGATCATTGTGCATTGCCTTTAAGGAATTCTCCTATCGATACGGCAGTTTCGCCATCGGGAACATAAACATCCTTGTGTTCTCTTTCTTTATTGCTGTCTCGTCTCTTTCCTGTTTTTTCCCTCTTGTTGCCAGATTGATTTTCATCATGCTGCGTCTTTTCCGGGACTTCCTCAAGAGCGCTTAGAGAAAGTCTTATACGGCGCTGTTCAGGATTAATTTCAATTATTCTTGCTGTGACTTCCTGTTTTTCCGCTAGTACGTCTTTTGGGTGCTCAACTCGTTTATGGCTAAGCTGAGAAATGTGAATCAGCCCTTCAATCCCGTCCTCTAGTTCAACAAAGACGCCAAAGTCTGTGATACGAACGACCTTAACATTTACATCCTGACCTTTTTCATATTTTTCAAGGCAAGCTTTCCATGGATCGTTAAGCTGTTTATAACCTAAACTAATACGACGCTTTGAAATATCGACGCTTAATACCGATACTTCCACTTCCTGTCCTTTTCGCAGGACTTCTCTCGGGTGCTTAATTCTTGCCCAACTTACGTCTCCAATGTGTATTAACCCTTCTATTCCGGGTTCAAGTTCAACAAAAGCGCCAAATTCCGTTATATTAGTGATAGGCGCCTTAATTACCATGCCAAGCTGCCAGCGCTCGTCTGCAGTATCCCATGGGTCGGCGGCAGTTTGCTTTATACTGAGCGAGATTTTATTATTCTCCTTGTCAATTCCTATTACTCTAACTTTGACTTTGTCGCCTTTCTTGAAGGCTTCTTTCATTTTAGTGTTACGTTTCCAGGAGAGCTCCGTCGTATGTACAAGCCCGTCAAAAGGCCCGACATTTACAAACACTCCAAAAGCTGTAAGGCTTGTTACTTCACCGTCAAGCTCCATTCCTTCCTGAATTTCATCATAAAATTTTTCCTTTGCGTACTTACTTTCGTTTTCAAGCATGCTTCGCCTTGAAAAAACAAGGCGGTATTTTGCTTGATTTTTTTCCAGCAATTTAGCGTCGAATTCTTCGTTTATAAACTTGTTCAGGTTCCCTCCGCGCTTCTCTCCAATGAGATGGGATATCGGAATGAAACCTTCAAGTCCGTTGCATTCGACCATTAAACCGCCCTTGACTTTTCGCACGCCTCTTACCTTTACGTGCTCGTTTTGGGCAGTAATTTCTTCAAGTTCTTTCCAACGACGATCAATTTCGCATCTCCATCTGCTTACGAGGAGTTGCGCTTCTTCTCCTTCTTTAAAGCTTAAGACTTTTACCGTTATCTCGTCGTTAATTTGTGGTTCAGCCGCATCTTTTAAAAGAACGCGGTGAGACCATTCTTTTGTGGGAAGAAATCCCTCGCATTTGAAACCGACGTCAATAAGCCAGCCATTCTCTGTTTTACTGACAACCTTACCTGTAACTTCCGATCCTTTTCTGATGTTACCAGAAGTATCCTGTTGCAATAAGCTTTCCATACTTTCTTCGAACTGCTCTACCATAACTTCCATCCCCTTATCCTACCGTCATTTTCGCTACCGCTTTGCATATTGTTTCAATGAGCCACTCAGGCGTGCTGGCGCCTGCTGCGACTCCAATAATTGACTTCCCTTTAAGCCACCTCCCGTCCATTTCTTCTGATGATTCTACAAGTATAGCATCTGTTCCTCTAGATTTTGCTATTTCATAAAGTTTTACAGTGTTAGCACTGTTTTTTCCTCCAACAATTATAATTCCTTCCACTGAATCCGCCAATCTCTTAACAGCTTGTTGTCGTTCTACAGTGGCTTGACATATCGTGTTTGAAATTTCAAGCTCATTTGTTTTATTCTGCAAAATGTACACAAGTTGTTTAAAATCCTCTTCGCGTTGCGTAGTCTGTGCTATTACCCCAATCTTGGAGCGCGGCAGCAGCTTTTCCGCTTCGTCTGGAGTTTTTACAACTTCTATGTTATTAATACTGTGTCCGACAATTGAGCGCACTTCAGGGTGATTTTTATCTCCCAATAATATAACAGAATATCCCGATTCTGTGAGCTCTCTAGCTTTATCTTGCACCCTTTTCACAAAAGGGCATGTCGCGTCAATTATCCTGCAATTCTTCGATGTAAGCTCCTCATACACGCTTCTCGGTTCCCCGTGCGCTCTAATAAATACCGTTGCTCCCTCTAGAACTTTCGAGGCGTCATCCAATACAATGAGCCCCAGTTTCTTTAGGCGTTCAACTTCCTGTGGATTATGTATTGGCATTCCTATCGACATAACCGATCCTTGGGCTTCCGACGAACACAAAGCAACTTCAAGAGCGTTTATAGCCCGTTGAACGCCAAAACAGAACCCGGTTGGATCAGCTATCGTAATTTTCATTCTTAATATCCTTCAATATGCAAAATGCAAAAGTCAATTAAATCATATAATTTTTTGTCGCTATAAAAAACTTCTGAATCATACCACATAAATATGTGAAAAATAAGTTCAAAGTTTCAAATGCGGGAAAATATTCCCGTTAACTCTTACAAAACTGCATGTACCATATGAAGCAGCTTTTCTTGCCGGAAAATGCTACAAGAAATACAGAGAACGGGGCGGGCTGAAAACATCTGTGCTGCCGGATTTTTTGATAGGCGCTCACGCATCCGTCTCAAACATGAAACTGATAACACGCGATGTCTCAAGGTACAAAACATATTTCCCCAAACTGGAATTGATAGCTCCTGTGCTCAGAGCTTAGAGTTCTAAGTCCTGCCGTCCACTACCTTCCAAAATGTTTAGCCAACTCCGAATATTCAAGCTTAAGTACGGTCGGTCGGCCATGAGGGCATGAAAAAGGCTGCTTGCACAAGTGTAGTTTTCGCCATAATTCAAGCGCCTCACTTTGATGAAGCCTACTGGTAAGTTTTACGGAAGACTTGCACGCGATTTCCGACCAGCGCGCCGTCAATTGTTCGTCAAGTTTTCGTTCGTTCCCGTTATCGCTCCAAACAGCAATTGTTGCCCTTAGTATCGCTAACGGAGAAGATACATTTCCTAAAGCAAACGGAATTCCCGTTACGCAAAGCCCGTTTTCATCACTGAAGCTAAACCCTACGGAACACAGTTCACTCTCAAGTTCTTGAACTTGGACGGCGATAGTCGGTTGTAAAGCTTCCGGGCTAATAAGCGTTTGGGTCTTAACTTGAGCTGATTCGACCATGATTTTTTCAAACATTATCCGTTCGTGAGCGGCATGAGGGTCCATAATTATAACGGATTCTGGCGTTTCAAAGACTAAATAGCCTGAACTCAGCTGAGAGATGAATTTTACTTCTGGTTCATTAATATTTTGCTTTACGTTTCCCTTGTCGGCTAAATCGTCTTCGTTGAAATTCCAGGATTTTTCACTGCTTTCATTAGCAGTAAAACTTTCAGTGTCAAACGACGAAGCCGCGCGGGAAAACAAATTTGGGGAGTTGATAGAAAAGTTGAGACTACTTCTGTCCTCCGGCTTTGGTTTGACTTCTGGCGCCTTTGAGTTACCATCATATTTTGGTGTATTAAAAAAAGCTATTTTTGCCGGATTTCCTGATAGGATTTCGGAAGCTTTTTTTATTGAATCGAAAACTTCGCCCGTGTATCTGAACCTTATTTCTGCCTTTGCAGGATGAACATTCACATCTATCAGAGACGGATTTAACGTTATGAACAATGCCCAATTGCCGGAAAGCTCATTCCCGGCGTTTGAAACGGCGGCGCGTATTATGGGATCATTTACTGCGCGCCCGTTTACAAAAGCTGAAATTTCATTTCTTCCTCTCAGTGGAAATGGTTGATACCAACATTCAAGAGATAGATTTCCTGAAGTCACATGAACTGTCAGTGATTCCGGAGAGTTCCCCCATATTTGTGAAAGCGCCCGTTTTCTGTTTCCGTTTCCATCGGTTGTGTAAAGAGTTTTATTCTCGTGAGACAGTCCAAAGCTGATTCCAGGCCAGGCAAGAGCGTAGTCCCGCAGAACTGAAGAACAGCGGCGTAATTCCGACAGCGAAGCTTTCAAGAATTTTTTTCTTGCCGGAATATTGCAAAACAAATCGTCGACTTGAACACGGGCGCCCTTTGGGCATGTTGTTTTTACATGCTCAATTAAGCGGCCTTCATTTACCCTTATCAATCCTCCGGCTTCGCCTTCCGGGCACGATCTTATTTCTAATTTACTTACTGAAGCTATGCTTGCTATAGCCTCGCCCCTGTATCCTAAAGTTATGATGGAGTTCAAATCTTCAGTTGTGGATAATTTGCTTGTGGCATGTCTTTCAATCGCAAGGGGAAGATCGTCGAACGGAATTCCTCCTCCGTCGTCTTCCACTATGATTCGGGCTTTTCCTCCATCCCACAGCGACACGCGAATGCGTTTCGCCCCCACGTCAATAGAATTCTCAACCAATTCCTTGACGACCGAACCCGGGCGCTCCACAACCTCGCCCGCCGCTATTTTAGACCACACATCTTCCGGTAAAAGTTTAATCATCGTTATAAACAACTTTCATTGAATAAATTTGAACTAATTTTTAAAAAACTCTTGATATAGTATTAGAACATTTTACTATGAGTCAAGGCATAAATATGTTATTCTTATGAAATATCGAGATGAAAAAATAAGGAGAGGAAATGTTTGATTTTTGAAGAAAAGGTAATTTCTGTATTGATTGGAGAGAAGCCACTTGTTTTTCGCACTGGTAAAGTTGCTAAACAAGCAAACGGCGCAGTTGTTGCGAGCCATGGAGATACGACAGTACTGACTACCGCATGTATGTCGGACAGTATACGCACGGGGATAGATTTTTTTCCGCTTGTGGTAGATTTTGAGGAACGGTATTATTCTGCGGGTAAAATTCCCGGCGGGTTTATAAAACGCGAAGGGCGCCCTTCGGACACAGCTATCTTAAGCGGGCGTATGACTGACCGTTCAATCCGTTCGTTATTTGATGAAACGATGAGGAATGAAGTACAAGTTGTTACTGTAGTGCTTTCGGTTGATCAGGTATATCCTCCGAGCGTTCTTGCTATAAATGCTGCTTCAATGGCGCTTACTCTGTCCGATATACCTTGGGGAGGCCCGGTTGGAGCTGTCAGAATAGGATACATTGATGGAGCGCTTGTAGTTAATCCAACTGAGGAGCAAATTGCAACGTCGGAACTGGATTTACTTGTCGCGGGGCATGATGATGGAATAACCATGGTCGAGTGCGGGGCAAAGGAACTGCCGGAATCGATTTTGATTGACGCGATGGATCTAGCGTTGGCAGAAATACGCAAAATAACATCGGTACAGCGTGAACTAAGGGAACAAATCGGTAAAACCAAGCGATTAATAACTCCTCCTGTTGTATGCCCGGAAATTAATGATTGGATTGAGAACTCTCTAAACGATGAAATACGAACAGCAATCCTTATTCACGAAAAAGGAGAACGACACTCAAGAATTGAAGATATAAAAGCAAAAGCGCATGAACACTTTGCCGAAACTCATGAGGAGTGGAAAGACTACATAAATGATGTAGTAGAAGAACAGGTAAAGAAAATAATGCGATTTACGGTTGTTAATGAAGGAATTCGCGCGGACGGGAGGGCTATGGATGAACTGAGACCCATTACTTGCGAAATTGGAGTTCTGCCTCGTGTTCATGGCTCAGCTTTATTTACCAGAGGAGAAACGCAAGCTTTGGCTGTGACTACTTTAGGAATGATGGGAGAGGACGACCAGGTTCTTGACGGCCTTAAACAAGACGAACCTTCTAAGCGGTTTATACTTCACTATAACTTTCCTCCTTTTTCAGTCGGAGAAACGCGCCCGATGCGCGGGCCGGGCCGCCGAGAGGTAGGGCATGGCGCACTTGCTGAACGCGCCCTGCGAGCGGTTGTTCCTGACGAAGCAGATTTCCCCTACGTTATGAGGGTCGTCTCCGATATTTTAGAATCAAACGGTTCCAGCTCCCAAGCGTCTGTATGCGGCGGAAGCCTGTCGCTTATGCAGGCCGGCGTTCCGATAAAGAGGCATGTTGCCGGAGTAGCGATGGGTTTGATTAAGGAAGGCGAAAGCGTCCAAATATTAACGGACATACAAGGACTTGAAGATCATTATGGCGATATGGACTTCAAAGTTGCAGGCTCCCGCGTCGGAGTAACCGCGCTGCAAATGGATAATAAGGCCGGAGGAATAACGCGTGAAATTCTGGAACGCGCCCTTGAACAGGCCAAGGCGGGCAGAATTCAAATACTTGAGAATATGGAATCAGTTATTCCAGCCCCCAACCAACTTTCACCGGATGCGCCGCGTATATCTCAAATGATTATAAATACTGAAAAAATACGCGATGTTATAGGCCCCGGAGGTAAAACAATAAGGGGAATAACCCAAAAAACCGGCGTGAAAATCAATGTAGAAGATTCAGGTGAAGTTTGCATTGCGGGAGCTACTCAGGAAAAAGTCGATGAGGCGATTGCGATAATACGCGGGCTGACAAAGGACTTGGAAGCCGGAGAGATGTATTGGGGAACAGTAACACGTTTATTGGCATTCGGAGCTTTTGTTGAATGTCTGCCGGGCAAGGAAGGATTATTACACATAAGTGAAGTAAGCACATTACGTATTCCGAAAATTGAAGATGCTTTCAGCGTGGGGGATAAAGCTCTTGTTATAGTCAAAGAGATTGATGATATGGGCAGAGTTAACCTCACTCGAAGGCGCATATTGGACGATGAGCAGAGGATTATTAAAGAAGGACTCGCGTCAGCAATTCAGTCGGAAAACGAGAGAGAAGAGAAAATAAAAAAAATAGGCAATGAAGCGCGTTCAGTTTCACCGGAAAGGCGCGAAAAAGAAGGCGGCAGAGATAGGGATCGTAGTAGTAGACCACATAGCGGCGGATTCAAAAGAGGCAGAGAATGATATAGAGGCGGTATCCGGTAAGCACGGTCATTGATTCAAGGAGCAGTGGTGTTTGTGTCAAATATTAATGTTAAAATTTCAAGAGATGAAAAAGCAAAAGAATTCCCTCTTCCAAGTTATGAAACCATTGGAGCTGCGGGAGTTGATTTAAGAGCTTCAGAAAAAGTTCTTATTTTGCCTGGGCAAAGAGTTGCGGTCGCAACTGGATTAAGAATTGAAATTCCTGAAGGTTTTGAAGCGCAAGTGAGACCACGTAGCGGGATTGCGATTAAAAATGGGGTCACGCTGTTAAATTCCCCCGGGACAATAGACAGCGACTATCGCGGGGAAATAAAGGCAATTATTATTAATCATGGGCAAGACCCGTTTACAATTGAAGAAGGGGATAGAATTGCACAGCTTGTATTTGCTCCGGTTGTTCGAGTATCTTGGTTAGAGGACAAAGAGTTGGGCGCCACTGAACGCGGTGAAGGTGGATTCGGAAGCAGCGGCAAAAAGTGAACAAAGAGGAGATTTAGCATGGAAATGATGACCGCAGAACAGGCAGCAGATGCGGCAAAGGGGTTGACTTTTGAAAAAGTCTGGGTAGCGCTGATGGAAAGTCGTCAGCAGATGATAGAGTCTCAACAGAGGATAGATGAATCCCAGCAGAGAATTGAAAAGAACATAACCGACCTATCCAAAAATATCGGAGGGCTTGGTAACTCTCTTGGACGTCTTACAGAAGCCATGTTTTCGACGGAATTGTGGAAAAAATTCAACGAATTAGGATTCCCGTTTACTAAACAGGGATATCATATGAAGTTCAGCGAGAATGAACAGCTTCTCGCTGAGGCGGATTTTTTCCTTGAAAATGGCGAATACGCGATGCCTGTGGAAATAAAGACAGACTTGTCCGTCAATGATGTCGACGAACATTTAGAGCGGATAACGAAAATTCGCCAGTATATGGACATGCATGGCGACAATCGAAAACTTGTGGGAACTGTTGCGGGGGGGATAGTTTCTGAAAATGTACTAAAGTACGCACAGAGAAAAGGGCTTTTCGTTCTTATGCAGACTGGCGACTCCGTTGCGGTTGCCGATATACCTCAAGGCTTCAAAGCACGTGAGTGGTAAGCAGCCTGCTGACCATATCGTAACCATTCAAGGGGGATTGCAATAAAATGTTCGTTTATAACAGCGATAATGTAAGTATAGAAATTGAATCGGGAAGCTATGGTGACATCATCAAGCAGCTTGGAAAATTAAAAATCGCAATTGCAGCGGACGTAGAGGGAGAATACTTTGATTTATCGGCGCCCTTAAGCAAAGACGGAAAAATAACAGCAATTACAGCCTCGTCTGAAATTGGGCTGGAAATAGTCAGGCATTCCGCTGCGCACCTTATGGCTCAAGCAATCGAGAATATTTGGAGCGGGGCAAAATTTGGAATAGGCCCTTGTATAAAAGACGGGTTTTATTATGACGTCGAGATGCCGCTTGGAGTCGTATTGAACGACGAGGATTTGCCAAGGATTGAAGCTGAAATGAAGCGCCTTTCCAAAGAATCAATCCCGGTAACTCGTAAAGAGTTATCATATGAAGACGCAATTATATTTTTTGAGGGTAGGAAGGATCCATATAAAGTCGAGCTTATAAACGAAATCCGTTCAGTATCAAGCGACAAAGACGGCAAGGTGACTTTGTATTTCCAGGGAAATTACGTTGATCTTTGCCGGGGGCCCCATATCCCTGACACTTCATGGATAAAACACTTTAAATTACTCTCGGTAGCAGGCGCCTATTGGCGGGGGAAGTCGGAGAATATCATGCTTACGCGAGTGTATGGAACTGCTTTTGCTGATTCGGAGTCGCTTGCTCTGCACATAAAAAGGTTAGAGGAAGCTCGCGCGCGCGATCACAGAAAACTGGGCAGGGATCTTGATCTCTTTAGCCTTAGCGAGGAAGCGCCAGGGTTTCCGTTCTTTCACCCTAAAGGTATGATGATATTGAACAAGCTTACGGATTTCTGGAGGCGGGAACATCGCAAAAGAGGCTACACTGAAATACGAACCCCGTTGATACTTGACAGAGCCCTCTGGATGCGCTCAGGACATTGGGATCATTATAAGGACAATATGTATTTTACAGAGATTGATGAACGTCCTTTCGCTGTAAAACCTATGAACTGTCCGGGAGGAATAATTGTATATAAATCCCGTATGAGAAGTTATAGAGATTTACCGTTACGGATGGCGGAACTTGGAATCGTCCACAGACACGAGCTTTCTGGAGTCCTTCACGGTCTAATGCGCGTCAGGTGCTTTACTCAGGATGACGCGCATCTTTATTGCCGGCCTGAACAGATAAAGGAAGAGGTCATTGGAATAATGAACCTCTGCGAGTATATATATAAAACTGTTTTCGGCTTTAATTACCACGTAGAACTTTCAACTTGCCCTGAGAATCACATGGGAACAGCGAAACAATGGGAAATCGCGGAAAATTCGCTAAAGGAAGCGCTTGAAGCTGCAGGAGCTAAGTACAAATTAAACCCTGGAGACGGAGCGTTTTATGGCCCCAAAATTGATTTTCATCTTGAAGATTGTATCGGACGCACTTGGCAGTGCGGCACCATACAGCTGGATTTTCAGATGCCGGAACGCTTTGACCTGCATTACATTTCTCATGACGGAAAAGAACATCGTCCTGTAATGTTGCATCGCACTGTACTAGGTAGCCTTGAGCGGTTTTTAGGAATTTTAATAGAAAATTTTGCAGGGGCTTTCCCATTCTGGATTGCTCCCGTTCAGGCAAAAATTCTTACTATATCCGATGAATATATTAAATGGGCAAGAGATGTAGAGACTATTCTTAAAGGGTGGGGAATAAACGCGGAAGCTGACTTACGGGCAGAAAAACTTGGGAAGAAAATTCGTGACGCGCAGGTCGAGAAAATTCCATATATGCTTATTGTTGGAGAAAAAGAAACCGAAACTAGAACTATATCAGTTAGGGAACGCTCTGCCGGGGATATTGGCAGTATGACAATGGACAAATTGCGAGAGCTTTTTGAAGAGGTGTTTGACCCTACGAAATAGTTATAAATTGATCCCTACTTTACTTCATTATATTAAATAAGCTTATTGCATAATTGAAAGGCTTTATAAATGAAAAAATATGGGTTAAGAAAATTATGTGGTTTCGCGATTGTTTTTTTTAATAATCAGAATGGAGTATTGATATGATGCTTGTTTTAAGCGGCGTCATTTTTGCATTATTGTCCATAGCTTTTGGAACTGCGCTTTTAATTCAGACAAACAGCAAGATGTCCATGTGGAAAATGGCGTATATTGATCCGTTGACCGAGATTGGCAACCTCAATAAATTTAAGATGGACGCTGAACGTTTGATTAGGAATAACCCCTATACTTCATATATTATTGAGAAACTTAATATTGACAGGTTTATGAACATAAATGAAACGTATGGAATTGACGAGGGGGATTTAGTTTTAAAGGATTTAGCTAAATCAATAGAATTTGTTGTAGACAAAAAGAAAGATACTTTTGCAAGAGTTGGGCTGGACGAATTTGCAATACTAAGAAGCTATAATTCAAAAAGCCAATTAGAAAAGGCCCTTATATTATTAGAGAATAAATTCTCTGAAATTCACGAGGGTATAAATTCACCAATGATTAGGTTTCCAATAGGGAGATACGTGATTGAGCGCGGAGAATCCGACATTACAAAGATAATTGAAAAGGTAGAATACGCTCATCAAATTGCAAAGAAGCAAAAAGGGATTATGCTTTGCCTTTATGATGATGAAATGAAAAACACTGCGTTGTATTCGAGAGAAATTGAATTAAAAATGGAAGATGCCCTAATAGAAGGTAAATTTTTAGTATATTTACAGCCCAAATTCTTTTTAAGCGATAATTCAATAATCGGGGCTGAAGCGCTTGCGCGTTGGCAATATGAAGGAAACAATTTAATTTACCCAAACAGTTTTGTACCGTTATTTGAACAAAATGGATTCATTTTGAAGCTTGATTTTTACGTGGTTGAGAAGGTTTGTGAAGTAATAAAGTTTTGTATTGACGAAGAAATTAAGCCAGTGACAATATCTATAAATTTTTCTCGTTTACACCTTCAAAACCATATTTCATTTATTCGTGAATTATGTAAGATAGTTGACAAGCATAATGTTCCGAGAGAGTATATAGAAATTGAGTTTACGGAATCAGCTATTTTCGATAATGCGGAAGTTTTTGCAGATGTTTTCATTTGTCTGAATAATGCGGGCTTCTCTACTTCATTGGATGATTTCGGAACCGGGTATTCTTCATTAGGTATGTTAAAAGATATTACGGTAGATGTTATTAAAATGGATAATCGTTTTTTTAGTGAATCAAATGATCCTCTAAGATCTGAAATAGTAATATCGCATATTATGCTTATGGCAAAGAATTTAGATATCAGTACGGTTGCTGAAGGAGTAGAAACAGAGGAGCAAGTTAAAATGCTAAAAAAAGTTGGCTGTGATATCGTTCAAGGATATTACTACAGCAAACCTCTAAATATTCCGGATTTCACCCAGTTGCTTGTATCTCGTTTAAAAAATTATTTAAAGAGTGGATAATCAAGTTTATATGCAAAGAATTTTGTATTATTTGAATGAGTTACGTAGCGTGTACCGCTCGAATTGAAAAATGGAAGGTGTATTGATGATGAAAATGATTATAGTTTTGATTGGATTAATGCTGTTATTTTCTGTTTGCTCTGTGGAAGCTGCCGATTTCTTAGCCACGAAAAAGGGTTTACCGTCTCTTGTGATGCTTTCTACTGAAACATGACCGGCTTGCGTGCAAATGTCCAAAGTTTTGGACTCCATTAATGAAAAATATGCTGATATGATATTGGCCGAAAAAATTGACATTTCAAATAAGCTGGAGCTTGCTACAGAATTCAAAGTACGATATGTTCCACATTTGCTGTTTGTTGACGCGAAAGGCGAAGTCTTCAAGCAGGAAATAGGATTTAGGAGCGAAGATGATGTAATTGAAGCGTTTGAAAAGGTTGGTATAAAAATCAGGTAAAATGTCAGAAGCGTTCGATATTGCTTTCTCTTTCCTGTATAGCGGTAGTTATGCCGCATTGCTTGGGGCATTCATTTGGGGAGTTTTCAGTGTGATATTGAGCCCATGCGGAGTAGCAATACTTCCGCTTGTTGTTGGCTATATTGAAAACTCTGAAGAATCGGATGTTTGGTCAGCTTTTAAAATTTCATTGGCTTTCTGTTCAGGAATAGTTGTAAATCTATTATTGATAGGAGCTTTAGTAGTAAGCGTCGGTGCGGCGTTTGGCGGATATGAGGTATGGTTGACAATATTTGTCGGCCTTATTTTCATAGTTATTGGACTTCATTTAATGGGAATACTGCATATTCAGTGGATTGTAGGCGGCTCTATAGGGCAAACCAAATATGGAGGGCTTAAGGGAGCTCTCATACTTGGGACTTTATCCGGTCTGGCTATCGGTCCTTGCAGCTTCGCATATGCTACACCAATACTTACTCTCGCAATAATGCTTGCGGGGGAAGGGAAAATTTACTTGGCTTCAGCAATAATTCTCAGCTACTCTATTGGGTACGGTATTCTGCTTATTTTTGCGGGAACAGGGACGAAATGGCTTTCCCGTTTCCTTAATTGGCAGCATGGAGGCAAGGCGTTGAGAATATTGAATTTCATTTGCGGTTTTGCGCTTATTGCCGGCGGGATATACTTTCTCTGGAATGTGCCATACTCACTTTTATGATAAATCCAATTAATGGCTGATTATAATGATTATGAGGTTTTCTTTAAGAATGCCGGTAACGCTCTTAAAACAATAGGAGCTTTACCGTCTTCTTATATTTATCGTTTCCCTGAATATGAAGATTCATTCATAATGTCAACAGGGATTCATTCTACGGATGAAAACTGGGCATGGATAAAAAGCAGCAGTTATTCGAAGGAATTATTGACCGAAGTAATCAAAATATTTGAGAGTAAATCGCTTAAGTTTATGTGGCCGGTTTTCCCGGAGTCAAACATTCAAATGGAGTCAGATATGGACGAATTGGGATTATTAGCGAGGACAACTTTCAGTGCGATGATTTTCGATTCGAATACTGATTTCGCGCGAAGGCCCGATGTTCAAGGTATAGATTTTAGAATTATAAGAGTTATAAACCCAAAAGATGCTTTACTTTGGGCTGATACTTGCTGGAAAGGCTTTACAGAAGAGAGAGAATCTCCGCAGCCGGAAATTTTCAAATTTGCAGAGAATGCTGTATTATGTGATAAATTATACTTGAGTTTAGGATATATTGAGAATAAACCGGTTGGCGCTTTTATGTTGTGTAGGTCTCAAGGTCTTTATATATCTCATTTCAGTATTCTGCCAAAACTAAGAAGCTTAGGAATAGGAAGCCTTTTCATGAATGAGATTATGAATTATAATAATTCTATTGAAAATCGTTTCATTGTGCTCTTAGCTACGAAAACAGGGAAAGGGTTTTATGAAAAATTCGGGTTTAGAAGTATTGCTGAAATAAGTATTCGTTCTTTCAGTGAAAAAATATAGGGAGTGATAGAAATGGCAAATTTTAATTTCAATAGTGCTGAAACTATTCAGGAAACAAGGGCTCATGAGATTGCTAATTCGTTTATGGCGCAAGTATACGTATGGATGAGCTTTGGGCTTGCGGTGACCGGAGGGCTCGCCTGGTATGCCGCAAATTCGGAAGGGCTTCTTAGATTATTGTTCGGCAGCGGGACGGCGCCATTCATCATCATAGTCGTAGTCCAACTCGGGATCGTTTTTTATTTGAGCGCCAGAGTGCATACGCTAAGCCCCACGGCGGCAAGCGGGCTTTTTGTCCTTTATGCCGCCCTCAACGGCGTTATTTTGGCTCCGGTATTCTTTATTTACACAAGCGAATCAATAGCGTCAACATTCTTCGTGACTGCTGGAACATTTGGCGCCATGAGCTTGTACGGTTACACAACAAAGAGAGACCTTTCAAACCTTAGCGGATTCTTGATGATGGGGCTAATTGGTCTTATTCTTGCGTCTGTGGTAAACATATGGCTTAAAAGTGAGGTAACAATGTGGGTGATTACTTATATCGCAATCATTGTTTTCGTCCTGCTTACAGCTTACGATACTCAAAAGATTAAAAAGATGGCGTATGAGCTTGATCAAAATGAAGACTTGCGTTCGAGTGTAGCGGTTCTGGGAGCTCTTAGCTTATACCTTGATTTTGTAGTTCTTTTTATTCATCTGTTACGTATACTGGGAAAACAGAAATAGTAAAATATGTATATCTATTTCAAATATTACCGGATGCTTATATTAAAGTATCCGGTTTTTTTTAAACAGCTATAATATGGGGTATGGTATCTTGAAATGAAAGAGGCGCTTTTACAATGAAAAAGAAATTAATTATTAAAATATTGGGGGGGGTAGTTGTATGTGCGTTGTTCGCGGGATACCTCCTTTACGTAAATCGAAACACGCCTTCAGTGAGAGATTATAGTCCTTACATAAAGGAGACGCCCGCAATCGCGTTATCCGTCGTAACGAGTGATTCTGATCCATTAACGATAGTGACGACCGAAAACCCGGAAACCACTGTAACTATCGATTTGGATAGGCAGGCGATAGAGCCGCCTGAAAGCCAAGAGCAATCTGTAATGAGCGATACTGATACGCTCGTAATAGAGACGTCTGTAAGCCAAGAAATTATCGCAACGAACGATTTAGATAGGCGCGCGATAGAACAGCCCGAAAGCCAAGAGCTAATAGAGATAACCGAAACTAGCGATTTGGATAGGCAGGCGATAGAGCCGCTCGAAAGCCAAGAGCAATCTGTAATGAGCGATACTGATCCGCAAATAGTGACTCATGAAGACGTAACTAGCGATTTGGATACGCAAGTGATAGAGCCGCCCGAAAGCCAAGAACTATCTGCAACGAGCGATACTGATCCGCAAATAGAGGCTCATGAAGACGTAACTAGCGATTTGGATACGCAAGTGATAGAGCCGCTCGAAAGCCAAGAGCTATCTGTAACGAGCGATACTGATCCGCAAACAGTGACTCATGAAGACACGGAAACCACCGTAACTAGCGATTTGGATACGCAAGTGATAGAGCCGCTCGAAAGCCAAGAGCTAAGTGTAACGAGCGATACTGATCCGCGCGTAATAGAGACGTCTGTAAGCCTGGAACCAGATGTAATGAGCGATTCGGATTTTATGGAACTCTGTAAAAATGGCTCGTTACAGACAATAAATGAAGCCATTAAAGGCAGGAAGAACGTGAACGCGAGGGATGAAAAAGGCTGGACACCGCTTATTTATGCAGCGTGGAGGAACACCGCGTCTGAAGTGATAGAAACCCTTGTAAAAGCAGGCGCTGATATTAACGCTAAGGATAATCATGGAATAACACCGCTTATGATGGCGGCAAGCAACCCCAATCCGAAGATTATTGAGGCTCTTATAATCGCAGGCGCTGATGTTCACGCGCGAAATGAAATTGGATACACGCCACTTATGTTTGCGGCATGGGTCAGCGCCAACCCTGAAGCAATATCAACCATTTTAAACGCGGGCGCCGACCCGAAAGCGAAGAACAACGAGGGTAAAATGGCGATAGACTACGCGAGGGAAAATGAAAAACTTAGAAATACCGAAGAGTTTAGGAGGTTGGAGGAAGCGGGAAAGACAGGGATTAGAAAAGACAGGGATTAGAGCTTAGAGCTTACAAAAGACAAAAATAAAAACTTCGAGTTGATAAATGCAGCTTTGTAGGGGGCTGTAACAAAAGCTGGCGGCTACAAGCCGCCCCTACAACATATTGTGTACACAATGCCGAACAACCACTATATATTGTGGTTTGGCTATCCAATATACTACTTTTGTTACAGCCCCGCTCTGGAGTACAACGATTTGCTGATTGTTATTGAAACAATGGAAAATTAAAAGACGAAGACAAAAGACGAAGACAAAAGACATGGTAATTTTCAATTTATGAAAACATGGATGTTTGAGCAACGTATAAGGTTTTACATGTAGAGGCGGCATCCTGCTGCCAGCTTTTGTTACAGCCCCGTCTTGGTAGAAAGCTGGCTATTTATACCCGGATCCTCCTGTGACAACGTACTGTAGAAATTCTACTGTGTACCAATAAGGAAAATAGAAAGGGGTGTCTGAGTCTTGAAAAAGAATTATATGGTTTTGATATTTGGGGGCGTAATTATATTTGTAATGTTCGCTGGATATTTTATATACAAGAGTCGAAGCGCGCCTTCTTTGAGCGATTCCTTCCCGCCCGTAAATCATCCCCTCGCAGTTCCGGCGCCCGTTGCAGTAAGCCAGTTAGAGTCAGACTTTATGGAACTCTGTGAAAATGGCTCCTTGCAACAAATTGTGGATGCCATTAAAGGCGGCGCAAACGTTAACATGAAAGATGAAGAAGGGGAGACGCCGCTTATGCATGCAGCAAGCCATAACTCCAATCCTGAAGTGATAGCGGCTCTAATTAGGGCAGGCGCCGATGTCAACGCAAAGGATGAAATTGGGGTTACACCGCTTATTTTGGCGGCGGGGAGCAACTCCAATCCGAAGATAATATCAGCTCTTGTCAATGCAGGCGCTGATGTCAATACTCGAAATGAAGATGGAAATACAGCGCTTATATATGCGTCGGCGAGTATGATCTCCAGCTCGGAGACGATAACAATTCTTCTTAATGCGGGAGCGGACCCGAAAGCGAAGAATGACGAGAGTAAGATGGCGATAGACTACGCAAGGGAAAATGTAAAGCTTGAAAATACCGAAGCGCTTCGAAAACTGGAGGGAGTTGGCTATGAACCGGTAATTAGTGAAATGAGCCGGTTGGATTCCGATTTTATAGAACTCTGCATAAATGGTTCGTTACAGCAAATAATTAAAGCCATCAATGGCGGTGCGAACGTGAACGCGCGAAATGAAGAGGGATATACGCCTCTTATGAATGCGGCGCATTTCAACCCCAATCCTGAAGTTATAACCGCCCTTATTGAAGCGGGCGCGTATGTCAATGCAAGAAATGAATATGGAGATACGCCGCTTAAATTGGCAACAAGAAACGTCAACGCGGGGAAAGCAATAGCTGCACTTGTAAAGGCGGGTTCGAATGTAAATAGAAGAAATGCGTTTGGGTCTACACTGCTTATGACAGCGTCAGTGGGCTATAACCTCAATCCGGAAGCGGTAACTGCTCTTATCAAAGCTGGCGCGGACGTCAATGCGAAAAACAGAAATGGAAGCACAGCGCTTATGTCTGCGGTGATGCTTCACGAACACAACCCGGAAGTGATAATGGCGCTTTTGCAACTTGGAGCGGACCCAAAGATAAAGAATGACGAAGGCAAGATGGCGATAGACTACGCGAGGAAAAATGTAAAACTTGAAAATACCGAAGCGCTCCGAAAACTGGAAGAAGTCGACTATGGCCCGGTAATTACTGCAATGAGCAGGCTAGATTCCGATTTTATGGAACTCTGTAAAAATAGTTCATTACAGCAAATAAACGATGCCTTAAAAGGCGGCGTAAACGTAAACGTGAAGGATGAAAGCGAAATGACGCCGCTTATGACGGCAGCAAAAGGTAACATAAATCCGGGAGTGATAACCGCCCTTATAAGCGCTGGCGCGGATATCAAAGCAAGGGGCAGATTCAGAGAGACGCCGCTTATGTTTGCGTCGTCGAACAATCCTAATCCGGAAGTTCTTAAGGCTCTTGTCAAAGCGGGTTTCTATGTCAATGCGAAGGATAAGCATGGAAAGACGCCGCTTATGAAGGCCGTGAGGGATAACCCAAATCCGGAAGTGATTATAGTTCTTATTGAAGCCGGCGCGGACGTCAACGCAAGAGATATTCATGGAAATACACCGCTTATGTTAGCATCTGTGAACCCTAATTTGGAAGTGATAGCGGCTCTTATTAAATCCGGCGCGGATATTAACGCAAGAGAAAACAGTGGAAAAACACCGCTTATGTATGCGACGCAGAACTCTAATCCAGAAGTGATAATGGCTCTTATTGAGGCGGGAGCTAATGTCAACGCGAGAGATTCGGAAGGGAGAGCGCCGCTTATTAATGTAG
>WRHH01000013.1 GCA_009783355.1 Synergistaceae bacterium
GCGCGGCGGAATATTAAGCGAAGTTCTTCTTGGCATAGATACAATTGTGGATTTTGGAATCCCGATAAAAATGAATGTGGTCTTGATAAAAGGATTCAACGATGATGAGATACCGGAAATGCTTGACTATGCTTCAAAAAGAGGGATTCTATTGAGGCTCATAGAATTTATGCCGCTTGACAATGAAGTATGGGCAAAAGGCCGTTATATATCCTCTTTTGAGGTTGTCAATAAATTGTCCGGTATTGAAGGCTGGACGCATGTTGCCCAAAATGACGAAGATTCATTACCGCTTGGCCCTGCGAAATATTATGATAATAAAGTGACAGGGCAGCGTATAGGAATTATTTCTGCGGTCAGTTCACATTTCTGTGAAACCTGTAACAGGTTTAGAATAAATTCTTCAGGGATGCTGCGTCCCTGCCTTTTTAGCAATTCGAGCCTCGACCTGAGACCGGTGTTAATTAGGGAGGACTCTCAAGAGTTGTTCAGAATTTTTTCATCCGCATTGAAAATGAAACCCAAAATTGGCGTGAAACAAGGCATGGACGAATCAAGACACATGGTTCAGATAGGAGGCTAATATAGTGTGAAGTGTGAAGTCTTTAGCCTTTCATTGAACATTGTGCATTGAACATTGTGCATCCAGTCTGTAAAGTTCAATCTCTCCGCCGCAGAATCGCTTGACAAGTTCCAATGTCTCAAGAGCGGCGGTCTTTCCTTCCTCTGCGGTTTTTGGGGGCATCGCGTCTATGTTGATTGCTACGTTTTGCGTGCTTGTCTCAATTTTGCTGACGTCTCCGTTTTTCCAACACCACGCCCTGCAAAGTACCTCTTCGCTACCGGCGTCCAACAATACAATTTCTCCGGGGTTCGGGCGTTCTCTTTGGTCGGGGGAGCCGAGCGGCGTGTAGTTCTCGTTTCCTTTAGCCCGGGTCAGGCGAATATCTCCTTTTACGGTGTCAAGGTCGTCTCCGCCCGCCGGTAGTACGTGTCTCATACTGACAATGTTAAATATAGCCACCAAGCTGTTCACATAAGGTAAATCCTTGCCGCTCCTCACTCGCTTGAGCAGGTTTGCGATGGACGGAGGGCATTTGTTGGGGTTCGTTCCAAACGCCAAAAAGGCGTCTCGCCAGGAAGCGACTAAAGGATGCTCTTTCGGCTCAATGAAAGCGTCATTTTCCCGGACGCGTCGCTGTTCCAGCATAAGGAGTTCCGCCAGCTCCTCCGATTCCTTCGAATTGTCTGCGCCGCGCACCACGAGTACATGCCGTACATATCCGGGAAATAGGATGAACACTTCAGGCGCTACTTCTATTTTCATTTTAAAACTCCTCCTTATACTTAAAACGCTTTGTCGTAATTAAGTATAGCATTAACTAACAAAAGATTTAACATATGGCATGGACTTGGACAAAAGATAGATATATTATCGACTTTTTATTCATGCGGTAAAAGTCTTTGTCGCTATCTTTCAATTTTCAATTTTCAATTTTTCTATAAAATAGTTGGACTCGATAGATTCTATGGTATAATTTAACAACGTGCCGGGATGGCGGAATGGTAGACGCAGTGGATTCAAAATCCACCGGGGGCAACCTCGTGGGAGTTCGAGTCTCCCCCCCGGCACCATTTTTATTCCATGCAATATGCAAATGGAATTACCTCGCTTTTTGATATGGAGTTATCAACAGAAGAAGAAGAGATTATGTTCTTAAATGCTGGAACACGCCCTTCACAACTTGAATGGTGTGAAATTAACAGGCATGTCGCAGAATTATAAAAGTGGAGATGTACTGAAAGTAGCCTTTTCGGGGCGGGTTGATGGACAAACGAAACAACGCCCCGTTGTATTTTGGGTAATTAGAAGATAATTGAAAAAAGAATTGACATCCTCCCTTCCCTAAAGAGAGGGGAGGACGTCAAGAAACTACTATCTCTTTCTTCTGATAGCCAACGCGAAAAGCACTAACAAAGCGAACATCGCGACTCCGTAGTTGCAGCCTGCTCTGTCCTTTATTCTATCCCAAAGAGGCTCTTTCTCTCCGGAGAACTCAATCTCTATTTCTTTCGTCATAATCCTTTATCAAACAAAAATAGAATTAATTGTCGTTCAATTCTAATTTATGTTAGTCTAATGTTTATTACGATTAATGTCAATGAGTTAGAAGCCTTAAGAGCATTTCGCAGCGCGAACAGAATCTGTTGGCAAAAAAACCGGGCGGGATCACAGCGCCCGGTTTTGGCACTATTCTCTCCACAGGAGAGGAATGTCACTCTTACAGTCTAAATTTCAACAAAACAGAGTTATTAGCTCTTTTGTTTTTGTCTTTTACACGCCACTCGTAACTCGCCATTGCCTTTAAGGTACTGGTACTGGCATTGCGCCATTGTTGCTGGGGCCTACTGTGGACAACCTGCTGTCTTGGCCTATTCCCCATTGCTGCCCTGTGGCGTCGATGTTGAACGTGTTGCCTGTTACTACTACGTCAGCGTAATTAATACCGCTAGGAATAAGACCGATAATTCCACCTGTAGATCCTGTAGATCCTTTTGGTACAAATACTCCGCCGTTGTCAATTCTGCCGACTATATTCTGGCAGTTCAATACCGCGCCGCTGTTTGATCCTACGATACCGCCGGCTGTTGAGCCGATGAGATAGCCGTCAAATCTGCAGCCCGACACCGTGCCTTTGTTGCCTCCCACGATACCGCCGCAATAACTTGGGGTATTTTCGTCCCAATCGTCACTTGGAGCGGAAATGATACTGCCGCTGAGAGTACAATTCTCCACCTTACCTTCGTTTGTTGCTACGACGCCGCCGGCGTCTCGCTTTTTGGGTCAGGCAGGGCAGATAATTATCTCAACGTCCCTCAATATAAAGTTTTTAACGGTTCCAGAGGCTTCAAGCTTTTCGAATAATCCTATTGCTCCACCTGAACTTTCTATCCTCAAGTTCGATATCGTATTCCCGCCGCCGTCGAAAACGCCTTCAAATTTAGTAATTGGCGTCCAATCGAAACCGGCAAGGTCTAAATCGTTTGATAAGATTATCGTCTGACCGGAGAAAGACGTCGTTCCGTTTATACTGAGATAGGCAATGGCTGCAAACTGCGCTTCCGTTGAGATAGAAAAGCTCGTACCCGCGCTATCCCACCACGAAGTATCCGCAATGTCCGCCCAATAGGTAGGCGGAGGATCGCCTTCAAACCAGACGGTATATGGCCAATCGTCAATGCCGCCAATATCATATACATTCGTATATCCCAAATCCACAAGGGCGCGCGATGCCATTTCGCTTCGGACACCCGCTTTGCAATATACGAAAATATGTCGAGCCTTGTTGGGAAGTTCGCCCGGAGCGCGGCTTGAGACTTCAGTATGGGGTATCAGTTTCGCTCCTATGAAATGTTTTTCCTTGTATTCAAAATCCGTGCGAACGTCCAGAATAATATAGCCCAACGGATTGTTGTTATTGTTCAACATAATGACCGCTTCCGAGGGAGTTAGTTTATGATACACGGCTGCTGGCAGCGCTTCACGGGTCACAGTGACTGAGTAGCTCGCCAATTCTGACGTTTTGCTCACTATTATTGTGATGGCATTAGCCCCAACGTTCAGGTTTATCGCTCCGCTCGCGCTACCGCTCGTTACATTCGCGCCGTTGACCGTAATTACAGCGCCCGATGACGTAGTCGTCGGCGTTACGGTAACCGAGGCGACTGAATTCGGTACGCTTGCCGTGTAGTTCAGCGTCGCGACGTTGAATGCCGGTGTGAGTGTACCGGCTGAAATCTGGAGATTCGACAAAGCAACGACCGGATCTGGCCCAGGCGGAGCAGCCCGCGTCACCGTCAACGTGTAGCTCGTCGATCTTACGTTATCACTTACTACTATTGTAATAGTGTTAGCCCCCACGTTCAGGCTTAACGCCACGCTTGCGCTCCCGCTCGTTACATTCGTTCCGTTTACCGTAATCGTTGCGCTTGCGGAAGCCGTTACAGTCACTGAAACGACGCTGTTCGCTACGTTTACTGAGTATCGCGTTGTCAGCGGGTTAAATGCAGGCGAGAGCGTACCGGATGAAAGCTGAAGGCTCGCGAGCCTTGGCGTTGGCGAGTCTCCGCCGCTTCCATTGCCGCTTCCGCCGCCGCCGCATCCTCCGCCGATAATCAGGTACATAAACATTATCATTATCAAAATAGTCTTGTAAAATCCACTTTTATGCATGTAAACACCTCCTTAAAAAGAATTATGCATATGGATTAATTACAACCAATTCAAATTATTGGGGCGGCATTTTGCCGCCCGCTTTTGTTATAACCCAAATCACTGCTATTTTCTTCTAATTATCATTGCAAACGGCGCCGCCATCGCAAGCGCAAGCAACCAGTAGCCCGCGTTGCATCCGCCGCCGCCGCCTTTGCCGCCGCCTGTCACCGCAAAGTACGCTACGACAGAGCAGTTTGCGCCGTTGTTTCCATCTATATCAATCGTTTCAGAATAGATACCGGCGTTGAGTCCTGCTTTCGGTCGGACTGTGAACGTTACGTCGCCTCCAACTGCAAGATTTGTATCTGACAGCGCCCCTATATCGAAGTTCACTGCTGTCGGCTGAGTCAACGCGACGGCGCCTGTGCCGTAGTTTGTTATCGTTACGGTCATCGCTGCAGGCGGAGTGTATGAGCTCTGGGCGGGTGGGAGGAATATCAAATCACGCTGATCTGCGCTTATTATGTAATCTGCGGCGACCACCGTAAACGTTGCGTCGACATCAACCTCAACGTTTGTTCCGGTTATTTTAATCGTTTCATTATACGTACCGACCGGCAGGCCGCTCTTCGGTTGCACATCAAAAGTTATTTTGGCTCCGGATACGAAGGTAGTCGCCGGTAGTTTCGATATGTCGAAGTACAACGAAGTCGGCTGATTCAGCAATACGGACGACGTGCCGCTGTTGGTCAGAGTCACTGTCTGAGCGTCCGGCGGCGTATACGTCGTATCAAGTACTGCTGAGGCAAACGGCGTTAGGGAAGACGCGTGTAAATCATAATTAACATCGCTGTCGGTGATGTTAAGCACAGCAATGCCTGAGAAGTATTCAGGAGTCGCATCCGTGGTTTGCCCGCCGAATACGAATTGGTACAGACCGGGGTCTCCTCCCGTCCCGACGCCGGAAGAGCCTGTCAAGTTTGCCTTGGTCATCGTACACTTCCACTTACCGCCACCCAGAGACTGCAGGCTGCCCGACACGATGTTGGCGGAGTTGGGGGTTGTGACGCTGCCAAGCACGAGTCTCATGTTAGTCGCGCTGGGAGTTTTGCCTTCTGGCAGCTCAAAGATTATGTCCACTTGGGTCTGCGAGGCATTTGTACGGTCGATATAATCGACTGCTGAGTATACTGGAATGTTCAGCATCGGTTTGCTGTCCAAGTATTCCCGCTGCATCGCAAGCGCTTTGTCGCTCGCAACGCGGTCGAAAGACGCCAGTTCTTCCACGGTCGGGTTTCCGGCTATCAGGGTATTATTCGCTGCAAACATATCGTACAGGTAGTTTGCGTTATTCGCGAAAAACGATGCGTAATGCTGGCTGTATGTCATATCCATCATGTACTGAAATCTGCGGATATTGTCCTGTTTATTGTTCCTGAACAGTTTATGATCACGAAGGTTTGGAAAATGGTTCGCGAGCCTGTACGCGGCTTCAGACGTGGAATACTGAACCGCGTCCGGTACCATTTTCTCTATATCCGCGCCATACGCGAGAGGATGAAGCGGGATATACGGCAGCGTACAGGGATGCCCAAACGCTGTCCAAAGCGTGGTGAGCCTCAGATCCTCATGGAACTGAATAATTTTGGATTCTATCGTAGCGGTGGCGCATACGCGCTGACCTGCTCCGCTGTGGGGGTTGCCGTTAAATGGCCTGCCGGTATCCCACGCTGTGCCCTCATAATGAGATGTATGAGTCTTAAATATCATTTCAATGGTAGCCTTTCCATTCATCTTGTTAGAAAACTTGAAAGGCCTGGAATTATGCCAAGTGGTCGTATTCGTAACATCATCGCTGAGCGGTATTCCGATATAGTAATTCTCGGCGATGGCCTGGCGCCTCGTGTTGCCGGTGCCTAAAGCGCCTGATCTGAAAATATTGCGAAAACTAAAAGCGCTGTCGGGAGTAGAAGCGGGGAATGTGGAGGGGAAATTTGCCCTCGCGAAATTGAGCAGATCCGGCCGATAGAGGCTGTTGGAGTTAGCCGCGCCGAACGGGCCGCTCGGGGCGTATTCGTCAGGATGGTCTGCGGTGTAATGGTTCGGCATAACCGCGACGTGATCGTCCGGCACGCGGGTCGCAACATATTGTTGGCCTCTCGAAACATGGACTAACCATACTTCTTTGTAATCGCCAATGGTGTAGGTTCTGCCGGAATCAGCGTAACCCCATTCATTCAGCAACCTAATAACTTCATCTACGGCGTCTTTGGCGCTTTTGCCGCGCTCAGCCACGCAGCGGCGAAGATTAAACCAAATACCGCCATTTTTTATGTTCGCCATGGCAGCGGATACGTTTGAACCGCATTGGTTGCTCATGACGGAGACGCCGTACTCGTTCAGCATACCGCACGCGGAATTTGCCCCGGTGCCGAAAGCGCCTTTAACTTCGCCATAGTAGAAGCCATGGGTTTTCGGAACCTGCGGGATGTCTTGAGCTCTTTGGGCATCTGACGGCAGCACATCAGTAGGCAGCCAGTCGTCTCTTGCAGGCACCCAGTAGTGCATGACCACGTCGGTTGCGCTGTCGTCCTCGTTGTGAATGACCATTGCATACCCCGTTGGGGACGCGTCCTTGCCTATTGCAACGCAAAAACATGCGTCCGCCAGATTAGCCGGCATGAAAAGCGTAAAAACCATTAAAACTAAAACTAATTTTCTCATTACTTCATTTCCTCCTTATAATATAGTTCAATACCGATTCCCAGAAAATAATTTAATTTTCAAATGGGAATGAAAGATACAAAGCGCCGTTCGAAATAATAAGTTACGAAAAAATTATATTCAGTAAATAATCAAAACCCTCCTTTTTAATATTTACATGCAAAAATCAAGTACATTCATAATATGCAATAAATAACACAATAGGACGCAACTTAATAGCCGCGCCATTAACATCTTATGAGATCCGTTATAAAAAAGCACGCATTTCAACGAATCACTTTCACTACTCATTATAGTCTCATAATTTGCAATTTGCAATATAGCTATATTATTGAATGGAGCCGAAAGAGTGGGATTTTTTTAAGATCAAAAAATCGATCTTAAAGATTAATTAGGTTGGAATAAAATAATCAATTAAACGAATAATAACAAAAGAGGGCGGCAGAATGCCGCCCCTGCAAGTCTTTTGTATTTGCCTTTGTCTTTAAATTCCGAATTACGAATTACGAATTGCTTTTCTGACAAGCAGCGCAGCGCCCACGAGCGCAAGCGCAAATAATCCTGAGCTGCATCCGCCGCCGCCTTTACTAGTAAAGCCGCCGCCGTTGATTACGTATTCCGCTGTAAATAAGCGGTTTAGCGGGTCGCTGGCATCCTCGCCCCAGCCGGTGAACGTGTAGCCTGTGCGTGTGGGCGCTGTTGGCAGCGTAGCCTCGCCTTCCTTGACGTAGGCATCCTTTTGAATCAGCTTGCCTTCCCAGTCAACGTATTTCGCGGAGTATGCGGCAAAGCCGTCGGTGAAGAGAAGTACGGCTATACCTGTGAAAGATTCGCTGCCCGGCGTTGTGCGTCCGCCGAGAACGAAATCGTACGGGCCGTCGGCATTGGCACTGACGTTGTTTCCAAGCAGGCTAGCCTTGTCCACGGCAAACTTCCATTTCCCGCCGCCCAAATCCGTCAGACCCGAAGAGGGGTTGTAAGCGCTGCCGACAGAGATGCCTCCCAATCCGAACTTCAGGTTGGTAATGTCTGGAGTTTTACCCTCGGGCAATTCAAAGATGATATCCACGCTGACCTGCGAGGCGTCAAGGCGGTCGACATAGGCGGTTGCTGAAACAGGAACTCCGAATAGCGGCTTGCTGTCAATGTGGCCTTGTATCATCGAAAGCGCTTTGTTAACCGCCGCCTTGTCAAAATCGGCGGCGAGAGCGCTGTCTCCTTTGGCGATGAAAGCCGCGTTCGCTGCCTGCATTTCGGCGAAGTATAGAGCGATATTCGTCGAAACTTCTTTAATGTTTTGATCGTACGCCATATCCATCATATATTCAAATTCGCGGAATTTCTGCCACACGTTGTCAACGTACAGATAACGCTCCGGCTCATGGATCAAATGGTTGCTAAGCGTCTCCGCAGGATCGTCCAGTTCAACTATTTCCGGGATTCGAGCCGCAAGGGGATGAAGCGGAACATAGGGCAGCTCGCAGGGACGTCCGCTGGCCGTCCACACCGTGGTGAGAGCTAAGTTCGGATGGAACTGGAATATTTTGGACTCGATCGTTGAGTTGTTACATACGCGCCCCGCTCCGCCGACGTGGGGGCCGTTGCCAGGAAGCGTTCTGCCGTAATCCATCGCTGTGCCCTCATAATGGCAGGTGATAGCTGCACGTATTGCTTCAAATGTTAGCTTTCCCTTTATGGGATATATGGCGTTAAATGTGTGTCCTGCCGCCCATGTGTCGTGGAATGCGGGGTCAGTAGGAGCGTTAATGTTTGTTCCAACAAGGATGGACTCGGCAAAGGCATGGCGGTAGGTATTACCGGCGGTTTTATAAGTTCCGACTCCTGCCTGATTGGGATCATAGTTATTTACGCCGCCGTTTTGATACGACTCGGCAAATTGAAATTCAGCATCCGCAGATGCAGCGGGGAACCAGCCTTGAGCTTGGGCGAAGCTGATAAGATCATCGGGATAGAGGATGCTGACGCCCTTCGTGCCGTAATCTTGGGTTACATGATGAATCGTGTAATGATTCGGCATGATAAGAACATGATCGTCAGGAACGCGAATCGCTACATATCTTCTGCCCATAGCTATTTGAACCTGCCAGACCTCTCTGAAGTCGCCAACGGTGTATGCCCTGCCGGAAGGAGCGTAACCGTAAGTATTCAACATTTCAATGATGATTTCGGCGGCGTGCCTTGAGCTCGTGGCGCGTTCAGCTACAACGCGGCGAAGGTTATACTCAATTCCGCCCTCAAACAGCGAACCGTCGGCCGAAGCTATATCAGCCGTCATTCTGGAGCTGGCGTTGCTGTTGCTTATAAGGGAGACGCCGTTCTCATTTAAAAATCCGTCCGCATTTTGGAGACCTGCGCCGCCGCCCTTAACCGAGGCCCACCAGAAGCCATAGGTGTTCGGAAGCTGCGGGATCTTCGCTCTGTTGGCTGTAGTCGGCAGGGTTGTGCCTGCAGGCCAGTTAGCCGCTGGTACCCAACCGTGCTTGACCATCAAACGACCGCCGTCGTCCTCGTTGTGAATGACTAAAGGGTAACCCGTAGGGGACGCGTCTCTGCCAACCACTATACAAAAGCAGTCTGCGTACAAAGCCGCCGTTGGCATGATCGCCAAACAAAGAAGCACGACCGTAAAAATTGACACTAATTTTTTCATTCTTCATATTCCTCCTTAATATTAATACATAACTCTATTCATTATAGTATCATAATTTACAATTTACAATATAGCTAAATTATTGAATGGAGCCGGAAGAGCGGAATTATTTATTTTTATTTTAAGGGCGGATCATAGTGTTGAAAAATGGCTGTGCAAAAGCGAGGCTGTAACAAAAGTAACAAAAATGGGCGGCAAAATGCCGCCCCTGTAAGTCTTTTGTATTTGTCTTTGTCTTTTAATTCCGAAATCCGAATTACGAATTCCAAATTGCTTTTCTGACGAACGTCAAGATTGCCATAAACGCGAGCGCAAGGAATCCATAACCGATGTTGCATCCGCCGCCGCCGCTTTTGCCACCGTTGCCGGGTACGTTATTCACTGTTAATGTAAATGTGAGCGGTGTGCTACCGACATCGTTACTTGCTGTCAGAAGAGCAATATACGTGTCCGCAGGAAGCCCGGCAGCGACGTCGAGCTTTTTGGTACTGTTGTTCCAAGTGATTGCGTCATTGCCGCTGGTCTTGACCACAGTTGGCGCGGGGACGCCCGTTATTGCGTACGGACCATATGATGTCGCTGCATATCCCACTTTGAGCGTCACATCGGTTGGGCCTGTGATACCGGGTACGGTTGTTCCCGCTGCTTTCACTGTCAGCGTGAATGTGAGCGGCGCGCTGCCGAGACTGTTGCTTGCCGTCAGAATAGCATTATACGTGCCTGCTGTAAGTCCCGTTGCAACATCAAGTTTTTTGGTGCTGTTGTTCCAAGTAATGGCGTCATTACCGCTGGTCTTTACCACAGTTGGCGCAGGGACGCCCGTAACGGAGTATGGGCCGTAGGATGCCGCCGCATATCCTACAGTAATCGTCACGTCGGTTGGGCCTGTGATGCCCGGCGCGCTCGTTCCCACTGCCGGGACTGTCAGTGTGAATGTGAACGTCGTATTTGGCGCGGCGCCGTTATTTACCGAAAGAACGACGGGATATACGCCTGCCGTAAGCCCCGTTGCGATATCGAGCTTCTTAGTGCTATTATTCCAGGTAATGGCGGCGTTTCCGCTGCTCTTTGTCACAGTTGGATTGCTCGTAATGGTGAAGGCGCTTGAGGATGTCGCCGCATATCCCAGATTAAGCATCATTATAGTCGGCCCTGTGAACGAGTAGCAGCCCGCGATGTCGCTGCCTGCGGCTTGTCCCACCAGCTCGCCCACGCTACTGCCCGCAGAGTTGATATTGCCTGTTGTGAAACAGTTTTCAATGCGGCTGTTATCGGCTCGACCCGCTAACCCGCCGACATAGTTTTTCCCAACGATACCTCCTCCGTCAATGGCGGTGCCGCCGTTGGTGACGTCCATCTCCAGTCCAAGATTTTTAAGTACCGCGTTTCTCATAAATCCGAATAAGCCGACGTAATCCTCTGTGGATCGATCAATCCAAAACATAGTCAACTTATGTCCTGCCCCGTCAAAACCGCCTGTGAATGGTGTTGTTGCGTTTCCTATTGGCTCCCAGCCAAACATGTTTCCTCAGTCAGGGCAGAGATAATCATGCATGTCAAGGTTGTCAGACAGTTTGTAAAATTTGTTTAGGCCATATCGTATACTGTTAAGCTGATCTGGTGTTGCAACGAATATCGGGTCGCCCTCCGAATCGCCCGGCGCCGCCCATGCGTCGCTTGCTTTAATGCCCGTCAGCGCAAAGCAGAGCGCTATAAACAACATAATTGTTGTAATTCTTTTCATTGTTAAATACACTTCCTTTCCGCTTTGAATTTTTTCTAATCCTTGCCTCTAAGAACGAACGGAACAAAGAGCGCTATTAAACCGCAAGCAAATACATTACATCCGCCTCCTCCGTTTTTACCGCCGCCGGGGGGAGGATCGACGCCTAAATTCTCTGGCAGCACCGATATTATGAATGTGAGATCTTCGTGCACTGTTCCGTTGCTAGCTCTCAGAACGATATTGTATGTGCCTGTGGGAAGTCCTGCCGAGATGTCGAGTCTTTTAGTCGAATTATTCCAAGATATGGAGTCAACACCGCTGGTTATTGTAACGGATGGCGCGGGGGAACCCGTTATGGTGAACGGGTTGGTTGATGTCGCTACATACCCCGCGTAGAGCGTCATTGAGCTAGTTGAGTTCGGGGCTTTGATGCCTGGCGCGGTGGTTCCCGCTGCGTTTACCGACAACGTGAATGTAAGCGCCGCGTCGGGCGCAAGGCCGTTACTTGCCGACAGAACGATGTGATACATCCCCGGTAAAAGCCCCGCCGCGATGTCGAGCGTTTTAGCGTTATTATTCCATGTAGCAGCGTCAACGCCGCTGAATTTTGTCATTACCGGCGCGGGAGTTCCTGCGATAGTGTACATTCCTGAGGATACCGCCGCATATCCCTCGTAAAGCTTCATTGAGGCCGGGCCAGTGATATTGTAGCAGTTTTCAACGTTAGTGTTATCCGTCTGTCCCGCTATCATTCCTGCATAGCTGTCGATTGCAATTACCCTGCCCGTGACGTAACAGTTTGTGATGCTGCTGTTCTCCGCCCGCCCGGCTATTCCTCCGACATAGGATTTGCCAGTCATGTTATAGTTGTGGTTGATATCAACGCCTAGGTCTTTAACCACCGAGTTTTTCATGTACCCGAACGTACCGATGTAATTATCGTCGGGGCGGTGGCTCCGCATCCCGATTAATTTAAATCCCGCGCCGTCAAGATTGCCTGTGAACGGTTGCGTTTCGCTTCCAAGCGGCTCCCAGCCGCTGTCGCCCTCTCAGACGCAGTCAAGAACAGCTGTTGTAAAGTCAATGTTGTTGCCCAGTTTATAGTATTTGCCCAAACCATACCGTATGTCGTTAAACTCAAGCGGTGTCGTGATGATTATCGGATTGCTCTCCGAATCGCCCGGTGCCGCCCACGCAAAGCGCTCATTGACAGTCGACAGGAAAGCGAACGCAAAGCTCAGCGTCAGAATTGCCATAAAAGTCTTTTTCATTGCCAAAATCACTTCCTTTATACAAATATTAATAAATGAGATTATGCCGATTTCACAGGATAAAATAATACGGCGGGCGATGTAACAAAAGCGGGCGGCAGAATGCCGCCCCTACATTATATTGTGTTCAGGATGCCGCTTGACCACAATATATTGTGGTTGAGTTGACCTTTGTTACAGACCCAAGAGGCATCTCGTTCATAGTATATTGCAGGGGCGACAACCACCCCGGTATTTTGAGCCGCCCCTCCAACGGAGGGGAATGCCGCCCCCTTTACGACCATTTAAAGAACAATCCGCCGGGTGTTAGGGATTTAGGTATATAGATAACCAAAAAAGCTCCTGTCTTTGTCTTTTCTAATCCCTAATCCCTAATCCCTAATCCCTGTATTTAAGTTACTTTCTTTTCCTGATGACCAACACGGTGATGCTTGCGAGCATAAGCGCAAATACTCCTGTGCTGCATCCGCCTCCGGATTTCTTAATGGGGTCTGGATCTGGGTCGGGATCCGGATCCGGGTCGTTTTCGTCCTCCTCGTATTCCGCAGTAAAAACGAGGTTGAGCGGGTTACTGGAATCCTTGTCCCAGCCGGTGAATATGTAGCCTGTCCGCGCGGGATCTGCAGGAGCTACTTCCTCGCCTTCCTTGACGTAGACATCCTTCTTAATCAGCTTGCCGTCCCAGTCGACGTATTTCGCAGAATAAGCCGCAAATCCGTCAGTGAAGAGAAGAACGGTCACTCCCGTGAAAGATTCGTTTTCTGTCGTGCGTCCGCCGATGCAGAAATCGTACGGGCCTGCAGCATTGGCGCCGACGTTGTTACTAACTAGATTGGACTTGTTCATGGTAATTTTCCATTTTTCACCGCCCACAGACGTCAGGGAACCTGCAACGGGATTGTAATAGCTGCTGGCAGCTATGCCTCCCAATCCGAACTTCAGGTTGGTGGCGCTGGGGGTCTTGCCTTCCGGCAATTCAAAGTAGATATCCACGCTGGTTTGGTCGGCGTTAGTTCGGTCTACATAAGTGGCGGGGTAAACGGTAATGCCGAAGAGCGGGTTGCTGTCGATATGGCCTTGGAGCATCGAAAGCGCTCTGTTGATCGCAGCCCTGTCAAAATCCGCAACGAGAGAACTGTCTCCTTTAGCGGTTAAGGCCGCGTTCGCTATCTGCATCTCGGAGAAGTATTTAGAGAGAAGCGCTGATACCGGCTTAATATTTTGATCGTAAGCCATATCCATCATGTACTCAAATTCGCGGAATTTCTGCCACACGTTGTCGACATATATATACCGCTCTCCTTCAGGGACCAGGTGGTTTTTAAGGGTCTCCGCAGGGTTGTCCAGTTCGACTATTTCCGGGATTTGAGTTGCCAAGGGATGAAGCGGAACATACGGCAGCTCGCAGGGACGCCCGCTGGCCGTCCAAACTGTGGTGAGAGCCAGATTCGGGTGGAACTGGAATATTTTGGACTCTATAGTAGTGGTGTTGCATATACGCCGCACGGTGGTGTTGTGCGGCTCGTTGCCCGGCGCCACTCTGGGGCCCGCATCCATCGGCGTGCCCTCGTAATGGGAGGTGATAGCGGCGCGGATGGCTTCAAACGTAAGCCTGCCCTTTACAGGGTAGATGGCTTCAAACACGCGTCCAGCCGCCCATGTATTATGGGATGCGGCTTGTGTGTTCGCAGGAGGATAAATATTCGTTCCGAGGAGGATAGACTCGGCAAAAGCATGGCGGTAGGTGTTGCCTGCGGTTTTATAAGTTCCTGTGCCTGCTGCGCCAGAAGCATAGTTAGCATATAAAGCGGCGCCGCCCGCCTGATACGACTCGGCAAATTGAAACTCCTTGTCTGCCGACGCGGCGGGGAACCAGTCTTGACTCTTGGCGAAAGTGATCAGATCATCCGGATAGAGGATGCTGATGCCCTTCGTGCCGTAGTCCTCTGTGACATGGTGAATCGTGTAATGATTCGACATTATCGAAATATGGTCGTCCGGGATGCGAATCGCAACGTATCTTCTGCCCATGGCGATCTGAACCTGCCAGACTTCTTTGTAATCGCCTATAGTATATGCTCTGCCGGATGGGGCGTAGCCATATTTCTCCAACATTTCTATGATTATTTCGACTCCGTGCCTGGCGCTCGTGGCGCGTTCGGCTACGACGCGGCGAAGGTTGTATTCAATGCCGCCTCCGACCAGTGAACCATCTGCCGAAGCAATTGCCGCTGACATTTTCGAGCTGGCGTTACTGTCGCTTATGAGCGAGACGCCGTTCTCATTCAGAAATCCGTCCGCATTTTGGAGACCTGCGCCATTGCCCTTAACCGACGCCCACCAGAAGCCGTATGTTTTCGGAAGCTGCGGGATCTTAGCTCTGTTGTCTGTGGTCGGTAGATCCGTAGCCGGCCATGTAGCCGCAGGTACCCAGCCGTGCTTGACCATCAAACGGTTACCGTCGTCCTCGTTGTGAATGATCAGGGGATAACCTGTGGGCGACGCGTCCCGACCGACTATCAGACACATACAGTCAGCGAACGAAGCTACTGTCGGCATGACAGCTATACAAAGAAAAAGTACCATTAAGATTGATGCAATTTTTTTCATTCTAAAATTTCCTCCTATAAAGATTTTGTTTTTCGCCTGTGTATTCTTATTGTTACATTACTCAATGCCCATTCCCGGTCAAAAAATTAATTCTCCGTCGGGAAAGAAAGATCCAAAGCGCCGTTGGAAATTAAAGTTACGAAAAGCTATCTGTCAGTAAAAACAAATTCCTCCCTTTTTATATGCATACAAAAATCAAATATATTCAATGTCTACAACAAAATACAAAAAGCAGTGTCATTTCCGCGCTACTAACATCAACTGCGACCCGTTATAAAAAGTACGCTTTTTAACCGGTCGATTTCACTACTCATTATAGTCTCATAATTTGCAATTTGCAATACAGTACGCGACGCGTTGACTTATTTGTCTACAAGAATTATGATATTGAAAAATATTAAATACAAGGAGAGAAACATTTTGAGAAGAAAACTGGCATTTTTGCTTATAATTATTGCATTGTCGTTCGGCGGCTGCGTAAGCGGCATGACTCCAGCATATGCGGCTATTTCAGCGGGACAGGCCATTGTCTCCACTGCTGAGCTAAAGAGCGCTATCGACAGCGATGACGCTGATCTGATTATTATCGGCGTAATTAACCCCGCCGTCAGCAACGTGGTTCCGTATAAAGACGCAACAACCCCTGTACCAAGGACATATCTTGTATGGCGGGACGACTACAGCGGCGATGGCAGTACGGAAGCCATATCGCCCGTAATTACCGGATACAGGAAATCCAAGAGCGACATGGAAGCGCTGCTTTCAAAGGCAGGTGTATCAACTGCTTCCAAGATCGTCGTTTATTCGGAGAACAATATGAATGACTCCGCAAGATTCGTGTGGCAGCTCAGAATACTTGGACTTACTAACGTAAGTTATCTTGACGGCGGCATGAACGCATGGAAAACTGCAGGCTACTCATGGGGAGACGGCGTGAGATTGAACGCAGAAGCGGCAACGACCAATTTTATAGCTCCGAACTATGACCCCGACAAATTCGACGCGTCACTGCAGTTTACGGCGGATGCGCTCAAAAAACCAGGCGAGTGGGTTGTTATCGACGCCAGAACTCCAGATGAATATAATGGACTAATCACGGCTTCGTCCAACGGCGCCTACGGTATTGGCAGAATGAAAGGCGCTGTCAACATCGAATGGACAAACGCTTTAGACTCAAGCACGCGGCTCCTGAAATCAAAGAGCGAACTTGAGGCGATTTACAGTGCTGCTATAGGCAAGAAGGTTATTATTCACTGCCAGACAGGAGTTCGCTCCGCGCATACTTATTTTGCGCTGAAAGAAGTGGTAGGCGTTGCAGAAGTCTATAACTATGACGGCTCATGGATCGAATGGTCTTATGCGGCCTCAAGAGCCAACGGCGACTTGTATGAGGACATTCTTGACCTGACCGAAGTTTGGGAGGACAATAGAAAACCTTTACAAAACGACGACACCGAACCAAGAGAGGTTAGTATTACAATGTCGGGAAAGACATATGAGGCGGTGTTGCAAGAGGACGGCTCGTACCTGATAACCCTGCCGAAGAAAACAAATGTCTCAGCGCTCGAAGTTTATTTCTATTTACCTTTAGGCGCTTCAGTAAGCCCGGCAAACGGAAGTCCGCAGGACTTCACGAGTGGATCCGTGCTCTACTCAATTACCTCTGCTAACGGAACGATGGACAACTATATCGTAGCCGTGGAACTCTTCTCGCATTCAGGCGGCGGATGCAACGCAGGCTTTTTTGTTATTGTGTTGTTTGGAATTGCTCCGATAGTCAGAAGAAGGAAATTCGTAATTCGGAAATGAAAACAACTTGCTTGCCGCGACGCAAAAAGACGCGGTTCGCGATGACGGTGTGGCAATCCTCGCAAAAATGTATAGGGCGTGTCGGAAGCAATTGAGGATCTTTTACTATTATATTTTGCCAATTTCATAGCAATATAAGGAGTTTATACATTGCGTAAAAAACTTGCTTTCTTTTTTTCTATGGCTGGTTGTAAGCGCCGCTGTATATATTGCGATCAGAACGCGATAACGGGAAGTTCCATGCCTGACATTGAGGCGGCGCTGAAACTTGTGAGTTCTGCTTCAGCTCCCGTCGAGCTTTGTTACTTCGGCGGGAGTTTTACTTGTTTGCCCGCTCATATTCAAACGCAGTGGCTCGATCTTGTGAATTCCGCGCCCCCCGGCAGCGCTGTTCGTTTTTCAACTCATCCTCAATGCATAACCGACGGGACAATTTCGATTTTTTCCAAATATCCCGTATCCATGGTTGAGCTTGGAGTATCTTCGCTTGACGATAATGTGCTCAAGCTCTCGAATAGAGGGTATACGAGCGATGAAGTATTAAATACTATTTCTCTTTTGTTGGACATGAATTATGAAGTGTGCGCGCAAATGATGATTGGTCTGCCGGGGCAAACGCTTGAAAGCGCTCTTGGCGATCTCTCGTCTTTGGATATCGCGCGCAAAGGAAGGAAAATGAGCCTCAGAATTTATCCCTGCTTAGTATTGAAGAACACGCGGCTTGAGGCGCTGTATAAGTCGGGCGGGTTTGTACCGTTGGGGATTGAAGAGGCGGTTGAACAGGCGGGAGAATTAATTTTCGCTGCAGAACTCCGCGGTTACGAAATATGCAGAGTAGGGCTTCAGGAGACAGCGAGCCTTGCAGAGTCCGTTACAGCAGGCCCCCATCATCCCGCACTTGGTGAAATGGTTTTTTCTCATGCGCTCGCGAGAAAATTACATAATTACTCCAAATGCGGAGAATGGCATGTCCCGCGCAAATACATATCACAAATGACAGGACATGATAAGCTTGGGATAAAAAAACTCGCTTCACTCTCCGGACTGCATATTGAAGTCGTCACAAAGAGATTAAAATTTCTATGATAAAAGCACCTTTCTTTGGTCGCTTTCATTCAGCTCAAGATATGCCTGCGGGTTTATCGTGACCCTTGTTGACGGGTGAAAACCAATGTCGCTCATGCCTTTTGCTATTCTTCTGACGCCTGCACGAATTCGCTCCGTCGGAAGGGTGGTAAAGCTCAAACGGAATATGTCGTCCCCGCTTCCGCGCGAGTAAAAAGAGTCTCCGGGAACGAACGCTACATTCTGCTTAATGCAATTTTCAAGCAGCTCTCGCGCGTTGAGCCCCTCCAATTTGACCCATGTATACAGTCCTCCGTCAGGTTTTGGGTAAACTGCAGCTTTTGGAAAATTCTCCTGCATTGAGCTGTCTAAAAGATCTCTGCGCTCTCTATAAAATTCAATCAGTTTACGAATATGATCTTCAATGTTAAATTTCTCTAAATAGCAATTAAGAACATGCTGGTCAAGAGAAGATGAATTTAAGTCGCATGAACGCTTAATCTTTCGGATATGTTCCATGAGTTTATCGTTCACGCATAGCCATCCTAAACGAACTCCAGGGCAGAATATTCTTGAAAAAGAGCCGGCTAAAATAAATTGCCCTTTTTTGTCAAACGAAGCGACAGCCGGGAGGGCTTCACCTTCAAAGCGAAAATCTGAAAAAGTTACGTCCTCTACTACCATTACATCAAAATCCGAAACGGTTTCAAAAAATGCCCGCCTTCGCTCCATGCTCCATGCTTTTCCTGAAGGGCGCATGTAATCCGGGCATATGTAGACCAGTTTAACCTGTTTTTCCAATCTAAGAGCCGCCTCAAGATCTTCGATGATCATTCCGTTATCGTCTGACGATATTTCGACAAATTTAACGCCATAATTAGCAAAGGCCATCAAAAAGGAAAGCTGCATCGGCGGTTCATACAGCGCAACGTCTCCTTCATTTATGAATAGTTTGCCGATAATATCGAATCCCTGCTGCGATCCGGTTGTAACGCAAATATTATTCTTTTCGTATGTCGTCATTAACTTTGAATTTACGCGGCGGGCTATCTTTTCCCGGAGAGGCGCAATGCCTTCCGACTGAGAGTAACGTAAGGCCGAATCCTGCCAGCGCACGAAAGCTTCTTTTGTCGCTTCTTCTATATCTTTTACAGGAAAAAGCTCTCCCGTTGGCAAACTGCTCGCGAATGAAATTAGTCCTGCATCCGGCGGTATTTCCAATCTTTCTCTTATTTTGCTTGTCCTGGTATCTCTGATTCTGCTCGCAAATAAATGATTCATATACTATCACCCCGTCAACTATTCTTATGCAGCTTACATTCATATACAAACGCCGGAGGTATATTCCGCAGGACGAAAGACACTTTTACGGATTTAAATCTCTTTTCAAATTCTTTTTTCATTATATGAGAATATTGATATGCTACAAATTTCCCGTCAGGCTTCAGGCATTCTGCAATTGCATTCAATATATTATCGGTCATTTTTTGAGGAAGAGCCGTAAAAGGTAAACTTGAAAGTATGCAGTCAACTTTTCGCAGCCCGAATGATTCTATAGTCTCAGGTAATTCTTCAGCGTTGCTATGTATTGTCACTTTAAGCTTTTTATTCTTTTTATGATTTGTTTTTATCATAGATCGAAGTTTTTCATCAATCTCAAATACAATAAGTCTTCCAGACGCCATTTTTTCCGCAATCTTGCAAGTGAAAACTCCAGTTCCGGCGCCTAATTCAACTATCGATTCACATTCACTCCAGATAACTTTGTTCAGCATCTCGTGCATCAGGTATTTTGAGCTTGGCGTAACGCTTCCAATTCGTGAAGGAGCGCTAATAAACCTTTTAAAAAAAATCAGTTTCTCAGACATCTTCTGAGGAATGTATTTATTTAACGATAGTTTATTTTTCCTAAACATTATATACTTCCTTTCATTTTTTTGATAAACTTAAATAAAGGAGTGAAAAAAAATGAATAACGACAAACTTCAATCACGAATAAGAGAGCGCTTGAATTTCATGCCGGCAAAAGCCCGGCGTGTTGCTGAATATTTCCTTACCAGTCCTTCAGAGTTAGCCTTCCTTTCAATAGGAGAGGTGGCGGAAAAAATTAACGTGTCAAAAGCTCAGCTTGTTCGTGTTGCAAGAATGCTTGATTATGACGGCTATGCGACTCTTAAGGATGCGGTAAAAAACAGCGTTATGAGCCAATTAGCTCCTTCTTCTCTTGTAAAGCAGGAATCAGGAGAAGATATTCCAAATAACATCTGCCGTCTTGAACATGCGAACATAGATGAAACAATAATCAATCTCAGTTCAGAAGATATAGTGCAATTTTGCAGAAAAGTAAAAGAGGCTGACGTAATATATTGCGTGGGGTGGGGTATTTCTGCATTAGTTGCCGAAAACTTATACACTCGCCTTCTGGAGCTGGGACTTCGCGGAGTATTGATGAAGCGCGGCTCCACAGCCCTTATTGAACAGGCGCGCGCTGTCAGTTCCTCCGACTTAATCGTTGTATGCGAGCTGCCAAGTTATGTGATAGAAGTAACGGAATCCATCAAATACTCTCATGAAAAAGGCGCCCGGATTGTAACAATTACCGACAGCCCCGCTGCTCCAGTTTGTCAATATTCTGATGTCCAGTTACATATAAGCGATAACACTGCCACTTTTGGAAGCAGTATAGTCAGCGCTGTTTTCCTGATTCACATTTTAACTTCCGTCCTTGCGTCAAGCCTTGGAGAAAAGGTACAAGCCGCTCTAAAAGCTCAACTTGAAGGGCTCAGCGATGAACGGGTTTATCACCCGACATACGGGCTAAAATATTAATCTTTCTTCTACGTTTCGTAAAAATCCCCCCTTCAGGGTAAGGAGAGCGTCAGCATTTTTTCTCTGCTTTTTTAACCGGAACGCATTTTATATTAAGTTCCTCTAGCCTCTTCTCCTCTACTACGCCCGGCGCTCCTGACAGCGGGCACTGAGCACGCTGATTCTTTGGGAACGCTATGACGTCGCGTATGGATTGAGCGCCGCACATGAGCATTACAATCCGGTCAAGCCCAAGCGCTATTCCACCGTGCGGAGGAGTCCCGGAGGAGAGCGCGTCAAGTAAAAACCCAAACCTCTCTCTTGCTGTTTCAGGAGTAAAGGATAGCGCGGAGAACGCTTTACTCTGGACGTTCGGGTCATGTATACGAATAGAACCTCCGCCAATTTCACTGCCGTTAAGCACGCAATCGTAAGCGCGGGAACGGGCGTTTCCAGGGTCATTTTCCATTTTATCAAGGTCGTCAAGGTTTGGGGATGTAAAAGGGTGATGAACTGCTGACCATCTGCTCTCGTCCTCGTCCCATTCGAACAGCGGGAAGTCTGTTACCCACAAAAATTCCCATGAATGTTCATTGATGAGTCTGAATTCTTTTGCTAACTCAAGTCTCAGAGTTCCAAGGCGTTCACATATTTTACGCTTGTCGCTTCCCGCCATAACGAACAATGCGTCGCCGTCCGATGCATTTGATATTTTCTTTAGATCTTCAAGTCCTGAACTTTTCAGATATTTTACCAACGGTCCCTTAATTTCGCCGTCTTTAAACTGGAACGCCGCTACTCCTGAAGCGCCTATTTTTTTTGCCCGCTCCTCTATTGCGGCTATTTCTTTTCTTGATAGCGCAGCACCGCCCGGCAATAGGAGCGCTCGAACTACTCCGCCTTCAGCCAGGATAACTTTGAAAGGCTCAAATTCCGCTTCAGAAAAAACGGGCGCTAAATCGGAAAGCCCAAACGGAATACGTAAATCCGGCTTATCGCTGCCGTATTTATCCATAGCTTCCCAATAAGTCATCCTTTTAAATGGCGTACTTATGTCAGTTCCAAGTATCCTTTTAAAAAGACCGGACATATATCCTTCAATCAATTCCTGTATATCTTTTTCAGTAATGTAGCTCATTTCAACATCTATCTGAGTGAAATCCGGCTGTCTGTCAGACCGCAGGTCCTCATCTCTGAAACACCGCACTATTTGGTAATACTTATCGAACCCGCTTATCATCAATATTTGCTTGAAAATCTGAGGAGATTGAGGGAGCGCGTAAAACTCCCCGGGGTTCACTCTGCTAGGGACAAGGTAGTCACGCGCGCCTTCAGGAGTCGCCTTTGTCAGCATCGGTGTTTCTATCTCCACAAAATCTTTTGAATCAAAATACTCTCTTGTGAAGGCCGCAATTTTACCCCTCATCCTAATGTTTTTCTGCATACGGTCACGGCGAAGATCAAGATAACGGTATGTCAATCGCAGCGTTTCATCGACTTCGTCGGTTTCGTCTCCTATTTCAAACGGCAGCGGTAATGCAGGAGATAATAGAATAAAATCATTCACAATAAGCTCTATGTTTCCAGTGCTTATATTTGCATTTTCCATTCCGGCGGGTCTTTTTGTGACAACTCCCTTTACCGCTATTACATATTCGTTGCGGAGGGATTTTGCCCGCTCATGAAGAGAAATTACTTCAGGACTGACAACTATTTGTATTGTGCCTTTGTGGTCCCAAAGGTCTATGAATATTATTCCGCCCAAATCCCTGCGGCGTCTAATCCATCCGTTCACGATTATCTCTTTGCCTTCCAACTGTTCGTCTACAGCTCCGCAAAAATGAGTCCTTTGCCACGCTGCGTCAAAATATTTGCTTCTGCTCATTTGACCCTGCTCCTTATTTGCAGCCTTTTTGTTCAAAGAATATCTTAAAATATTCAATTATATTATCTTCGTTTACCGATATTTGCTCTCCTGATGTCAAGTCCTTGACTGAAACGTTGTTTACCCGGACTTCCTCAGGCCCTATTATACAAGCAAAGCGGACGCCGCTACTGCCGGCTGATTTCAGTTGAGATTTGAAACTGCGTCCGGTTAAGTCCATCTCAGCCGCGATGTAATTCTTCCTGAGCTTCATAGTTAAATTATATACTTTTTTCTGAACAGTTTCATCGCTTGAGTCGTGGGAAATGACATAAACTCTTGGCTTAGGCTCCTCTCCGAACGAACATTGCTGTTGCTCCATAACTAATGCGATTCGTTCAATTCCTGCAGCAAATCCCACTCCATGTAAGCGCGGGCCTCCTATAGTTTCCGATAAATTGTCATATCTTCCCCCTCCGCAAACCGCGTTCTGAGAGCCCAGTTCCCCGGAAAGGATTTCATAAGCTGTTTTTGTATAGTAATCTAACCCTCTTACAAGTTTTTTATCGTATTTATAAACAATTTCAGATTCTTGAAGCAGTTTTATTGTTGCTGCGAAATGCTCGCTGCATTCGCCGCAAAGATTTTCTGTTGACGCCGGAGCGTTATCAGTTATCCTGCTGCAGTTTTCATTCTTGCAATCAAGAAGCCGTAACGGGTTCCTTTCTATTCTGGATAAGCAAAGTTCACAGAGCCCGGATACATTGCTTTTGAAATATTTGACTAATTTATCTCTATATGCCGGACGACATGCAGGACAACCGACCGAGTTTATCACTACTTCAAGGTTGCGAAGCCCAAGACGGCGGAAACACTCGATTGAAAGAGTAATTATGTCAGCGTCGGCCATTGGGGACGCAACTCCGAGGAATTCCGCGTCTATCTGCCAAAATTGTCGAAAACGTCCTTTTTGAGGGCGTTCATAACGAAACATCGGGCCAGCCGTCCAAACTTTTACCGGCGCTCCGCTTCCGCTTAAATTGTGCTCGATACATAAACGCACTATTGAAGCGGTCGCTTCCGGCCTTAATGTTATACTGCGCCCGCCTCTGTCGGTAAAGGTGTACATTTCTTTTTCCACTATATCCGTGGTGTCGCCGACGCCTCGGGCAAAAAGCTCCGTATGTTCAAATATCGGCAGGTGGACTTCAGAATACCCGAAGTCGCTAGAAGTATCTCTCAAGACATTAAGTATATATGCCCATTTCCATGACTCTTCAGGAAGAATATCGCGCACGCCGCGCGGAGCTTTTATTTCCATTTCGACTCTACCTCCTCATGCAAAACATAATTGAGAAGTATAACACCAAACGCGCTATATGTGATACAATGTCAAATTGTTTTTGGGCTTGTAGCTCAGAGGATAGAGCGACGGCCTCCTAAGCCGTAGGTCGGCAGTTCGAATCTGCCCAAGCTCGCCATTTTCTTTAATGAAAGGGCGTAGTATATCACCTTGTACGCGATAAAAGGAATATAGAGACGGAAATTGCTTTATATTAGAGCAGCCGATACCGGTGAAAGATGAATATAAAGTGGTTATTGCTTTCACCGACCCAATAAAGAACGGGCAGGAAAGCATCCTTGACTATTACAACGTTTGGGATGAATTGGATGTAAAAAGTGTAAGTGAAGTTATTGCAGAAAGAGAAAATTTCAGTGTTGGGAGAATGGAAGGATGATATTTCTTGACACGGAAAGCTGCCGCCCTGCCCTGAAAAATGGGTAGGGCGTTTTTCTTAAACTATGATAATATAAACAAGTTCGATAATTTTTAAAACATACAAAAAAGGGGAGTCTACCTGAAAATGTACGATAAAGTTAAAGAAGCGGCGGATTTTTTGAGATCCAAAATAAGCGCTGTGCCTCAAGTTACAGTTATTTTGGGTTCTGGGCTTAGTTCATTGGTATCAATGCTGGAAGACCCTTTGACGCTCAGGACGGACGAGATACCGCATTGGCCGCGCCCTACGGCGCCTATGCATAAGGGCGAGATATCGTTCGGAAAGCTTGAGGGGATAGACGTCGCGCTGCAGCGCGGTAGAATTCATTATTATGAAGGTTATCCGATGAGCGAAGTTGTTTTTCCCGTCAGGGTATGGGGCGAACTGGGCGTTAAAAGATATTTTGCCACTAACGCAGCGGGCGGGGTAAATCGTTCACTCGCGCCGGGAGACCTGGTTTTAGTTTATGATCATATAAACTACATGGGTAACAACCCTTTGATTGGCCCTAATGAGCTCAAATGGAATGTTAGATTTCCCGATATGACTAGAGCTTACGTAAACAGTTTTTCCGCCCTTGTGGAAAAAGCGGCGCTCGACGCGGGAGTAAATTTAAACAAGGGGGTTTACGCAGCATTCACGGGGCCGTCGTACGAAACGCCCGCCGAAATAAGGATGGCGCGTACTTTGGGAGCGGATGTCGTTGGTATGTCGACAGTTCCTGAAGTCATTGTTGCAAATGCAATGGGGATGGAAGCCGCCGTCATTTCCTGCGTGTCAAATTACGCCGCTGGAATAACGATGCAGCCTTTGACCGAGGAAGAAGTCCTGGATGCGGCAAAATTGGTCGGAGACAAACTTTCCAGAATATTTATAAATACAATGAGAGAATTGAGAAGTCATGTTTGAAAGTTTTACCATTAAAATCAATCAAAAGATAAAGCAAAAAGATTCTGGATTGCTTCGTCGCAAAAAGACGCTCCTCGCAAAGACAGGGGTGGGGCGCGTTTCATTCATTGAGACGAGTGCAGCTCGTGATTTTTGCCTTGACGATAATATTTTTGAGTTTACAAAACGCGGGTCGCGAAAAATAGTAACATTTCCATTTGCGACGGTCGATAAATATAATGTAGGAAAATTGAGAGACAACTATCCTCAAGACTTGATTTACGAGGCAGTTCAATGAAGTACATGTCAAAAAGTATGCATGTACTAATTTTCCTGTCATTGTTATTTGGAAGTTCGGATGCTGCGGTAACGTTACACTATAAGGAAGAGAGCGATATAGGGCAGCCGTTTTTTGCGGTTATATCGTCTGACGCGCCGTTTTTCAATCCGTCAGTTGAGTGGATGGGAAAAGTTATCCCGTTGGATGTTTTGAAGTTGGGAGAAAGTTACCGCGCTTATGCCCTTTTGGGAGGAGCTGTCAACAGAGTTGAGTCCGGAACATTCCCTTTAGTGTTTGGCGTCGTTATTAATGAGGGAGGTATTCCGGTTAATAAATCTGTCGATATAAAATTGAGGGCGCGCGAGTATCCGGAAACAAGTCTGAAAGTTGCTCCTAAAATGATCAATCCTCCGAAATCAGAGTTGAAACGTATAGAAAATGAAGCAAAATTAACGGCAAAAGCAAGAGCTGCCATGACGCCAAAAAAATTATGGCAAACCCGCGCGGTATCTCCTCTTCATAATCTTGTTGTGACGGGTAGTTATGGGCATAGAAGGGTATTCAACGGCGTAGCGAAAGGCAGTCATAGCGGAGTCGATTTGAGGGCAGCTTTAGGAACAAAAGTGTACAGCATCTACCCGGGGAAAGTTATCCTAACCGGAAGACATTATTTTGCAGGAAACAGCGTGTATATTGATTCAGGGAATGGAGTCGTTTCAGCATATTTTCATCTTGATTCAATTAGAGTAAAGGATGGGGCCACTGTGAACGCCGGCGATGTCATCGGAAAAGCAGGGGCAACAGGCAGAGTGACTGGAACGCATCTTCATTTGAGCGTGTTCTTATCGGAACAATCCGTCGATCCTATGGGATTGTTAGATGTTGGGTTTTCGCAATCAGTTAAATCATTAAAGCAAATATCTTTGTAACTTTTGTTAGAAAATTGTTAATTGTGAGAGGAGACATGAAAAATGATTCTGCAGGCAAGTGACAAGACCGATCAAAAGAATTCAAAAAAAGATTATGTGACGGATGTTGATTTACTGGGGAAAGAGCGTATATGTTTGGTGTTCGGATTGGGAGACGAAGGCTTTGGACTTGATGTGAACGTTGTTCGCGAAATTGTCAGAGTTCCGCCTTTTATAACGCGCGTTCCGAATGCGTCTCATTATATTCTCGGAGTAATCAATCTCAGGGGAACCATAGTCCCGGTATTTGACATGGAACTCAAGTTAGGTGTTCCTTCAACGCCGGTAACGGAAGAAGCTAGAATTATTATAATAACGCTCAACGAAGTTACCTTTGGAATAATTGTTAATACTGTCAGGGAAGTAATTACCATTTATGAGTCTCAAATCGAATCTGCCAATCAGGAGTTCGCCGTGGGAGAAAGAAAATATGTTTTAGGCATAGCAAAGCCGACTGACGGTAGATTAATAGTTTTATTGGATATATACACGCTTTTTGATTTAGAACAGATATTAGCTGAGGAACTATAGTATTGCTTAGAATTGATTTACATACTCATAGTGTATTTTCAGACGGGACCTTAACAATAGATGAATTAGTTTCTTTAGCTAAAATAAGGCGTATTTCAGTATTGTCGCTTACAGATCATGATTCGGTCAGTGGTATAGAGAGTTTTTTAAAACAATGCAACAAACACAAAATAAGAGGAGTTGCAGGAATTGAGCTTTCGGCTGAATATCCGGGCGTGTTGCATATTTTGGGTTATCGTTTTGACTATGACAAGCTTAGCGGCTGCAGTTTATTTAATAAAATACGAGACAGCAGAGAAGAGCGCAATGCGGTCATATGCAACAAGCTAAAAAATGCCGGGATAGATATTTCTATTAATGAAATATATGAAGAATCGAAACAGGATATTGTTGCCCGCCCGCACATTGCCAGGTTTTTGGTCAAAAAGGGTTATGCTTCAAATATAAATGAAGCTTTTACCAAGTATCTTAAAGCGGGCGGAATTGGATATGCGTCCCGTTTTCGAGTAGATCCCGAAAAGTGCGTATCGATAATAAGGGAAAACGGCGGACTTCCGGTGCTGGCTCATCCATGGCAAACCAGTCAGGATATGTTTGAACTAAGGAAACTTGTTTCAAAACTAAAAGATTTTGGACTTTGGGGTATTGAGTGTTATTCAAACTCCAACAATTCGGCGCGTGTTTATGATATTATTAAACTAGCTGGAGAAATTGGGCTATACGTGACAGGCGGGTCGGATTATCATGGCGATATTTTCAACGACGATAATTTGGGAGTATTGGTTCCGGACGATATTTTGCCTTGGGCGAGGTTCTGCGGAGGACTTTAAAGACAGGGAAAGACAGGGAAAGACAGGGATTAGGGATTAGGGATTAGGGATTAGGAAAAGACAAAGATAAAGACAAAGATAAAGATAAAAGATAAAAAATAAAAAACAAAAGATAAAGATAAAAGGTATAAGATAAAAATTAAAGATATAGAGAAGGCGGGTTGACGAAAAGAATGTTTTGTATGGACCTTAGGAGCGATACTGTAACACTTCCGAGTTTGCAAATGCGGGAAGCCATGTGCAAAGCTGAAGTTGGCGATGATGTTTACATGGACGACCCTACCGTTAAGATCCTTGAGAGTAAAGCTGCGGAATTGACGGGCAAAGAAGCTGCGTTGTATGTGACATCCGGTACTATGGGCAATATAACCGCCCTTCTATCTCATGATATACATGGATATTCCGTTATGGCAGGCAAGGATAGCCATATTGCAAATAATGAGGGTGGAGGAATTTCCACAATTGCAGGCGCCTTCTGCCAGCAGGTTATCGATGATTCGGGGCTTCCTCTTGTATCCGATATGGAGCTTATTTTCAAGAATAGCAGTAACGTGCATCACGCTCCCTCAAAACTGTTGTGTATTGAGAATACGCACAACAAAAGAGGAGGAATGGCGTCGACAGTTGCTGAAATGAAAGTGTGCGCAGATTGGGCAAGAGAACATAAGATGTTGATTCACCTTGATGGCGCTCGTATTTTTAACGCCTCGATTGCTTGCGGTGAAAAAGTATCCGACTACTGCGCTCTCGTTGATAGTGTGCAAATCTGTTTGTCAAAAGGACTTGGAGCTCCCGTTGGAAGCCTTGTTTGCGGCGCTAAGGATTATATTGAGAAAGCGCGTTTTTGGAGGAAAAGAATCGGAGGAGGCTTGCGTCAGGTTGGAATAATTGCGGCTGCCGGAATATACGCGCTTGATAATAATATTGAGAGAATGGCTCTTGATCATTCAAACGCCGCCTTTGTAAAGAAGATGTTTCTTGATGCCGGAATTGAAACTCTTGATGTAGCTCGCCCGACCAACATGGTATATTTTAAGATAAACGACGCTTCAAAAACAAATGAGCTTCTTTCAGCCTGCGCTCAAAGGGGAGTAAAATTTGGTTCAACAGCTCCTGCTGCGTATAGAATAGTGTTTCATCTGAATATTGATAGCGAGAGCGCGATTTCAGCCGCGAACATTATTATAGAAGAAATTAAACGTATTGGAGACTAATCTTGGTATGAAGTCAAGCAGCAAAACTTTGTTATGGGGAGCGCTTATCCCCATTTTTTTATTGGCTTTGTCAATTAGTATTGCGCTCGCCGCTGATTCTTACGTGGCTGGCTGTTATGTCGGCGAAAAAAAGATTGGCGAGCTGCCTGTAAATCAAGTTGACTCGGTGTTTTGGATACCCCTTAGAAGAGTTGCTGAGATCCTTGATATGAAAATCAGCTCTATGGGCGATGAAGTTGTTGTTTCAAACAATAATATAGTCGTCAAGATTGTCAAAAACTCTTCTGCAGCGAGGGTTGGAAACAGATTAGTTTCACTGTCTGAAATCCCCATGGTAATATCAGGTTCCCTATGCGTTGGAGAGAAGAGTTTGAATGTCTTGTTCCAAAGGGCTTTGGGCAAGGAACCCAGTGATTTTGTTTCATTCAGGGTTGACTATGATCCAAAAGAATTCACTCTCTCCGGTTCGAAGAGCAATAGAACCAGAGAACCTGTTTTGTACAGTGATTCTGATGTAAGACAAGAAAGAACGTCTGAAATTCTGCCGCCTGTCAAAGAGAATACGCCGACTAAAAATAAAACGAACGGAAATTTAGCAGAAATCTCTGAAATTAGATGGAATGTCACTCAACAAAAGATACGCGTTGTGTTTGCATGCGCTGGAGAGAAAGAACCTGTTGTGAAGAAAGAGAAAGATAGAATTACTGTAAGTTCAGCGATTTTTCCCAGTGATGTCAGATCTCAGGCGGAGGACAGGATACAGATAAAAGAGGAAAAATCCTCATTGATATTTACCGGAAAATGGCAAAGCGCAAATGTTTTGATACTGGTAAAACCAAAGAGAGTCTTGATTGAATTTATTTACGATGACAAAACTCCTTTAGCGGCAAAACCTGAGCCAGCAGCTAAAGATGTGATAAATACACCTGTTAATATTCCTGTCAACAGTGACATTGTAGTTCTTGATCCGGGGCATGGAGGTCAGGATCCCGGAGCGGTAGCAAACGGCATACGCGAAAAGGATATAAATTTGGCAGTAGCGCTTAAGCTTGAGAGTGTCCTTAAGTCAAGAGGAATTAAAGTGTCATTAACGCGCAGGACAGATGTTTATTTGAAACTTGCGGAAAGAACTGAGATAGCAAATAGGCTCAATGCGGAAGTTTTTGTGAGTATCCATGCAAATGCTATGCCAAAGGGGAAGAAGAGCGCGCGTGGGTTTGAAATATATCTAATGGCGCTGCCTACTGATAATGATGCGCTTGAGCTTGCTAAATTTGAAAACAGGGAATTGATGGACGGTAAAACTAATGGGGCTGCTTCAGATAGTAAAACTCAACTTCTATTGAGTATTCTTGGCGATATGCAGCAAAATTATAAAGTTATTGAAAGCACCGATTTGGCTGAAGTGCTATATAAAGCAGGCAACGGGTCAGGACTGCCCATGAAAAGAGTAGCTCAGGCGCCATTTTTTGTCCTGAGAGGCGCCGCCATGCCGGCGGTTTTGCTTGAAACAGGTTTCCTGACGGATAAATCTGAGGCTAAGTTGTTGTTACAGCCTGCTTATCAGCAAAAAATTGCTGATGCTATGGCAGTCGGAATAATTGATTATCTGAGGAGGAGATAATATGCCAAGGCGTGTTCATAAATATCGGGATGAAGGAAATATATGGGAAGAAGAAGCAGAATATGGCAGGAGACGATATAGATCGGATAGCGAACATCCTAAAGCTCCTTTGATGCTGAGAGTTTTAACTTGGACGGGAATAATTTTGCTCTGTTTTGTCGGCGGATATTTGGGAGCTTCTTGGGGAATAGATTTTTTAAATCAAAAAGATTTGCTGGTTCAAGATGATGTTGCAGTGACATCGGAAGATCTGAAAAAAATCGCTCTGCAGGAAAATAACGATGTAAAAAAGCTTACATTGAAACTATCATATCCAAAAGACGGAAATCTTATATCAGAGAACTTTGAATTGATACCAGGCATAAAAGAGCAGGAAATAAAAGAGACTATAGAAAGACTACTTTCAGTCAGCAAAATGTTCTCAAAGGAAGTTTCGGCAAAACATATTTTTCGCAACGCTAATACTTTATACATTAATTTTACAGGGCCTTTTATTCCAATGCTGTCAAATGCCGGGAAGGAGCAGAGCACTCTGCTTGTGAACGGACTTGTCCGTACAATGACGGAAAACTTCCCTCCAATCAAAGAAGTAAGATTTCTTGTGAACGGCGGCGTAACAACAGCTGGGTCTCCGATTGATCTGACTGCGATATGGAAGTAATAAAACAATGCACAATGATAAATATAAATAGTATAAATATAGATGTTTGGGCAACGTATAAGGTTTAGCGGGTAGGGGCGGCATTCTGCCGCCCGCTTTTAAACCATGAGTTGTCAGAATTTATAAATGAGAAGGTTTAAGTTTATGAGAGTAATTCTGGCGAGCGGTAATGAGAATAAACATGGAGAGTTTAAAGAACTGCTTCAAGGCAGTAAAATAGAATTAGTTTACTCTCATGAAAAATTTGAAGTTGAGGAAAATGGAAATAGTTTTTTATCTAACGCTTTGATTAAAGCAAAAGCATGGTCGCAAAAAACAGGATTGCCTGCTCTTGCTGATGACAGTGGAATTATTGTGAGAGCGCTCGACTGGATGCCTGGACTTCGTTCAGCAAGGATAGTTGAAGGAACGGATAACGATAGAAACGAATGGCTTCTTGCTCAACTCAAGGATAAAGAGGATCGTTATGCTGAATATGTTGCAGCTCTCGCACTATATGATTATAAGAGCGGCTGTGCAATAGAGACGGAAGCGCGTTGCGGGGGCGAGATAGCCGGTGGAGCGCGAGGAAATTCAGGATTTGGTTACGACCCTCTATTTATTCCAAGTGGCTATAGGAAGACATTTGGAGAGCTTCCCGCAACTGCTAAGTTAAAAATATCTCATCGTTCAATAGCTTTGTATAAACTTCTATATGTTGTTTTTCACTCTTATATGATAAAATAAAAAACTGCTTTTAAAATTTACTTGACTTTGCATTTTTGGGATATTTTTGCATGATGCGACTTTTTCAGGAGGGGTTTTCGAGTGATAACTTTTTTATCAATAGTCCAGATTGTTGTAAGTATTGTTCTTATAACTATTGTTTTATTGCAGCATAGAAAACAGGGTGGTTTTTCGGGCATATTCGGAGGCGGAACACAGGCGGACAGTGGACAGTGGCAGCGTTTCACAGCGTTGACCAAGATTACTATAGTACTTGCCGTACTATTCATGTTTCTCTCTGTTGTTATTGTTCTATTATCCAAGTGATGTTCCGAAGCCTTGAAGATGTAGAGAAATTTAATGTTTCTAATGAACGTCTTTTAAGCGCAACACATGATGAGATAATTAGTGGAGCGACCACTGATGTATATTTTGTAAAAATCCGTGGAGTTCTTGAAAAAATAGGTCGGCTTGACGTTGAAGTTGCAGCTGAAATATTTGCAAGAAAAAAAGGAATATTTGCAGGGCTTCAGGAAGTGAAAACTATTCTTTCAGGAAAAAACCTTCAAGTAGAGGCGATTGCGGAAGGGGAGAGCTTTTCAGCAGCAGAGGTAGTAATGACTATTCGAGGGCTCTATGCTGATTTTGGAATATTTGAGACAACAATTTTAGGCATATTGGCAAGCTCATGCGGATGGGCTACCAGCGCAAGAGAATGTGTTGAAGCTGCCGGAGGCAAGCCGGTTCTCTCATTTGGAGCGCGGCATTTGCACCCTGCGGTATCTTCTGTTATGGATTACATTACTGTAAAATATGGCGGTTGTAGCGGAGCAAGCAGTATCCTCGGAGCTAAATTATTTGGGGATATGCCGTCTGGAACAATACCGCACGCCGCTGTGCTGCTCACCGGTGATACGCTTGAATTAGCAAGGGTTTATGACGATGTTTTACCGGCAAGCGAGCCTCGCACATTTCTTGTAGACACCTTTAAGGACGAAGCTGAAGAGACGATGCGTTTAGCAAGAGCACTTGGCAACAAGCTTAATGGCGTGCGACTTGACACTCCGGGTGAACGGGGCGGAGTTACGGTTGGATTAGTTAGAGAAATACGCGCGCGTCTTGACCAAGAAGGTTTCAACGCCGTAAAAATAGTAGTTTCAGGCGGGCTTGATCCCGAAAGGATAAAAGCGCTTGCTGACGCCGGAGCTGATGTTTTTGGTGTTGGCAGCTACATATCTCATGCGGAACCTATTGATATGACGATGGATATTAAGGAAATTGAAGGTAAAAGAGTAGCAAAACGCGGACGTATACCAGGTTTGCAAAATAGCTCAAGATTAAATAAAGTGACTTTATAAATTATGTACACAAGAATCAAGTAATTCTCTCTTGCGTTGCGCCCCCCTGTGCATTGCAAGCGATGGACTAAAGACAATAGAGGAGGAAATATGGATGATTGGCGAGAGTTCATATATGGCCAAGAAAGAGAATGTAGAAAGACAGTGGTTTATTGTTGACGCGACCGATAAGCCGCTTGGGCGTATCGCATCGACGGTAGCGAGGGTACTTACCGGAAAACATAAGCCAACTTTTACGCCGCACGTTGATTGCGGTGATTTTGTTATTGTAATCAATATCGATAAAGTGAAGTTTACCGGTAAGAAAGGTGAACGCAATAATTATCAGTATTACACAGGAAATACCGGAGGGCTTAGAACTACTCCGTGGGGAAGAATGCGGGCAACTAAGCCGGTTAAATTGTTTGAGAGCGTTATAAAAGGGATGCTTCCAAAGACTCGTTTGAAATATCAGCGAAAACTCAAGATTTATGCCGGAGCTGCTCATCCGCATGCAGCGCAAACCCCTGTGGTTCTTGAAATATAATATTTTTGGGTAAAAGGAGAAGAGAATAGATGGAGACTCCGATGTATTTCTGGGGAACTGGACGTCGTAAAAATGCTCTTGCCAGAGTAAGGATTCGTCCGGGCGACGGGACAATAAAAATAAATGAACGCGAGGTTGAAGAATATTTCCCTCGTTTGGTTTGGCAGACGCAAGTTGTGCAGTCGTTAAGAGCAGTAAACCTTGAAGGCAAAGTCGATGTGTTTGTTCGCGCTACAGGCGGCGGACTAACCGGTCAGGCGGGAGCTGTTAAGCTTGGAATCGCGAGAGCGCTTCTTAAGCTTAATCCGGAGCTTCGCCCCTTATTGAAAAAGGAGGGGCTGTTGACTCGCGACCCGCGTATGGTCGAGCGTAAAAAGTTTGGGCAGAAAGGCGCGCGTGGAATGCGCCAGTACTCAAAGCGTTAATAATGAGGTTGTCCTCTAAGGAACGGGGCTGTAATAAAAGCGGGGTTGTAACAAAAGCAATATATTGGCCGTCCCAAACCGCGATATATAGCGGGCAGGCGGCATCATGAACACAATATATTGCAGGGGCGGCATTGGTGAAGAAACTAAGCGATCTGCACGTCTCGTAAACTCGTCGGCAGCCTGCTTATCTGCCGTCAGCTTTTGTTACAGCCCATTACAGTATATTTTGTACAGGGCGCCGTTACGACATATTGTGGTTTAATCAACCATTTCATTACCTTTGCCGCATCCCGCTTTTTTTAATAATATTCAAGAAATAGATGAATTTCTCTGGAACAAAGGAGCGCAAATACATCTTGCTGCCGGAAGCTCTTCCCGCGCTTGGGCTTGCATTTCTAAATTTCCTATACTGACAATTTTCCCCGACCAAAGACAGGCGAGAGAGTTTTACTCCGACTGCAAAGCATTATATAACTATCTTAGATCAGACAAATCAGTTTATTACCTTAATGAGCTTCCATTATCCATTGACGGAGCGTCAAACAGGTCGCTGCAGATTGAGCGCGGAGAAGCGCTGTCACGCTGGCGTGCAAGCGGCGGGACGTTGGTTTCAACTGCCGGAGGATTATTATCGCCCTTTTTGAACGCAGACGGAGAGCTTTCCTTAAAGAAGGGTGAAGAATATGGAAGAGAAAGGCTTATAGCATGGCTGGAACGCGCGGGATACAGGCGTTCTGACGTCGTATGGACTCCGGGGCAGTATGTATTCAGAGGGCTAATACTTGATGTATATGACCCTGTCAATAATTATCCCGCGCGTATTGAATTTTACGATGAGACAATTGAAAGCATTCGATCTTTTGATACGCAAAATCAAAAAAGTATAGCGTTATTAAGCGATATAGATTTACACAGCGTAAGTCTGGCGAAAAAAATCTCTTTATTATCCTGCCTGCCTGATGCAACACGTTTAGTGCTTTTTGAACCAAAAAGAATTGAAATGCAAGCTGATTCGTATTATCTCCTGTGGTCTGAGCTTGAAAAAGAAAGCGGCGGCAATAAATATGATAAATTACATTCATGGGAGGATATCTTCATCCCGCTTTCGAGTTACCCGCGGCTTAGAGTATCGAAAGAAGGCGATTACAGCGAGGCCGTAATGGCTCTTGAGGATGCTCCGGCATTTAGGGGAGATATGAGTAATCTATCGGATTTTTGCTGCCATTCAAGGAACTCCGGCTATGAAATATCAATATTTAGTAAGAATGAACATATTCTCAACCTTAATATTTCGAATATAGAAATAAATAGAGTTAATGATCAGTTATCCGGCGGATTCATTGACAGAGTTGCCAAAAGAATATTTATATCTGATAAAGAGCTTGCCGGAGTCTCAAAAAGCGCCGACTTTGCGAGCTGGAAGACTCCTGACGAATGGCGCAGCCGCCTTTCAAGCGGGCAGGTGGTTGTTCACGAAGATTATGGAGTTGCTATATTCAGAGGAGTAGAGGAAGTGGTGACTTCAGGAGAAATAATGGACGCGCTTGTGCTTGAATTTGCCCAAAATCAACGGTTGTTAGTCCCCGTCCTTCAAATAAGTAAAATAGTTCCGTTGCCTCAGCATGAAGGGGATGAGACAAGCCTTGATACCCTGCATGGGACGCGATGGAGAAAATCAGTAGCTAAAAGCCGAGAGCAGGCGGAAAGAGAAGCAAAAGAGATCCTTTTTGTTTTTGCGCAACGCGCAATGTTGGAAGGTTACTCGTTTCCTCCGGAGGACGAGCTTTACAAAAGCTTCAGTAAAGCGTTTCCATATGTAGAAACGTCGGATCAGCTTGAAGCTATAAAAGACGTTATGAGGGATATGAGCGCAAGCAGCCCTATGGATAGGCTTATCGTTGGCGATGTTGGATACGGAAAGACTGAAGTGGCGATGAGAGCCGCCATTCGCGCCGTGGAAGCGGGAAAACAGGTTGTCGTATTAGTACCGACAACGATACTGGCTCAACAGCATGGCAACTCGTTCAAGACTAGAATGACGGGATTTCCTGTAAATGTCGAGGTTTTATCCCGTTTTGTTTCAAAACCAAAACAAATTAAAATTCTTGAAGCCGTTGAAGCAGGAAAAGTTGATATTTTGATAGGCACTGTTCGCCTTTTACAGAAAGATATTAGTTTTAGAAATTTAGGTCTTTTGGTTATTGATGAAGAACATCGTCTGGGTGTTTTACACAAGGAGCACTTAAAGCAGAAATATCAAAATATAGATGTCCTCACCCTTTCCGCTACGCCCATACCAAGGACGCTTTCAATTTCGCTGCGCGGCCTGAAAGATATATCTCAATTGTCTACCCCGCCTCACAATCGCATTCCGGTGGTAACAATATCCGGAGCGTGGCAAGGCTCGCTTGTCCGAAAAGCAATAGCAAACGAACTGCTGCGCGGCGGTCAAATATATTTTGTAGCCAACAGAATATCAAGGATAGAGAAAAGATTACTTCAACTGAAGAATTACTTCCCTGAGGCAAAAATAGCAGCAGCGCACGGGCAAATGCCGTCTAGCGAGCTTGAGTCAATTATGCTCGATTTTTATGACGGGCGTTACGATATCCTCGTATGCACCACGATAATTGAAAGCGGGCTTGATATAGCAAGAGCCAACACTTTAATAGTCGATGACTCTCAGGAACTTGGGCTTTCCCAGATGTATCAGCTGAGAGGCAGAATTGGCAGGCGCGAAGAAGCAGCATACGCGTATTTTCTATATCCTGAAGGCGCTTCTATACGAAAAGAGACTGCAGAGCGCCTTGACGCGATTACTAAAATGACTGATATAGGGTCGGGATATTCTCTCGCTATGCAGGACCTTGAGATAAGAGGATCCGGGGAAATACTCGGCGCCGCTCAGCATGGGCGCGGAGAAAAAGGAGGATTTCAGTTTTTTTACAGTATGCTTGAGCGGGAAATTGAAAAGCTCAGCGGGACTATTAGAAAAGATGTAGTTGTGGAAAGCGATATAAACGGTTTAATACCGAACTATTATATTCCTCAAGAGAGCGTACGCGTGACGCTTTATCGCAGATTGCTCAAAATTTCAAGTTGCTCTGAAATTGAGGCGCTTAAAAATGAGATAACTGACCGGTTTGGAGCTCCTCCTGAGCTGTTGAAATATCTTTTAGATATAACCTTGATTCGTAATACCGGCGCTCAATGCGGCATAGATGAAGTTACAGTAAGAAGAGGCAATGTCACGATTAAAGGAGAATCATCAAAATTAAAAGATTTACTGAAGGATTCCCGAAAATGGATATTGCCGTCCGACGCTCTCGAAAAATGTTCAGTTACAGCGACTGGAGGAAACAGCTTCAGCTTAGTGCGCAGCCTTGCGGAACTGCTTGAAAAGCAATTCGGAATTTGGAATTTTAAAGGCTGAACTAATTCAAAATAATTTCCGCGTATTGTTTCTCAGTTTGCGATTGTGCTGTTATAATTAAGCTCTTGGATTATGTATTTATTTCAGCTTGCCTTGGAGGAAATTTACATATTGAGTTCGTTTCTAAAATTAGTCGACATCATGGAAAGGCTTAGAGGAGAAGGCGGTTGCCCGTGGGACCGCAAGCAAAGTTTTGAGACGTTGCGCACTTATATTATTGAGGAAGCTTATGAACTTGTCGAGGCTATTACGAACGGGACGACTGAGAATATAAAAGAGGAAAGCGGAGATTTGCTGTTGCAGATTGTTTTCCTTGCTTCGATAGCTAAAGAAAAATGTTTCTACGATATAGATGATGTTATTGATTGTTTATGCGATAAACTTATACGCAGGCATCCGCATGTATTCGCGGACGAGAGCGCGGCGGACAGCGATGAGGTTTTGCGCAACTGGGAACGCATAAAACTTGAGGAGAAAGCAGCTGATAAAGATAATTCTTCTGAAAGCAAAGGTAACTCAATCTTATCTGGAGTGCCGAGAGGACTTCCGGCTTTATTAAAAGCATACAGGATTCAGGAGAAGGCGGCGCATGTCGGATTTGACTGGGAAAAAGGAGATACCGCGCCTATATTTGATAAAATACAGGAAGAAATTGAGGAAGTTAAAGCTGCGGCGGAGAGTAAGGATACCGTATGTATTGAAGAGGAGATAGGGGACTTGTTATTTGCGGGGGTAAATCTTGCACGCCATCTTGGCGCCAACCCTGACGCGGCGTTGGGACGCGCAAACGCAAAGTTTATGTTAAGGTTTTCAGAAATTGAAAAGTTAGTGCGCCAGAGCAGCCGCGATTGGGCAGATTTTAGCTTGGATGAACTTGACGGTATGTGGAATACGGCTAAAAAAAGAGTTGGATAATTCTTTATTCTAAATTTAGGATATATGTGAAATTGATTACAATCTATGGGGAGGTCATTTTTTAATGACGAAAGTTAAAAGAAAAGCGTTAATTATGGAAACTGTACTTAGAGACGGGCATCAATCCCTTATGGCAACCCGCATGAAAACTTCCGACATGATACCAATCCTTGAAAAGATGGATGATATAGGTTATTATGCGCTTGAAATGTGGGGCGGAGCAACTTTTGACACTGCAATGAGGTTTCTTGATGATGACCCTTGGGAAAGGCTGCGCGCCATACGCAAACGCGTGAAGAACGCAAAGCTTCAAATGCTCTTGAGGGGGCAAAACCTTGTAGGATACCGTCATTATGCGGACGACACTGTTCGTGAATTCGTGAAGCGAGCTATTGGGAATGGTCTGGACATAATACGTGTTTTCGATGCCCTCAATGATCTAAGAAATATGGAAATAGCCGCTGATCAGGTCAAAAAAGAGAAGGGGCACCTGCAAATGTGCATATCCTACACTCTTTCACCAGTCCATACGCTTGATTCATTTGTAAAGATGGCAGTGGAAATGAAAGGGATGGGCGCCGACTCGATAGCCATAAAGGACATGGCGGGGCTTCTTAATCCGGCTGATGTCGTATATCTTGTAAAACAGATAAAGGAAAAAGCAGGCGGAATTCTTATAGATATACATTCGCACTACACAAGCGGAATGGCTTCAATGACTTATCTTGCCGCAATAAAAGCGGGAGCTGATATTGTGGACTGCGCGATTTCCCCGTTTTCTATGGGAACCAGCCAGCCGCCGACAGAGTCGCTTGTGGCCGCGCTTTACGGCTCGGCGTTCGATACGGGGATATCTCTTGAAAAATTGGCAGAGATTGCGTTTTACTTTAAGGATATCCGGGAAAAATATGAAAAATTATTCGTGGATATCGGAGTGGACGTTAATGTCTTGCTTTACCAGATACCTGGAGGAATGTACTCGAACCTCGTGAGCCAGCTTAAGGAGAATAAAGCTTTAGATAAACTTCCAGAGGTGCTCGCGGAAGTTCCGGTCGTAAGAGAGGCAATGGGATATCCTCCTCTCGTCACGCCTACTAGCCAGATAGTCGGGACTCAAGCTGTGGTTAATGTCATGACAGGACGCTGGAAAATGTTCTCAAAGGAAGTCCGACAGTATTTCCTTGGGTATTACGGGCGCACTCCGGCGGATGTTGACCCTGAAGTTAGAAAGCTTGCAATTGGGGATGAAGAGCCTATTACCTGCCGACCGGGAGAGAAGATCCCTCCGGAAATGGAACAGGCGCGTAAAGATGCAGCTGCATGGACTACTCAGGAAGAGGATGCCCTGTCGTGGGTAATGTTCCCTCAGGTAGCAAAAGACTTTTTACCCAACAAGTTTGCTAAAGAGGATAAAGGACGCATTGATTAATTTAATCGTGAGAATTAACTAAAATTATAGGAGGTCATTTTTGAATGACGAAGGTTAAAAGAAAAGCATTGATAATGGAAACTGTACTTAGAGACGGGCATCAATCTCTTATGGCTACCCGAATGAAAACCTCCGACATGATACCTATCCTCGAAAAGATGGATGACATAGGTTATTATGCGCTCGAAATGTGGGGCGGGGCTACTTTTGACTCCGCAATGAGGTTTCTTGACGACGATCCGTGGGAAAGGCTGCGCATCGTTCGCAAATACGTGAAAAATGCGAAGCTGCAGATGCTCTTGAGAGGACAAAATCTCGTAGGATACCGTCATTATGCGGACGATACGGTTCGCGAGTTCGTGAAGCGCGCGCTTGGAAACGGTTTAGATATAATACGTATTTTCGATGCCCTCAATGATCTTAGAAATATGGAAATAGCCGCTGATCAGGTCAAAAAGGAGAAAGGGCACCTTCAGATGTGCATATCCTACACCTTGTCCCCCGTCCATACGCTTGATTCGTTTGTAAAAATGGCTGTCGATATGAAAGGAATGGGCGCCGACTCCATAGCCATAAAGGACATGGCGGGGCTTCTGAATCCCGAGGATGTAGTTTATCTTGTCAAGAACATTAAGGAAAAAGCGGACGGGATACTTATAGATATTCATTCGCATTATACGAGCGGCATGGCTTCTATGACATATTTTTCCGCTATCGAAGCGGGAGCCGATATAGTGGATTGCGCTATATCTCCATTTTCCACGGGAACCAGCCAACCACCGACAGAGTCGCTTGTCGCAGCGCTTTACGGTACGCCGTACGATACTGGAGTATCTCTTGAAAAATTGGGCGCTATAGCGTTCTATTTCAAGGATATCCGCGAAAAATATAAAAAGCTCATAGTGGATGTAGGAGTGGATGTGAATGTTTTGCTTTATCAGATACCTGGAGGGATGTACTCAAACCTCGTGAGCCAGCTCAAAGAGAATAACGCTCTCGACAAGCTTCCGCAGGTGCTCGCTGAGGTCCCGGTCGTTAGAGAGGCAATGGGATATCCTCCCCTCGTCACGCCAACAAGCCAGATAGTCGGGACCCAAGCGGTGGTTAATGTCATGACAGGGCGCTGGAAAATGTTCTCAAAGGAAGTCCGTCAATATTTCCTTGGGTATTACGGGCGCACTCCGGCGGATGTTGACCCTGAAGTAAAGAAGCTTGCAATAGGAAACGAAGAGCCGATAACCTGCCGCCCGGGAGAGAAAATTCAGCCTGAGATGGAACAGGCGCGCAAAGACGCCGCCACTTGGACTACTCAAGAAGAGGATGCGCTGTCGTGGGTAATGTTCCCTCAGGTAGCAAAGGACTTTTTGCCAAAAAAATATGCCCGCGAGATGATGCGGGATGTAGGGCTAAATGAATTGGTCGACGGAGCCGCATATCCAATTTGAGCTCTTTTTTTGATTCTGTGGAATTTGCCTCTGAAGACGCTATGGCGCGTCTTTTGGGCGTTAGAGATGTAAATGTTGACTTGTTTCAAGAAAGGTTCCCCGTCAGCATTATCTTGCGCGGGCTTTCCGTTCAGATACGAGGAGCTGACGAGGAACCTGTACGAATAGTCGCTAAATTACTTAGGCGCCTTGCTACTGTGGCAAATAAGGGATACAGTATTGAACCTGATGATATTAAACATGCTATGGACGCTATAGCGGAGGGAAAGGATCCTCGTATAGAGAGTCTGTGCTCGGAGATTATATGCACCACCGCAAAAGGCAAGCCAATAAGGGCCAAAACTGTCGGGCAGATGGAGTACATAAGGGCGATGCGCGATAATTATATTTTGTTCGGTATTGGGCCCGCCGGAACCGGAAAAACTTACCTTGCGGTTTGCGAGGCGGTATCTATGCTGAAATCTCAGAAAATCAGCCGCATAGTTCTTGTCAGGCCGGCCGTTGAAGCGGGAGAAAGCTTGGGCTACCTGCCGGGAGATTTGCAGGAAAAAGTTGGGCCTTATGTAAGGCCGCTATACGATGCTTTTTTTGAGTTACTTTCTGCTGAACGTTTCTTAAGGTATGTCGAAAAGAACATTATTGAGATAGCCCCGCTTGCTTATATGAGGGGAAGAACGCTGAATGACAGCTTTATTATTCTGGATGAGGCTCAGAACACTACAGCCAAACAAATGAAAATGTTTTTGACCAGGCTTGGCTTCAATTCAAAAGCTGTTGTTACAGGAGATATTACTCAAATTGATTTGCCGTTGGGAAAACAGTCAGGCTTATCTCAAGTTGGGAAAATATTAAAAGGAATTGACGGGATATCATTCTTTAAACTTACTTCTGCCGATGTCGTAAGACATGAAATTGTTCAAAAGGTTGTGCAGGCCTATGAGAGATTTGAAGAGCAGAATCAAAATAAAAAATAAAATAATTTTAGCGGCTGATTATGTTTTCAAAATATACAGCTCGACAAGTGTGTTGTTGCCCTTGCTTTTGCTATTTGCGTGCAGCGCGCTATTTATGCAATGGATGTTGGGACGTCATTATACTATTGGGCATCCGTCTCCTCAGGACTATCTAGCTATAAACGAATTACAATATATTGACAATGCCGCTATGGAGAATCTTCGCTCTCTGGCTGAACGGCGAATAGTCGCGGTCTTGGTTAAGGATGGAGAAATAAAGCAGGATTTCGGAGTTGCTCTTCAGTTGCTCAGTAATATTTCTAGCGAAACTTCGGATATTTCTATTAAAAATTTTCCGCAGGAGCTTTTCGACGCTGTAAAAAATATTCCTGAACCTGAGAAAAGTAAAATTTTGTCGCATGTTGAAGAAATCGGCAGGGTTCTATCTGTTCCAACAAGCAATGATGCTGATTTGGCGTCTCTTTCGGAGAGTTTGTGGCATGAAGTTGATAGATTGAATTTATCTCCCGATAAAGCCAATTTAGTCTATCAAATTTTGAGCAACCTTGTGGGGAATAGGGTTAAGGTTGACGAGCAGCTTACGCTGGAATTTAGAAGCATGCAAGGAAATAATGTTCCCACCATTGAAAGAAGGATTGAAATTGGTGATACGATTGTAAAGAAAGGGCAGATAATAACTACTCAGATTGCATCTTTACTTCATTCTCAAGGATATATCGGGCTGAGTTTCCCTTTGCGTTCTTTCATCTTTTGCTGTGGCTTAATCGTATTATTGCCTTTTTGGTTCAATATTTTTATAACAAAAGAACTGCCTCAAAGAAGACGTTTGCCATGGTTTTTTATTTCGTTGATCATGGGGGCAAGCTGGTTTGTTGAGATTTTGGGCAATTATCTCAATGTGGTTGGTCTTGGAATCTGGTTTTTGATTGTATCTTCCAATATAGCTCTATCGCCGAATGTTTCTTTTAGTATTTCGCTTGCGGGAAATTTTGTCGCTGCGTTTCTAATGATTAGATCTTCTTTCGGGAACATGGGTTTGCTTTTATTCATGGGCATTATTTGCACAATATCCGGATATTATGTAATGAGGAACCTTGTATCACGCAGGAAAATTATGCACAGGACAATGATTTTAGGGCTGGTTTTCGTATTGTTTGACGCTCTTCTTCGTTGGGCAATAAATTTGCCTTTCGTCTGGTTTGCAAGTGTAGAATTGTTTGCGCTTGGCGTATTTTTAAGCTTTGTTTTTTCATTGTCTCTGTCATTTATTGAAGGAATTATGGGAATTGTAACTCCAATGCGGCTTCGTGAGATTTGTCATCCTTCTGTGCCACTTTTAAAAAAGCTGCAGATAGAAATTCCGGGAACTTATCAACATGCGCTTACGCTTGGCTCGCTTGCTGAAACCGTGGCTGAAGAGTTGTCTCTTGACGGAAATCTTATGAAAGCAGGCGCATTTTATCATGATATTGGTAAATTAAGACGCCCTCTGTATTACGTCGAGAATCAACTGGGAGTTGGAAATATTCAGGATTACCTTTCGCCTCCTCTTTCTGCTGTGACAATAATTGCTCATGTAAAAGAGGGGCTTGAGCTTGCAGCGGAATATGGCCTTCCGGCAGCCGTTCGCGACTTTATAGCTGAACATCACGGAACTACATTTTTAGGTTATTTTTATAAAAAAGCAATGGCAGAAGGACTAAATGTTTCTGAAGAGCAATTTTGCTATCCCGGCCCAAAGCCAAAGTCACGCGAAACAGCATTACTTATGCTTTTAGACTCAATGGAAGCCGGAATGCGTTCTTCCGTACAGAATATTTCCTCTGCTGCGGATATAGAGAAAATTATTGATAGAGTATTTGATATGAAGCTTTCTGAAGGACAGCTAGACGATGTCAATTTCACGTTCCGCGATATGGCTAGAATTAAGGAAGTCATGCTGAAAACTTTCCAGTCAATGTATCATACTCGTAAAATAAAGGAATTACAGGATAAAGCACAGCATTAACAGTTTTTTTGATACCTCAGGAGGCGCCGTATGGTATTTGTCAGAAAATTTGTTATGATTTTGTTATTAGCGACTTTCTTGTTTTCTGTTCCTTGTCTAAGTTCTTATGCTTCCACTGGAATTGTTCTTGTCTTATCAGGCGGTGGGCTCCGGGGAGTTGCTCATGTCGGCGTGATGAAGGTACTTATGGATAATAATATTCCAATTGTTGGTATCGTTGGGACAAGCGCGGGTTCTTTGATGGGCGGTCTTGCGTCAATTGGATACGCACCTGACCAGATTATGGAAATAATTGCTGCGATTGACCTTTCTTCATCTCTTTGGGAGCATAGCGGGCAGATTTTCGCTCAAACAGGATCTCATTACGATATTAATACTCCGTCAGGGTATTGGCCCAGGGTAACAAAAACAAAAACAAAGACAAGCGTTCAGAATGGCCCTCTTGGTTTTCTTTCCGCTACAAAATTATTTGAAAAGTTTACAGACCTTGCTTCAAAAGTTGAGGTCGTTGATTTTATGCATCTTCCAATACCTTATGCGGCGGTGGCGACGGATATTGAGACCGGCGAGAAAGTTGTTCTGAGAGGTGGAAGCCTTGCTTCTGCAATGCGAGCTTCAATGGCTATTCCGGGACTTTTTGACCCCTGGAAAATTGGAGACAGATTGCTTGTTGACGGAGGGCTCGTCTCAAATTTACCGGTGTTGGTCGCTAAAGAAATCTTCAAGGGATACCCTGTGGTTGCTGTGGATGTCACCGATGTACCGGGGAGAGGCGGCGGCGTTAATTCAATGATTGATGTCTTAGACAAATCGCTCACAATTCTCACGCATCAAAATGTGCTTGACGAGAGAAAATATGCGGATGTTTTAGTAACCCCTGATGTGCATGATTTTGGTATTTTTGACGAATCAAAAATAAACGTTGTTTTCGAAAGAGGCGTTAATGCCGCAAATGAAAAGCTGGATATTATAAAATCATTGATTGTTGAAGATATAGTGCATAGGAAAACTATTAAAACAGAAAATATTTTAGATATAAAAAATATTCCAGTAAAAGATGTTGTTGTAACAGGACTTCCGCCCAAATCGTCGGAATTGATAAGAAGGCAGTATTTGAGCTGGATTGGAAAACCTGTTGATACAAAAGCTATTATAGATGCAAGTAAAGAAATTACGAAAAGGGTTGATATTCTTGCTGCCGATTATCATATTGAAAATGACGATGGTTTGGTAGTTTTCCTTGAAATTGTCCCATATCCGGACAGCGACTGGGGAATTTCCGGATATACCACAAATGTGGACCCATATCGCTGGGTTTACGTAAGGGGCATAGTTAGGGACATATTATCGGAAAGAGACGCTTTTCATGGAGTATTTAAATTAGGGGAGGAGTGGGGATTTGATTTAAAATATCATACCGCTCCAGACCCTCTGAGTTTTTGGGAATTCAGGTATACATTTCAGCACTGGGGACTTGACCCTATTAACGCTAAAAATAGAAATTGGAGACGTCACGGGCTTGGATTTTCCCGTTCGTTTAAGATTTCCGATATTGAATTGGGGCTTGGGTATGCTTACGAGTATATTGACGGAACAGGAGAAAGCAATAATTCTTCGGGCCCTGTATTTTATGCTTCCATTGACACTCTTGATGTCCATTCCGACCCGACAAAAGGAAGCGCTCTAACGTTATCCGCATGGTGGGCGGATTACGATGAACTGTTGTTTCGCGTTGAATATTTCCAGCCTCTGAAGCTCTCTCAAGTGTGGAGGACATATTTGAGGCTGGGATATGCGGAAGGAAACCTTGATAGAATAGGTCACGCTGTATACCTTGGCGCTGCAGAGGAGCTGTATTCGATGGCGGCCATGCCTATCGAAGCTGAACGTATGGCTTGGGCAAACATAGCATTTAGAAGAGTTATCAGTAAAAGTATTTTTGGTTCAATTACAGGAGAGGTTTTTGCAGGCGTGGGATATGCTTTGGATAAGGACAACAACAGAATAGACATTCCTTGGGAAACAGGAGTTTCAATTACAGTACCGAATAATATAATTGATACGAAATTTGCGGTATTTTATACTAGTGATAGAGAATGGCGTTTTGGATTCTTTGTAGGAAATCCAATATGGGATCATTACCCTATCCCTTAAATAAATAGGAGGCTTTTTGTAAATGGCGCGTAATATAACACCCCGAAACAAGGATTATTCACAATGGTATTTGGATATTATTAAAGTAGCGGAACTGGCGGATTATGCGCCTGTTCGCGGTTGTATGGTGATTCGCCCTACCGGTTACGCTATCTGGGAATTGGTGCAACGGCATTTTGACGAGGCTTTTAAGCGTACCGGGCACGTAAATGCGTATTTCCCGCTATTAATCCCAAACTCATTTCTTGAGAAAGAAGCCGAGCACGTCGAGGGATTTGCACCGGAATGCGCGATGGTTACTTATGCGGGCGGCGAGGAACTTGAAGAGCCATATGCAGTCCGGCCAACGTCCGAGACTGTTATAGGCCATATGTACAGTAAATGGGTGCAGTCATGGAGAGATTTGCCAATACTTATTAACCAGTGGGCAAACGTCATGCGATGGGAAAAGCGCCCGCGCCTTTTCCTCCGGACGTCCGAGTTTTTATGGCAGGAAGGGCATACCGCACACGAGACGGAAAAGGAAGCCCGCGAGGAGACCATTAAAATGCTTCAAGTCTATAGAGAGGTAATGGAGAATTTCCTCGCTTTGCCCGTTATCCCCGGCGAAAAGACTGAAGGCGAGCGTTTCCCCGGCGCCGACAATACTTATACATGCGAGACGATGATGAGCGATACGAAAGCGCTTCAGGCGGGCACAAGCCACTTCCTCGGCCAGAATTTCGCAAAAGCGTTCGACATTAAGTACCAGAATAGAGAAGGCGAGCTTGAATACGTCTGGACAACAAGCTGGGGCGCTTCGACGCGTTTGATAGGCGCGATTATTATGACTCATTCCGATGACGACGGGCTCATCATCCCTCCGCGCGTCGCGCCTACAAGGGCTGTCGTGCTTCCCATATCAAACGACGAAGCTGTGTTGCACGAGAAAATATTACCCCTTGCCGAGAGCGTATCGGAGCGCATGAACGAAGCCTCGGGAGGTCTTTATACGTCAGTTGACAAGCAGTTCCATCTGAGGCCGGGCGATAGATTCTTCTATCACCTTCAAAAAGGGGTCCCGCTCCGGCTTGAGCTCGGCGAGAATGAATTTGAAAAATGCACGGTGCGCGCTGTAAGGCGCGATACGGGAGAGAAAATTGAACTTCCTCTGGAAGGGCTTGAGGCTAAAGTGCAGCAAATACTTGATGACATTCAAGCATCAATGTATGCAAAAGCGCTGTCTTTCAGGAAAGCAAACACGAGGAGCGCGGGGAGTTACGATGAACTCAAGAGCGCCATTGAAGAGAGCGGCGGTTTTGTAGAGGTTTATTTTGCAGGAACGCGCGAAGACGAGCGCCGTATTAAGGAAGAAACCGGCGCAACCCCAAGGTGTATGCCGCTCAGCGATGACTCACGGGGTAAATGCTTCATAACTGGAAAGGAAGGACGAAAGACTATTTTTGCAAAAGCGTATTAAATAATATAATTTGCATGTAAAATAGAATATTGTCGAATATACATGCATATTATGCGAGGTTAAAAGTGGATACTAGAGTACGCAGGGCAATTCCATACGAAGAAGTCGATACGGCAACGCTCCGTCAGGCGCTTTCAAGTTACGCGAGCCCCGATGATAAGATAGGGGACATGGTGCGACGCGGCGAACTTCTGCGCGTGAGAAAAGGGTTATATGCCGTTGCCCCGGAATACAGGGAGGCGCCGCTTTCGCTTGAAATTATGGCGAATATTCTGTATGGTCCCTCGTACCTCACGCTGGAATACGCGCTTTCGTGGTACGGGATGATGCCTGAACGAGTAACGGAACTGACGTCGGTTTGCCTTGGACGATCAAGAGAATTCAGATCGGCGGTGGGGAATTTCTCATACTGCTCTATAAAGAAGGCCGCCTATACGGAGGGATACGTGCTGACTGCTATACCGGACGGGCGAACCTTCCTCATGGCGACGCGCGAAAAGGCGCTTGTGGACATCATCGAAAACAGGCGTTCAATTCCTATCCGATCAAGAAAGGAAATGGGTACGCGCCTTCTTGGAGACCTTCGTATGGACGAGTTGGCGCTGATGGATCTTGATGTAGAAAAGGTGAGCCAATACGCGTCCCGTTACGGCTCTCTCAAGACGAAACTGCTTGTGGATTTTTTAGATGACTTAAAAGGAGGGCGATCGGATTGAATGACGCGGTAAGGAATATGTTGAATTCCTACGATCTGTCGACGGTCGCCTCAGCTACTGACGCCATTAGGGAGATTTAAAAGGTTATACTGAACGTGTTGAAGGACGCATTGAAGTTCCTGTTTAAAGACTTTATACTCTACAACGTCAGTAGCATACTGTCCGTCGTTTTTCCGTCGCTCAAAAATCACCCGTACTTCGCGAAAAAAATGCCCCCTAAGATGACGGCGGCGGTTGAAAAAGCGGAAAGCGCGATGGCAAAGACGTCCTGAGTCCGGCGCGTGTTGTTTATAATATTGTCTATTATTGCTATTAATGCCGCTTCGTATTTTATCGGGAGCGCAACAGTTGTAATCTGGCATCAAGTGAAGTACCGAACCTTAAGCATGGAAGATAGAGATATCTACATATAATAGAGGGGCAAAATGAAAATGAAAAAAGAAAAGAAAATGTTAAATCAGATTCGTGATGCGATTGAGCAGATTAATGACAGTAAAAGTATTGATAAAATAGAATACAAAGGTAAAAATAGTGGAGTAAAGTTTTTCAATTTGAAAAAAGCATTTCTTTTAGCGCTTTCGATAGTTTTAATTTTTGCGTTCGGCACATGGATAGCGCTGAGAAGTTCGCCAAATACCCCAATTGTCACTTCAACTCCAATTGTCACTTCAACTCCAATTGTCACTTCAACCCCGATTGTCACCTCACCCCTAATTATCATCTCAACGGCGTCAGAGCTTGATAACGTTCGTAACGGCTTAAACAAGAACTACAAGCTGAACAACGACATTGACCTGACTGATTATCTCGCATTCGGCGCTGGATTCGAAAAATGGGGCGCAGAAGGCTGGGAACCAATTGGAAATCGCGAAAGCATGTTTACCGGAAGTTTTGATGGAAGCGGGCATAAGATTACCGGACTTTGGATCAACAGAAGTGATCAGGTGGATGTGGGTTTGTTCGGAGAAACACAAAATTCGACAGTCAAAAACCTTGGCGTAGAGATAGACAACGATAAAGGAGGAGTTTTAGGAGACGGGCAAGTCGGCGGACTGATAGGATATCAAAATAGCAGAAACGGCAGCAGTATCATAGAAAACTGCTATGTTACCGGCAATGTTGTTGCAATGCGCTTAGATGTCGGCGGGATGGTGGGCAGTATCCATTCAAACAGTGGTGAAACAACCATCACAAACTGCTATGCTACAGGAAACGTAACGGCGTCAAGAGGCAGGGCCGGAGGACTGGTAGGACAGCAGGATAGCAACAATAACAGTGCCATTACCACAGCAAATTGCTACGCTACAGGTGATGTTATGGCAGAAAGTGATGCAGCAGGACTGGTCGGATCTCAATTCAGCAGAAAGAACAGCGCTAATACCATTTTAAACTGTCACGCCACCGGTAATGTTACTGCAATTGGTACTAAAGTGCGTTGTAGAGCTGGCGGATTGGTGGGAGATCAAGGCATCTCAATCAGTAAAGATGGGACAAACTTTAACATTATCTCAAACTGTTATGCTACCGGCAAAGTCAGTGGCAGTAGTAGCAGCAGAAGCTATGTCGGAGGGTTGGTGGGATCGCAAAGTCAAAATAATGTAGTTAGTGCTGTCAGCAGTACTAATACCGTCGGTGATATTATCATTGAAGCTTTCAAAACCATCGGTACTAATATCATTGAAAACTGCTAATCTACCGGCGACGTCAGCGGCGGATACTTTACTGGCGGGCTGGTAGGGCTGCAAGATGAATATTACTATAAAGGTACTAATAAAATCACAAACAGCTATCGCTATGCAGGAGTTAAAGTAAATGGCGCAGAGCGACCGGAGAACAATCCGAGCGGAGTTCACGGCGGCATCAAAACCTCATCCGAGCTAATGTCAAAGAGTACATACACGGGCAACTCCTGGAAATTCAACGATTCAACCCGTACCGGCCCGTGGTATTGGGACTACAATAATTTCCCAAAATTGAACATGGGAACGGATAACTTTCCCTTTACTTTCATTTCCATCGACGATGGGAAATAGACGATATCAATTTAAAGGCAAATGCCCATGAACCAGAATTCACCAAGATGAATGAAATAAGTCTATTTCACGTCTTTGCGAGCTGCGTCTTTTTGCGGCGAAGCAATCCAGAGTCTTTTTGTTTTTGCTTTTTTGATTACTTTCACAGTAATCCAGTGGTTTTTGGTACTGATATTTCATGGTAAAGATATGAATAATTTAAAAGAAGTCTATGTAAACACCGAAACGTTCATATGCCAAAACTGTGGCGGCATTATGAAATTTGACATAAAAAAGCAGAAATTCGAGTGTTCGTCTTGCAAAACCGAACACGACCTGAAAGCTCTCTCCGAAACCGTCAAGGAAAACGATTTTAGCTTATATTTAGAGCGCGAAAAGGAGGCGATTCCTTTTCAAGGCATGGCAGTCGTTGCCTGTCAGCAGTGCGGCATGGAGATTTCTTTTTCCGAATCACAGTTTTCAACTTTCTGCCCTATGTGCGGATCCACACAGATTGCCTCCGTTAAGCAAAGCGCTGGTATTCCGCCGGACGGCGTGATCCCGTTCAAAATAGACAAAAATGAAGCGGAAAAAAGGTTCAAGACATGGATAAAGCGCCAATGGTTCGCGCCTAACGATTTAAAAAAGAGATACGGCAATGGTTTGATCATCGGTATGTTCCTCCCGTTTTGGACATATGCCGTCTGCGCCGTCTCACAATACAGCGGAAGGGGCGGAAACTGCAAAACTGTAAGCGGCAGCGGCGGTATGCAAAAAACTGTGACGGATTGGCGCCCGGTAAGCGGCTTCGTGAGCGCTACCTTTGACGACCTGCAAATCTGCGCTTCGCAAAAAGAGAAAAACGTGAATGACATACTGCCCTACAGCACTGCCGCCAATACAAAACCTTTTTCAGCCGGTTATCTCTCGGGTTATTATGCGGAGGTATACAAGATAAAGGCCGACGCCGGCTTCGAGAACGCCAAAATGGTAATGGAGAAAGCGTTGCAGAGGTTGGCAATGAAGGACATCGAAAAGACGTACGACACGTCGGAAGTAAGTTCGCTTTCCACAAAATATTCAAACGTGACCTATAAACATGTGCTCCTCCCCCTCTGGAGCTCTGTCTTCAACTATAAGGGTAAAACCTATAAATACCTGATAAACGGCGAGACCGGCAAGGTGTGCGGCAACAGGCCTTATTCCACAATTAAGATAACACTGACCGTTATAGGGGTTATAACAGCTGTCGCCGCTTTATTCCGGTTTTTAGACGTCGGCATTCTGGATATATTGCACATGTTGCTTTAGTCATTTCATCTGCTCTAGCACATCACGAATCTGGTTTAGCATTTTCTTTTCTTTCTCTATTTGTTTTTTACCCTTGCTATAAAGAAGCATAAGCGTCGCAAAGGCAACCGCGACAGCAGCAACCACGAGTAAAAAGCTGAATATAGTCGAGGCGCTGAACCGTAGCAACGCTACGCTGACGATCAGAGCATACCATACGGAGGTAATCAGAAACGCGAAACGGATGCGCCCGGCTTTGACGATAGTGCTTAGAACAGATATGATGCCGAAAGCGGGCATACATAATAAAAATGCGATAAATATCATTAGGGCGCCGAACATTTGGGAACCAAACATCATTCCGTCCATGTAATCGTACCCGAACACCAATGATTCAATCGCACTCAGCGCGCCCTTGCTGGCTAGCCCCGTCGCGCGCGTTCTCTTTTCGTCGGAAGCCTGGGCAAACATCTTTTCAAAGTCCTCCAGTTCGGCTATCATCTCTTCTAACCTGGTGTTGCCGGCGCGTTCCGGTGTGGGAAGCGGCTTTATCCGTATCCGCCTTTGATCTGTTTCCCGTTGCTCCTTCTGCTCCTGCAACTTGACAGCCATCTCTTTTAGTTTGATTATTCTATTGAGATCTATTCCGTTATTCATCTTTCCGTCAGAACCCGTGGCAGCCTTTTTCAAGCCCTGCAGCTCGGCTTGCAGCGATATCCCTTCGTAGAGGGTTTCTTTACTTTCCCGGCCTATGATGATACCCTTCATTTGCTGCCAAATTACTCTTGTTCCAATCGCGATATAAAACAAGGCGGCATTCATTACCATAATGGACAATATAATAAACAAAATACGCCGGGCTCCTGACGTTTTTGCCATCACGCTTTCCGCTTTTGCCATCGCCGTCGCTACCTTGGGGGATATTTTTTTCGAGAAGAATGGGTGATTTTTTAGCGATGGAAAAACGACGGACAGAATTCTGCCGACGTTGTAGAGTATGAAGCCTTTAAACAGAAATTTCAGTGCGTCCTTCAATGTGTTCAGCATAGCTTTTATCCTCCTTGGGCGCCCTGAGGTTTATGGAGCAATGTAACAGAAAACACGCGTTTGGCGCTCATACTAAATCTATGACTTTATTCAACGTCCTTTTTTGTCTAAAGATGACCAATGACAATATAGCACTTTAAGCGACAAAAAAAAAGCGTCTAGCCGCTATACTTAAAAATGTAGCTGCTAAGCAAATACAGCGGTATGTCGTAAAGGTTACCCGTTTGTTTGTAGTTTGCCTGTGACGAACGGACGGCAATTTGCGGGCTGTATTTTTCGATATAGACTTTCAAACTCTTAGCGCGCAGGTTCCCGCCGATTTTGATTTCTACAGGTATAATCCGGTCGTCAATTTGTATGATGAACTCGACTTCTGCCCGGGACGAGGCGTCATTTGCCCAATAGCAGATATTAATATTGGAATGGTTTTGTAATTCTTGCATTAATTCCATAGCGCAGCCATTGGAAGTGCGTAAATATCGTTGCCCAAGGAAATTGTATTTTCACCGGTATACTTTATGATGCCGGTAAAAGTCGTATCTTTAGCGATATTTTTCTTATATGCGCTGTGTTATTGGCTTGCGAATTTCATGCCCATTTGAAACGCCTGTTCGCAATCAATAGGGAATGTTTGTATTAATTAAATTAATAATAACATGTAATCATTATGAAATCAAATATTAGCAACAGCACTAAAAAGACCTCCGTTAGTTTATAATAAATATGTAACTCGTGGGCGGTAATTATTTGGCTGAACTTCCCAAAGGGGGTGATGCCTTATGACGATATTTGAAGCTTTAATTGTTGCATTAACTCTTGCAATACTTGTCGCTACTATAATGTCGAACATAAAAAAATAAGCCGCCCGATAAGCTAGCTTATTTTTTGAACTTAAAATAAATACCTTTTGAGTTCAGCCATAAGCCGCCTAAACGGTTTACAACTGAGAGGACGCTCTAACGTCCTCTCTTTTATATTACGACATTTTTCCACACTGTCAAGCCTTCATTTTTAACTAAAATATAATTCCTACATCCTTACGACAAAGCGACGGAAAAGCCAACGGCTTTAGCCGTTGGATGAGAGTCGCAACGCTGCCAACGAGCGGCGTTCGCCTTGCTTTTTGTTTTAATACAGCTTCAGTGTGTCAACATTTATCCATTTACATTTTTCGTATGATAAAATCTTATTTATATGTGTGTTTTCTGTTACATTGCTCCTCAAACCTCAAGATGCCCAAGGAGGATAAAAAGCTATGCTGAACTCGGTGAAGGACGTATTGAAGTTCCTGTTTAAAGACTTAATACTCTACAACGTCGGCAGAATTTTGTCAGTCGTTTTTCCTTCGCTCAAAAATCACCCGTACTTCGCGAAAAAATTATCCCCCAAGGTAGCGGCTACGGTAGAAAAAGCGGAAAGCGTGATGGCAAAGACGTCCGGAGTCCGGCGCGTGTTGTTTATAATATTGTCTATTATTGCTATTAATGCCGCTTCGTATTTTATCGGGAGCGGAACAGTTGTAATATGGCATCAAGTGAAGTACCGAACCTTAAGCATGGAAAAAAGAGATATCTACTACAATAGAGGGCACTTTAACTATGGTAAATTAGTGAATCACGTGCTGATAGATATGGAACAGCTGGCAGACGAACTGGAGAAAATAGAAAAGATCGCTCCCGCCTTCAGTGATATGATGATATACAAATTGGTGTCCGGAAACAATTACTATAATTTAAAAATGATTGGCATGCAACTGATAGGGA
>WRHH01000014.1 GCA_009783355.1 Synergistaceae bacterium
GATTGATGAGATTATGGAAGATACCGGATTGACCCGCGTTGAAGTTGAAACCTTACGGGGCTGTAATAATAGTTAATAATTTTCGTTCCAAATTTTCGAGGTTAAATACAGATTTTCAAAAGCGACTTCGCATCAAATTCATCTGAGATGCGAAGCCGCTTTTATTATGTTGATCCGGCTAATATAGCCATTTGTTATGCCTCTAAATAGCCAAAGCCGAGAGCATCCCGTAGGGATGCTTCTTTTGATTCCTGCTCAACATCATGAAATATGTAACGCTCATCGTATTCAATGCCGAATCCATCTTATTAACTCTTTAATTCCTCGCTGAATTTCTAATTGAAAGACGCATCCCTATAGGATGCGGAAATTATTTGCGCAAATTTTCTACCTAAAGGCACATCCCTACGGGATGCGGATAATCAATAGTTTGAGAAACTCCAAGCTTATCTATGCAAAAATAACCACATGAACCTCATGAGTTTGTTTTGTTTTTGGCTGATACAATTCAGCCGGAAAATAAATATGATTTAGTGTTCAAATTTCTAAAATCCTTGTATACAGAAGTCTATGAGCACGATTACGAAGCGCTTTCTGAAGACGAGCTTGAACAATTGGAGATATCAAAAAATGAAATAGCGGAAGGCAATCCCATTCCATGGGAAACAGCAAGAAAACAGCTAATGGAGCTTCCATGATTTAAATTGACTTCAACGCTTCAATGATTTTCTCTTCGTCGCCGTTTAGTAAGGTTCTTACGTGAAATATTAGGCAGTCATCCTTTGCGCCAGCTATTACGGGGTTATCGCAAAGCCTCAAAAGCGTTTGCAGGTTTCCCGCGCTGCCCCAGGCATGGTCTGTCACGGACACGCCCCAGCCTTTTAGAGGCTTTGCGGGGTAAGCTCCTCCCCCAACCGCGTCTTCAACCGGAATTACTGAGAATTTTGCAGCTCCTGCAAACTCCTTACTTAAAAGCGACGCGAAGTTTAGAGCACGTTCTTTGACTGCACTGCTTTTCTGTTTGAGCATAGATACTGCCGGAATTAAGTCGATATCCCCGCGAAGATAAATCCTGAGCGTCGCTTCAAGCGCGGCAAGCGTCATTTTATCCACGCGGAACGCGCGCATTATCTGAACGTTCCTAAGTTTATTGATTATTTCCCGTTTTCCCGCGACAATGCCTATCTGCGGGCCGCCAAGCATCTTGTCTCCTGAAAAAGTAATCAGGTCAGCTCCGCTGGAAATGCATTTCCTTACGGAGTCTTCGCCATCAAGCCCCAATACGTCAGCTTCTATCAAAAGCCCGCTGCCCGCGTCTTCCATAAAGACGACCTCATGTTGACTGGCAAGCGCCGCGAGCTCTTCCCTTGTAACGCTCGCTGTGTACCCTTCTATTCTGAAATTTGACGGATGAACTTTAAGAATCATTGCGGTATCTTTTGTTATTGCATCTGCATAATCTTTCAGATGTGTGCGGTTTGTCGTTCCGACCTCCACAATTTTAGCCCCTGAGAATCTCATGATATCCGGGATGCGGAAAGAGCCCCCAATCTCAACAAGCTCGCCCCGCGATACTATAACTTCAGCGCCGTTAGCTAACGCGCAGAGGCACAGCACAACAGCGGCAGCATTGTTATTAACTACTAAAGCCGCTTCTGCGCCTGTTAAGCGGCAAAGCAGCCCCTCAACGAGAGAATTTCTGCTCCCTCTTGTTCCGGTTTCAATGTTATATTCAAGCGTGCTGTATGACGCTGCAATATCGGAGACTGCAAGAACCGCCTCCGTAGCGAGGCACGAGCGCCCGAGGTTCGTATGAATTACAACTCCCGTAGCGTTGACGAGCGGGCGAAGCTTTCGCTTTTCCTCACCGGTGAAAATTCTTTTGGCCTGTGCGTTTATAAAATCAATGGACGTATCAGGGTCTTCGTCTTCAAGGATTTCTCGCCTTATATCGGACAGCAGTTCTGAAAGAAGTGACTTTACGGTGTCGCGTCCAAGCTTGGATATCCAACCTTCGATCCAATCCTGTGAAAGCAGCAAATCCATTGCAGGTAAAGTTCTCATTTTCTCTTTTTTCTTCTCTATCATGAGGTATAATTCTCCGTCCTTAATGTTTTTAAATCCATTTTCAATTTATGTTATACTTTTATCAAAAAATTACAGTAGAGGAGTTTTTCACTTTTGAGCGATTCAAGCCTTATAACTATTGCAAGTATAATATCACTTATTATAGCTACTTTTTTGCTTTATTTTCCATACATCTGGTGCAAGAGAAAAAATGAACAATATGAAGCTTTCGGGCTTCGGTGGTTCATGACAAAAGACGCATGGCACAATGTCATTGTGCTCACAATGTTCACGCTCATTCCCCTAACGCCCGTAGTAATGAATTGGCCGGGCGGACAGATACCATATAGATTAAGTTATACTTTAATTTTTGAACTCTTGGGCTCAGGAATTGCAGCCGCTTTTATTGAGGAAACTTTTTTCCGCGGATGGGTGCAAACCATTTTGAGCCGAAAAATCGGAGCATTCTATGCCATTATCTTTACTTCATTTCTATTTGCGTGCACGCATCTGATAATAAACCCGTCTTGGGTCAGGTTTGCCACATTTTTCCCGGGCCTTGTCATGGGTTGGCTTCGCTGGCGGCACGGTTCCGTAATGCCCTCAATCCTTTATCACTCATTTGGGAATGTGTGGTCGATATGGTTCTTCCCAAGGTAATCAACACTTGAGCCCTTTGTTGTAATACTCCCTCATAATGTCGTCAGGAACCATGCTTCCTCCTGTCGCCCACGCTATATGAGCGATGTTTTCTTTGTTTGTAATTCCTTGATTTAGCAGATATTCCCGCCCGCTCTCGGCAGTTATGATATTGACTATCCCGGTCATGCCTGCGAGAGCGGACGGTTCAAGCATTATATTTTCGCTATCGGCTAATTTAGCCAATAATTTAAACATTGTCCCGTCGCTCACTGTATAGCAACCGCTTATCAGATTTTGAAGCATTGAGCCTACCAGGCCGGAAGCTCTGCCGACCGCAAGGCCGTCGGCTTCAGTTACATTATCTATTCCGAAATCCTGCACGCATACCTGATTATGAAGCCCGGTCATAAGCCCTATCGTCATACATGGCGAATGTGTCGGCTCTGCAAAGAAGACGTGTACGTCGTCGCCGTAAATCTGCTTGAGCCCGAACGCAATTCCGCCTGGAGCGCCGCCGACGCCGCACGGCAAATACACGAAAAGAGGATGCGTACCACTGACTTTTATCCCCATATCGTCAAGCTGATTTTTCAGACGCAGAGCCGCTACTGCGTATCCGAGAAAAAGGTTCGTGGAATTTTCGTCATCCACAAAATAGCATTTCGGGTTGTTCTCCGCTTCCTTGCGTCCCGCTTCAACCGCTGCGCTGTAGTCGGACATATATTCGTGTACATTGACCCCAAGCGAACGGAGTTTGTCCTTTTTCCACTGTTTTGCATCCGCGGACATGTGCACGGACGCCTTAAACCCCAATTTTGCCGCCATTATGCCAATGCTTAAGCCAAGGTTGCCGGTTGAACCAACAGCGACTTCATGCTCTGAGTAAAATTCGTTGAACTCAGAGGAAGCGAATATTTCATAATTTACATCTTTTTCGCCAGGGAGCAATCCTTCGCTTATCGCCAGATCCTCGGCATGTTTCAGCACCTCATATATTCCGCCTCTGGCTTTTATTGACCCGGAGATTTTAAGATGGCTGTCGCATTTAATAAGCAGCTGTCCCGGGAGTACTGCGCCGTAAATACTCTCAAGTTCTTTTTTCATGGAATCCACGCGCACTAAACGCGATTCAATAATCCCGCCGTCAACGGCAGTTTCAGGAAAAGCTCTTACAATATAGGGAGCAAAACGTTCGAGTCGGCGCGAAGCGTCATCAATGTCCTCTCTTGACAGCGGCAGTTTTACATCCAAGAAACTCTTGTATTCAGGATTTCTCCAGAATATTTCTTCTAAGTCCATTACATTTTTTAAGAGGTGACTATTTTGTATCGCGTCGGCTATTTTAAGTTTTAACACCTGAACCGCCTCGTCTCTTCTATTGTCTGTCGTCTCACCTGTATTCTATATTTAAAGAAGTATATTTTACACAGTATGTTGTTAATTTTCAAATAAATTTTTCGTCTATTTATTTCAGCGTATCTTGAATTATTTGAAACACTAATAGTTCTATTACGCCCTTCATGAAACATTTCTGAAATATTTATGAATTATTTAAAGTTTTTTAGAGACGTTGTGGAAATATTTTTGAATTCGACAAACTTCCTTTCTCTAAATAAACTCAATTGGTAAATAGCATCTTGCGAATTTGAAGGAAGAAATCAGATTGCGTCAAAAAAAATTTAGTGACGGAATGATTCTGGCGGAAATTTTACTTTCCCTTGTAGTATCGGCTTTTATAATGTACGCTATTTTAGTGCTGTTGGCAAACACGGCGCTTCATAAACAGTACTACAGCGATATTTTCAACGAATGGCAGAAGAGAGCGCGAATATTATCCACAATAGAATCCCGCGTTGTTAACGCGGGGCTTGGTATTCCAAGAGGCGAGAATATTGAGGATATATTCAGGTTTACCCCGTTGGGCGCGTCAATACTGCCCGGCTGGAAAGACGCTTTAGAAATTCTCTTGAGCAGCGATATCCCGGCGTCTTATCAAAACATAAGCGGAGATCAAGTAGCGCGCGGAGAACAAATCAGGGTTTTGTCCACTCATACCGCGGCTTCGGGTGTAAGAATCGTTCCCGCGAGCGCCGAATGGGGGCCGCTTGAAACGCGGTTTGTAAAAATAATTAAGCCTCAAAATGAATTCATCTCATATCATTTTGAACCGGGCGAATTATCGTCATGGATAACTGCGCCCTCATTCGTCAGGCCTCTTATCATAAAGGATATGAACGCGCCATACGGCTCAGAGGCAGGAAGCATTGAACTGCAAAACCCTTTATATGTGAGCATGGACTTGCATGGAATTGATATGTTTCACTCTTTTCGCTTTTGTTACTTTCATGTAGAGGCCGAAACGTTTTATATCAGAGATTCAAATAAAAAGGACACTACAAATGCTATCCCTTCAATATCATTACATAAGGAGCCCGTAGTCGATGACGTTTTGTCAGCATGTTTTGAATTGAATAAAACGACTAAAACTTTAAGCTGCTGGTTTCTCGTTCGCAGCAGAAGCCCGACGGGAAAGCCGGGAATTCCGCATGAGTGGCCGCCGTGGGCAAACATACGACCAAATGTCTCAAATAATAAAATGAAGGTGGTAACTTACTCGTGGCGCATAAAGAATATCTAATTCTAAAAAATTTTAGTAGTTCAAAGCGCAGGGGCTATGTTGCGATAATTTTTCTTTTCAGCGCCATTCTCTTTATTATTCCGACGCTTGCAATTACTTTCAGACAGGTCTTGAAATTCAACGACTTGACCGGCATCCTGCTTGCCGGAAAACAGGAAAAAATAGCCATATTGACGTCAAATAAAGAATCCATAGAACATTTGTCAACAGATATCCCATACATCCTGTCGCGGGTCGCATCGGTTAATCCAAGCTCAAGCTCTGAACTTTTGATACATGAAAATTCCGGAACGATAGGAGATTACTCGCTTTCTTCCAAAGTCTACTATATGAATTACGTCATATCTGATGATACAGTCATGTCTGACGCTCTAAATTACCCGCCTTCCCAAAAAATCGTTGCGGATGAAAGGCATATTTTACTTGTGACAGCAATTCATAAAAATGAACTACCTTCTCGCCGCGAAGAAACTGCCCTTGAAATTACCTCGACAGGGCAAATAAACGAACTTTGGCACAGGGAGTACTAAAGATAGTGCGGAGTGGAAAGGCAATGCACAATGCACAATGCACAATGCACAATACCATGATTTGCCGGTTGTTGTTGGGAACAATGGAAAATATAAGTAAAAGCAAAACTCTTCACTCTTATATTGCTGGCGCTACATGATATCGATTGTCTCTTGATGTTTTTTTTTTTTTGATATTATATATTTTGCAAACTTTTCAGCAGTAACTTTATCAAGCGTTCCGAAAATAGAATAATGTCTTGAGGAAAAGAAGTGGTTTAGCGTTTTCATGAAGTTTAGCAGCTGTTAAGTTTTTATTCGAGTGATTCGGGTAAATATTTGAAGAAAGGTGAGTAAAGTGAAAAAAATATTATTCTTTATGTTACTGATTGTTTTGTTCTCGTGTCCAGTTTTTGCGGGCGCCCCGGAAAATCCGGAATATGCTGAAAATCAAGTTATTGTTTCAATTGCTGCTCCCGCGTTTGATGATTATGAAGATATGGCTGCTTATAAACAGGCGCTTTTTGAGCAATCTGACGCCTTTGCAAAAAAATACGGACTTGAGGTGGGAGGGGAACCTTTATCTGAAATAGCGAAATCTACAGGTAAAAACATTTTCCTCCTTATATCGGAGAACAAAAGCACAGAAGAATTAATGGAGTTGCTTTCGTCTGATCCAAACGTAATAGATGTAGAACCGAACTACGCTTTACATCTGGATCCTGACCCTGAGCCAATAGGTTGTAATGCAGGCTATGGCAGTATTTTGTTGTTACTTTACAGTCTTGCGTTATCGACAAGCAAAAGAAAATAAAGCGACTGCCTATCTGATTTTAACAATACACATAAGCATAATGTGTTCCAGCTATTTGAATGGCATAAGTTACTTTTTCAGCGAGCCAACTTTTTATCGGCTCGCTGAAGCACATAACGCTCGAATTCTATATTGGATTATTCCATTTATTTTACTGTCACATTTCCCCGCTCAGCCTCCTGATCTACGGGCAAAAGAAGAAGCCTATTTTCTTCAATCAATAGTTTAGCCGTAAATTTATCCTGGTAGCCTGAAAAGGAAGGTCGTTCGTTGAGGCGTAATTCGGAGAGCGAATTGAAGCAAGCTGATGGTAAACGAGTTTCAATGATGCTTTGAGGAATGGACTCCGGCAAAGGAGAGAATTTTCGTTCACTTCCGTTAATTTCATGAACAGCGCGTGAATGTCCAACTGAGAAATGCCCCGGCAGGTCGGCTACATAAGGAAGCAATTCTATGGGGTTACTCGGCCTGTTTCCTTCGCGTAAAGCGAGACGAATCAAAGAGTCTCTTCGCTGTCCTTCCGGTAACGAATTTTCAAGTAAACGCGGAATATGAGACATCCACTGAGGCGGCATACCTGATTGATTAACGCCGTCTTCAATAATATTTAGCTGCTTCTCCTCGATTGTTGCAACAACGATATTGTTGTAATGAATATAAATTATATTCTCTTTCTTGCCGAAAGAGCGATTAAGGCAATGTCGTTCTCAGTATCGGCTTCGAGAAATTTCTTATCAAAATCTCCGCCGCCGCCGACATCTCCAAATTCCTTCTCAAAATTTTCAACGCTCCAGTCCGCCCAAGGCTGCCATAGGGCTTTTGGTTCGTCCATGTCATAGCACGAGGTTATTTCACAAAGTCCGGTTTTCTCCCAAAGAGTGCGCCACCATTTGTTACTGTGAAGCGTAAATAATTCAGGAAACCATAGCTTCTCGAGTGTTTCGGGATACCCTTTTTCGTACTCGCTCTTAAGTCCCGGAACGACAATTCCAAATTGACCGCTGCTCTTTACAAGTTTAGAAAATACATCGGTGAAGTATGACTCGCTTGCGCCGAAGTAATGGTAGCTGTCAATTGACATGGCGACGTCAAAGAAACCTTCCGCATAAGGCAACGCGTGCGCTTCCGCGTGGATGGGAAATACTTTGTCCGCAACTCCTGCCTCTTCAAAGCGGCGCAAGTTGTCAGTGGCGCTTATCCACAGGTCGTTAGCGAAGACCGTAACGCCGTATTCCTTCGCCAAAAATACGCTGGTAAGCCCTTTGCCGCAGCCAAGGTCCAGAACCTTCATCCCCGGGCGCAAGTCCATATGACCGCATAAATCCTCAAGAAGCCATAACGGGTTTGGCCCCATCCAATTACTTTCAATCCAACTTACATCATATTTCTCAGTTTTGGGATACTTTTTCATTTGTCCATTCCTTTTTTGACAACGATATGATTACTATACGGAAAATTCTAACATATTTTTTTGCTATTCGGCCTTGTGTTACAGGCAATCAAAAGAAAATAAACGATTGTTTATCTGATTTCATCAAAATAACCTATAACAAATAATCCTTTGTGGTGAATATGTCGCGACAAAAAGGTTCCCATTGTCACTATATCAACGGAAGCAGCAACGTTGTTACAATCAAGAAAGAAAACCCGCTCAAGGCAGTTTATGTGAAAGACATACAAAGCCGAATACTGTAAAAAGGAGGATTTTAAATGAACGTTCAAGAGTACATGAGACTTCCGTACACCTATATTATCAAACCGATTCAGGATGAAAGCGGCTCATACTTTCACGCTTCCGTACTGGAACTTGACGGTTGCCAAAGCTCAGGCCAGACAATGAAAGAAGCGTATGACAGCCTTATGGAAGTTATTGAACCTTGAAAATACAATTATGGAGGCGAAGAACATGGAAAAAGGATTTCTTCAGCGTTACGCGAATCGTGTGATTAAAAAAACGAAGATGTTGTTTGCAATGCTTGGAGTGCTTATGATTGCCGCTTTGACAGGACTGTATTTTGTGGGAATAGCGGCTGAAGAGGACTTGCTGTTCAGCTCGCCGCTCATTCCCGGCATTATTGGCGTAATGCTGTTCATAATTATCGGAGCATGCATCGTTCTTACAATCCAAAATCGGCGTTGGGCGAATTATGGCGGCCTTACCGTCCAAGGTGAAGCAACAAAAGAAGAAGCAGGGCGCGTCATTGACGATGAGGCGGCTTCCGGGAATATTTTGGTGGATGAATATATTTACTCGAATAAAACTGGAACGAGGTTTGTCTTAACGCCTTCCTATCTGTTGATTTGCGAGGGAATGAAGGTAACGGCGATCCCCGCAGGTAAAATATTCTGGATTTGCGCCCAAGCCGGTATTAAGGGCGAGAGCGATTACATTGTGCGAATGAAGATATTCGCTGAGAATAAGATGTACGATGTAGTCGGGGCGAATATAGAACATTTGAAAAATATCGCGGATAAGATGTATCGGTACATCCCCAACATATTCAGCAATTACGATGCTTTTGATTTGTCCTATAAGCTTCAGGAGATTTTTGTAAAGGATTATTCTCAGTTTTTAGCGATTTATCAGGAGCAAAAGCAGCAGTTCTACGCAAGTAACGCAAGTACAGAATAAGGTTCGAAAGAAGCGTTGAATGAGTAAAGGGTACCTCGCCAAAGAGGCGGCTCGACATGAAAAAGACTATGCAAAGCAGTTGATCTTTTTCTGGATTATAGCGCTCATCCTAACCCCGGCGCTGTTTTATGCGGCAAGGTATATGTCGGAACGCTCGCCTGCAGTGGTTATTATTCTGCAAATTGTGATTGCAACCGGATTGACCATATTACTTTTCCCAACGGTATTTTTCTTTTTCCGCGTCATAAAGCAATGGATTAGCCCGGAGCTTTACGGCAATCTTATTGTTTATGCCGAGAATGTAGGGAAAGAAGGCGCGGGGTGGAAAATCGACGCCGAAGCGGCGGAAGGCAAGATTTTAGTGGAGGAATATATTCACTTTTTCAATGGAAGAAAAGTAATTAGAACGAAAAGAAAGGTCGTTTTATTACCGTCTTATTTGCTGATTACAATTGGCGAAGGCGATATTACAGCGATTCCGACGGATAAGATATATTGGATTTGCATTCAAGTGGGCTACAGGGAAGGCTTTCCCATAGGCAAGCTGAAGGTGTTTTATGACAGGAAAATCCAAGATATTGAAAACATTGAGTTTTTGCACACCTACTATATTGTCGAAAGAATTCAGCAACACTTGCCAAATGTATTCCAAAATTATAATCCTTTTATGTTATCCTATGAACTTGAAAGCATTTTTCACAGAGATTACAACAAATTCATTGAAATATATAATCAACACAAAAAACAGTGTGAAGAGTGAAGTTAAAAAAATTTTTCTTCGGCGGCATTTTACCGCCCTTTTTTTGCCACCTGTAGGGCGCGGTGTGGACATCGCGCCTTACCTGCGTTGCCCTGTAATAACGCCAGTCTTTTGTCTTTATCTTTCCTAATCCCTAATCCCTAATCCCTGCCTTTTTGTCTTTGCTTTTGCTTTCCTAATCCCTAATCCCTAATCCCTAATCCCTAATCCCTAATCCCTGTCTTCCCCTCGCCCCTATTGAGTATTTTCACGTTGAATATTATACTTTAACTGTTTTCAGAGCCTACATTGAAGGGAATAGAATACATGAAATCTTTCGTTCACTTGCACGTTCATACTGAATACAGCCTTCTTGACGGGGCAATCCGCTGTAAGGAGCTGGCCAGCAAAGTTGCGTCATGGGGAGAATCAAGTCCTGCCGTGGCAATGACAGACCACGGCGTGATGTATGGGGCAATTGAATTCTACAGCGAGTGCGCGGCAAAAGGAGTAAAACCCATTATAGGCTGCGAGACGTATGTTGACACGGATGGATATACTTCAAGGGAAAAGCGCAAGGACGACAAAAAAAACCACCACTTGGTACTGTTGGCTGAAAACAACGAAGGATACCAAAATCTGGTGAAACTCATCTCGATAGCCAATACGGATGGATTCTATTATAAGCCCCGCATTGACCATTCCCTGCTCGCAAAATACTCAAAGGGGCTGATAGCGAGTTCGGCGTGCCTTGCGGGCGAAATTCCGTCGTTGATACTTCAAAATAAGGAGGACGCGGCGCGCGAACGGGCGCTTTTTTACAGGGATCTCATGGGAGAAAATAATTTTTTCCTTGAGATAATGCATAACCAGATACCTGAGCAAGCAATAGTGAATAACGCCCTGATAAAAATTTCACGTGACGCCGGAATTCCTCTGATAGCAACCAACGATGCTCATTACCTTAATAAAGAGGATTTTGAATGGCACGATTTATTGTTATGCATTCAAACAAAATCCGACATATCGGACGCTAACCGTATGAGTTTCAATTATCCGGACTTTTATCTCAGGTCTCCTGAAGATATGTACGGAATTTTCGGGAAGACTGTCCCCGAAGCCCTGGAAAATACGGTAAAAATTGCTGAAAGGTGTAATGTAAGCTTTGAACTGGACTCCGGAAAATATCAGCTTCCAAATCTGAACCTTTCAAATGAGGAGACGTTAAGCGAGCGTCTTTCAAAGGACGCCCGCGAAGGGCTCAAATGGAGAATAGGCAATGCGGCTGATTCCCCCGCATATGCGGACAGGCTGAACTTTGAGCTGAAAGTCATAAATGATATGGGGTTTGCGGGATATTATTTAATAGTCGCCGGAATAATTAAGGCTGCAAAGGACAACGGTATCCCAATAGGCCCCGGCAGAGGTTCGGGCGCGGGGTCTCTTGTGGCGTGGGCTCTGAGAATAACGGAACTTGACCCGCTTAAGTACGGGTTGCTGTTCGAACGTTTTTTGAACCCCGAACGCATAAGCATGCCGGACTTCGATACGGACGTGTCGGATAAAGGGCGCGACGAACTAATGCGGTACATCGTGGAGCATTACGGAAGCGACCGCGTCGCTCAGATTATAACGTTCGGCAGGATGAAGAGCCGCGGATCAATAAAAGACGTGGGCCGGGCGCTTCACATCCCGTACAGCGAGGTTGATAAAGTCGCAAAGCTAATTCCTTTTGACGCAAAGTGCATAACGGACGCTATTGAAACAATCCCTGATCTAAAGAGAATTTACAAAGAAGATAAGAACATGGCGAAGGCGCTTGATTACGCCTCAAAAATAGAAGGGCTTGCGCGGCATTGCTCGCAGCATGCAGCAGGTGTCGTGATAACTCCTGTCCCGACGACCGATATCGTGCCGATACGCAGAATTGACGAGGGGCAAATAGTGACTCAGTATTCCATGGAGCCCATTGAAAAACTGGGGCTGGTGAAGATGGACTTTCTGGGGTTGCGTACACTGTCAATCATCGAAGAGGCTGTAAACAACATTAAGCTTTCAGGGAAAACGCCTCCGGATATTGAAAAAATCCCGATGGACGATAAAGCAACTTATGAACTTTTAACACAGGCGGATACCCTTGGGGTGTTCCAGCTTGAATCGGACGGCATACGCCGAATGATAAAGAGAATGAAAATAGACTGTTTTGACGATCTTGTTGCCGCGCTCGCCATGTACCGCCCGGGACCGTTAGTCAGCGGGATGGTCGAGCAGTACATAAAAAGTAAAAGCGGGCAAATGGAAACAGTGTACATTCATCCGATGCTCAAAGACGTATTGAGCGAGACTTACGGCGTTATTCTTTATCAGGAACAGGTAATGCAATGCGCTACGATTTTGGCGGGATACTCCCTCGGGGAGGCCGATTTGCTGAGACGAGCGATGGGAAAGAAAAAATTTGAAGTGATGCAGCAGGAGAGAGCTAAATTCGTCACGGGATGCGCGAATAATCAAATAAAGTCCGAGGATGCGGAAAGGATATTCAACATAATTGAGGAGTTCGCAGGATATGGGTTCAACAAGTCTCACAGCGCGGCATACGCGTTGATTTCATATCAAACCGCATGGCTCAAGGCAAATTACAGGACGGAGTTCATGGCAGCCTATCTTTCAAGCCAAATAGGCGCAAAGAAAGAAGTTATGGCGGAATATGTGAGGGAAGTCAGACGTTCGGGCATCTCGGTTTTAGCTCCTGATATAAATTCCTCAATGGCTACTTTTACGGCGGATAACGATGTGGTGCGTTTCGGGCTTGGCGCTGTGGCGCGTCTGGGAGACAGCGCGGTCGAATCGATATTATCAGCGCGTAAGGAGAGTCGTTTCGAATCGTTTTGGGACTTCTTAAACCGCGTCGAACTCAATCATGTAGGAAAATCCGTGATAGAAAACCTCATATTTGCAGGAGCGTTCGATTCATTGAGCGCGACGAAGGCGCCAAAAAACAGCAGCGCGAACCGCGCCCAATTAATTGCCGCCCTGCCGGAATTTGTTGCAGCCGCTCACTCATCCAAATCAAACGGAAAACAAAGTTCGCTTTTCGGCGATGAGGACATTGTCGTTGAAAGCCCCGTGCTTCCGGATGTTCCCGATTATGAACTTTTTGAAAGGCTTGAAAAAGAAAAAGAAGTCATGGGAATTTATATCTCAGGGCATCCGTACGACCAGCATGAGCATATTTTCAAGCGGCATACTATAAGTAAAATTAATGAAATAAAATATTGGCATGTGCAAATGTCTCCAAGAATCGGAGGGGTAATTGCGGGTTTCAGCGAGAAGAGGACGAAAAAAGGGGATTTAATGGGAATAATAACGCTTGAGGATTCTGACAGCAGCTTTGAAGTTGTCTGTTATTCGAAAGAGTGGGATTTAATAAAAGGAAATATTCAAATTGGGCAGCCGTACATTGTTGAGGGCGAGCTGAAAATCGACAGAGAACCTCCAAACATCGTGGCGCGTAAAATAACGCCGCTTCACGAGTTCGCCGACTTGCCGCCGTACATCAGGCTGAGAATTATATTGTCCTCTCTTGAAGAAACGGACAATATTTTCAAAGCAATAGGCAAAGCGTTGTGCGAGTTTCGCGGCAACTCCCCCGTGCTTCTCGAACTCTCTTCGGACGAAGAATCGACTGAAAGCTGCGTTATTGCCCTTTCCGACGATAAAGTAGACGCGGGCAAAGTACAGCAGTTAGAGACAGCCCTTGCTGAATCTCTCCCGACAAATTCTTTTTCGATTTCAATGTAAAAAGAGGGTTACTCATCCAGTAACCCACAATATATTGTAGAAAATGCACATTATATCAAGTATAATTACGTATATATCACAGGAAAAGGAGTGCTGTCTATGGGAGCAGTAAATGTAACCGTTCGTGTTGATGAGGAGACGAAACGTGATTTTGACGTTTTTTGTGAAAATGTTGGAATGAATATAACCACTGCGTTTAACATGTTTATGAGAGCAGTTTTGCGTACTCGCGCATTACCGTTTCCAATCACAGATATTGTGCAAAATCAAACAGTTTCAATTGTAGGCAAAGAAGCATTGAAAGCCATGCAGGATCAGTCTGTTATTAACGGAACGGACAAGATGACGATGGACGAAATAAACGAAATAATAACAGCGTACAGGCGGGAAAAATTCGAGAAACGGAGGTAGTGATGCAAAAAGTCGTTATTGACACAAACGTAATTGTTTCTGCGGCTCTTTCGCCAGCTGGAAATCCTGCCAAAATAGTTAATATGATTTTTGACGGTGAAGTGCAAGCCTACTTTTGCATGGAGATACTGGTTGAGTATGAGGAAGTATTATCAAGGCCGGAGTTTAATCATAAAATAGAGAAGCGAAAAACATTTATGCATAACTTAATGCAAATAGGCGTGCTTAGTGAACCGGTCACAAGTGGTTTTCTTTTACCGGACGAAAGCGATCGTGTTTTTTACGATACAGCAAAAGGAAACGGAGCGATTCTCATAACCGGGAATATCAAGCATTACCCTGATGAAGAATTCATCATGACGCCGACAGAATTCATATCGTTCTTGGCCGCAGATAACTTTATACTGGATAGAGATTGAGAGGGTTACTATGAGTATATTTAGTGAATTAAAAAGCAAACTTATTGACGGAGGCGCCTCACACTTAGGATTTGCTGACCTTGCTAATGTAAATTTATCTGAAGAATTCAGCTACCCAAGCGGAATATCGATAGCTGTCGCCCTGCGGCCTGAAGTCCTCGCCGGAATTATTGATAATCCCACCGTAGATTATGAAGCGGAGTACGAACTTGTAAACGCAAAACTTGACGAGCTTTCATATATGGGAGAAAAATTTCTGAAAGAAGCCGGATACAAGGCAAAAGCTATACCGGCAACTACCCGCACATACGACCCTGTTGAGCTGAGCGCGCCTTACCAGCATAAAACAACGGCAATCCATGCAGGACTAGGGTGGATAGGAAAACTTGATATCTTGGTTACTGAGCAATATGGATCCGGGGTACGTTTTGCGACTATCCTGACCGACCTGCCGCCGGAGGAAGAGGACTTGAAACCCATTGCCGCTTCAAAATGCGGCGCCTGCACCTCGTGCGCCGATGCGTGCCCCGCAGACGCTTCAAAGCGGTTGAACTGGGAAACAGGGATGAAAAGGGAAGAATTAGTTGATATAAAAGCGTGTAATAAGAGTATAATTGAACGTGTTAAATTACTCGGAATAAAGCATTCCATATGCGGAATATGCATAGTTTCATGCCCTTGGACAAGGAGGTATATTGATGCGAATATTGATAGTGGAAGATGAGAGATCTATTTCAGAAGTAGTAAAGGCATATCTAAAAAAAGAAGGCTACGAGGCCGACACGGCTGATGACGGGCTGCGCGCCATGGAGTTATTTAACGAGAGCAGGAAAAAGAATGCGCCATACGACTTAATAATTTTGGATCTGATGCTCCCGCGCCTATCCGGATATGAAGTATGCAAACAAGTACGGACGAATTCAAGTGTGCCAATTATAATGTTAACGGCGAAGGGTACCGAATCGGACGTTATAGCCGGACTTGACGCAGGCGCCGATGACTACGTGATAAAGCCGTTCAGCCCACGAGTACTGGTAGCGAGAGTGAGGGCGCATCTTAGAAGCAGCACGGGAGCTGAACACGCGAATGAAAACTCTACAGTCATAAAAATCGGAAATGTTGATATTGACATTACAGCGCGTGAAATACGCAGGGATGGAAAATCTGTAAACGTGACGCGAAACGAATTTCTTGTGATTTCAACGTTGGCGTCCAAACCGGATAAGACATTTTCAAGGGACGAGCTCATATCTAAAGCGTTCGGAGACGATTATGAAGGATTTGACAGGACGATAGACACATACGTTAAGAATCTAAGGAGAAAACTTGGAGGAGATAACAGTAATGACTATATTCGCACAGTACACGGATTCGGATATAGGATAGGGATGGAATGAGAATTAAACGCTCTTTACGCACTCACCTATTGATGTTTTTCATCCTCATGGTCTTGATTTGTCTCGTCCTTACTCCATGGGGAATCTCAATTATCATGGGTTCAGAATTCGACGTTTACATAAAGGATCGCGCGACGCAAGAACAAAAGGAAATCGTTGACGCGCTACGCGATATTTATATAGCGGAAGGCGGATGGAACCTCTTACGGGTAAACGATGTAACTAAACAAGTTTTAAGAGGGTCAATAGTATCCGTAGCCCTCAGCGATAAGACAGGAGGAGTGATATGGAGCGCCCGTCGCCGAGGGACGCAGATAATAAGTTGGCAGAGAAGATCATTATCCTACACGCAAATAAACGCGGATTATCCAGATAATAATTCTCATAACTCAACAAATAGACAAACTTTACCTGTTATAGTCAATGGAACTGAAGTGGGAATACTTGAGTTCGAATCCATGCAATTGCCGGAAGGCGTTGAAGCGGAATTCCTGAAACGGTTTCACTCGTACATGTACATAACGGTTATAGGAATGCTCATACTAGCAGGAGGATTAAGCTTTGTGGTTGCCAACGGGATAAGCCGCCCGGTACTCAAGGCGGCAAGCCGAGCAAAGGAGATAAGCGGCGGAGGATATCATAATTCGGAAGGAAAGCAATCCACAAGCGTTATTGAAATTGAGAATCTGGCCAATAGCCTTGAGAGCTTAGCCAGATCTCTCGAAGGACAGGAAACTCTGAGAAAAAGGCTTATGAGCGATGTCGCACACGAACTTCGCACGCCGGTTTCAATAATAAAGGCCCAAGTAGAAGCAATAGCGGATGGCGTTTTACCTGCAGAACAGGCAAATTTTGCAACGTGCGTCAAGGAAGCGGATAGATTGACGAAGCTCATTGCTAATGTCGAAAACCTTACGCATATTGAAGGCGACTCTCTTGTACTTAAGAAAGAGCAATGCGATATCTCAACTATGCTGACAGATTTAGCTAGTTCGTTTGCTCTTCTATTCCATGAAGCCGCAATAAAACTCGAACAAAATATTGCACAAGGACTATACGCTAATGCGGACGGCGATAAAATAAAGCAGGTGTTCGATAACCTGCTGTCAAATGCTCTGCGATACACGGATTCCGGGGGAACGGTAGAACTGTCAGCGCAGCGTGAGATTCGGAATAATAAAGAAGTTATAGTAACAAAAGTCAAGGATACAGGTATTGGAATACCCGAAGACGACCTTCCAAATATTTTCAACAGATTTTATCGCGCCGATATATCAAGAGCAAGGGATACAGGAGGCCGCGGTCTGGGGCTGTCAATTGCCAAAGCAATAGTGAGCGCGCACGGAGGCGCCATATCCGCAGAGAATAACTCAAATCAACCAGGAAGCACGTTTACAGTTGTACTAACATAACAGGAGATATCGAATTGATAACCTACGGCTATGTTCGCGTATCAAGTATCGATCAAAATGAAGATAGACAGCTTCACGCAATGAACGAGTTAGGGATACCGCAAACGCAAATCTTCGCTGACAAAATATCAGGCAAAGATTTTGAGCGTCCGGCGTACAAAGCGCTCACAGAAAAGTTAAACCCTGGTGACCTTATCTACATCAAGAGCATTGACAGGCTTGGGCGAAATTACGTTGAGATACAAAACCAGTGGCGCGTTCTCACGAAAGAACGTGGCATAGATATTTCAGTGATTGATATGCCAATACTTGACACACGAAACGGCAAGGATCTAATGGGGACTTTTCTCTCTGACATCGTGCTTCAAGTTTTGTCTTTTGTGGCACAGAATGAGCGTGAAACCACTCGAAAGCGACAAGCCGAGGGAATAGCCGCCGCAAAAGCACGCGGTGTTCGATTCGGGCGTCCTATCAAAAAGCCGCCCGAAAATTTCGATGCATTAGTAAAACTATGGGAGCGCGGAAAATTGCATATTCAAGAACTTCTGGCACAAATAGGTTTAAAAGAAGCTACATTCTATAGGCGTTTACGCGAACATCGATTAGTGAGCAACAAACAACATACCATCAAAATGTAAACCTTTTGATAATAGCCCCAAAATTATCTTGATACTATTTTTCATATTTTCTGTTGTGCTAAACTGGTCGTACTATGGGATATTTAGGAAAACATCTTGAAAATGATAGGCTTTTGTGCTACTAAATGATAGGCTTTTGTGCTACTATAATAGAGCTTATGTAGCTATCAAAAGGTTTACATTTCGAAAGTTGCTACACATATTTTTACTTGTAACCATCGCAATGTTATCAATACTTAGGTGTTACTCAAGGCAGTAGTATTTATTTTTTGAATTGTAATCTATCGGAGAAAACAACAGCTAAGCAAATTGATATGGGAAAAAGACAGGATGAAGATTGAAAAATGAGAAATGAAGATTTTATATTACTTTGCATGAATGGAACAGCGCGGAAAGTGGAAGATGCAATAAAAGCTGGCGCGGATGTTAATGCGAGAGCTCTAAAGGGTTCATCTACTGCATTAATGATTGCGGCAATGTTCAACAAAAACCCCGATGTAATAACAACGTTGGTCAAAAACGGTGCAGACGTTAACGCAAGAGATTCGGATAATGTAACGGCACTGACATTTGCGGCGAATTTCAATAGTAACCCAGAAGTAATAACAGTATTTATAGAGAACGGAGCAGACGTCAACGCGAGAGACCCGGACGATATGACTGCATTGATGTTTGTAGCATGTAACAATAATAATCCAGATGTGGTAATAACGTTAATCAAAAACGGCGCGGATGTAAACGCGAAAGATGCGGGCGGTTGGACTGCATTGATGTATGCGGCGAAAAACAATAATAATGATGTGGTATCGGCGCTGATCAGAAATGGCGCCGACGTAAACGCGAGAAATTTAAATGATATAACGCCTTTGATGTTTGCAGCATATTTCAATAGCAACCCAGAAGTGATAACAACGCTGATTAATAACGGCGCCGACGTAAACGCGAAAGATACAAAAGGTCAGACAGCATTGATGTATGCAACAGAAAATAATAATCCCGATGTAGCGCAGTGCTGCGTGAAAGCGTTAATCGCCAAAAACGAACTATAAACAAAGCTATATAAAATCTTTGTCTTTTGTTCGTTCTTCACTCCATACTTCACATTTCACACCAATGTCATTAAGTTAAGAGCAACCAGTCAAAAAACCTCAGGTCTTTGCGCCTCGGCGAAGCCGCTCTTCACGCCCGCGACTCAGGAGGAGCGCAGCGACGGAAGTGCCAGCGAAGCGATAGGTATTTTGCGGCGCGGCAATCCATTGGTTTTTGGTACTATCGTTTCATGGTAATCCAGAGTCTTTTTAACTTTTATCTTTCTATTTGGCTTTCTGGATTACCATGAAAGTAATCAAAAGGCAAAAACTAAAAGACAACTGGATTGCCGCGCCGCAAAAAGACGCGGGCGTGAAGAGCGGCTTTGCCGAGGCGCAAAGACGTTAATTAGGCAAGTTTCGTTCACTGTGGCGAGTGCAACTCGTGACCATTGCTTCCCGCCACGCTACGCTCGCGGTCGCAAAGACGTTTAAATTGAGTCGCTTTTGTCTTTTTTGCTTAACTTAATGACATTGTACTTCACACTGTCTTTTACGCCTAAAAAAGAAATGTCACTTTCAGAAAAGCTGTATTACAGTATGTGCATAAAGGCAAATTCATACAGATATAATTACGGCAGGCAAGCTAATAAAACCTTAAAAGATATTAATTTGCCTGATTATATCCCTGAATGGGTCTATGATGTTGAGATTAAGCCAATAACAACGACCAAAGCGAATGCCATAATACAGTCGCTTGAAGTTAATAAATGGGGCGAATACACATTAGGCGAATTGTTTAGATTTCATAAAGGTAAACGCCTGACAAAAGAAGATATGAGTAAGATTATGTAGTCCTCGCCATGCAGCTAAATTTTATAATAAGAAATCATATATGATATTGTACGCTTGATAAATGTGATGATTGTTCGCTTCTGTTTTTATTTTCCCTCCCCGAACTTCACAAATTCGTCGTAGCTCATGCATGTGTACTGCTCCGCTGGTTTTTTGGGGACTTCAATGGCGTGCTGCGGGCAAAATCCTATGCAGCGCTGGCAAGATTGGCATATGTTTTTATCAATTTGCGGAAATTTCGACGAGCTGTCCACTTTGATTGCTCCTCTCGGGCAGTGCCTTACGCACTTACCGCAGATTGTGCATTTGCTTTGGTTTACTTGTATCGAAAACATACGGTAGAACAAATTCCAAGGTTTTCTTGTATGTCCTAACTTAAACGCTATATTGGAAGTAAACGGCCAACTGCCTCTCCATTTTCCGTTGCCCTTTATTAAGCTTTCCGTAAAGAGAACTGAATCATTCTCGAATTTACTTATGCGCTTTGCGTTTCTCTCTTCCGGCATTTTTTTGTTGCCGTAATTTCCCGGCATGACGAATAGCTTTGAAGCTATCGGGGAATAGCCTTTCTTGGCGAGAAGCCTTCTTATGGGGCCTTCCATTCCCATTCCTGCCCCTCCCATGGTCGCTATCATGAAAATTTTATTACCGTTTGCTTCCGGTAAGGAGTCCAGAAAGTCCAATACAGTAGGATAAGTTGAAAAGCATGCTACGGGAAATGCTATTCCTATTACCGAATTTTCACTCAAAACCGGATTCATGCATTTTTCCATTTTGTGACATCTTACCGGCACGCCATTTTCTCTGAGTAAGGATGAAATTCTCTCCACGGCGTAATAAGTATTCCCCGTTCCGCTAAACGCGAAAAAGTCAATTTCCTCCTCCGGTCTTATTTTGCGGTCGACGGCATTCTCGTCTTTCAGGGAAAAAGCCATGGTAGTGTAGCCTATTCCGTCTCGTTCCTGCCTTGTCGCTATTGTGCGAAAACCTCTCATTAAGTAAAATGTTAAAGAACCATCAGCCGAATGAACCGTGACCTGCTTAACAGCATTTGTTTTGGAGCGTTCTTTTCTTATTTGCGCGATAGCGTAAGTTAGTAACTTAGTTCCTATACCGTTATTGGTATATTCCGGAAGCACAAACAACATGGAAATATGGTTGCCGTTTCGTATCTCTATCATGCCCACTATTTTTGAATCTGAAACAGCAAGAGTTACGTTATGCCCCAAGCTCTGCCTTGAAGCTATAGCATTTGCCGAAACATAGTTTACAAAAGCGGCTTTCCCTTCAGAGCTAAACCCTTCGCTTTCAATTTTGGCAAAAGAAGCAAGTGCAATACTGCTTGCTAATTTCGCCTCTTCAGGTTTCATATTCTCTAACGTAATTTTCATAATTAATTTTCTCCTTGTTTTCCTGCTGCCAAGAGCGTGTTCTGAAGCAGCATTGCTATGGTCATTGGCCCGACTCCGCCGGGCACGGGGGTTATCCAACTTGCTTTCCGCGCTGCCTCTTTAAAATCAACGTCGCCGACAATCCCTTCAGGAAGCCTGTTTATTCCAACATCAATAACAATGGCGCCCTCTTTGATCATATCAGCGGTGATAAAACGAGGTTTTCCGATAGCAGCAACTACAATGTCCGCTTGAGCAACTACTTTCTGAAGATTTCTTGTTTTGCTGTGAGCAATTGTTACTGTCGCATTGCGCGCAAGAAGCATTGAGGCAACCGGTTTTCCAACAATATTGCTGCGCCCTGTCACAACGGCGCTTTTGCCCTCAATGGGAATACCTGTACTCTCAATGAGAGTTATAACGCCCTTCGGCGTACAAGGCTCAAAACATGGCAGACCCGACACGAGCTTTCCAACATTAAGAGCGTGAAAGCCGTCAACGTCTTTTTCAGGGTTCATGACCGCCAGCACTTCTGTTTCATTTAGATGCGCGGGTAGCGGGAATTGTACAAGTATGCCGTGAACTTCTTTATCCTCATTGAGTTTCTTCACAAGAGAAAGAAGCTCTTCATGTGTTGTTTCAGCAGGTAATTCGTATTTGCGGGAAGTTATTCCTGTTTCCCCGCAGCCTTTTTCTTTTTGCCTCACATATACCTTTGAAGCCGGATTTTCTCCAACTAAAACGACCGCAAGCGTTGGATTTATTCCGCGCGCTTTTAGCTTTAAAACCTCTTCTTTAATTGAAGAACGAATTTCTGCGGATATTTTCCTGCCATCCAATATATTTGAGATCATATTTTATCCTCCCTCGGACATTTCTAAAGCTTTTCCCATTTCTCACTTTTTCTGCCGAATTTTCCCTGCTCTCTTCGTTTAGTACGTTTTTCATTATGGGCATCACTCACATCGAAATGAGCAGGCCGTTTTGCTGTGAACTTTGACTCTTTAATTTTGGAAAATCTACCGGAGCGCGTTTCCACGCTCGCATTCTCTTCGGTGTTGTCCGGTATGAGCCCTCTCTTTGCCAATCTGGCCATATTCTGTGGATAACGTGAGTAAGCTACGGGCAACAATTCAACGTTCACGGAATCTTTTCCTATCTTAATTGCGCCGACTTCGCTGCTCTCAACATCAAGCGTTGAACATATCGCGCGCAAAACTTTTCCTACGTCAAGCCCTGTTCCGCTTCCGCCCTTAAAGCGCAACATAGCGCCTTTCGGGCGCGCGCCTATTGATCTGGAAGCCGTTTTTGTACGCGGCTCAGATGACGCGGCGGTACGGGAAGAACGCTCGCGGCGTTCTCTTTCTCTTTCAAGCTCGCTCGACAGGTTATATCCTTTGGTTGAGCGGGAATTAATCAGGCTGAGCAGTTTAGCTATGAGCATTTTGGGTTCCGCTCTTTCCAGCAGGTCCGCCGCCCATGCAGCGTAATCCGTGGAGTCGTCCGGCAACGGTTGAGCTTTCAGGAGACGCTCTTCCGCAATTTCTCTCTGTGACTGGCGTATTTTATTGATTTCAGGGACATCCGCCCATTCGATTTTCATTTGGGATGAGCGCAGTATGCCCTTGAATCTCCCCGCTTCAAGAGGGGAGAGCAGTATGAGGTTTGTGCCTTCATTTCCCGCTCTGCCGGTACGCCCGCTTCGGTGAACGAACGTGTCCATGTCCTCCGGCAATCCGAGCTGAATAACATGCGTCACTCCTTCAACATCAAGTCCGCGGGCGGCTACGTTAGTAGCGACAAGGAATGGAACAGCCCCGTTCTTAAACGAATAAAGGATGGAGTTGCGCTCTCTCTGAGTCATTTCTCCGTGCAAGGCGCCCGCTGCGAATCCTTCTTCCTGCAGCTTCTGAGATACCTCTATGACGTCCATTCGCGTGTGGCAAAATATAAGGCTGCGTTTTGGCCTTTCCCACAACAGGACGTTCACGAGTCCTTCGAATCTTCTCCGCATCGGTACGAGATAGACTTTGTGAGCAATATCTTCATGCTGCTCGCCGTCTGAAACTAATGATATCGTATGCGGGGAGACAAGATATTTCATCGCGAGCCTACGCATCTCTTCCGGCATCGTTGCGGAGAAGAGCCATGTACGCCTTTCCGTTGGAAGGGAGTCAAGTATTCCTTCAAGCTCCTCCCTGAATCCCATGTCCAGCATTTGATCGCCCTCGTCCAGGACAACGGCGCGTATATTTCTCGTATTCAACGTTCCCCGGTTTATATGGTCAAGAGTCCTTCCAGGAGTTCCGACAACAATAGCCGCCCCTTCTCTCAGCGAGCGGATTTGAGGCATCATTTCAAGCCCGCCCACAAGGGATACTGCTGATATATCCATTATGCTTGCGAGCCATGCCGCTTCTTTTTCCGTCTGCTGCGTGAGTTCACGAGTAGGAGAAAGTATTAATATGTGAGGAGTTCTTGTGGAAGGGTTTATATTCTCAAGCAACGGTAGTAAAAATGCAAGCGTTTTTCCTGACCCGGTTTTTGCCCGCACTATTAAGTCTTGTTCGTAGTTGTTCAGTTCTAATACTTTTTTCTGCACAGGAGTGGGTTCATTGAACCCTTTTCTTCGTATGGCCAGAAGCAATTCCTCTCGAATGGGATATTCCTCAAAACCTGATATTTCACTCTCTAGCGCTTCGTTTTTAATTTCTTTCATTTACATTTCCTTTCATGATTTATGTAGAAAAACTAAATAAACGTCCCTCGTAGTTTTCGGGGACGTTTATGATATTCATAGATATAATTACACAACCCTATTTAGATTATGCTGTTTTGCCGAAAAAAGTCAAGAGTAAAACTAAATATTTAAAATTTAATTTTTTTTAAAATACTGAATCAGGCGGATGTCACACCGTCCGATTCTGTTAATAAAATGGCAATTGATTATGCAAGGGAAAATGTAAAACTAAAGAATACCTATGCTTTAAAGAAACTCGCTTTGTCTTGACGCACTGGGGCTGTAACAAAAGTAATATATTGGCTATCCAAACCAATATCTATTGTGGTTTGGGTGACGACCAATATACTACTTTGTTACAGCTCCTTTTATCTTTTCATTGAACATTGTGCATTGCCTTTTAATTGTGGCTCTTCATAAATCTTGATTCTGCCTTCTTTTCTTCCTTAATCTGTATTACCCTTTCGGCAATATTGTTGCAGTGATCCCCTATGCGCTCAAGGTTGCTCAGGATATCGCAGAAAAGCACGCCGCGTTTTGCGTCGCATTCGCCGCGGTTTAGCCTCTCGATATGGTTTTTACGATATTGTTTTTCCTTTGAATCAATGTCACGTTCAAGTATTGAACACACTTCATCAGCTATTTTAGAGTCTTCCATCGAAAAAGCGTTCATCGTCGTATTAAAAGACTTCTTTACGCTCATATACATATCCGTAAATTCAGCGTACGCTTCATCTGAAAAGCGGACGGACTGTTCCGACTTATATCCCGCCAGCTCCATCATATTGGTTAGGTGGTCTCCAATACGCTCCATATCAGTCGATATATTCACATAGCTCGCAAGCACCGATGATAACGATTCCGAAAGGTTTTTTCGCCAAACTTTCGCTGCATATCGGCTAATTGAATAATTAATCACATCGACAGATTTCTCCTGCAAATCAAAATTATCCTTTTGTTCAAAACTATTATCATCGTAACCTACCCATACAGTTTCCATCATATCGTGCAGTACGTGCCCCATATGGATTATCTCATCACGAACTGCGACGACAGCCGCTGCAGGGCTCGCATCTATGAGTTTTTCATCCATATATATGACGTCGCTGACTTGAGCTTCAGGCTTGACCGGAAGCAACCACTCAATAAGATGCGCAAAAAGTGCGGTAAACGGGAGGAAAATAACGGTGTTTATTATGTTGAAAAGCGTATGCGTATTAGCCAACTGCCGCGCAAGGTCGCCTGAAGTCATGAGCACCACTCTTTGAAATAGAGGCAATGCGGATATAAAAATTATAACGCCTATCGTGTTAAATAATACGTGAGAGAGCGCCGTTTGCTTCGCGGCTCTTTTTGTCCCTATACATGACAAAACAGCTGTTATTGTAGTGCCTATGTTGTCGCCAAGAATTATCGGCACGGCCGCTTCAAATGTCAGCAGGCCCTGAGTAGCCATTGCCATTGTTAAGCCAATTGTCGCCGAGCTTGCCTGTACAAGCATGGTAAGCAATGTCCCCGCCAGGACTCCAAGCAGCGGATTTGTACTGAACATCTGGAAAAACTCAACGCTGCCCTTCATCTCCCTCAGAAAGCTCATGGAATTTTCCATATTTGCCATTCCAAGAAATAACAAGCCAAATCCTACCATTCCATTCCCGAAATGTTTATGTTTACTCTTTTTTCCGAAAAATGACAGCGCTACGCCTAATGCCAGAACCGGCAACGCAAAATCCTTTACCTTAAACGCTATTATCTGAGCATTAATTGTCGTTCCAATGTTTGCGCCCATCACGATTCCAATAGCTTGTTTCAATTGCATTAGTCCGGCATTTACGAAACTGACTGTCATAACTGTTGTAGCGCTGCTGCTTTGTATTAGGGAAGTCACCAAAGCACCCACAACAACTCCTCTCCAAGGCGTATTGGTCAACGAACCTATAAGCTGCCGCATCCTGTCTCCCGCTATGGCTTGCAGGGACTCGCTCATTTGTTTTATGCCATAAATTAGAAGCCCTAATCCGCCGACGAGTTGAAAGAAAGCGCTGAGATTCACTTCTCCACCTCCTCAAAACAAGTTCCGCCAATAAACTCGCGTAACACAGAGTTGTTCGGTATATTTTCCGCACTCATTGAAGGAACAAATTTCAGCAAACGCTGCAAACGTAAAACTTCGTTAAAAACAGGAGAAGACTCAGGAACTGAATGTAGAAGAGGTATTACATAATTCTTTATAACCGCAAGTTCATAAGGCAGCGAAGAGTTAAAAACCTTATCCGCCATGTATTGATATGGGAAAACATATCGCGCGGCGCCTGACACGACCTTCGGCCATACCATAAGCGTATTCTCAGCTTTATAGCCTCTGGTTCTGTTATCCCGGATCATCCGTCGCAACAACCTGTTATCGCTTGTACTGGTACGATTATACGGGTCAAGGCATATACCCGTCATGGGAGCGGCAAATATTGCGAAGAGTGATTCCGAAGGAATCTGTTCCAATATTTTGCTGTTAAGCCCGTGAATTCCTTCCATTATCAGCACGTCATCTTCATCAAGCCTTATTTTCTTTCCCTTATACTTTTTCCCCGCTATGAAATCAAATCGAGGCGTTTCGACCTCTTCACCTTTCAACATTCTTGAAAGGTTATCTCTTAGAAGGCTAATGTCCAAAGCTTCCGGCGCCTCAAAGTTTGGTTCTCCATCCGCGCCTATTGGCGTCTCTTCCCTGTCATGAAAGTAGTTGTCCATTGGCAATGTGACAGGGCGTTTTCCGCAAACGTGAAGCTGAATTTTAAGCCTCTCAGAAAACGTTGTTTTCCCGGAACTTGAAGGACCCGCAATAGTTACAATCCTGGCGCCTTTTTTTGAAATAGCATCAGCAATACCTGCTATTTCCTGAGAATGAAAAGCTTCTGAGACAAGCACCAAGTGTTTTCCCTCGCCGTTATTTATTGCTCTATGCAAGCTGTTCATGTAACTTACGCCAAGAACTTTAAGCCAGTTTGCATATCCCAGAAACGCATGGGATAATCTTTCAGTCGCATATGAGGTGTAGAATGGAAGCAGTTCTTTTCCTTCTTCATCAGGGAATTGCAAACAAAATCCGGATGCAAAACGGAAAAGTTTAAACAAATTAAGATGTTTTGACGATTTAACAAGCGGAGAGTAGAAGTAGCCGCATGAATCTTGAAAGTAATATACATCAACAGGGTCTACCCAAGCCAATCCCATAAGGTCGGCGAGTTCTCTCTGTCCTTGCTTTTCGAGGATTGAACGGGCTTCATTCAAGGACATCATCCTTTTTTCAAACGGAATATCCTTGTCAATAACGCCATTCATATACTCTGTTAATCTATTAATCTCCTCGTCCGATATATTTCCTCCATCTTGAAATTCCCAGTAGTAGGCATCGCTTATGGAATGTCTTAGGGCTATATCCCGGTTAAGCAGCTGCCTGCAAGCCACGATTAGCAAAAAACTCAAAGAATTACGATAAGAAGCAGAATCAAGTTCTTGCACTGAAATTCACCTCTTCTATGATGTTTTGTTGTCTCCATTATCCAAGCTATTGTAAGCATTCATAAGTTCATGATAAAGCCCGTTGCTCAGGCTGCGATTGCTGTTAAACACAAGAACAGCCTTTTCAACGCATAGTTTTATATCTCGCACAAGTTCAGATTCATTATTGAATTTCAGGGGCGGGCGTAGAAACTCCTCCAAAAAAACAGTTACCCGGGCGCCGTACAAATCCCCGCTGAAATCCTTAATATGAACTTCAACCCGCGCTTCGCCAGCATCACGAAACATTGGCGGCACTCCAACAAATAACGCTCCTGCTCTCCATTCATTGTTCACTAAAACAGAGACGGCATAAACTCCTTCTGCGGGAAGCATTTTTTCGATCGAAGTCAGAATATTAACCGTGGGAAATCCCAACCTCGTTCCCCGTTTTTCTCCATGTACTACTATACCACTTATGGGGCAAGGGAACTTCAGCGCGTTGCGTAAAACGTCAGCTTTTCCATCTTTGAACCACTCGCGCAAAATACATGTGGAAATTTTGTTTCCTATTTCCGGCCCCTCCGAATATTTTACTACCTCTATTATCGAATATATCAATTCTTTATCAAAACAAATTTTTCTGATAGAAGAGCTATCTCCGAGGGCGTCGCGTCCAAATCTGAAGTCTTCTCCGACAACTATTCCGCTTATCGAATATTCCTTGCGCAACATTTCCAGAAAGCCTTCCGGATGCATATGGCAAACCTGCTCAAATGGCAAAACAATAATCTCAGGTATCCTTAAGTATTTCGCTTCGGCAGATTTTTCATATTCGGAGAATAATAGTTTTGCATTCCTGTTAAAATAAACGTCAGGGTGCGGAGAAAATGTAACTAACGCCCAACCAGTTTTATTCTTGCGCGCAAGCTTCTCCGCTTCCTCTAAAAGAGCGCGGTGTCCCGCATGAAAACCATCAAACGCTCCTATTACCGCTATCATTTATTATTTCCTGATGTTCACGCGAGGGATTATGTGTGGAATACCTTCGTCGCTTCTTATTTCCGCAAAACCAAAAAGCGCCTTCCCTATCAATGCAACATGCTTAGTAGCGCTGATTTCTCCTGCAGCAAATTCGCCTGCATCGCGCAATGGGACTCTTAGCCCGTTCAGGAGCCTCTCTTCAGCTTCGCTACGGAGAAATACATGATCATAAAACATCCCTACGCTCTCAACAGGCAATAACCCTTCGAGAGATAAATCCTCCAAGCCGCAAGCGTTGTTAAGGGAGAAATTACCGACGGAAAGCCTCGTAAGCTTCTTGACATGCCCTCCGCAGCCAAGCATTCTCCCAATATCGCGGGCAATGCTACGGATGTATGTCCCTTTGCCGCAACGCACTTTAATTTCAAATTCGCCGCCCAGAACTGGAGACGTCCTTTTTATACTATGGACAAATACAGAACGCGCGGAAAGAGATAGAATTCTTTCCGCACCATTATTCTTGTTTATTGAACGCGCTATGCGATGAGCGGATATCCCTCCGATTTTTATCGCGGATATCGCAGGAGGAACCTGCATTATTTCACCAATAAAATTGTTGAGAACCGAATCTACATCCACTTCACTTATGTTGTCCGCATTTCCGCGCTTGACAATTTCTCCCGAGGCATCCGCAGTATCAGTTTCAGCGCCGAGACTTACGACTGAGGTATAAATTTTCGGCAGGAGCATAACGTAATCCGAAATCCTCGTTGCGCTCCCAAGAAGCATAACCAACAGTCCGCTCGCTGTAGAATCAAGCGTTCCTGCATGTCCTGTTTTTTCCTTAAAATGTCGCTTAACGCGCGTAACGCAATCGGTACTCCTTGTTCCTTCAGGTTTATTCACCAGCAGTATCCCGCTCGGCATATTCATCCTCAATTGTATTTAAAACCATTCGAATAACTTCATTAATTGATTTTCTGCAAACTGAGCCTGCAGCAAGCTCATGCCCCCCGCCGCCAAGTTTTCTTGCTATTTTACCGGCGGAAACGCTTCCCTTAATACTCCGCAAACCTACTCGAACCTGCATGGGTTCCTCAACTATTAATGCAGCTACTTCTACTCCATGAATAAATAATATATGGTTGACTAAAAACTCTGTTTCGCTCCTATCTGCTCCTGTAGAGCGAAAATCATCAATGGTAAGATAAGTGAAACCTATTTGTTTCTTTTTTCCGGCAAGTTGCATCTTGGACATCGCAATGCCCCAAAGATGCATTCCTTCTATAGTCCTGTTGCCTCGTACGGCAAGGTTTATAAAATTCGGGTCTATATCGTTTTCGAGAAGATCGGCAGCGATATAGTGAGTGTATTTTCTTGTATTGCTGAAAGAGAAGTTTCCAGTATCCGTTATTAATCCGGTATATAATCCGATAGCTATTTCCTTTGTAACATTCCAATTCTGTGACCTCATAAAACTCCAAATAATCTCACATGTTGAGGAAGCTTCATGTTCAATATGATGGTATGTACCATATCTCATATTGTCAGCGTGATGGTCTATGTTGATAATTTTCCATTGATCGTGCCGGCCTCCAACAGCCCTATCCAAAGTAGATATATCAATACAAATAAAAAGCGGCTCTTTCCCTTTAAAACTATCAAGGTCAATCCAGCTGCTTTTTATGTAATTCTCAGTGTGCGGTAAAAACTTGTAAGATAATGGAATACTGCCTTCTCCACCCCAAGATACGCGTTTTCCTCTATTGATTCCGGCGGTATAAATAGCGCTCGCGCCTCCCAAAGTATCGCCGTCAGGCTTTACATGAGAGAGCACGTACCAATACTCATGAGAATCAAGTATAGCCTCCATCTCGGGGTAGTTAATTTCATGTCCCATCAGAATCGCTATCCGTTTCTTCAGATTTGATAGCAAGAGAATCAAGCAACGAGTCTATCCTCCGCCCGTAGTCCTGGCTTGTATCAATACAAAACTCAAGCTGAGGGGTCGTACGAAGATACATTCTTTCCCCCATCAACTTTCTTAACTGACCTGCTGCAGACTTCAACGCTTCATGAGTTAACTCCCGTTTTTCCTCATTAAGCGTTGTAAACCAAACCTTTGCATGTTTCAGGTCTTTGGTGCAATTAACAGAAGTAATGACAGCATCCTTAACTGTATCGTCCTTTATTGAAAATTCCAGCAGATAAACAATCTCCCTCAAGAGTTCTTTGTTTACCCGCTCCATTCTGAAGCTGCTCATTGCAAGTGACGTTTTTCCTCAAGAATCTCATAGGCTTCAAGGATATCCTCTTCCTCAAAGTCTTGAAATCCTGCAAGGTTTATTCCACATTCAAGCCCCGCTCTAACTTCTCTTACTTCATCTTTAATTCGTCTCAAGCTTGAAATTCCGCCATCCCAAAGAACAATCCCCCCGCGAACGACCCTTACTCTCGATGTCCTGCGAATTATCCCTGACTTTACGTAACACCCAGCTACCTTACCAATTTTAGGCACTCTAAACACTTTACGAATTTCGACCTCTCCAAGCGATTCTTCGCGAAGAGTTGGCTTTAGCAGCCCTTCAAGCGCTGATTTAACGTCCTCTATCGCGTTGTATATTATGTCGTAAAACCTTATCTCAATTTCATTCTCTTCCGCAATTTTTTTTGCGTTTACATCCGGGCGAACATTGAAACCAATAATAACCGCGTTTGCAGCGGTCGCTAGAGTAACGTCCGCTTCTGATATTCTCCCGACGCCCTTGTGTAAAATATTTATACCAACTTCGTTTGTACCCAATTTTTCAAGCGAAGTGCTGAGAGCTTCTGCCGAGCCCTGTACATCGCATTTTACAACCAGATTAAGACGCGGCATTTCTCCTTCTTTCATCTGAGAAAATATCCCTTCAAGGGAAGCTCTGCGATTAATATTAAGAACAGTTGCTTCCTGCTGCTTCTTTGATAGCATTTCACGAGCTTCGCGTTCGCTATCGACCGATACAAACTTTTCTCCTGGCTGAGGGACGGAGGCAAGTCCCAATATTTCGACTGGAGTGCTTGGCCCTGCCTTATCCGTTGGTTTACCCGACGCGTCCACAAGCGCGCGGATTTTACCCCATGCGGTATCAAATATGATTACATCTCCGCGGCGTAAAGTACCGTTCTGTACGACGACCGTAGCTACCGGACCTTTTCCTTTATCAAGTTCCGCTTCAATAACGACGCCGGATGGCTCTGCAGTAGGGTCTGCTTTCAGTTCCTGCATTTCTGCAACAAGAAGCAACATTTCGAGCAGGTTTGGCAAGCCTTCGCCAAATTTAGCGGAAACATCAACCATTATCACATCTCCACCCCACTCTTCAGGCACAAGCCCGACGTCCGACAGCTGCTGCCGTACTCTGTCAGGCCTCGCTGAAGGCTTATCGACCTTATTTACGGCAACTACTATCGGGACTCCAGCCGCTTTAACATGGGCGATAGCTTCCCTTGTCTGAGGCATTATTCCATCATCAGCCGCAACGACCAGGATAACTACATCGGTAGCCTGAGCTCCCCGCGCGCGCATTGCAGTAAAAGCTTCGTGTCCCGGCGTATCCAGAAAAACGATCTTTTTTCCGTCATGCTTTACAACTGAAGCTCCTATGTGTTGGGTTATTCCGCCCGCTTCCCGTTTTGTTACATTCGTATTTCGGATGCTGTCAAGCAACGTAGTTTTGCCATGGTCAACATGTCCCATAACTGCAACAATCGGCGCTCGTGGTAAAAGTGCGCCCTTTGGCTGATGCTTTTTCTTGCCCGGGTGTTTTGGTTGGGGGGTAATCTCTTTTCGCGGTTCAACAACTACTTCTTTTTCAAAACGCACATTATATTTTTCTGAAAAAATATCAAGCACTTTGTCATCAGCGGTTGCAGTAGCCGCCAACATCAATCCTTTGGAAATAAGCGTTTTTACTGCTTCGGCTGCAGATATGCCTATAGCTTCAGCAACATCACGTATTGAAGGTAAAGGCTTTATTTTCTTTACTCTTTTAGCGGCAGGCTGAGCATATTCAGGAGTTAATTGAGCAACAGGAGCAACTTTAGATTCTTCTGTCAATTCTTCACGAAAGCTTTTCTTGTCTGTTTTTGTTTTCTTATGAGAATCCACAGTGTCCTTCTTGAGAACTTTTTTTCTCACAATCTCAACCATTTCATCATCCAAAGAACTCATATGCGATTTCACTTCAAAGTTAAGATCGGAGAGAATTTTCATCATCTCCTTGTTGTCCAGTTCCAGAATTTTGGCAAGTTCGTATATTCTCACTTTGCCCAAAGGTAACGCCTCCTTCAATACTGCCCAAATGATTTAAACTGCTTTTTATTTTTGAAACAAAACCACTTCGTTCAGGCAACGCAACTACCACAGCTCTCGCTACTCCTATCGCGCGAGCAAGCCGTTCCATCGAAACGCCTTTTAAGACAGCGTAATCATCAGCGTACTTCACAATGGACGCGTATGTTTTTTCGGATCTCACAGGAGCATCCTCAGGAAACATTATGAATAAATTCTCCCTGCGAGACAAGCTTGATTTTACACTATCCTGACCAATTATGAGTACACCTGCCCGTCTTGCCATGCCTAAAAGTGAAAGATTCTTTTCAATTATACACACAACAAGTCCTCATAAATATTTTCTTCTATTCGCGCTTTTAGCGCTCTTTCAAACGCTTTGCTTTTTTTCGCTTTATCAATACATTCCTTATTTGCGCAAACCCAAGCTCCTCTGCCTTGAAGCTTTACTTCCGGATCAAATTTAATTGTCTTTACGCCATCATCACCGATTATCCTAACTACCTTTAAAAGCGCATCTCTATTAAATTTTCCACGGCAACCTACACAAGTACGAAGTCTATTCTTCATTTTGCTCCGTCTTCAGTAATATTTATATCATGAAAAATATCATACAATGTCGGCATTCTATCTATCTCAACCGCGCTTATGTCAATTTTCCATCCCGTAAGCCTGGCGGCAAGCCGAACGTTCTGTCCTGACTTTCCAATGGCGAGCGAGAGCTGGTCCGGATGAACAAGCACTAAAACTGCCTTGTCCTGATCAAGCGCAGGATCTATCTTGGATATTTTTGCCGGAGAAAGAGCGTTCTTTATATAAACAAAAGGATCGTTGCTCCAGACTATAACATCAATTTTCTCTCCCATCAATTCTTTGCTTATCCCCTTAATCCTGGCGCCCTGATTCCCCACGCAGGCGCCTACAGGATCAACATTCGGGTCAAGAGAGTAAACCGCTACTTTTGCCCGCCCTTCATCTTCACGTACAATATTTTTAATCTCAATAATTCCATCTTTTATCTCGGGAACTTCAAGTTCAAGTATCTTGCGAAGCAACCCCGGATGGGTGCGCGATACTATTATCCTTGGGCCTTTTGTTGTCTGCCTTACATCCAAGAGGAAAAATTTCATCCTCTCCCCAACTATATATTTTTCTCTGGAGATTCTCTCTTCACGCGGCAGTATCCCTTCAGAACGCTCGCTTAAGCGAACAACGACATGATCGTTTTCAGATTTTACAATAACGCCCGACACCATTTCACCTATACGATTCGCAAACTCTTCAAATACTATCTGTCTCTCCGCATCCTTTAAGCGCTGAATAATTACCTGACGCGCCGTTTGAGCGGCTATTCGTCCAAAATCTTCGGGGTTTTTTGGTATTTTAACAATCTCTCCAAGCTTAGGCTTAGGTTTTGCGGGAACACCGGCATTAACAGCGTCAGCTGCTGTCATCTCCAAGTCCGGGTGGGCAACTAATTTCACAATTTTACGCGTTTCAAAAACAGAAATTGAACCATTCTCAATGTCAACAATAATTTCAGCTTCCTGTTCTCCTCCGCGGTATTTTTTATATGCAGAAATTAAAGCAGCTTCAAAGCTTGAGCGAATAAGCTCAGGAGGAAGCCCCCTCTCTTTTGTTAATTGAGTCACTATACGCACAAAATCGCGCCCAAGCTGCATTTCAAAACTCTCCCTTCTTATCCGCTTCATTTTGCCAAACGAGATTTGCCCGGCCTATATCCGCTATCGAAAATTTCTGTTCCATACCGTCACATTCCATAATTATATTTTCGCCTGAAACATCCACGCCAATAATTTTCCCGATTACAGTCTTCTTAGGCAAGATGCGCAGACGCGCCATATGCCCCGAAAAACGTGAATAATCCGCAGCTGTGAATAATGGACGTTCAATGCCCGGAGAACTGGTTTCCAATGTGTAGCGTTCAGTAATCATTTCATCAAATTGCTCGTCAAGCATACGACTGACTTTTCTGGAAACTATTTCGCAATCTCTCACATTAATTCCGCCCATCAAGTCAAACAGTACTCTGAGTATCAGTTTTTCGGATTCCCTGACAAATGCAACTTGCACGCATTCGTAACCCAATTCCTCAATTATTTTTCTTATAGCCGCTTCAACAGACAACTTAACAGAATGACTTATTGGGGATTTCTTTGGTTTCTGATTAAGTCTACTCTTGTTAGGTCTCATTTTATAATTCCCCCATGTTAAGACGCGTTCGGGCGTCCCGTTGTTTATCATAAAACAAAGAGAGTGGGCTTCTCTCTTCCCACTCTCAAAAAATCCGCCCTGTGTTTCTATAACTAATTTTAGAATAAATAGTTTAAAAAGTAAAGCATAAAAACAAAAATCAATGCAAATGTTAGCAAAAATCTACAAAAAAACTATATGCAATATCACATCAAAATATTAACAATTTTCATCCGTTGCGATTATAATAGAAGCGCTTGAGCACATTCAAAATGACATACTATTTCATATTCAAGAGGAGGAAACAAATTGAATAGAAGGTAGTTGTTATCTTTCATTTTTGAATGAATCTAATATTTTAAGAAAGGTAGTGTATTTATGAATAAGAAAGTATTTACATTTATACTGATAGCAAGTGTTTTACTGTGCGGAACGGCATATGCTGCGCCTGCTGAGCCGCTTAAGCCTGTTGCGCCCAATATTGACCTCTCATCATTGATTCAGGGACTAAAAGCCGTTGATTTGAGCGTCTACCCCGCCAAGTACGCCGATCCGGTCAGACATACGCTTGCAAAAGCGGAGAAAATTGACGCGAACCCAGCCTCAACGGAAGAGCAGAAGAATATTGCACGTTTGGAACTGCTGGTAGTAGTGTCTAACTTGTTTATAGACCTGCAGCTCGCTACGGTTTCCGACATGCAGGAGATGGTTAAAGCAAGGAAACTGTCCTACGCGGACATCACATATATGTACCTTACAAGAATTGAATTGTACAGCTACAACACCAACAAGCTAAATGCCGTCCGGTCGCTCAACCCCTACGCGCTGGATGACGCAGGCGCCTGCGACGCGGCGTTCGCGCTGGACCCGAGCGTGGCAAAGGGCATGTTTGGCATCCCGGTTATGATGAAGGACAACATCAATTTCATGAGCCTACCCACAACAGCTGGTTCAATCGTGCTGGCAGACAATTACGCGCCCTATGACGCTCCCCTCGTGACCAACCTGAAGAAAGCGGGTGCGGTAATCCTTGGGAAGCTCAACATGACGGAATTCGCCAACGGCGTCAGCAATGTCTCCACAAATGCGACAGGTTTTTCATCTTTGGGCAGACGGGTTTACCAAGCCTACAGGCCAAACGCGCTCACCGCTCACGGATCTAACCTTGCCAGGCTGGATCCCAGCGGCTCCTCGAGCGGTTCCGGCGTGGCTGCATCCGCAGCGCTTGCGGCAGTCACCATCGGCACCGAGACGAGCGGTTCCATAATCAGCCCAAGCCAATCGAACTTCATTGTCGGTCTCAAGCCGACTGTTGGCATTATCAGCCGCTATGGCGTTGTTCCGCTGAATTCCAAATGGGATACGACCGGCCCCATGGTGCGCAACGTGACGGATTTGGCTTTTTTGTTGAATGCCACTTATGGCTACGACCCCAACGACCCTGTAACCGAAGGCATTGCAAAAGCGGGGCTCACGAGCTTTGACTTTTGCGAATGCCTGAAACCGGGATTTCTGCAAGGCAAGAGGCTCGGCGTGATGAGCGCGCCAAGCGCAACTGCCGCAGCGCGCCCGGCGTTCGACGCGGCATTAAAGGCGATTGAAGCCGCCGGCGCCACTCTCGTTTATCAGGCAAGCGGCGCCGTGTTGCCGTCGATATCGAACCCGACCGCACCGAGCATCACAAATTTCCAATTCAAAATAGACTTGCCTGTTTATCTGGCGACCCTTGACCCGAATTATAAATGGTATAACAAGTCGTTCAGCGATGTCTACGATTTCATGTATGCAGAGTTCCAGGCCAACCCTGGCACATTCCGCGACCAAATAGGGCCGACTCTCGACATCGGCAGGATGGGCATTGCCAACAGTTACGTTCTTGACGAAGCGACCTATGCGGAGATGGCTGCAAATAACTCAAACGATATCCGCCAGTGCCGGGACGAAGGCATCGACAAGAGGCTGTTGGATTACAATCTGGACGGCTTAATCGGCAGCGGCAATTTGACAACATTAACTGCGAGAGCGGGCTACCCGCATATCACGCTGCCCATTTTCAGGACGAGTGGTACAAGATTAACAGGCGGATCTCACATTTACTTTGCCGGTACGGCTTTCTCCGAGCCTGTACTGATTGCGGCCGCCTACGCAGCCGAGCAGGCAACAAAGGCGCGTGACAACTCACTCCCCGGCCTTGCCGATAAGACATCGCTGGGTAACGCGATCACTGAAGCCCGAGCGCTTCCCAACGAAGAGAGAGAGCTGTTCAGCGCGATATACGATGCGGCTGTTGAAGCATACACCAGCGATTTTGCCATACAAATGGACGTCGACAAAGCTGAGTACGCGTTACGCGCGGCAATGAACCCCGAACCGGAGCCCGAGCCGGAGCCCGAACCCGATCCCGACGGTTGTAAATGGTGTGATTTCCTGGAAGGCTGCAACGCGGGATTCGGATATGCAGTAGTTCTGTTTTCGTTGCTTTCGCTGTTGATAAGAAAGAGATAAAGACAATTCGTAATTCTGAATTCGAAATTTAGAAACAAAGAAAAAAGATTTGTTATTAAAGAACAAAGCAATATACTTGACGTGTATTGGGCTGTAACAATGGATTCGAGAATAAGCGAATAGCGCGAATAACTTTGTTATTTGGCTCTTTTGCTTATCTGCCGCCGGTTTTTGTTACAGCCCCTTTTAATGGATATTGTTCATGTTTTTCTATTGTTTGTCTTTTGTTTTCCGGCAGTCATGCAGTTTTTCCGCCGGAAGCATATCGCTGAGCAGCGACCAAAGCGCTTCTGCTCCTTCCTCAACTTGAGCGTCGGGCAAAAGGAAAGCCTTGTTCGCCTCTACATACAGGTAAGTGCAGCCGGAGACGCGATAGGCGCCGAACAGGCCATCCCATTCGTATTGGGCAGGTTTGTCAATGTTTGTCACCCGCGCGCCGTCGGGCTCGCCGGAGAGGCTCAACGAATAAACGGGGCGCGGCCTTTCAAGCCCCATGGCCTTTATCTGCGTTTTGACGGACCTAAAAAACGCCAGTATATGAGCTGCCGGAAGCCCCAAGCCTATGACCAACAGAACTGAACCTATCATGGCCGCTTGATCCGCGTTGCCGCGCATAGCGAAACATGCAAGCGCGAACGCCGACATTATTGAAGCGAAAATGAGCGGCAACACCCATATTCGCTTGCGGAAGAGGCTGTCGAAAACCGCAAATTTGCGAAAAATCACATCATCTACAGTTACATTTATCGTTATCGGTTTGTTTTCCATTTGATTGCCCCGCGAGAGAATGTGTTTGAAATATTGCTCTGAAATATTCACTAATATACATGAAATGAATGAAAATATGTCCGAAAAAGAGTATAAGACAGAAAAATAATGTCCATATTTTTTGTAGTTATCTAGTTTACTAGTTTGGAAGAAATATGCTACACTTTGTAAAAGAGCGCGCCATGCGCAAGATTTGTTTTGGAAAATATTCTAAATGTAAACGGAGGAGTCAGTGAAAATGAAAAAATTGATATCTTTGTTGTCCCTTGCAGCGGTCCTCGGATTTGTCGTCTGCAGCGCGGAATTCGCCTGCGCGGCTAATGACCCGAAAGTCTCCCTTACTTACGCGGAAGTCAATCCGCTCGACACAATTGTCGGGCAGACCGGAACAGCTTTCAAGAACAAGGTAGAGGAGCTCACGGGAGGCTCTGTCACCATTGTCATTCAGGCCAGCGGCGTCCTGGGCTCAGAAAACGACGTACTGGACACCATGCTCGGCGGCGGCGACACTATTCACATGTCACGTATCTCCGCTTTCGCCCTGACAAGCTACGGTGCTGAAAAATCGAAACTCTTATCCATACCCTACACATTTGTCAGCCGCGAGCATTTCTGGAACTTTGCCAACAGCGACATGGCCCCCGAATTTCTCAACGAGCCTGTCGCCCTTAATCTGGGCGTGCGTGGAATTTTCTACGGCGAGGAGGGCTTCCGCCACTTCTTTACAATCAAGCCCGTCGCGGGGTTAAAGGACTTTGCAGGCATGAAACTGCGCGTTTCCAACGACCCCATTATGAACGGCATGGTTCATGGACTCGGCGCGAGCCCGACCGTTATTTCCTTCGGCGAGCTGTATTCCGCGCTGCAAACGAAAGTTGTCGACGGCGCCGAGCAGCCCATCGCCAACTACAAATCCAACGCGTTCCATGAAGTTGCACCCAATCTGGTTTTGGACGGGCACACGCTTGGCGCCATACAAGTAATCATCACCGACGCCGCTTGGAATAAGCTCTCGGCAAACCAGCAGAAATGCCTGCTTGAGGCCGGCGCTTTCGCGCAGAAATTTAACGCCGAGCTTTCAGCCAAAGCGGAAAATGAAGTTCTCGAGTCGCTTAAAGCAGCAGGCGTGAACGTAGTGGAGGTCGAAGATAAGGCCGCGTGGGCTCTTGCCTGCAAGGATATCATTGAAAAATCCACCGCAAGCCAGGCTGAACTCTATAAGAAACTTATAGACATGAAATAAATTAAAAATCCTTTACACATCAATATGGCTTTGTGAGCCAAGGGGTGTCGGGGCATACCCGGCGCCCTTTTATAAATTTAAGGAGGGATAGCTTTATGTCAAGAATTTTTGCGACTATAGACAAAGTAAAACCTGCCTTTGATATTGTACATAAGGTTGCTTTGTTTTTGTGCAAGTTACTGCTTATTACCGATATCATCATCACCTGCGTGTCCGTTACAGGCCGCTACGTGTCGTTTATCCCCGACCCCGCATGGAGCGAGGAGGTCGTGCTGTCATGCATGTCCTACATGGCGGTGCTATCAGCAGCCATCGCCATCCGCAAGGGCACGCACATAAGGATGACCGCGCTGGACAGGTACCTGAACGTGAACGTTATTAAAACGCTCGATATCCTCGCCGATATCGGCGTCCTTATTCTCGGCTTTGTCATGCTTATCGTGGGCTGGAGGTACGCCAACACTATAGGCGGCAGGGGCACATACGTTTCCATGCCCTCCGTTTCCCGCTTCTGGATGTATTTCCCCATACCTTTAGCGGGTATAGCCATGATCATTTTTCAGATTGAAGTACTGTACGAGCACATCAAGGCGTTCTTTGTAAAGGAGGCGAGAGCGGTATGACTATACAATCAATTGCAATACTGACGCTACTCGGAAGTTTTGCCCTGATGATACTGCTGCGCTTTCCCATCGCATACGCGGTCGGGTTGTCCTCGGTGCTGTGCCTGACGGTTCAGGGGCTTAACCTTACTACCGTCTGCCAGCACATGGTAAAGGGCATCAGCTCTTTCAGCCTGATGGCGGTTCCGTTCTTTATAACAATGGGCGTGCTGATGGGTTCGGGCGGTATTTCGGACAAACTTATAGCGCTCGCCAGTTCCCTTGTTGGCTGGATGCGCGGCGGCCTTGCAATGGTCAACATTGTCGCCTCGTACTTCTTCGGCGGCATTTCCGGTTCCGCCGCAGCCGACACAGCCTCAATAGGCCCGATACTCATACCGATGATGGTCGATCAGGGTTATGACGCGGATTTTTCAGCCGCTGTTACAATAACATCCTCCTGCGAGGGACTCCTTGTCCCTCCAAGCCACAACATGGTCATTTACGCCACTACCGCTGGGGGCGTTTCAGTGGGCAGCCTGTTTCTGGCGGGCTATTTACCCGGCGCGCTGCTTGCGCTCTCGCTGATGATAGGTTCCTACATTATCTCTGTTAAGCGTCAATATCCAAAGGGAGCGCCCTTCAACCTCATAACCTTTATTAAGCAATTGTATATCTCTTTCTGGGCGCTGGCTGCGGTGGTCATCGTGGTTGTCGGCGTGGTCGGCGGCGTATTTACCGCAACCGAATCCGCCGCTATCGCAGTTGTTTACAGCCTTTTTGTCAGCGTGTTCATATACAAGGGGCTGAATTGGAAGGGCGTTTGGCGCGTGCTGGAAGAATGTGTGGACACGCTTGCCATAGTGTTGATCCTGATAGCCACATCCAGCGTATTCTGTTACTGCATGACTATTCTTCACGTTCCCGATTTAGCGGTAACAGCCATAACGAGCATAACCAATAATCCAATAATGCTGGCGCTGCTCATCAATTTCATTCTGCTCGTGCTTGGCTGTATTATGGACATGGCGCCGATAATCCTTATTGCCACCCCCATCCTGCTGCCGGTCGCAAAATCCATCGGAATTGATCCTATTCAGTTCGGCATACTGCTTATCCTCAACTGCGGCATCGGCCTGCTCACGCCGCCCGTAGGGACGGTGCTGTTCATCGGCTCCGCCGTCTCGAAGGTGCCTCTCGAGCGGCTTGTCAAATCGACGCTGCCGTTTTACATCTGTATGATAATCGCTCTGCTGCTCATCACTTTCATCCCGCAGATAAGCCTGTTCATACCGGGCCTGTTTGCGAAATAAGGGGGGATGAAAATGAAAATGACGTTTCGATGGTTTGGATCGAAAAGCGACACAGTTAAATTAAGCCAAATAAAACAAATCCCGGCCATGACCGGCGTGATGGGGTTCCTCGACTATAAAGCCGCAGGAGAGGTCTGGACGCTGGATGAAATCAGGAATTACGTGGACGAGATTCACGCAGCGGGGCTTCTATGCGAGGTAATTGAAAGCGTGAACGTCCACGAGGACATAAAAATGGGGCTCTCCTCGCGGGACGCGCACATTGAGAACTACGCAACCACCGTGCGCAATCTGGCGAAATTCGGCGTGAAGGTCATCGTGTATAACTTCATGCCGGTGTTAGACTGGCTGCGCACCGACCTTGCCCGCGCTATACCGGAGGACGGCTCGAAGAGCCTGTACTATAACGAGAGCGACTTGGGCGGTATGAGCCCGCTTGACATAGTGCGCAAAACCGCCGGAGATTCAAAAGGCTTCAGCTTGCCCGGTTGGGAGCCGGAACGCCTTGCCGAGCTTGAAACGACCCTCAAGCGCTACGAGAGCATCACACCGGATATACTGCGCGAAAATTACAAATACTTCCTCGACGCCATAATCCCCGTTTGCGAGGAGTGCGGCGTCGTCATGGCCTGCCACCCCGACGATCCCGCGTGGCCGATATTCGGCCTGCCGCGCATCGCCCACAGCCGCGAGGATTTCGACAAGATAGTAGAGCTGCACGATTCGCCGTTTAACGCTATCTGCCTTTGCACGGGCTCGCTGGGCTCAAACCCGGACAACGATATCCCCGCAATCATACGCCATTTTGGCGGGTTGGGGCGCATCGGCTGTATGCATATCCGCAACATAAAATACTTGGGAAACCGCGTATTTCGAGAGTCAAGCCACCTTTCCGCAGACGGAGATCTGGACATGTACGCCATCATGAAAGCGGTATATGACGCCTGCCCGCATGTGCACGTCCGGCCTGACCATGGCCGCATTATCTGGGACGAGGAAGCCCGTCCCGGCTACGGACTGTACGACCGCGCGCTGGGCGCCGCATACCTCAACGGGTTATGGGAAGCGATAGATAAAGCCGCCAAAGGGAGGGCTTCTCCATGATAATGAACGCGCAGGGGATTCAAAATAAAGCCGGATGGGAAGCAGCGGGAATTTCACTCCCGCTTTACGACATCGCCGCGATGAACGTCAAAACAAGGGCGTCGCCGGTTTGGCTCCACTTTGGCGCGGGCAATATTTTCAGGGGCTTCATAGCCGCGCTGCAGCAGCGATTGTTGAACGACGGCCTGGCCGAAAGCGGGATAATTGCCGCAGAGACGTTCGATCATGAAATCATCGATAAAATTTACGCCCCGTTCGACAATCTTACAATGAACGTTACCCTGAACCCGGACTCCACCACGCGCTGCGAGATAACGGCGTCGGTTGCGGAGGCGTTGAGAGCGGACGGGCAGGACGCGTCAAATATGCAGAGGCTTGCCGAAATTTTCGAGGCGCCGGGGCTTCAAATGGTCAGCTTCACTATCACTGAAAAAGGTTATGCCATAACGGGCGCGGACGGCGCCCCGTCGAGCGCGGCCAAAGCGGATATGGAAAACGGGCCCGCGCAGGCGCGACACGCCATGGGAATAACGGCGGCGCTGCTGCAGAAGCGATACCTTGCAGGAGCGCGCCCAATTGCCGTCGTCAGCATGGACAACTGCTCCCGGAACGGAGAAAAATTGCGGGAAGGGGTGCTTGAAATCGCAAGGGCATGGCTTAGGAACGGTTTTGCCGACAGCGGCTTCATCGCCTATCTTGAGGACGAGGGCAAGGTCTCCTTCCCGTGGAGCATGATAGATAAAATCACGCCGCGCCCCGCAAAAGCGGTGGAGGATATCCTCGCCGGAAAGGGCGTAGAGGGGATGCGCCCGATAATCACATCCAAAAACACCTACATCGCGCCGTTTGTCAATTCCGAAAGGCCGCAGTACCTTGTGATTGAGGACGTATTCCCGAACGGACGTCCGGCGCTTGAAGCAGCCGGCGTACACATGACCGACCGCGATACCGTCAACAAAGTTGAGCGAATGAAGGTCACGACCTGCCTCAATCCGTTGCACACCGCCATGAGCGTGTACGGTTGCCTGCTCGGCTATACTCTTATATGCGACGAGATGAAGGACCCCGACATCCTCGCGCTCATCCGCCGCCTCGGCTATGTAGAGGGGCTGCCGGTCGTTACAGATCCGGGTATAATATCTCCCAAGGCTTTCATTGACGAAGTGGTTCAGGAGCGACTGCCTAACCCTTTCATGCCCGACGACCCGCGCCGGATTGCGACCGATACATCCCAGAAGGTCGGCATCCGATTTGGGGAGACAATCAAAAGCTATATTGAGCGAGGCCGCAGCCTTGAAGAGCTTGTGTCCATCCCGCTCGCGGCAGCGGGTTGGATGCGTTACCTGCTGGCCGTTGACGATACGGGCGGCGCAATGGAGGTCTCATCCGACCCGATGAAGGAAGAACTACAGGCAAAGCTTGCGGGCATAATCTGGAACGACCCTGCCAGCTATGGCGGACAGCTCCGGCAGATACTCGCAAATCCTGTGATATTCGGTGTCGACCTTACGGAAACGGTTTTGGCGGATGTAATCGAGGCGATGTTTCTCGAACTGCTGGCGGGGGTTGGGGCCGCGCGGGCGGTATTGCGCAAATATTTATCTTGAAAACGAGGGACGTATATGCAAATTACAGAACGTGAGGCTCGGGAATCCGCGCGAGGCTACGCTATGCGCGTGATAAAGGAAAACATTATCCATCTGGGGCTTCTGCCGGGCAGCATGGTGAGCGAGCAGGAGCTTGCAGCCGAGCTGGGGCTCTCTCGCGGGCCGGTGCGCGAGGCGCTCATTGAACTTACAAAAGTGAAGATGGTCGAGGTTTACCCGCAGCGCGGCAGCTACATCTCTCCTGTGGATTACGAGCTTGTCGATGAAGCGTGTTTCATGCGCGAAGCGCTAGAAATAGCGGTGGCGGAACGCTGCTGCCTTATGGGCGTCATGCCCGCGCATTTGACTGCATTGCGGGAAAATCTCAATTTGCAACAATTCTATTCAGAGGGCGATAATACCCGAAAGTTTTGGGAACTTGACAACGAATTTCACCGCCTGTTATTCCTGAATGCAGGCGTGATACGCGTACATACGCTAATGAGCAGTATGCTCACCCATTTCGACCGCGTCAGAGCCATGGCGCTCGCTGTTATAAAGAAAGGCAAGCTCGTGGAGGATCATCATCAGATCCTGGAAGCAATCATTTCCGGTAATTCGGGCGCCGCTAAAAGCTTGATGCACAGACATCTGACAAGCTATCAAATAGACAGGCAGGCAGTGTGTGATAAATACCCGCAGTATATTAAACATTAAAGCTATCAAAGGAGGATGGTTATGACGCCCTTTATGAATGAAGATTTTCTGCTGAAAAACGACGCTGCGAAAGTACTGTATCATGAATACGCAAAAGTAATGCCCATAATCGACTATCACTGCCATGTAAACCCCGCCGATATCGCGCTGGATAAACGCTATTCCTCCATTTCGGAAGTGTGGCTCGGCGGCGACCACTACAAATGGCGGCTTATCCGCGCTCTCGGCACGCCCGAAAGCGGCGTTACCGGCGCGCGCGCAGCTGACCCGTTCGGCCTGTTCAGTAACTTTGCCGCCGTACTTCCGAAAGCGGTTGGCAATCCGGTTTACCACTGGACATACCTTGAGCTAAAGCGCTATTTCGGCATTGAAAAACAGCTCACCCCCGATACTGCCAAAGAAATTTACGACGCCTGCAACAGCAAGCTCGCCGAACCCGGCATGAGCGCGCGCGGGCTTATTGAGCGGAGCAATGTGAAGCTCATCTGCACCACCGACGACCCTGTTGACAGCCTTTTATACCATAAGCAGATAGCGGAGGACGCTACCTGCAAAGTGAAAGCGCTTCCCGCGTTCCGCCCCGATAAGGCCATGAGCATTGAATCGGCGGGCTTTGCGGAATACATTGAAGAACTGTCGGGCGTCAGCGGCGTGAAGATAACAGGATTTGATTCGCTGTGCAAAGCATTGGACAAGCGCATCGAATTTTTTAACGAAATGGGCTGCCGCGCCGCTGACCATGCGCTGGAGGGGTGTAATTACGCCCCGGCCGCAACCGCAGAGCTCAACATGATTTTTGGCTCCGGGATGAGTGGCGAAAGCATCGCCGCGCATGAAGCCGCGCAGTACCGCACAGCCATACTGCTGCACCTTGGGCGGCGCTACCATGAGCTTGGCTGGGTGATGCAGCTCCACTTTGGCTGTATGCGCAACAACAACGCCCGCATGTTCGCGCATATAGGCGCCGATACAGGTTTTGATTCAATGAACGGGCAGGGAAACCCGAGTAACCTTTCGTACTTTTTGAACGCGCTGGATGTAACCGGGCAGCTTCCGCGCATGGTACTATACAGCCTGAATCCCGCCGACAGCGAGATAATTGCGACTATCGCGGGTTGTTTCATGGCCGACGCGGAATGCCCAGGCAAAATCCAACTTGGCGCGTCGTGGTGGTTCAACGACACAAAATCCGGAATGGAAAAGCAGCTGCAAGATTACGCAAACAGCACCCTGCTCGGCAATTTTATCGGAATGCTGACCGACAGCCGAAGCTTTTTGTCCTACACGCGGCACGAGTATTTCCGTCGAATCCTGTGCAACTTCCTCGGCCGACTTTTCGAGGACGGGGAGTACGCCGACTTTGACGCGCTTTGCCGTATCGTGGAGGATATAAGCTACAACAACACGCTCCGCTTTTTTAGATTTGATGTATAGTTTGTTTACAATGCGGTGCATTTGTGGCATCCTAATAACGAGGTGACTAAAATGTCTAAAAACACAACTTACAAAACTCGACGCGGTTATCTTGTTGTTATTGCGGCAAGCTCCGCTTGAACCACAGCATCGTGACCACCCACTCAAAGGGAAATGGCGCAGTTATCGGGAAGCAAAAGAGGAAATATCATGAGAGACAAGTCGAATGCTATAATTTAGATGAAAACTTCAAAAACTGAAACTGCTGAAATGGGGTAACAATAATGCCCGAAATATCAAGATTTTTCGGTATTGTAATTAAAATGTACTTTATGCAAGGAGAGCACAACCCGCCGCATATTCACGCGCTTTACGGCGAATATATGTCCGCTGTAAATATATCCACGGGTGAAGTACTAGAGGGCGACCTGCCGGGCAAAGCTCTTGCCCTCGTCTTGGAATGGCTTGATTTGCATAAAAAGGAGCTCATGACGATATGGCAAACGCAAGAGTTCAGAAAAATACCGCCGCTTGAATAAGGGAGGCTAAAAGAATGTTTCACAGAATCAAAAGCGTTCACCCTCTCCCTGACATGCTCCTTCATGTTGAGTTCATCAGTGGCGATGCAAAATACTATGATGTCAAGCCGCTCATGGATAAATGGGAAGTTTTTAAGGATTTGAAACAAGGCAGGCTGTTTGACCTTGTTTATGTCGATACCGGCGGGTATGCCATTATCTGGAACGAGTACATTGACCTCGCAAGTGAAGAGCTGTGGGAAAACGGATTTCCTGTTGCCATTCAGTGATAATGACATTGGGCGGGACGGAGACGCCAGCGAGCCAAATAGTTAAACGGAGGAAATGTATATGAAAAGAATAATATCGTTGTTTCTGTGCGTCTCTTTGCTGCTATCGGTTCAACCCGGGGGCGTCTTCGCGGCGGGCGGCGGCGCGCCAGGCGTATATGTATATACCGACGAAATGATAGTACAAATGACCGAACAGTACCGGAACATGGACATCGACGCGATGGTCAAAATGATGAGCAAATCCGGCCAGGTCATGGACGAAAAAACTATCGAAGCCATGCGGGACATGCAGAAAATGGCGAGGGAGGGAACACTGGGCGATTACCTGCGGAGCTTTGGAACCGCTGATGAGGCGGCGTTTACTGCGGCAAAAATTGACGTGACCGCGCCCACGGCGGGCGACGTGCTCGCGATAGCGAAAAAATATTACGGCTATCATTCAACCGCGCTGAACGGCAGCCTGAAAGGCGAATTTGCCCGCGACGCCGGAAGCGTGGCTTTCGACGGAAAAGCAAACGATGCCAGACGCGCCGAATCCCTGTGCAATACCGCGTCGGCCATCGCCATGCTTAACGGGGACGGAGACTACGCCGTGGCAGCAGCAGCAGCAGCCGTCGGATGGGCGCCGGGGTACGCGCGGGGCGCGGGCACTCTGGCGGCGATGCTCGTAAAGGCAGGCTTTATCACCGACAAAGACAGGCTGAACGACGCCGTCAAACTCGCCGCCTACGCCATATCCATAGATAAAGCCGACGCGGATTTCCATATCACGCTGGGCTGGGCGCTTTTCGACCTGAATGACCTCGATGGCGCGCTCGAAGCAGCGGAGGCCGCGCTTGCCATAGAGCCGGGAAACAGCGCGGCGCTGAACCTCAAGATCGAGATACTCAACAAAAAGGGCGGGACATTCTTATCTGCGGCGGCGGGTAAAATCGGCGACGACCTGAAGGAAAACGACGGCGAACTGTCGAAGCGGCTTACAAAGCAGGAAAAAGCCGCCGAGGGGATGAGAATGGCTAATAAAGACGACAGCAAAGAGGAAGCGCTGCGCAAGTTCAACCAGTTCTGCGAGCTTGAGCCCGTTACGCCGGCGGATATGATCGAGTCCGTGTTCCCAACCGAAGCGCGGCAGATAAGAAAACAGGTCAGCACAGTTTCGGATTCGGACAAGGCAATGTTTAACAACAGCATTCGCCCGTTCCCAAACGGCCTTTACCGGACGGCGCGGCAAGTCCATGAAATGGAGGACGAAATAAGCGAGTACTGGAAATGGGAGCATGATGACCAGGAAAAAAGGGGCCACAACGTAATAACGCCCGCTTTTCGCGCGGCCGAAGCCGCCAAGCGGAAAAGGGGCACTGAATACCATCGTCCGCAAACGCCGCTCGATTACATGCTGGAGTATAACCGTGGAGTGTTATTGAACGCCAGAATCGCCGCGGGAGAGTATCTGGGAAAACTGGATTATGAATACAGTAATGAATTACACGAAATTTATGAAAAAGATTCTCGAAAATATAAAGAGGCTCTAGCAACTCGTGACGCGGAAAAAGAAGCGGCAGAGAGGCTTCCCGAACCGGCAAAAAGCGCGGCGCACGAGGCCGCTGAAATAAAGTATAAGCTTGCGATTAACGATGCTGAAGACATAGCTTTTAAGGAACGTATGCCGATTAAATCCAAATACTACGATGAGTCAAAGAGAGTCTCACGGCAGCTCTGGGAAAAGATGCTTCCCTTCGCGCGCGCCACGCGCCATCCGGAGTATGAAGTCATTAATTTATACCATGATGCATGCAGACATATTGAATTTGCCATTAGCCTTGCCTCAACTCGTCCTGCATTATATTATCCTGAGGTTTCAGCAGAGGACTTGCAGGAAGCGCTTGCAACCGCGCGTGCAGCCATTGAGCAGCTGATGGCGCAGGAGCAGTCGCCGTTCGAGGACGTGACCAACGGGTTCACAATTTCCGTCGAATTCGGTAATTTTGAGTTCAAGCTGTCGAACAACAAGATAGAGGTCGAGTATGTGGACGGCGCGGCCTGCAAAGTGGCGTTCGACTGGAAATCGAAGGAACTGGAGGTCGGTATGGGGGTCGGGCACAAAGCGAAACTCGGAACAGTCAAAGGCGCTCAGGTCGGGGTCGAGGCGAAAGCGTACGTGAATTTTGTGTTGAATCTGCGGAATAACGAAGTCACGGACATTTATATCAGCGCGGAAGCGAAAGGTTCAGCCGGTTCGTTCGAAGCGGGCGGCCAGGCAAGAGTATCGCTGTTGGGCAAAGAAGCGGGCATTTCATCCGCCGCCAAACGAAAACTCGGGTCGTTTGCGATCGAACACGAAATGGCGCTGATCAAAACAAGCCTCGTTATATTGGAATTCAATCACAGATACGGCTCGCGAAGAGCCTGGGGAGCGCGTTTCATTTGCTATAATTTAGATGAAAACTTCAAAATTGGAATGGCTTGATTTGCACAAAAAGGATCTCATGACGATATGGCAAACGCAAGAGTTCAAAAAAATACCGCCGCTTGAATAAGGGAGGCTAAAAGAATGTTTCACAGAATTAAAAGCGTACACCCCCTCCCTGACATGCTCCTTCATGTTGAATTCATCAGTGGTGATGCAAAATACTATGATGTCAAGCCGCTCATGGATAAACGGAGGAAATGTATATGAAAAGGATAATATCGTTGTTTCTGTGCGTCTCTTTGCTGCTGCCGGCTCAGCCCGGGGGCGTCTTCGCGGCGGGCGGTTCTACGGGGAGCGGCTTCGCCGCCGGTGTATATACCGACGAAATGATAGCACAAATGACCGAACAGTATCGGGATATGGACATCGACGCGATAGTAAAAATGATGAGCAAATCCGGCCAGGTCATGGACGAAAAAACTATCGAAGCCATGCGGGACATGCAGAAAATGGCGAGGGAGGGAACACTGGGCGATTACCTGCGGAGCTTTGGCGCCGCTGATGAGGCGGCGTTTACTGCGGTAAAAATCAACGTGACCGCGCCCGCTGAGGGCGAGATACTCGCGATAGCAAAAAAATATTACGATTATCATTCAACCGCGCTGAACGGCAGCCTGAAAGGCGAATTTACACGCGACGTTGGAAGCGTGGCTTTCGACGGCAAAGCAAACGAGACCAAACGCGCCGAATCCCTGTGCAATACCGCGTCGACCATCGCCATGCTAAAAGGGGACGGCGACTACGCCGTGGGCTGCGCAGCCGCCGCTATCGGCTGGTCGCAAGGTTACGCGCGGGGCGCGGGTACTCTGGCGGCGATACTGGAAATGGCCGGATTCATCAACGACAGGGACAGGCTGAGCGACGCGACGAAACTCGCCGCCTACGCCATATCCATTGATAAAAGCGATGCGGATCTCTACGTCACGCTCGGCAGGCTGCTCTACGTCCAGAACGACTTGGACGGCGCGCTTGAGGCGGTTGAAGCCGCGCTTGCGATAGAGCCGGGAAACAGCGCGGCGCTGAACCTTAAGATCGAGATACTCAACAAAAAGGGCGGGACATTCTTATCTGCGGCGGCGAGTAAGATCGGCGACGACCGGAAGGAAAACGACGGCGAAATGTCCAAGCGCATCACCAAGCTTGAAAATGCCGCCAAGGGGATGAAAAGGGCTAACGATGACGACAGCAAAGAGGAAGCATTGCGTAAATTAGAGCAGCTCTACACCCTCGAACCCCTTACCCCCGCCGATATGGCGGAAGGGCTTTTCCCGTCAGAGTCTGCGGAAGTCAGAAAGCGGGTCAACACCGTTTCGGCTGAGGACAGGGCAATGCTGACCAAAAACTTCCCAGTGTTTCCCAACGGCCTTTATCGTACTGCGGGGCAGGTTTACGCCATGAATAACGATATCCAGGATTACTTCAACTGGGTGACATACAAGGCGAAAGAACAGAGAAGCGCCAATGTGTACTTGCCGGCTTCGGCGGCGGCTGAAGCGGCCAGAGCCGCAAGGGGCGGGGGGTTCAATAGGATAATCATCCGCCCGGACGCAACGCCGCTCGATTATCAGTGGACATATAATTATCAAATAGTTCATGCGGCCGAAGTGGCGTTTAATAGATATACTAAAGTACTGTTTAATGAATCTTTTAAAAGTATCATTGAAGTCAGCGCTAAACACCAGCGTAAAATAGAAGAAGTTTTTGAAACATATAAAATAGAAATCGCTGCGGCGGAGAGATTGCCGGAACCCCAAAAAAGCGCGGCGATTGAGGCCGCTACTATAAAACGGAAGCTTGCGGAAAACGAGGCTTCCGGCATCAAATTCAAAGAAGTCATGCCAATTTATTCCAAATTATTCGACGAGGCAAAAAAGCAATCGGAAAGGCTTTGGGAAAAAATGCTGCCATTTGCCCGCGCCACCGAATACCCGGAAGATATTATCTTTGGTTTACTAGAACTGGCGCTTGAAGAACCCTGGGATATTATATACAACCTTGCTTGCGGAAACATGGCATTGGGCATAACGCCGTATAACTTAGATGTTTCACCGGTAGATCTGGAGGAAGCCAAAGAAGCCCTCGCGGCCCTGCAGGAGATGATGGTAAATCAGCAGTCCCTGTTCTACGACGTGACCAACGGCTTTACCATCTCAACCGAATTCGGTCCTTTTGAATTCAAGCTGTCGAACAACAAGATAGAGGTCGAGTATGTGGACGGCGCGGCCTGCAAAGTGGCGTTCGACTGGAAATCGAAGGAACTGGAGGTCGGCGTGGGGGTCGGGCACAAAGCGAAACTCGGAATGGTCAAAGGCGCGCAGGTCGGGGTCGAGGCGAAAGCGTACGTGAATTTTGTGTTGGACCTGCGGAATAACGAAGTCACGGACATTTATCTCAGCGCGGAAGCGAAGGGTTCAGCCGGTTCGTTCGAAGCGGGCGGACAGGCAAGGGTATCGCTGATGGGCAAAGGAGCGGACATTTCATCCGCCGCCAAACGGAAACTCGGGTCGTTTGCGATCGAACACGAAAGGGAGCTTATTAAAACAAGCTTCATTATATGGGAATTCAATTACAAATACTGCTCGCGAAACGTCCGGGGAGCGCGTCTCATTATTATTTCGTAGCGTTGCAAGTATCCATGATTGCAGTTTGAGTACGTTAATATATGCGGAGGTAATTATGAAACTCATCAATGAAACGGTAACGAAGCCCGCGCGGGCGGTAAAGATTCTGCAATTCGGCGAAGGAAATTTCCTGCGGGCGTTCGTGGATAACATGGTTGACATCGCCAACGAAAAAGGCGTGTTTGACGGCGGCATAGCTATTGTCAAGCCTATTCCCTTCGGCAATTTGGACGCTTTGAACGCGCAGGACTGCGTATATACGGTCATCTTGCGCGGCAAACAGGGCGGGGAAACAGTCTCGCAAAAACGGACAGTCACGTGCGTGGTTAAGGCCATCGACGCATATTCGCAATATGAAGAATATGCCGCTCTCGCAAGGCTCCCCGAACTGCGGTTCGTTGTTTCAAACACCACGGAAGCGGGGATAACATATGACGAAAATGACGATTACTCGCCCCTGCCGCCCGGCAGCTATCCGGGAAAGCTCACAAAGTTCCTGCATGAGCGTTATCAGGCTTTTGCCGGAGATAAAGACAAAGGGCTCATCATCCTGCCCGTGGAGCTAATAGAAAAAAACGGCGCGAAGCTTCGCGAATGCTGCCTGAAACTTTCAGAGCGCTGGGGCCTGCCGCGCGGTTTTCGCGAATGGCTCGTGAACGACAATATATTCTGCTCCACGCTGGTTGACAGGATAGTCTCCGGCTATCCAAAAGACGAGGTCGGCGACATTGAGGCGGAGCTTGGATACGAGGATAAGCTTATAGTGACGGGGGAGCCGTTTGCGCTTTGGGTTATCGAATGCGAAACACCGGAGCTTGTACAAAAAGTCGGGCGCGAATTTCCGCTCGACAAAGCCGGGTTGCCCGTCGTCTTCACAGATAACTTGCAGCCGTACCGCGAACGGAAGGTGCGCATCCTGAACGGCGCGCACACGTCCATTGTTGCAGCGGCGTATCTCGCGGGGCTTGATACGGTCGGCGAACTCATGAACGATGAACTCTTGCGTAAGCTCATCGAAAGGAACGTATACGACGAAATCGCGCCCTTCGTTCCGCTTCCCGCAGAAGAGGCGATGGCGTTCGCTGATTCAGTGATGGAGCGGTTTGAAAACCCGTTCATAAAGCACAGCCTGCTCGCAATTTCGCTCAATTCCATATCGAAATTCAAAGCGCGGGTATGGCCGTCGATAAAGGACACATTTGAAAGAACCGGGAAGCTCCCCGATTCGTTGTGCTTCTCGCTTGCGGCGCTCATGGCGCTTTACTCTGGAGATATCGACAAAAACGGAAAACTTATGGCAAAGCGAGGCGAAGAAACGTATGAGATAACGGACGCCGCCGCTGCCATACAGTTCTTTACGGATAATCATACGCTTCCGGCCGACGAGTTTGCTGCGGCGCTCCTGAAGCGCGAGGATATATGGGGCAACGATTTTGTAAATACAAAAATACCGGGGCTCTCTGAGAAGGTAAGCGGCTACTTGCAGGACATACGCGAAAACGGGATGAGAAACTCCATTAAAAATTTACTGAGGTGAAAATAATTGAAAATAATTATAATTAGCCCCGCCGACAACGTAGCTGTCGCCCTCGAACCCATCAAAGCGGGAGAAATATTCACCGCAGGAGGGCGAGAGTACGAAGCGAAAAGCCACACGGCGCCCGGGCACAAAATAGCGCTGAAGGACATACCGGCGGGCGGCGAGGGCGCAAAGGACGG
>WRHH01000015.1 GCA_009783355.1 Synergistaceae bacterium
CAAAAGCTGGCGGCAGAATGCCGCCCCTACAACATATTGTGCACACAATACCAAACAACCACTATATATTGTGGTTTGGCTAGCCAATATACTACTTTTGTTACAGCCTCGACTTTGGCTATTTAGAGGCATAACAAATGGCTATATTAGCGGGATCAACGGAATAAAAGCGTCTTCGCATCTCAGATGAATTTGATGCGAAGTCGCTTTTATTCAGCCCTATATTTAACCCCCAAAAATTGGAACGAAAGAGAGAGAGAATTTTTTGGGTGGAGCAACGATCCGACGATTTACGTTTATACCACTTTGGAGAATGATTTTCACTTTAAACTGGCGCTTGAATGGATCACCCGTGAAGGTGAAAATTAATTTATGAGATTTGGGAAATGATAAAGTGAGACATCTGCTTTTTTAAGATGCCTTTCATTGAAAGTAACAATGCCAAGGTTTTGTTCATGCGCCACAACCGCAATGTAACTGTCGGCAAACCCGCATAGTTTATTTCGAGCAAATTTGATTGCCTTGACTACATATTCAGCGTCAAAAACTGTGAAGTTTGGTATTGAAAGCATGGATTCAAGCGTATCCAATATTACTGCATTTGGCTGTCCATAAAATGTTTTTAAAACCCATGCTACCTCAAAAAAAACCGGAGGCCCACAAAAAATCTCAATTTCTCCTCTTTTCGCCCGCAGGAAAAATTCTTCGGCTTGAGTACTCTGGTGCTTATCGTCATGGCTGTAATACCGCAAAAAAACATTGCTGTCAACAAAATATCGCTCCATCATTCGCGCTCCATAATTTTCCGCCCCATTTCAGGAGTAAGCAGGTCTTCCTCGTTGTCTGGTATGCGTCCTCCGGAAAAACAACCCTTGAGCGAGAAAAAATCAATCGGCTTTTTGATAACAAAAGCATTATCAGAGTACTCTCCAAAAACTTTGTCGCCTGCTTTGATCCCAAATTTCGCCCTTACCGCCGCCGGAATTGTTACTTGTCCTTTTGTCGAAACAATCATTACCTCAGACATAAAACCACCATCTCCTCTATCTGACAATGTAGGAAAGCAATAGAAATTCCTCTATGTAAATTTATTATACCATTATGCCATATGTAGGTCAAAAATAACATTTCGCACTCTAGTGAAATGCTACGATATACGTACTCCGTCTTTGTTCCGTACAAATCTTAAAATGCCTGATATTACCGTCCTAACAACGGGCTTCAGGCATTTTTAGCAATTTGTGTTCGCCGTTTCCTATAGAAGAGAAGGAGGAAAATGAAAGTGAGCGCAAAAAAAACTTCTTTATATTTGAACGTTGAACATTTCAAGGAATAAGAATTGCCGGTGGCATGTCAACAACTCCGTAATAAAATAAATGGAAATGGCGCTGCAACAAAAGCGGGCGGCAAAAAGCCGCCCCTGTAGGTGTTTATATGGCTTTTGTCTTTGTATTTAATTCCGACTTCCGACTTACGACTTCCGAATTGATTTGAGTATAGGTAGAGCGATTAATAAAGCAATAATCGCAAGTCCGGCGTTGCATCCGCCGCCGTTGCCATGCGAAGGAGGCGGGGGCGGCGCCACGGGTAAAGTAAACGTGAACCCGCCATTTCCGCTGGCGTACTTGCCGTATCCTTTGATGCTGCCGTCATCGTTAGTGTACTCAATGGCATAATTTGTTCCATCCACAAGATCAGCAAGTGCGTTAAGCGGGAAGCTCACTTTAAAAACTCCGGCGCTTTCTACCGTTGCTTGACCGGGCAGGATGACGTCGTCGTCAGGGTTGGAGCCATGTATGATAAAGTAGAATTCAAGTGTGTCTCCGTCAGATAGAGCATAGTTATTTATGATGACCGTGAGGTTCCCATTCGCTTCCTGTGTTGCACTTACAACGCTTATACCGCCTGTGTCAAGGTCGGCGGGGTCTCCGGGATACGGGCGGCCGTTGTCGTTCGGATCCGGCAGAATCGAGCGCGGGTTGTTCGCTTCGAGGCGATAGTACGGATAGTTGCGGGTAGTGAAATCGTGAATAATTACAGCCAAGCCGGTCGCTCCGCTCTCAGTCTGCGCGACCGACGCGTTGAAGCCGTTACTGTTGCTCATATCGGGCTCGAACGCAGCAACAGCCACCGCGCCCGCCTCTTGATCCAGCGGGATGACGTAAGCGCCGTTTGCAAATGTTGCTTCAGCCTCGGGGAGAAGGTCAGCGGTTATAGTCCCGTTCGTGGTGTTTCCGGCGTCCGTCCTGGTGTACTGGCGCGCGTCAACTGTGGTTCCCGCTGGTATCTCGTAATAATATATCCCGTTGCCATCCAGCATCTTAAGAAGGTAATCGTAGTTGATGGCGTTGCCGAGCGTGTTTGTAACCGTTATGGCGCCTGTCTGAGTGAGGTTCGTTATTCCTTTCGGCACGATATACGCGGTCGGGCGCGGCCTTGTGCGGGCGGCAGTATCATTGAGCGCGAGAGATTTCCATACCGGGGTGATGAGATCGCCCGTCATAGTCGCCTGATGATAGAACGCTTTATATGAAGTGTATTTCGCTCCGGCCTCTTCTATGCCCGTATTTCTGAAAGCTGTTGTGTTCCCGGACGCGGACTGGTTGAGGGATATAAGGTTGTGAGGATTAAATACATTCCCCTGCGCAATAGCTGAGGCGCGCGCTTTGGCTACGAGAATTCTGCTTGTGTCATAGTTGTCATACAGCGTTTCCAGCAGCGACTTCGACGCCAGAACGTGCGACCACACGCGTCTTTCAAAGACGTATGATCCGGACGCCACGCCGCTTACGCCTGATAAATCCGTCCCGCGCACCTCAATTAGGAATGATATCGATCCCATCAAGCCGTAGTAAGTGCGGCCGATACTGTTGTTCGCCGTCCATCCGTTGTTGCCGTTCTCATAGTGGTTGACGCGTAGCCCGCCCGCGCCCATGTCCTGGAACAGTTTGGCAGCGTACCTGTTTAGAGAGAAGTTGACGAGTTCCATCGACGGATGGTTCATGGTCGTGCAAGGGGTCGACTCGATATCCGTGATTCCTTGCGTGGCAGTCACTTCCGCTGTGGATACATCGGTGGAGGTTACCGCGTAATAATAAATCTCGTGCCCGTCCATCGTAACTTCCGGCATCAACGACAGATACGCTTTGTGGAGTTGTTGGATTTCAGGCGTCTGGAGCCTGATGTGGTCGCGGTTCATATCCACTCCGTTGAAAACGTTTGCGCGCGTCCAGCGAGCGCCGCCCTCCACGTTTATACGCGGCACGCAGATAAAGTCAATCTTGTCAAGATACTGCTCTCCGTAGCGCCCGGCCATCTCGCGAATCATGTACAGCGCGCCTTCTGTGGCCGACTGTTCGTTGCCGTGTATCGAGCCCTGATGTAAGAATTTCGCTCTGCCGTTTGCGCGAAGGATCTCTGTAACTTGCTCCAATGTAGCGCCCGGCGGAATATCCTCGACGGACTTTGAGACGAAGACTATTGGCATTTCATAATTCAACGTCGGTATACTGCCAAGGTTGAGAACGCGCACCCTATTCGGGTATTGCGTCTCAAGGTTTTGAATGAATGTCATCATGTCAGTCTGTGTGGTGACCTGCCACAACCCCTTTGCGGTCGTAAACGTGGGGGTCTGCAGTCCGCCCGTCGGGAAGGTGGTCAATCCGGCTGTGCCGAGTAGCCTCTGTTCGATTTGATCGGTGAAGTTGTAAACTATTCCGCCCGGCCCGAACGGCTCCGTGCCCGTCGGCTTCCGCGCTGCCCTGGCCTCAATCTCTATGTTCTCATTGTTATCAATTTGAGCCTGCGTGAAGTGGAGCAGCTTGACAACTGTGATGAATTCGGAGGGGCCGGTGAGACGGTAATTATACGTTCCCGGAATATCGAACGAATACCCGCGCGCTGACGCGTTGCCCCATTCTGCGTACTTTATCGTTCCCGACGATGTTCCCGGGTAGACGCTGAGGTTTATGCCGGTGAGATTAACGCCGGGGGGTGCGTTCATCCTCAAAGTGACATGCGCTTCTGCGCCCGTCGAAAAAGCCAGCATCGCGAGCAGAGCCGCGAAAAGATAAATACGAATTTTATTGCGTGAAAATACTCTAAACAATCTTATCACCCTTTCAATATTCTTAAATTGTGTAAAATACGAGACACATATTTTTATAGCGTGAGAAACTATAACTTTTTTGACTGCAAAATGTAATCATGAAAATGATAAACTAAGCTCAAAGAGCAGGCAGAATTGCATTGACGCACTCAACTGTTTTTTCGTAAGCGGCGTTAAACGACGCTATAGATTCCGAGACATCGGCGTCTGTCTTCAACAAAGCTTCGAACGGAGGGCAGAGATCATAAAGCATTGTCATTGAAAGGTTGGCCGCCACGCCTTTTAATGCGTGTACACTTTTTGAAGCAGCCTCCCGGTCATTCGCCTCAATCTCTTTTTGCAGTTGCAGAAACTGGATTCGAGTATCCAGAAATGTTGTCAGCACCATTTTAAAAAGAGTAGCGTTTCCTCTCAATCGTTCGAGAGCTTTTTTCGTGTCCACGTATTGGTTTATCTCCGTGTTGTCCATCGTTACAGTCTCTCCTTTTATTAATGAAAATATAAATCCTTTGAGAAATAATCATTATTATAGGCGTTTTGTAACAAAACCATTTTTTAATTTATGAGAGATATTATCACAAATTTTTAATCTGCATGTGTTATATAATGATAACATATAGCGAAAATTTAAAAAATAAGGTGAGGTAAAACAACTGTATTGACAGTTTTTTAAACGCGTATATACTAATTTAAAGCGAGTGTTAAAAAACTCGTAAATGTTACATATATGAGAATATTTTTATCCAACGTTGTGAGTGATAATGCAAGTCTAAAGAAGAGAGGCGTCGCGCGGCGAAAATGAAAAACATACTTGTGATAGGTAGTTTGAACATGGATATTGTGTTGCAGGTAGATGTAATTCCTGTAGCAGGAGAGACAGTTTTAGGGAGCGATCTGCGTTACAGCTGCGGGGGAAAAGGGGCGAATCAGGCGTTCGCCGCAGGAAGACTCAATGGCAATGTGGAGATGTTGGGTTGCGTGGGTAGAGACGGTTTCGGGGACGAGATTATACGTAACCTGTCTTCAGCAGGCGTAAAGATCGATGCAATCGGGCGCATCGAATCACAGAACACCGGAACCGCTGTTCTAAACGTTGAAAAGAGCGGCAATAACAATATCGTAGTTATAGCTGGAGCAAATAAATGTTGCGATGAAGCGTATCTACGCATGAACGACGAAGCCTTTAAAAAGTGTGACTATATTCTGCTGCAAATGGAAATTCCGTTGGTATCCGCATGGTATGCTATTAATCGTGGAAAAGAATTAGGCAAGACAGTGATTTTGAATCCGGCGCCGGCGCCGGATTATTTACCGGATGGTATTCCAGGAAAACTTGATTGCATCATACCGAACGAAACCGAATTAATCAGGCTCAGCAAATGCAAAGACGACTCAATTGATGAAATGAGAATAGGCGCCGAAAAGCTTATTAGCGCGGGAGTAAAATCCGTTATTGTGACATTGGGGGGCAGAGGCAGCATGTTGATACAAAACGACGCGTGCGAGATTTTCCCTCCGATCCCTGTACGGGCAGTCGATACAACAGCGGCAGGAGACTGTTTTTGCGCGGCTTATGTTGTAGCGTTGGCGAACGGCAAAACTCCAGGCGAGGCCATGAGCTTTGCGACTATAGCGGCAGGCTTGACCGTAACAAAACGGGGAGCTCAGGACTCTATCCCTTATAGGACAGAGATTGACGCATATCGTATTTCTAAAGATGCATAATGTAATTATGTTTAATAAAACAGGAGGAGATTTGGAAATGAAGAAGTTGTTTGCAATTATTATGGCAGTTGTATTAGCGATGTGCCTTGGAAGCGCGGCTCTGGCTGCAGAAAAACCGGTTGTTGGACTCGTTATGAAATCTTTAGCGAATGAATTCTTCAAAACTATGGAAGAGGGCGCGCGTAAGTTTGCGGCGGACGATGGTACTTTTGAGCTTATTCCGGTAGGCATGAACTCCGAGACGGATATCGATACCCAAATCAGCGCGATGGAGAATTTCATAACTCAGAAGGTTAACTTGATTGTCCTTGCGCCGGCGGATTCCGTGGGACTTGTACCTTCCGTAAAGAAGGCTGTCGATGCGGGAATCTTGGTTGTGAATTTCGACGTTACGCTCGACAAGCAAGCGCTCGCGGACAGCGGATTACCGCAGGATTTTCTCTTTGTCGGACCCGATAACGAGGAAGGCTCATATCTTGTGGGAAAATTTCTTGGCGATAAGCTGGGCAAAGATGCAAGCGTCATAATCATCGAAGGCAATCCCGGCGCGGATAACGCTAAACAGCGAAAAGCCGGTTTTGACAAGGCTGTCGCCGAATGCGGCCTTAATCTTCTGGCTTCCAACACCGCGCACTGGGAAACCGAGGAAGCGAACACCGTTATGACTAACTTATTGACGAGATTCCCTGATGTAAAAGGCGTTATGTGCGCCAATGATTCAATGGCGCTCGGCGTTGTTCGCGCAATTGAGGCTGCCGGTAAAAGCGGGCAGATTGAAGTCGTAGGCTTCGACAATATCGGGGCGTGTCAGGAACTCATTAAAGAAGGCAAGATGCTTGCCACAGTGGATCAGTTTGGACCTGAGATGGCCGCTAACGCTATAAAAGTAGGTTTTCGTATCCTGAACGGCGAGAGTATCGCCGGATGGGAGAAAACTCCGGTCGAAGTCGTTTCAAAGGAAAATTTGAAATAAGGAATACGTTTTTCAGTTTTCTGACAAAAGCGGGGCGGTGGAACTAAGCTGAGCCACACTTCAACAGGAGGGGAATGCCGCCCTTGTTGCATATTTTGAAAATTACATGGATTAACATGAATTTGTGGATGAATTTATTATTAAAAAGTTTTTTTACACAGAGCAGCATTCTGTTGAGGAGAATAAATGAGCGCTGATATTTTATCAATACGTAGCGTATCAAAAAATTTCCCTGGAGTTCTCGCGCTTTCGAGTGTTTCATTTTCCATTCGGGAGGGTGAGGTTCATGTTCTAGTCGGCGAAAACGGCGCCGGCAAATCTACGCTTGTAAAGATCCTCTGCGGATATTACAAACCCGACAAGGGTAAAATGTTTTACAGAAATAAACCCTATTTACCCGAGACGCCCCGGGCGGCAATGGATGCGGGAATTCGAGCGGTTTATCAGGAATTTAACCTTTTATCATATCTTTCAGTCGCTGAAAACATCTTTTTTGACCGGCTGCCGCGCAAGGGGATACTGGTTGATAAAAAAAAGCTTCACGCAAACACTGTGGATGTACTGAAGCGCGTTGGACTGGACGTTGACCCGGGGATGCCCGTAGAGCTTCTCGGAGTTGCGCAAATGCAGCTTGTCGAAATTGCAAAGGCCATTTCCTCAAAGTGTAGCATGTTAATCTTGGACGAACCAACGGCAACGCTTTCGCAGGGTGAGATATCGCGTCTTTTTGAAATAATCAAAACTGAACAACAACAAGGATTAACTGTTATTTACATATCTCATCGCTTAAAAGAAATATATGAAATCGGAACGCGCGTCACAGTGTTGCGAAATGGCGAACTCGTTTCGACGAATGATGTCGATAAGGTCAGCGTTCCTCAGATTGTTTCCATGATGGTGGGACGTCAAATGGGAGTCGAATATCCTTTCAACGACGCAATATCTCCAAAAAGCGAACCGAGGTTAGAGGTTAAAAATTTAATTATAGCAGGCAACCCAAACAAAATATCTTTTGAACTTAAACGTGACGAGATTCTAGGAATCTTTGGGCTTGTAGGCTCAAAGCGGACGGAAACTGTGCGCGCTTTATTCGGCGCCGATATAAAGCGCGGAGGAGAAATTTTGCTGGACGGCAAAAAGTTGGACATCCGATCCCCGCGTGACGCGGTCAAGCGGGGATTATGCCTTTTAACGGAGGACAGGAAGACGCAAGGTTTGGTGTTGGATATGCCTCTTGCCTCCAATGAAACGCTTGCAGCTTTAAATAGAGTGACGAAACTCGGGCTTGTCAATAAACACGTCGAGCATTTCGAGTCAAGGCGGCTTTCGAAAGGGCTTGCCATCAAAACGCCGTCCGTGTACCAGTTGGCGAGGAACTTGTCCGGCGGTAATCAGCAAAAGGCTGTATTAGCGAAGTGGCTTTTTCGCGACGCAAAGGTACTGATATTCGACGAACCAACTCGCGGTATTGATGTCGGCGCGAAATACGAGATTTACCTTCTGCTGTGGCGCCTTTTGTCGGAGGGTAAGGGGATACTGATCGTTTCGTCTGATTTGAGCGAGCTAATGGGCGTCTGCCACAGAATAATCGTTTTTTCAGGGGGACAGGTGTCGGGCGAGGCGTTACGCCCCGATTTCGAGCAGGAACGCATCTTAAAATATGCTTACCGCGTTTCGTGAGATTACTTTATACGAAAGGACAGAATGAATGAACACTAAAAGAATCGCATATCTATTGCTTAACGAGGCTGGGATTGGCTGTATTCTGGCATTGCTTTGCATTCTGTTTTCCTATTCCGTTCCCAACTTCGCCTCTAAGCCCAATATATCCAATATCTTCACCCAAATAAGCATCAACACGGTTATCGCGGTTGGCATGACATTTGTCATCCTGCTTGGCGGTATAGACCTTTCCGTTGGGTCAATGCTTGCTCTATGTACGATTCTGGCAGGATTTACCATAACCAATAAGGAGTTGCCCGTCGGAGCGGCAATAACGCTGGCCGTATTGGTTTCAATGCTAACGGGAATGGCTTGCGGACTGTTCAACGGCTTTGTTTGCGAGCAGTGGAAGATTCACTCATTCGTGGTCACCCTTGGTATGCAAAACATAGCGAGGGGCGCTGCGCTTAAGTTCAGCGATTCGAGGACGATATTTTCATTCCCTGCCGAGTTTAACTCCTTCGGATTAATTTCGTACTTCGATGTTCCCGTCATATTTATTATGGCCATCACGCTGGTCTTGGTCGGGCATTTTATTCTTGTTAAAACTATTTTCGGGCGCATGATCTACGCTATTGGTAATAACGAGGAAGCGGTAAGGCTTTCGGGACACAACCCGAGAATTTATAAAATAGCTGCGTTTATGATATGCGGGGCAACAGTCGGCGTCGCGGCAATCCTCTATATGTTGCGCCTCAACATGGCTTCTCCGATTCTAGGTAACGGGTTCGAGCTTTCGGCAATCGCTGCCGTTGTAATTGGAGGAACCAGCATGAGCGGAGGCAAGGGCAGCATGATTGGAACTCTGTTTGGAGCTGCAATAATCGGCGTGCTAAACAACGGCCTTTTACTGATGGGGTATAGCGATTTTACGCGCCAGATAGCGACAGGCGCAATTATTATAGCAGCGGTGATACTGGACACCTATAGAGCAAAGCTATTGCGAATGTTGTCCAGCTAGTAAATTACTCTAATCATGGATCCCTCCGGCTACATCTACGAGGCGGCTCCGTCCAATCTTCTACAGGGCGTAACTGTGACCACATACTCAAGGAAGCAATATAAAGAGGTTTACCCAAATATCTAAAGGAGGCATTTTAATGGTACGTAAATCTTTCAACAAAATAATTTTAGCAGTGTTGTTCATTTTTGTTCTTTCCTCCGCCGCGTTGGCGCTGTCGCCGCATGACGCGCTCTCCGCAAGGCAGGAGAATTCTAGTTACGTTGTGTTCGGCATGAACGATCTGAACGGACTGCTGAATGAGATATTTTCACAGGCAAATATTGCAATGTTTACGTCCTTAATGGAAAAGGATCAAGCTAATGCGGTGAACATGTTTGCGGCTTTCACGGCGAAGATTCCCTTAAAGAATGTAGTAGTCGCTGCCGGAATAACGGCTGAAATGACGCCGTTTGTGCAGGCCGCCGCTTTTATGCCGGATTCAGCCCGTGAAAAGCTTGACCGCATGGCCAATGGCACTGCAACAAGCGCTGAAATTGTCACGCTGCTTTTAGGGGACTCTGCTCTGATGCTGGCCACATTATTTACGCTTGAAGTCCAAGAGGGAGCAGGCTTTAAGTATTATAATCTGGACGATCAGGTAGTATTCGCTGCTAAAGACGACCTGTTGCTGATAGCGTCGTCCCCCGTTGAACTTGAGGCGTCAATTGGAGCATTGGATAAGAGCGGGAACAGGCTTGCATGGAAACGCCGCTTTGACAGTCCAAATTACTTTCTGGCGCATATTGATTTCCTTACGCTTGCGCCGATTATTGAGATGACCGGAGGAGACGTTGTCGGGAAATCTGGCGCTATTGTCAAGATTTTCAAAGCTCCGCTTGAACTTGAACATGCGCTTACAATAAATCCGGGAAGTTATCTTTTATCAACAGCAGCGAACTTTCTTGATTCCTTTGTCGATGTTGAGCGTTTTGCGGAAAGAAAACCGGAGGTTGGCGGCAGTTTGATTATGGCAGGCGGCGGAAAGCTATTATTTGCCCTTGCAGGCCAGTTGGCGCTGAGAGCTGAAGATTTTCGTAATTCGAGTCCCGAATTAGCAGCGGGTTGGGATATGTTCGTGAAGGAACTCGAAACCATGAAAATATCGGAGAGCGACATAGACGCTTTATTGGGCGGCTCTGTCTCAATTGCTCTCGGAAGCGACGCGACAGTTATGGGCATGAAGACGATAGGCGGGCACATTGCGATAACCGGGCGCGAAGGCGTGGCGGCGAACATTTTTAATAAGATAGTGGAAAGCCCAATAGTTTCAGAGTCCATCCCTCTTACTTCATTGGAAGTTGAAGGGTGGGACAAACTCCTCACCTTGAATCAAGAGATAGTTCCGTTGCCGGTGCTCTTAGGAGTGAAGAAGGACACGCTTTTCTTAGGATTTATCGATCAGGGCGCTCTTAGCGTAAAGCCGGAAGTTTCGCCCGAGGTCGCCAAATTGCTTGAAAATCCTCTTATCGGAGTCAGTATTGTAGATGTGGCTGCTGTATGGGACAGGCTGAGAGCGGAAGTTGCAGGCCCGAATTCTTTGCTGTCAATGGCGCCGGGAATCGAAGAAGCAAAATTCATCTTGAATGAATTATTGGGAGCGGATGTGAGCATAACCCTCATAAAGTCTTGGGCTCACGAACTGGGAGTAGGTTACACGGAGTTTTCAGTCGTGGACGTGCCGGAGGAGAAACAATTACTGCCTCGCGTATTTAAGATAATCCAAATGACGAAATAAAAAAACAGGGATTAGGGATTAGGGATTAGAAAAAAACTTAAAGACTTAAAGACTTAAAAACTTAAAAACAAAGACGCTGGATTGCCGCGCTTCGCTCGCAATGACGGATGTGATCGCCACGCGCATGTGTCTTTGCGCCTCGGCGAAGCCGTTCTTTACGCCAGCGTCTTTTTGCGACGAAGCAATGGTCACGAGTTTCTCTCGCCACAGTGAACGAAACTTGACTAATTAACGTCTTTGCGAGCCGCGTCTCAGGAGGAGCAACGCGACGGAAGTGCCAGCGAAGCGATAGGTATTTTGCGGCGCGGCAATCGTGGCAGGCTGCGCAATCCAGTAATCTTTACCATGAGGTTCCCAAATTTCATTCATCGTGGTGAACTGTAAGTTCATGGGCATTTGTCTTTTGTCTTTGTCTTTGCCTTTTGTCTTTACTAATCCCTAATCCCTAATCCCTAATCCCTGTCTTTCTAGTTTTTGCGCCCATTTTTACGAACCATTCTGAGGCGCGGTCAGCTATTTCTCCCTGAAGCACAATTTTCCCCTGCTCTAATTGGCCTCCGCAGCCAAGCGATTTTTTCAGTTCTTTGAGTATTGCTTCAAGGTTACTCATTACTTCTGATTTAGCTTCGCTTATCGATATCAGTGTGACAGTTTTTCCGCCTCTTCCTGCCTTTTGGAGCTGAAGCGAAACTTTGCCGATTTGTGGTATCAATTCTTTTATATCTTTGTGCGGGCTGCTTATGTTTGGCTTTGTATTTTTTTTTGAGGGAAGCGGCGAATCCTTTTCATTTGGCGTTTTCTGAGGGCGCGCTTCCGTTTGCTCCGGCAAAAAGAGTTCCCCTATTGAGACATTCAGATTTTCATTGACATCTATTTTTTGTTTAGACATGTGAATTATCCTTGCCTTTCCGTGAAAAATGTAACTTTTAAAGCTATAATAATTTTAACATGCGGTATATAAAAACTCTCTCGACAAAATTATAGACGAAAGGCGGATGCAAATGCTTGTATGTAATGGGTGCGGAAGCGCGTATAAAGAAGAGGAATTACTATGGAGATGCCCTTGCGGCGCTCATTTTTCGCTTGATAAATCATTTTCCATGAATCCATCCATGATAGACAATAAATATCGTGGGTTTTGGAGATACAACAAAGCCTTGCCGATTGAGGACGCTCTTTCTGCCGTCAAGATTGGGGAAGAATTTTCGCCTCTTGTTACGAAAAACTGGAATGGCGCCAACATACATTTCAAATACGAAATCCTGCCGACCGGCTCGTACAAGGACCGCGGAATTGCCGTCATGCTAAATCGTTTACGTGAACTCGGAGTGAAATCGGTATACGAGGATTCGTCCGGAAACGCCGGCGCCTCTATTGCAGGATATTGCGCGGCTGCCGACATCCCGTGCGAAGTAATAGTCCCCGAATCGACTTCAAGAGGTAAATGCGTTCAAATAGAAGCTTATGGCGCAACATTAACTAAGATACCCGGCCCCAGAAGCGCTGCTAGTATGGAGGCTGAGGGACGCGGGCGTAATTCGGAAAACAGGTGCGAAAATATATATGCAAGCCACAATTGGAGCCCGTATTTCGCGCACGGAGTTAAGACATGGGCGTTTGAAATTTGGGAGCAGCTTTGCCTTGCGCCTTCGAGCGAATTGATGCCGGATGCCGTTGTTGTCCCTGCCGGTCAAGGCAGCCTTGCGCTTGGCGCCTGGCACGCTTTCAGCGATCTCATACGCGGGGGCGCTGTCGCAAAAATCCCTCGCATATATGCTGTCCAAGGTTCTTCATGCTCTCCTCTATACAACGCATGGACTAATGGGTTAGAAAATGTTCCGGACGTTGCGCCTCCCGAAGGGAAATGTATAGCTGAAGGAATAGTTTCGACGCACATAATAAGAGGAGCGGAATTGCTTCAGGCGATACGCAGTTCAGAGGGAGCGGTACTCGCGATAGATGACGAAAAGACAGTGAACGCGCTGCTAAAACTCGCAAAAATGGGGCTTTATGTTGAACCCACAAGCGCAGTAGCCGCTGCGGCAATTGACGAACTCTACTCGTCGAAATGCATACTTCCGGGGGAGTGCGTGGTAGTCTTACTATCAAGCTCCGGTTTGAAGACAACTCCATACATTCAGGAAATACTGGATGAGAGGAAAATTTAAGGTTAAGTTGAGATAACTACTGGAGATAATGAAGCGTTTATACTACAATAAAAAGCAAGATAACCATTCAATTTATGATAATTATTTAAAAATGGAGGGAAAGCGCGTGAAGAGAATAGAACTTGCGGAACTCAGCCGCTCTTACGAAAGTTTGGCGGGAAAGAATGTCACAGTCTGCGGTTGGGTGAAGACCATAAGGGATTCCAAGGCGGTTGGATTTATTGAGTTAAGCGACGGCTCTGCTTTTGGCGCCACTCAAGTGGTGTTTGAGGAGTGCAAGCTGGAAAACTATAAGGATATAACAAAACTTGGGATAGGCTCTGCCATCGCAGTCGAGGGCGTTATTGCCGTTACCCCGGGCGCGAAGCAGCCTTACGAGATTAAGGCCTCTGAGGTCAACGTTCTGGGTCACTCCGACCTTGATTTCCCCTTGCAGAAAAAGCGCCATTCCTTGGAATTTTTGAGGACAATTGCCCATTTGCGCCCAAGAACAAATACTTTTCAGGCGGTTTTCCGTGTCCGCTCCGCGGCTTCTTTCGCCATCCATCGGTTTTTTCATCAACGGGGATTTGTCTATGTTCATTCACCGATAATCACCGGCAGCGATGCTGAGGGCGCGGGAGAGATGTTCCGGGTTACTACGCTTGACCCAAAAAGCCCGCCTCTCACCGAGGAAGGCGCTGTAGATTACGGAAAGGATTTTTTCGGCAAGCATACCGGTCTTACCGTCTCCGGTCAGCTGGAGGGCGAGTGCATGGCTCTTGCTTTCGGCAATATATATACCTTTGGGCCCACTTTCCGCGCGGAAAACTCAAACACCGCCCGCCATGCCGCCGAATTCTGGATGATCGAGCCGGAAATCGCGTTTGCCGATCTCTACGACAACATGGAGCTCGCAAAGGACATGCTCCAAAGCGTACTGGCGGAGATTTTGGAAACCTGCCCGGCAGAAATGAAATTCTTCAATGATTTTTACGATAAGGGCCTGATTGAGCGGCTTACGAATATCACAAAATCCGATTTCGCCCATATCACCTACACAGAAGCTATCCGTCTGCTGGAACCCCATAAAGATGAGTTTGCATACCCGGTTTTCTGGGGTTGCGACCTGCAGACCGAGCACGAAAGGTTCCTCACTGAGAGCATATACAAGGCGCCCGTCTTTGTCACCGACTACCCCAAGGAAATCAAGGCGTTTTATATGCGCTTGAATGACGACGACAAGACGGTGGCGGCTATGGACTGCTTAGTCCCGGGCGTAGGGGAAATCGTCGGCGGAAGCCAGAGGGAGGAGCGGCAGGATGTACTGGAGCGCCGGATGGCCGAGATGGGGCTTGATCCCGCCAATTACAGCTGGTATTTGGATTTACGCCGTTACGGCGGAGTGAAACACGCAGGCTTTGGATTGGGCTTTGAACGGCTGCTGATGTATATGACAGGGATAGCAAATATTCGGGATGTTATGCCGTTCCCACGTACCCCCGGATGGGCTGAGTTTTGATGCCAAGTCGCACATGAAAATATTATCAGCCGTAAAGGAAATCGAAGGTGAACTTGTCAGGTTCGCAGGGGAACTGGTACGGATAAAGAGCGTTTCCGGCAAAGAAGGCGACCTTGCAAAGCGCATCGAAGCGGAAATGAGAGTACTTGGCTATGACGAGGTATTTATTGATTCTATTGGAAATGTTGTCGGTCGAATCGGCAACGGGGGAAAATCCATCATGTTTGATTCTCCATAATCTTTGACGGGAGGAAATAACTAATGAAATTTTTAGTCGTCGCAACGGGCGGGACGATAGCAAGCGTGCCGACTCCTGATGGATTGAAGCCCGGGATTTCCGGGAAAGAGCTTATGTCCAGATGTTCTGAAATCTCAACCGATGACACCGTCGATGTAATTGATATATTTTCAAAGGACAGCACGAACATGTCGCCGAAGGACTGGTTCATAATTGCTGACTGCATAAACAATCACGCGTCCTATTTTGACGCGTCAATAGTGTTGCACGGTACCGACACTATGTCATGGACGGCTGCGGCATTGTCGTTCATGACGAACTCGCTTGTGGTTATGACCGGATCAATGCTGCCTCCGGGGGTCGATGGAAGCGACGCCGATGATAATTTGAACGATTCTTTCGCTTTCGCGCGTTTACTGTTTCGAGCCGGACGAAAGGAAGTCGCGCTTGCTTTCTGCGGAAAGCTCTATGAGGGAACCTGCGTATCGAAGAATTATTCGCACGCTATGGATTCCTTTGTAAGCTGGAGTAAGCCTTTGCTTGGCTTCAAGGAAGATGGAAAACATGTGCTCAGCGATATCAAACCGGATAAACAGGATAAGAGCGAGATAAAGTTCGAAGATTTTATAAAGGAAGGGCATGTCGCGCTTGTTCCGGTTTTTCCCGGTATAAAGACCGGTTATTTACGGGCGCTGATAGGCACGAACCCCAAGGCGATACTGATTGAAGGGTATGGTTCCGCCGGAGTCCCTTTTGAAAAAGAAGATGAAAATCTTCTCCCCTGCATAGAGGAAGCTGTAAAAAAGGGTATCATAATTGTTATTGGGACTTCATGTCCAAGCGGAGGCGCCGAGCCGGAAGTTTATGAAGTTGGAGTGCGCGCGCTTCGCGCGGGCGCTGTTTCTGCGGGAAAACTCGCGCGGGAGGCGGTAATGATAAAACTAATGTTTGGTATGCCGATTTGAAGAGCGTGAATTCATTTTCGATAGGCCAGTATATCCCTGTTGATTCGGTGATTCATTCTCTTGATCCGCGCGCGAAATTCATTGCAGTGACGGCTGTTCTGATTTGGATTTTCAGTTCCAGGAGCCTTGCAGAATTTACAATCTGTGTGTTTGCTTTTATTTTCTGTGCTTTATTATCTAAAATATCTGTCAGAATTTATTTGAAGACTTTATGGAATGTTCGCTTTCTAATTTTGCTCACAGGAGCAATTCATGTTTTTCAGGGAGAATATAAAGGCGCTCTTGAAGTTTCTTTACGGATTTCAATACTGATTATGTTCGCATCTCTTTTGCCGCTTACTACTTCTCCAATGTCGGTAGCGGACGCCTTCTCGAAAATTTTTCCGCAGGAGATTTCCGTTATGATCATGATGGCTCTCAGATTTATCCCTCTATTGTCGGATGAGGCGCTTAAAATTAAGAAAGCTCAAATTGCCCGGGGAGCAAGATTTGACGACGGAAATATCGCGAGGCGAATAAGAGCTTATTTTCCTGTTTTAATTCCATTATTCGTAATTGCCTTCAAAAGGGCTGATGAACTGTCAATAGCGATGGAGGCGCGAGGTTTCGTTGTTGGAGCGAAGCGTACGCGATTTCATCCTCTTGAGTGGAAAAAAATCGATTCTTGCGTTACAGTATTGTCTGTATGTTTGATAATTTATATGACATGTGTTTCCGTGGCAAAATGGCTTTAATATTAATTATTTACGGAAGGTGCTAAAATATATGTCATCAATCGCCAATAAAAAATATGCTGTTCGAGTTTCGTATCTTGGAACAAACTACGCCGGATGGCAGAGGCAAAATGATGTCAAGAGCGTTCAGCAGTGCATCGAAGAATCGCTTTTGAAAATTGGCGAAAATTGTACTGTTACAGGCGCTGGAAGAACAGATGCAGGAGTTCATGCAATAAGTCAAATAGCATCTTTCAGTACCCGGGGAAACTGGGAAACGCGAAAGCTTTTACTTGCAATGAACGCTCATCTGCCAGAAGATATTCGCATCATGGACGTTTTTTCAGTTGATGAATCTTTTGATGCAAGACGTTCCGCTTTATGGCGAGAGTACCGCTATTTCGTATATCATGGCAGCAGTTGCCTTGCGCCGCTGCGGCCTTTTGTCTGGTGGAACCGCTGCTTTTGGGATTTGGAACAGGTAAGGACAGCGTGTCGATTATTGACCGGTCGTCATGATTTCCGCGCTTTCTGTAAAGCTGCCGAGTGCCCTGAAAATTCAGTGCGTACTCTTTTGCGCGTTTCGTGCAAACGCATTGGCAGGATGACTATGTTACAGGTCAGAGGGGAAGCTTTTCTCAATAACATGGTTAGAATTATAGTTGGAAATCTTGATAGAGTAGGACGCGGCGAAGTTACGGCCGGGTGGATGCGCGAACTGCTTTCAGGCATGAACAGAATTGAATCGGGAATGACTGCTCCGTCAAGCGGGCTTTTTTTCTGGCGTGTAGGTTATCCTTTGGGAGGAATTAAATAAAATGTTCGGTACAGATATTGGAATAGATCTTGGGACAGCGACAGTACTAATCTTTGAAAAAAAGCACGGCGTTGTGTTAAGAGAGCCGTCAGTAGTAGCTATTGACATTGATAGAGGGGATGTCCTGGCAGTAGGGCTTGAAGCAAAGAGAATGGTTGGGCGAACTCCCGGCAACATTGTATCTGTAAGGCCGCTTAGAGACGGAGTTATTGCAGACTATACGATGACCGAAGCAATGCTGCACTATTTTATGAAACGGATAATCCAAGGATGGAGAAGGTTTTTTAAGAATCGTGTAATGATCTGCGTCCCTTCTGGAGCAACGGATGTCGAACGCCGCGCGGTACTTGAAGCCGCAGTTGAAGTCGGCGCCAAAGAGGCTTATCTCATAGAAGAGCCCATGGCGGCGGCAATAGGCGCCGGATTGGACGTCGAGGAGCCAAAGGGAAAAATGATTGTGGACATCGGAGGAGGAACGACGGATATCGCCGTTATTTCAATGGGCGGTGTTGTCGTATCCAAATCGCTTCGCGTTGGCGGAGATAAATTCGATGAAAGCATAGTGCGTTACATGCGCCGCGAATACAATCTTGCGATAGGCGACCAAACGGCGGAAAACCTTAAAATTCAAATAGGCACTTGCATACCTTATCCGGAAAATGAGAACAGCATGATAATAAAGGGACGCGATCTGGTGCAGGGACTTCCGCGTCAAATAGAAGTTTCAAGCAGCGCTATAAACAGGGCGATTTCAGAGCTTATTCAGTCATTAGTCGACGGAGTTCGCAATGTACTGGAGGTGACGCCCCCGGAGCTTTCAGCTGACATCATTGACGGAGGCATAGTTCTTACAGGCGGCGGAGCGCTGCTGAGCGGATTATCCGATCTAATAACAAGCCAGACCGATATATACTGTTTTGTAGCAGAAAACCCGATGGAATGCGTAGCTCTCGGAACAGGAGAAGCGCTGGCGAGCATCGACGACATAATGGCGTCAGGACGAAATGGCATACTAGTTAATAGCAGCAAAAAAAGAAAAAGGTGATAAAAGCAGTGTGGAGCGTGGAGTTAAAGATAAAAGCAAACGCCAGAGACTTCGGGCTGCGCAATGCAGCTTTGTAAGGGCTGTAACAAAAATAAATGATACTTACTGTTGTTGTATTTATGAATTTAGAGGTTTTGATTCTCGGACAGTCTGACCCGCTCGACTTTGGCTATTTAGAGGCATAACAAATAGCTATATTAGCGGGATCAACAGAAGGCACAAACGCGCTAGCGTAAACAATCAAGAGCGCATATTCCGCTATAGCCGTCACATTCGCGCCCCTTTCCGCCAAAATCATACCTTATATTAATTCTATTATAGTCGCTTAAATAACATGTTTTCAATAGAAAAAAATCGGACTACCGGAAATAACTGTTCCGTATAAAACAAAACAGCAGTAAACAAAAAATATTGCATCACTGAGCTGGGCGTTCAACTTCTTTTTACCATAGATGGCTATTACAGACTTGCCAAAATACGCTCGGATAGTATAATTTATAGGATTACATTATTGAGAACAAGTAAAAAATATTGAATCATGCTTGATAATGTGACTTTTTTCAAAAAACAGCTATCTATGATAAAGGAGAGAAACAATTTGAAATCAAGATTTTTAATTTTTTTAACTGCGTTAATGATTGTGACGGGGCTATTTGCTTCACAGACCCTGACGAGTGAACTCGTTCTTACTGAAGAAGAAGAGAAATTTCTGTCGTTTATGGACTATGATAATGCGGAAAACATTGTTCGTTACCTGTCTGTCGGTATCGGCAACAGGACTACTTCGTCGATAGGGGCGGATCAAGCTGCTGATTACTTTATGACTCAACTGAAGCTCTACGGTTACGAGCCGATTCTGCATGAATTTGATATCCGTGAAGCAGCTTCAGGCGCAGCTGCGAGTTCTGCTAATCAGCGTAATAACGGCTACGTGGAGATAAACGGCAAGAGATATATGTATTTCGGCCCAACTTATGCCGGCAGTACCGTGTACCAGTTTACCAACAATACGGTGAATACCACGGGCGCTATAGTGCTGGATTGGCCCAGCACAGGCGCAAACTTCCAGACCTATGCGAGCCTGGATGTACCGGTCGGCGATTACACAGGCAAAGCGGTGTTCGTTCGCACGGGCACGGGGCCGACGAATAACGCGTCTGCTGCTGCGGCTCCCAGTGCGGCTCAGTATTACAACGCCGCTCTGGCGCTGCAAACAGCTGGCGCCCAAGCGGTTATCTTTCAATGGCGCGAGCCGCGCTCTATCTCCATCTCCCCTCTACCTCCCTTTAATGGTAAAACGACCGGCAGCGACACTACTTATGCGCAAATAGGCAATACAACCAGCGGTACTGCAATTTCCATTCCGGTAGGTACTACGAACTATGTCGATACGAATTCCATATTGAGTGGCTTGAGCGCCGACACTCCGATCAGAGTGAACATGAGAACAAGATTTGATGGGAAAAACGTGATAGCGGTATTGCCTTCTGCTACGGGAAGCAAAAAGACCGTCTATGTGACAGCGCACTATGATAGTGTTATCAGCGGCTCCGGTGGCAACGACAATTCCTCTGGCCCGTCGATGTTGATGGAAATGGCGCGCGCGTGGAAGCAAAGCGAGGTTCTATTTGAGCACAACATAGTTTTCGCGCTGTTCAATCCCGAAGAAGCTTTTTCTATGCGCGGCTCGCGGAGATTCATTACCGATTTTATAGAGAAAGAGAAGGACGAAATTTTCAAAGCTGAAAATTTCGCGGGGCTCTATAACATGGACCAGATAGCCACTGGCGAACCGGAGTGTATATACATGCATATAAGCATCCATAACGCGGATATTAACACGCTTCAAAATGCGTTAGCAAACACCACGGACCGTCTGATAGACGTTCCGCAAGCATTGGTAATCGCTAACGAATACACCGGGTTCAGGCACGTTTATCAAGCCGTCCAAAAGCTGCAAAATAGCGGCAGGCATAAAGACAAAAAAATTACGTTCAAAAAAAGCAGCCTGAATCCTCTTGATTATCTCTCATACGAAAAAGATCTTAATGGCGACTACATATATGACGACTTCAATATCCTGGATAATTTTAGCATCGTCTATGGAGCAGGCACGGATAACTATCCTTTCGCACAGGCAGGCATTAGCACGAACTCGCAGTTTTTGCACGAAAACCTGAAAAATTCGATGCAGTGTTTTAGCTGGCGTAAAAGCCTAAAAGGCATACCCATGACGGGAACGGGAGGTACATTGGAAACAGTGTATCACACTGTGGGCGATACTTATAATAATAACTACAGTCGCGCTAAACACGAAATTGATGGCGATACGTTGGCTTTGGCTGTTTTCTATTCGGCTGGAGGTTCTGTTGTATTGGAGGAAGAGGAATGCTGGCTCGGATGCAACGCGAGCTATGCGTTAATAGTTCTATTGGCTGTTGTTCCATTCTTTTTCATGAAAAAGAGATAATGAAAAAACGCCAGCGAATAGATTAATTAAGAAGCAATGTTGATAGGTCCTGCATTTTTCCTGGCAAAGCTGCATTATCTTTACCACATAATCCGGCGGGAGAAATACGGAAAGTTTATTTCACTGAGGTTGTTGTAACAAAAGTAACAAAAATGGGGCTGTAACAAAAGCTGGCGGCAGGATGCCGCCCATACAACATATTGTGCTCACAATGCCGAACAACCACTATATATTGTGGTTTGGGATGACCAATATACTACTTTTGTTACAGCCCCTCACTTTCCAGGATTCTGACATATAGCCTTATTTGAATTTACCTAACAACAGAGCGAGAGAATCGTAGCAGAGAAACTCGATACCCGCTGCTAATCCCGGATCAATAAGTTTCAGCTTAGTGTTAATTTCCGAAGGCATAGCGTATGACGGGTCAAATTCCAGTTCGAACGCCCGTTCGTTATTCACCTTGGCCCTCGCTATGCGCGCGGGCGTCTTGCTGATGAAATCGCTGTCTGAAGCGATATGCGAGTCTGTCATATTATAATAGTCGTACCAAGTCGCCGTACAAGTAATGTTGGGATTTAGAACAAACTCTTGAACGTGGTCGTAACCGAGTTTCGTGAAAAATTCCGTTGTGCGGTTGAAATGAAAATGCAAAGGCAGACCATATGTGTCATTGTTATTTAATGTCACATCCACCTGATACCACTCCCCAAACAGATTGACGGCGTTCCAGTTATGAAGTTCTCCATTGGGATATTCTCTATTGCGAACTATACCAAAGAATGTCAAGCATTCAAAGCCCAACAGTCTTAGGATATATTGAAATGATGCGGAATAGCCTCCGCAAGTTGCCCTTCTCCCGATAATGGCGCCATACACAGTTTTATGATTAGGAGCATTTCTATCGTATGTTATCCTGTCGCACAACCAGTCGTGCACAGCAAGCTCCTGTTCGTACGGCGTCATCCAGCTAACGCTGCGCAACAGATTTTCAAGCTCGTCTTGTATGGCAGTTATTCCCTGATTAACCCAATATTCCAAATCAGTTATTTCCTGTTCTGTGAGCCAGTCGAGCAGATTATTTGCACTATCAATATTAGCGCATATTTCCTTGCCATCCTTTTCATAAACCGGTCGTATAACATAATAACCGTCGGCCGAAAAATCACCATTTAGCACTAATTTAATTGCGCCTGTCCACCAGAAAAACTCCGGATGGGTATAGACCACAAGCATCGCAATTCTATGAAGCGCATTTGCATCCGAATTATTACGCAGAGGAAAATCTACTGTTATTCTCATTTCAAGATTTGCTATGCCTGTGGCAATTTGATCGTACAACCGTTTTTCTGCGTCGGTCAGGCTGCAATACTCAAGTAGACTCGAAGCGGGAACGCCGCCGACTTCCGAATAGGGCCAACCGGGTGTAATGTTTATAGTGTTCGTTGCGGCAAGCGCCGCCGCTGGCGTTGCTAATATGTTGAGGAAAATTAAGAACGCGAGTGCAAGGGATAAGGTTTTCTTTTTCACTGTAACGCCTCCTGTAATATTGTTATAATTTTAAGCGGGTATTTTCATTTTAGAAACATTATACCTGTCAATTTATTACCGCTTACTCGAAAGTTGCTGTGTTCCCGCCCGAGGTTGCCTCGCCGCCTCCCGCCTTTTTCCTCAATTCTTCGATAATGGCTGTGTTTTTCAGGCGCTCGTTCTTTTGCGCCAATTCCACGTCGCTTTCCGATACAGTCGCTCCGGATTTCAATAAAAGCGATACAATTTCGGGCTCTCTTGTTTCCATGGAGAAATTCAAAGCAGTTCTTCCGTCGTTGTTTTTCGCGTTTACGTCGGCGCCTGCCTGAATTAGCGCGCTTATTACTTCAGGGCTTTTGTTGGAATGGACAGTCAGGATTAACGGCGTATCGGCGTCTTTATCTTTCGCGTTAACGTCTGCGCCTGCCATAATGAGCGCGTTTATGACTTCCGCGCTGTTCTCAATAGCGGCTGACATCAAAGGCGTCCAGCCGTCTTTATCTTTTGCGTTGACGTCAGCGCCTCCTTTGATAAGCGCGTTCAGGATTTCAGGATTATTGTTGTATCGGGCAGCCGACATCAAAGGCGTCCAGCCGTCTTTATCTTTCGCGTTGACGTCAGCGCCTCCTTTGATAAGCGCGTTCAGGATTTCAGGATTATTGTTGTATCGGGCAGCCGACATCAAAGGCGTCCAGCCGTCTTTATCTTTTGCGTTGACGTCAGCGCTTCCTTTGATAAGCGCGTTCAGGATTTCAGGATTATTGTTGTATCGGGCAGCCGACATCAAAGGCGTCCAGCCGTCTTTATCTTTTGCGTTGATGTCTACGCCTCCTTTGATAAGCGCGTTCAGAATTTCAGGATTATTGTTGTATAGGGCAGCCAACATCAAAGGCGTCCAGCCGTCGTTATCTTTCGCGCTGACGTCCGCGCCTCCTTTGATAAGTGCGTTCAGGATTTCAGGATTATTGTTGAATAGGGCAGCAAACATCAAAGGCGTCCAGCCGTCGTTATCTTTCGCGCCGACGTCCGCGCCTCCTTTGATAAGTGCGCTCAGAATTTCAGGATTATTATTGAATCGAACAGCAAATATCAAAGGCGTCCAGCCTTCTTTATCTTTCGCGCCGATGTCCGCGCCTCCTTTGATAAGTGCGCTCAGAATTTCAGGATTATTACTAAATCGGGCAGCCAACATCAGGGGCGTCGAGTCGTCGTTATCCTTCACTTCGACGTCAGCGCCAGCTGCCAGTAAAAGCGATACAAACTCGATCCTATTTCTTGCTGCAACCCAACTCAAAGCAGTTATCCCGTCTGCCCTTTTTGCGTTGACATCTGCGCCTCTTTGAATGAGCGAGTTCGCAATCTCCTTGCTGTTATGCTGAGCAGCTAAAATCAACGCTGTCACTCCGTTGTTAGCTTTCGCGTTGACGTCCGCACCAGCTTTGATGAGCACATTTACAACTTCCGCGCTGTTCATCAAGGTAGCTATTATCAACGCCGTTGATCCTTTACCATTTTTCGCGTTGACATCCGCGCCAGCTTGAATAAGTACGTTAAGAACTTCAGGGTTATTGTTATAATGGGCAGCGTGCATCAACGGTGTCAGGCCGTACTCAGCTTTCGCGTTAACGTTCGCGCCGCCTTGGATCGCCGCCTCAATTTCCTGAGGCGTGGCGGATTGGCACAGTTTGTTAAAGTTTTCCGCTTTCTTTTGCTGCACCCACATGACGCCCACCGTCATCGCTAATACAATAAGCACGCACACAAATAACGCCGTTAGTCTTCTCAAAACACTTCTTCCTTTCCTAATTTATCGGCTCGCCAGATTCACCACATCTGAAATTTACGCGTCTTCCATAGGAATACGCGCCATACCCATACTGCCATGCAAATTTCACTGGCGCAAGACTTCTACCGAACAATCCATTATGGGCAATCCCATCATCAACCGAGCATTAAAATTAATTTTCGTACTAAAGATGCATCCCTACGGGATGCGGAAAATCAATCGTTAGAGAAACAGAAGCTTAGCTTTGTAAAAAAACCGTTCGTGATAATTTTATCATTGCATAAACCTCCTGAGTTTGTTTTGTTTTGTTTTTGGCTGATACAATTTTACCCGATGAAGGAGTTCATGCCTATACTTTTGGCATATTTTATTTGCTCGTTATTGTGTTTTCAAGTTACAATCTTGTTTATAGTTCCTGCGAAGTTTGAGTGAATATGATATTTTTTAGATTAGCAAAAAGGATATATTTGTCTGACATATAACCTTATTTAAATACGCCTAACAACAGAGCGTGAGAATCGTAGCATAGAAACTCGATACCCGCTGCTAATCCCGGATCAACAAGTTTCAGCTTAGTGTTAATCTCCGAAGGCATAGCGTAAGACGGGTCAAATTCCAGTTCGAACGCCCGTTCGCGATTCGCCTTGGCCTTCGCTATGCGCGCGGGCGCATTGCTGATGAAATCGCTGTCTGAAGCGATATGCGAGTCTGTCATATTATAATAGTCGTACTGAGTCGCCGTACAAGTAATGTTGGGATTTAGAACAGACCCTTGAACGTGATTATAACCGAGACCAGTGAAAAATTTCGTTGTGCGATTGAAATGAAAATGCCAAGGCAGATCATGTGCGTCATTGTCATCACCTGTCACATCCACCTGATACCATTCCCCATACAGTTTGACGGCGCTCCAGGCATGATATTCTCCATTGGGATATTCTCTATTGCGAACTATACCAGAGAAAGTCAAGCATTCAACGCCCAACAGTCTTAGGATATATTGAAATGATCCGGAATAGCCTGCGCAAGTTGCCCTTCTCTCGATAATGGCGCCATACACAGTATGACGATTAGGGGCATTTTTATCGTATGTTATCCTGTCGCACAACCAGTCGTGCACAGCAAGCTCCTTTTCGTGCGGCGTCATCGCGCTGACTCTGCGCAGCAGATTTTCAAGCTCGTTGTGTAGGGCAGTTACTCCCTGATTAACCCAATATTTCAACTCAGTTATTTCCTGTCCTGCGGGCCATACGAGCTGATTTTTCGCGCGATTAAATTTAGCGCATATTTCCTTGCCATTCTTTTCATAAACCGGCAGTATAGAATAATCGCCGTCGACCGTCGATTTGCCATTTATCACAAATTTATATGTATATGTGCCTGTCCACCAGAAAAACTCCGGATGGATATAGTGCACAAGCCTCGCGATTTTTTTAAGCGCTGCTGCACCCGAAATATTACGCAGAGGAAAATCTACTGTTATTCTCATATCAAGATTTGCGATGCCTGTGGCAATTTGATCGTACAACCGTTTTTCTGCGCCGGTCAGGCTGTAATACTCACGTAGCCTCGAAGCGGGGACGCCGCCGACTGCCGCATAGGGCCAACCGGGTGTAATGTTTATAGTGTTATTTGCGGCAAGCGCCGCCGCTGGCGTTGTTAATATGTTGAGGAAAATTAAGAACGCGAGTGCAAGGGATAAGGTTTTCTTTTTCACTATAACGCCTCCTCAAATATTGCTAAAAAATTATTGAATAAAACACTTTTTTCATTTTCTGTTCCTCTTGATCGTTTTGGCGGTTATTTTTCAATATTGATATTATAACAATATTCAATTTCAGAAAGCGGGTTAATTGATTTTTGACTCAACTGCCCATAGCGGTATATTCAACAGCCATCCCTCGTCCTTATAGTCAGCCATGCTTGTCCGGATCGAGAGCTTCGGCTCAAATTTGTCCCGGTAGGTTTTCAGGCTCTTCGCCTGCAAATTGACTTCGGCTTTTACTTCAATGGGAATGACGTCGCTGCCGTTGCAGATTACAAAATCGACCTCGGCATTGCCGCTGTCGTTCGCCCAATAGCAGGTCTCAATCCCTTTGATTGTTTTAAGCTGCTGTAATACAAATTGCTCGGTCAGCGCCCCTTTGAACTCCTTAAACAGTTCGTTGCCGTCCAGCAGTGTATCCTGCCGCAGTCTCGCCATACAGGAAAGAAGCCCGACATCCAATAGAAAGAGCTTAAAAGCTTTCAAATCTTCGTAGGCCGTCAGTGGAATGCGGGGAGCAGCCACGCGATGCACCTTATGGACAAGCCCGCAATCTGAAAGCCACAGCAAAGCCAATTCGTATTCTTTAGCCCGGGCGCCTTCCTTAACAAGGCCGTAGACGAATTTCTTATTCTCTTTGGCGAGTTGCGCCCCTATGCTGTTCCATAGCATACGAATACGGGGTACGATGTCGTGCGGCGCGTGCTTTGAAAAATCCTGTTCGTAACCCGCCAGTATCCACTGCTGTATTTCCCGCGCTTCATTGAAGTCCCTGTTGCCGGAAAACGCCCGCACCGCTTCCGGCATTCCGCCGACATAGTAGTAATAGCGCAATAATTCAACGTACTCCTGCTTGAATGTGTTTACCAGCGTATGATCGCCGTTTGAAAGCAGTTCCGCATACTGCTCCCTGCCCATAGCGCGCATAAACTCGGTGAATGATAGGGGGTAAAGGTTCAAAAACTCAGTTTTGCCAACGGGGAATGACGTGCCCTGATGCAGCGCAATGCCCAACATGGAGCCCGCGCAGACTATTTGATACTGAGGCGCGGTCTCGTTAAAGTATTTAAGCGAGCTCAATGCCTGAGGTACTTCCTGCACCTCGTCAAATATGAGCAGGGTGTTCGCAGGAGAAATCTTGAATCCAGCGTACAGCTCAAGGCCGGTAATGATACGCTCAATGTTGTAATCGACGGAAAAGAGGTCACGCATCCGCTGATTATTGTCAAAGCTTACGTAGACCATTTTCTCAAATGCGGTCATGCCAAACTCGCGCATCAGCCATGTCTTGCCCACTTGCCGCGCCCCGCGGATTATTAACGGTTTTTTGTTTTCGCGCCGCTTCCAGCGGTGCAGTTCCTCCATTGCGGTACGGTACAAAACGATCGCCAGCTTTCAATATGATGTGGCATAATTATGTATCAATACAACAAAAAGAGCAACGACTTTTTGTTGTATTGATACATATTATTTAACACTCGTATTCGTTCTATTTTTGCGCTGTCAAAAACAAAAATGCGACCGCCATTAATAAACTAAAGGCGCCCAAAGTGTAAAGCAATGCCACCATGGTCGCAGGCTTTGAATTCTCCGGAATATAAAACTGGCTCGGCTCGGATGGGTTGTAGAGCACCGCAATGTTTTTGCCCTTACTCATTGAATTATAAAGTGAAAAACCGACAGGGGCTTTCTGGACATACTCAATACCCTCCGCCGTATACTTAAATTCTACTATTTTGTAATCTTTCCCTTTGTGAGCGACGTCGACAAAAACGCCTTCCGCCGAAGCCGTGCATTCCTTTTTCTGTTTATTCAGTATACTCGACTTAGAAGCGCCAACCTTCAATAAAACCAATCCAACCAATGAAAACAAAAGGGCAAAAACAATCTTTTCCATAATCTCAATCTCCTCCTTGTTTAATGTACCTGCTCTTGTCTGCGGCAGCTTCTGAACTGCCGTCAGAGTTTTTGTCTTTGATATCGGTCAAATCGAGATAAGAGACGTTATTCTCAACGCCAAAGGCATAACGCCGTTCTATTTCGGCAAAATAGACCTCGGTTGTAAATGTTTTGCCGCCGTCACTGCTTAAATGTCTCTTATCTACGTAAGTAGTCAGGATATCGCCTGACGCCCGATAATTCCCTGTAAATCTGTTGTAAATATTAAATGCAAGGGGACCGGAAGATAACCTGATTATTACCGCTTGCTCGAAAGTGCCGTCGGCATTGAAAGTGAAAAGCTCTGCTGATACTTGAGCGTTCACATCGCTCACATCGCCGGAAACACGGACATCTCCCCAAGTCCCAATAAAAGACTGTTCAATGTTCCCGACCGAGGTTGCCTCGCCGCCTCCCGCAATTTTTCTTAAATCTTCGATAACGGCTGTGTTTTTCAGGCGCCCGTTCTTTTGCGCCAATTCCACGTCGCTTTCAGATACGGTCGCTCCGGATGCCAACAAAAGCGACACGATTTCGGGCTCTCTTGTCTCCACGGCGAAATTTAAAGCAGTTCTTCCGTCGTTGTTTCTAGCGTTTACGTCGGCGCCTGCCTTGATCGCCGCTTCGATTTCCCGGAGTGTGCCGTTTATACACAGATTGACAAAGTCAAGAGCGCTCATCGCCTCTCCCGGTTGCTGCGCCGTCATTTCGAGCCGCGTTTCTTGCGGCGCCGCAATCAATCGCTTCGTTTGCACGTCCTGCTTATGCCAATCAGCGTGTGCCGTCACCTCTCCCTGTTGCTGCGCCGTCGCTGCAAGCTGCGTTTCTTGCGGCGCGGCAATTGAAATGACGTCTGACTTAACGCTTTGCTTTAATTCTTCAATAACGGTTGTGTTTTTCAGGCGTTCGTTCTTTTGCGCCAATTCCACGTCGCTTTCCGATACGGTCGCCCCGGATTTCAATAGAAGCGACACGATTTCGGGCTCTCTTGTCTCCACCGCGAAATTCAAAGCAGTTCTTCCGCTGTTGTTTTTCGCGTTTACGTCAGCTCCTGCCTGAATTAGCGCGCTTATTGCTTCAGTGTCCTTGTTGAAATAGACAGCCAGAATCAACGGTGTATCTGCGTCTTTATCTTTTGCGTTAACGTCTGCGCCTGCCATAATAAGCGAGCTCATAACTTCAGGGTCATTGTTATACTCGGCAGCCATCGTCAACGGCGTCGAGCCGCTGCTAATATTTTTCACATTAACGTCAGCTCCCGCCTTGATAAGAGCGATCGTAACATCCGGGCTGTTTAGCGCGGCAGCCGCCATTAACGACGTTATACCGTCGTTGTTTTTCGCGTTGACGTCCGCGCCGCCCTGAATGAGCGCGATTATTACTTGAGGGTCGTTGTTTTGCTCGGCAGCAACCATTAACGCCGTCAACCCCTCGTCATTTTTCGCGTTGACGTCCGCGCCTGCCTTAATTAGCGCGTTTATGACTTCCGCGTTGTTCTCAATAGCGGCAAACATCAGCGGCGTCAAGCCGCTGTCATCTTTAGCGGCGTTGATATTCGCGCCCTGTTGGATAAGGGCGCTCAAAACTTTGGGATTATTGTTGTCCCGGGCAGCCAACAGCAGCGCCGTCCAACCTTCATTCGTTTTTACGCCGACGTCGGCGCCAGCCTTAATGAGCGTGTTCGTAACTTCGGGGTTATCGTTGTTCTGGGCAGCCAGTATCAGCGGCGTCACACCGTCGTCCTTTTTCGCGTTAACGTCAGCGCCTCCTTTGATAAGCGCGTTAAGAATTTCGGGATTATTGTTGTATCGGGCAGCTGACATCAAAGGCGTCCAGCCGTCGTTATCCTTCATGTCGACGTCCGCGCCTCCCTTAATAAGCGCGCTAAGAATTTCGGGATTATTGTTATTGTGGGCAGCTGCCATCAAAGGCGTCCAGCCGCCGTTATCCTTAATGTTGACGTCCGCTCCGGATGCCAGCAAAAGCGACACAATCTCAATCTTATTAATCATTGCAGCCGAACCCAAGGCAGATACCCCGTCTGCCCTTTTAGCGTTGACGTCCGCTCCTGCCTGAATGAGCGAGTTCGCAATCTCCTCGCTGTTATGCTGAGCAGCTACAATCAACGCCGTTACGCCGTCGTTAGTTTTCGCGTTGACGTCTGCACCTCTTTGAATGAGCGTGTTTATAATTTCAGGGTTTTTAATAAACTGAGCAGCCACCATCAATGGCGTCCAGCTGTTATCCGCTCTCGCGTTGACGTCCGCGCCTGCTTGAACGATTATGTTCGTAACCTCCGCGCTGTTACTTCGAATAGCTGAAATCAACACTGTCAATCCGTTGTCATCTTTCGCGTTGACGTCCGCGCCCGCTTTAATGAGAGCGGGAAAAACTTCAGGGTCTTTGTTATACTCGGCAGCCCCTATCAATGCAGTCAAACCGTCGTTGCTTCTTGCATTGACATCCGCGCCGCCTTTGATAATCGCGTTCACGACATCTCTGTTGTTTAGCGCGGCAGCCACCATCAACGCCGTCGCGCCATTGATATTTTTCGCGTTGACGTCCACGCCCGCCTGAATAAGAGCGTTCGCAACTTCCGGGCTGTTTTTCTCCGCAGCCACTATCAACGCTGTCGCGCCATTGATATTTTTCGCGTTGATGTCTGCGCCTCCCTTTATCGCCGCCTCAATATCCTGAAGTGCGCCTTTGACGCACAGTTCAAGAAAGTCGTCAGCGCTCATCGCCTCTCTGGCGGGAGTTGTGTCACCCGCAACCCCTGACTTTCTTTCCAGTTCCCTTAGCGCTTCTGTATTTTTAAGATTCTCATTTTCTTTTACATATTGCTTCAATTCTTTGATAACGTTTGTACCCAACCAGAAAGCGTTGGATTGCGCTAATTTCACGTCTCCTTCAGATACGTCGGCGCCGGACGCCATCAAAAGCCGCACAACTTTGTTATCATGCGCCTCCACAGCGAAATTCATGACAGTTCTACCGTCGTTGCTTTTCGCGTTAACGTCCGCGCCGGCTTGAATGAGCACGGTCATAATCTCGACCGGCCTTCTAAACCGGACAGAAAGCGTCAACGCTGTCAAACCCTCGTCATTTTTCGCATTGACGTCCGCTCCCGCCTTGACGAGTGCGCTTACAACCTCCGCGCGGTTAAACGTAGCAGCCATCATCAACACCGACATGCCTTTTTCCGTTTTCGCGTTAACGTCCGCTCCGGCTCTGGCAAGCGCGTTTACAACCTCCGCGCTGTTATTTATGGCAGCCATTATTAACGTCGTTGAACCGGCGCTATTTTTCGCGCGAACGTCTGCCCCCGCTTTGATCGCCGCCTCAATTTCCTGAAGTGTTCCTTTGACGCATAAATTTAGAAAGTCGTCCGCGCTCATTACAGTTGACGCGGAACTGGATACAGCCGCAACCCTTTGCTTCAATTCTTCGATAATAGGGGTATCCTTCAGGCGTGTGTTATAAAACGCAAAACCCACATCTGATTCAGTTACGACTGCTCCGGAGGCCAGCAAAAGCGACACAATTTCGGGCGTGCTTAACCCCACAGCAAAATTCAACACTGTCTTGCCGTCGTCAGTTTTTGCATTAACGTCCGCTCCTGCATTAATGAGCATGGACAAAAGATCGGGGTTTTCTTTGTACCGGGCAGCAATCATCAACGCCGTCCAGCCGTCGTCAGTTTTTGCGTTGACGTCCGCTCCAGCTTTGATAAGCGTTCTTGCAACCTCCGTACTGTTAAACATGGTAGCTATTATCAACGCCGTCGCGTCTTGTTCATTTTTCGCGTTGACGTCCGCGCCTGCCTTAATCGCCGCCTCAATTTCCTGGAGCGTGCCATTGGAGCACAGTTTAATAAAATCGTCCCTGCTCATCGCATCTCTGGCAGGAGTTACATCTTCCACAACCCCTGTCTTTCTTTCCAGTTCCTTTAGCGCTTCTGTGTTTATAAGATTCTTGTTTTCTTTTGCATAATCTATGGCTCTTTTTCCATCTTTATATTTAACTTGCGTATCCGCTCCATTTTTGAGCAAGACGGAAATAACTTCAGGGGAAACGCTAAGCTCGGCAGCTGATATCAACGCTGTCCAATTGTCGGCATTTTTCGCGTTGACGTCCGCGCCGGCCTTGATAAGCGTACTTACAACCTCCGCACTGTTAGAAGCGGAAGCCACTATCAACGCTGTCGTGCCGTCGCCTGTTTTCGCGTTAACGTCAGCGCCGGCTTCAATAAGCGCCCTTATAACTTCAGCGTTATTAATCATGGCAGCTATTGTCAATACGGGCGCACCTTTTTCATTTTTCATATTGACGTCGACGCCAGACTTAATAGCTGCCTCAATTTGCTGGAGTGTGCCACCGATGCACAGTTTAATAAAATCGTCCCTGCTCATTGCGGTTGACGCGGAACCTTGCTCAGCCGCAACCCTTTGCTTTAATTCTTCAAAAATAGCTGTACCATTCAGGAGTTTGTTGAAAAACGCCAAGTCCGCGTCAAGCTGAGATACAACTGCCCCGTGGGTCAATAGAAGCGACACAATTTCGGGGCTCCTTGTCATCGTAGCGTAAGTCAATGGCGTCCGGTTTTTGTCATCTTTTGCGTTGACGTTCGCTCCGGCTTGGATGAGCGCGCTTATAACCTCCGCTGTATTTCCCTCGGCAGCTTTCATCAACGGCGTTGCGCCGCCGTCCATTTTCGCGTTAACGTCCGCCCCCGCTTTGATCGCCGCCTCAATTTGCTGAAGTGTGCCTTTGGCGCACAGATTGAGAAAGTCTGCCGCGCTCATCGCGGTTACAGCAGGCGTCGTGTTCGTAATGGCGGTTGACGCGGAACTGGAAGCTGCATTAACGCTTTGCCTCAATTCTTCGATAATGGCGCTGCCTTTCAAGTTTTCGTTGCTTTGCGCTAATCGCACGTCGTTTTGAGATGCGGTCGCCCCCGATGCCAGCAAAATTGATACAATATCCGGCTCGTTTGTCTCCGCAGCCAAATTCAAAGCAGTTCTCCCGTCGTTATTTTTCGCGTTGACGTCCGCACCTCCCCTAATCAGCGCGGCGGCTACTTCGGGATTGCGATTAGAGGAAGCAACAAGCATCAATGGCGTAAAGCCGTCGTTCATTTTCGTGTTGACGTCAGCTCCGGCGGCAAGCAGCGTCAACACGGCTTCCGGGTTGACGCTTGTCGCAACGTACATCAAAGGCGTTACGCCGTCGTTATTCTTCGCGTTAACGTCCGCGCCGCTTTCGATTAGCGCGTCTAAAACCCCGGGTTTATAGTCATAATACATGGCAGCCTGCATCAGGGGCGTCCAGCCGATTTCATTTTTCGCGTTGACATCCGCCCCCGCCCTGATCGCCGCCTCGATTTGCTGCAGCGTTCCAACGCGGCATAGTTTAAAAAAGTCGTCCGTGCTCATCGCCGCTCCTGCCGGTATGGACATCATAAACACCGTGGCAAGTAAAATTAGCGAATAATACATTCTTTTCATTTTCCATTCCTCCTGATCGTTTTGGCGGTCATTTTTCCATTCCGTATTTTGATATCGTCAATCCGCATAAAGCCAAAGAGTTATTTGGGATGCTGCTTCATATAATCAATAATACGGGCGTCGTTTTCAGATACGGTCGCTCCGGATTCCAGCAAAAGCAACACATTTCCGGATGTCCTTTGTATTACAGCGTAATTCAAAGGAGTCAACCCACTGTCACTTTTTGCGTTGACGTCCGCGCCAGCTTGAATAAGTACGCTTAATAATTCGGGATTATCTTTATTTATCGGCTCGCCAGATTCTATCGCAAAACCCGCTGATGTTATACAGAATTATATATCACTTTTTATCTACTACAAAGCTTTCAATGAGAATGTTGTTGTTACATTTGTTACTTTATGTTATGATTGTCACACATTTTAGGAGGTATAATACAATGCTTGAAACAAGTGCAAACACGAAAGCAGTGCGTATTAGCGCTGAAATATATAACCTTGCTCGTATGACAGCCGAGGGGGTCAACCGCTCCACGTCCGGGCAGCTCGAATATTGGGCAAGGTTAGGCCGCACGGCAGAGGACAATCCTGATTTGCCTATTGAATTAATAAAGGATATTTTGATCTCAAAGGGGCAAAATCGACGTTTAGCTGAAATTTTCAAGCCGGAATAAACATGCAGGACAGTGGCGAAATAGTAGTTTTAATGATGCCTGCGTTTAAGCATCGCTATAAGAAGCTGCATCATAATCAGAAAACGCCGGTTAATAAAGCGATTGAAGTCATTAAAAACAATCCGCTGGCAGGGACGCAGAAAAAAGGCGATCTCAAGACAGTATACGTTTATAAGTTCGATTGTGTAGGTCAGGAGTTCTTATTAGCGTATGAATTCGACCCCGCAATGCGTATTTTGCTGGCTTTGGGCGTGCATGAAAATTTTTACAGGGATATGAAGCGATAGGAGGAGTATAGCCCTTAGATATTAAGCTCATTCACCGTTATCTCAAACTTACTCATAACTAACCATAGGTATGCATACATGATCGGTCTTGATGTTGAGTTCCTGTTTCTCAGAGGTGACCCGTTTCCACTAACTCTCCACAGGCTGACACCGTGTAACTCACGGCAATGCCGAACACTTAAAACCTTGAATATTTTACGCGTCAAAGGATTAGCTTGATTTTTGCTTATTTTTCTTGACGCAACGCCCTATATTCAGTTGTCAAGGTTCATTTGACTTGATAATTATATAAGAAAAGATAGCTTTTGTCAGTTTTAATAATCTATACATTTAGAAAAAGATTGAGATTATTTGCATAGATATTAGGAACACTGTTCGAGCCCCAAGATCCTCCTTTGAAGTTTGAGGTATAATAATTTAAAAATACCGGTGCTTGATTATAATGTCCAAGGAGTGAATACGATTTGTTTCAGAATGTATATGAAGTTTTTAATAAAAGAGGATATATAGAATGGTGCAGCAACCCTGAAAGGCTTTCGGAGGTGTTCTCCTCCGAAATGGTCACGGCTTATGTGGGTTTTGACCCGACGGCGGACAGCCTTCACGTGGGGCATCTGATTCCGCTAATGGGGCTCGCATGGCTGCAAAGGCTGGGACACAGGCCGATAGCCATAGCGGGGGGAGGCACGGGACTTATTGGCGACCCTTCCGGGAAAAGCAAGGAGCGCAATTTGCTCACCCTTGAAGTCATGGCAAAGAACATAGAGAGCGTGAAAAAACAGCTCGCGCATTTTCTCGACTTCAATTGCGGAGAAAACTCGGCGCTTTTAATCAACAATTACGACTGGCTTTCAAAAATTACATTTTTGGATTTTTTGCGCGATGTCGGCAAGTATTTTTCGGTAAACGGCCTCCTCGCGCGCGATTACATACGTTCAAGAATAGACGACCCCGAAAAGGGGATATCCTACACCGAGTTTTCCTACGTGCTCCTGCAGTCATACGATTTTGCCCACCTGTTCAAAGAGTACAACTGCCGGTTGCAGATGGGAGGAAACGACCAGCAGGGGAACCTGCTCTCAGGCGTCGATTACATCCGCCGTACGACTGGCGGGGAGGCGTTCGGGCTGACTCAGCCGCTGCTGCTCACGTCATCGGGGGGGAAGTTCGGAAAAACAGAAGAGGGGGCAGTATGGCTCGACCCCGCGCGAACAAGCCCGTACCGCTTCTACCAGTTTTGGATAAATACCGAGGACGCTGACGCAGAACGGCTGCTCAAGTTATTCACTTTCCTGCCGCTTGAAGAAATAAGTGAAATTGCCGTAGAACACGTTAAGAGCCCGGAGAAGCGCGCCGCCCAAAAGATCCTCGCGCGTGAAGTAACAAAACTTTTGCATTCTGAAAGCGTCGCAAAAGCCGTCGAGCGAGCGAGTGAAATGCTTTTTGGCGGCGGAGACGCCGTTAAATGCTCTGAGTTTGAAGAAGAGATGCTAGTCATGCTGAGCAATGAAGTCCCATATTCAAAAATTACATGCGAGATTCCCTGTCAGGTGACAGAGGTTCTCTCAGCTTCGGGCGCGTGCGAGAGTAAGGGAGAAGCGAAAAGGCTTATAAAACAGGGCGGCGTGACTCTTAACGACGCAAAAATAACGGATGAAGGAGCAAAAATAGAGCGGGAATTCCTTCTGCACGGTAAATATATATTCGCGCGCCTTGGGAAGAAAAAATTCCATCTGATTGAAATGAGTTAGAGATACATGAATGGTAAAACTCCACATATTGTCCAATACCAAGGTTCCAAGCGACTACTCGCTCCGCAGATACTTCAATATATGCCGAGCAAATTTATCCGTCTGATTGAACCATTTGCAGGTATGGCGGCAATAACGATTGCTGCTGCATATGAAAAGCGCGCAAGTCAGTATATCATCAATGATATCAATAAAACTATCGTTCGTTTATTGCAAATGGCAATAGATAATCCTGCTGATTTGGTTGACAACTACACTAAAGTTTGGTCAGAACAGTTTAAGTATCCAAAAGGTCATCTTGAGCATTATTATCATGTTAGAGATTGTTTTAACGCTGGGAAACAAACAGCGGAGAATATGCTATATCTTCTTGCACGTTGCGTAAAGGGGGCTGTTCGTTACGGAAAAAACGGAAACTTCAATCAATCCCCTGATAAAAGACGACACGGCACGAACCCTAAAAACATATCGGAGAATGTATATACTATATCGGCTTTGCTAAAAGGAGCAGCTACCTTTTCTGCAGTCGATTATCGTTTGATTTTTGAGATGGCTGAACCCGGTGACCTTGTCTATATGGACCCGCCATATCAAGGTGTTTCTAACACAAGAGACAATAGATATTTCGCTGGAATTGAGTTTAGTGATTTTTCAAATTCCATCGAAATACTTGACCGAAAAGGTGTTGACTATATCATAAGCTATGACGGTGAATGTGGCGACAAAGAATATGGAAGCGAGTTGCCAAAATCACTGAATTGCACAAAGTTTTTACTTAATGCAGGCTTATCAACGCAAGCGACATTGTTAGGCAAGCGAAATACAACATATGAAGCTTTATACGTCAGTAAGAATCTTGCAGAGCATATAAGATCACATCCAAAACAAATGGTTTTATTGGAGTTGCTATATGATAATGAATTATCCAAAAGAATTTCTTGATTTGTTAAATTCTGTTGAGGCTAAACGACCTCGTACAGTAATTCAACATATTCTAAAACACGGCTTTATTACTTCGCAAGAACTAAAGGATATTTATGGATATAATCATCCTCCACGAGCCGTGAGAGATGTCAGAGAGCATGGTATCCCTCTTGTAACGTATCGTATTGACGGAACTGATGGCAGAAGTATAGCAGCTTACAAATTCGGAGTGATTAACGAGGCAAAAAGTATACTCTCAAAGTCTGCGGGTAGAACTGTACTTTCAAAGACGTTGAAACAGGCATTGATAGAAAAATATGGCTCGAAGTGTTTCGTATACTTTGAACCGATGAACGAAAGCCTGTTACAGGTGGATCACCGAGTCCCGTATGAGATCTGCGGAGAACAAAACGAGCAAAACATAGAATTGTATATGCTACTATCACCTTCTGCAAACAGAGCCAAATCGTGGACTTGTGAGCATTGCGAAAACTGGGATCTTAAAGATTTTGCTTTTTGCGTAAAATGCTTCTGGGCTTACCCGGAGAGTTATGAACATATAGCTGGAAAACAACAGAGAATTATATCAATTATCTTTACTGGGAATGAGATTGAGGATTTCACGAAATTGATTGCTATTTCTGGAATGGAAGAAGCACAAAAACTAATAAAAAATCTTTTACATGATTATCTTGAAAAGGAAAAAGGTTAATTATGTCATTACTTTCATTATATATTCGTTTTTTTAGAATTGGCGCCTTCACAATAGGCGGGGGGATAGTCATGCTTGGAGTTATCGAGGCCGAGATGCGCGCTACCGGTCTCTTCAGCGAGGATGAAATTGCCGATAATATAGTAATGGCAACTGCAGTACCCGGCCCCATTGCCACAAATTTGTCGTTCCTTGCGGGGAAGCAAATACGCGGGATTTCTGGAGCGCTTGTCGCTGTGATTGGCACGGCGACAGCTCCGTTTTTGTCAATTTTGTTCCTGTCTGGTATATTGCTCCACTATATGGGTACGCCGCTTTTGACAGCTTTTTTCCTGGGCGCTGCAGCGGGGGTGGTGGTGGTTGTAGGCCAGTCGCTTTTTAAGATGGTAAAAACTAACGTGATGACCGGGTGGCAGGAAATTGCATCGTTCATAACAACTGCGTCACTTATTATATTTGGAGTTCACCCCTTTATTGGACTCTGCGCGGGAGCTCTCGTGACTATCGGGCTCAGAAAGCTGAAGCGATGAAATGCCAGTAATAGTCACTCTCGCGCTGGTGTTCGCAAAAGTCGCGCTGGGGTCGTTCGGCGGAGGGCTTGCGGCGTTGCCGTTCATTGAATATGAGTTATGCATGGCAAGGGACTGGCTCACGTTGCATGAGTTTTCGGAAGTAGTATCGCTCGCGCAGATGACTCCGGGCCCGGTAGCCCTCAACTCCGCTACGTTTGTAGGGTATAAGCTTGCCGGATTCTGGGGAGCGTTGTTAGCCTCAATATCGTTGGTTACAACGCCAATAATTTTGCTGCTGCTTTTATTGTTTATAATAGAGCGCTCCACGGGAAAAATGCGCGCAAAAGTCGCGGATTTTCAGAAAGCTATGCGCCCTGCGGTGGCGGGGCTTGTATTTTCAGCATTTTTGACGCTTACAAGGCCTATAATACCGCAGCCGATTCTTTGGGGAATATTGGCGTCATGCGCTCTATTGTTGAAATTTGAGACTTGTCGTAAGTATCCTCAATTAATAATACTCTTCGGAGCTCTTGCTGGCTTATTTTGTAATAATTGGCTTATATCGTAATGTTATAATAATTCTGATAAGCATTTTTAATAAATAAACGCATAAAAGGGGGAAATTTCTATGGCAGTTAAGGTAGCTATCAATGGCTTTGGCAGGATAGGACGTCTTGTATTTCAGGCTATGGTGGATAACGGAATGCTCGGAAAGGAAGTTGAAGTAGTTGCGGTTGCGGATGTTTCAACGGAAGCCAATTATTTTGCGTATCAGCTCAAGTACGACTCGGTGCATGGCAGGATGAAAGCCGAAATAGGCTGCGAAGGTGAAGATGTGCTTCTGATCAACGGGCATAAGATAAAATGCGTTCCCGCGCAAAGGTCTCCGGCTGAGCTGCCATGGAAGCAGCTTGGGGTCGATTATGTCATAGAATCAACAGGACTGTTCACCGAATCGGAAAAAGCAAAAGGACATATTGAGGCCGGAGCTCATAAAGTGCTGATATCGGCGCCTGCAAAAGGCGATGTAAAGACAATCGTCATAGGTGTAAACGAGAACGAATACGATCCTTCAAAACATGATATCGTGAGCAACGCAAGCTGCACAACGAACTGTCTGGCGCCCATTGTGCACGTGCTGTTAAAAGAAGGAATCGGCGTTGAAACAGGCTTAATGACGACTATACATTCCTATACCGCGACGCAGAAAACCGTCGACGGGCCATCAAAGAAAGACTGGCGCGGCGGGCGTGCAGCCGCCATAAACATTATTCCCTCAACGACCGGCGCGGCAAAAGCTGTCGGTGAGGTTCTCCCCGCCGTTAAGGGGAAAATGACGGGAATGTCCTTCCGAATCCCAACACCTGACGTTTCGGTAGTCGACCTCACTTTCAGCGCTTCTCGCGATACGAGCATTGAGGAAATTGACTCGTTGATAAAGAAAGCGTCCGAAACTTACCTGAAAGGCGTTCTTGGCTACTCAAATGAGGAAGTTGTCTCCACAGATTTCATACATGACAGCCGCCGGTCAATTTACGATTCGCTCGCCACTTTGCAGAATAACCTCAAAGGCGAAAAACGTTTCTTTAAAATAGTTTCATGGTATGACAACGAATGGGGATATTCATGCGCCCTTGCCGAGCTTCTCGTCCACATGGCGAAAAAGGACGGAAAACTTTAGAAGCAGGGATTAGGGATTAGGGATTAGGGATTAGGGATTAGAAAAGACAAAAGACAAAAGACAAAAGCAAAGACAAAAGACCGGATGTTTGGGCAACGTAAAAGGTTTAAGGTAGGGGACGCCGCACTTGGCGTCCCGCTTGTTTTAAATAATTATAGAAACTATTTTATATCGTTTGAAGCTTGTTCGATATCTTCTTTTGGCTCATCTTGTGTTTCCGTTTTCCCTTGATTCTCAGGAGTTTTTGGAGTCTCCTGATTTTCTTGAGCTTCAAGCCGTTCTTGAGTTTCAAGTCGTTCAAAAGCTTCCTGAGCTTCCTGGGCTTCTCGTTGCATTTTCTGTGATTCTTCGATCTTTTCCTTTACGAATTCGTCAAACCGCTTAATGTCATCAGATAGCAGCTCTAAGACGTTTTCCGGCAGATTATGCCTCAATGCGAGTATGAGAAAAGGCACGTTCGGATCCATATCCTCCGTGACCCACATCATGTTGGCTATTTTTACCGAGTAAATAATTTTGCCGTCCCGGTCAAAAATTGAAAATCTCGACTGCCTGAAACCTTTTTTTTCGAAAGAAAATTCAGAAGTCATCACAGCATAATGCGCGTCAACATATGGCTGATAAGCGTATTGCATCACCATCCCGCCATAATGAACTTCAGCGTCAAAATTAAATGCTTCCACAATTTGCGCAATACAACCTTCATCAGACTTCTTTATGCTTTCCTTGTCAAGAAAAACCCCTCCGATAATATTTCTTACAATGCTAACATAACGCTCCTCATCGGCAGGTTGTTTATCTAATGATAACGTCACCGGCGCGGGGTAATCGCTCAATATTTTGTTCCCCAATCCATCAGCTCCCGCGACAGCATTCCAGATTAGTTCCTGAACTGAGCCCGGAGCTATTTCAATCATTTCTGAATTGATTAAAGGTTCAGAAGCAATTACTGCCTGAAGGTCGGTTTTAATTGCTAAACTGCGCTCTGCCAGCGAATATTTTTTAGAGTTCTTGTCTAAAACTTGCTTCTCAATGGCAACAAGTTTATCTGTCTCATAATTGTTGATCATTTCTGTCGTAGTCGAAGTTAAGTCGCGGATTACTTCATCGTCGACATCCCTTACTATAGTGACAATATACTTATCATGAGTTCCAATCATGAATGTGTCTACAGCTATTTCTAAACCTCCTGTTGTAATCGGTTCCAATCTGTCCCGAAGACTTGCATTCCCTGTTGCGGCAACCAACAAAGTCAGCAAAAACGCTAAAGCTTTTTTCATGTTATCCTCCCGTTTCTTTTCATATTAATACAATTTCATCTCAAAACCCATAAAACAATGGAATATGAATAGATTATAGGACATATAGGATAAAAATGCAAAGAATTTTCACAGTAGTTAAAAGGCAAATCAACAGACAATGGCGGATTGAAGAGCAGAGGTTGAATATACTTGATCAATTAAATAGAAAATATAATCTAAATTAAATAAATGTAACAGAAAATTCGTTTATATTTGCAATTGCATTTTTTTTACTTTTATATTTTTTTATTGACATTTTTTCTCCAGACTGTGATAAAATTCCAAGTTAATTAATTATTAAACCATAAATATTTTGGAGGTGTAAGTAATAATGAAAAAGGTTTCACAGTTGTTATTGGTTTTAGTGCTGATATTTCTGTTTTCCGCTCCATCGTCAGCAGTGTATTTTGATTTTAGTAAGGTAGAGGTAACTATTCATGATGATGTAGAGGCTCTGGAAGCTGCGGAGGAACTCTTGTCAAGGCAAGATGCAGGTGGCTTCAAGCCCTTTGCTAATGCCCCGACAATTCCGTTTGGCGGAAATCAAACCCTCAGCGCAACCGCATGGCCTGTGTCAATGCGTAAAGCAATGGATGGACCTAACGGTATACCGCAGGATGTGAAGGATTGGTTTAAAACTCCAGCCTTCGATTACACAAAACATTCTCTAAGCGAGGACATTCCGGGGAACATAGGCTATTTCTCAAGCCAGCAGGATATGATCGACTGGTTTGAGGCGCTGCCGAAGACCCGCATGAAATACCAGCTTATAACCGGCTTCCCGTATTTCACAGGGAACGGTTACAACGATTATGCGCTGGCGAGGACGTTTGAGCTGATACTTTCCGTTTTCAGCATACCTTCGGTCTTTACGCCCGAAGAGGTGAAAGATCTCGGAAAACCTGTCGTATGGTTGCATGGACAGATTCATGGAAGGGAAACTTCCCCCGGCGAAGCGCTTTTGCAGGTAGCGAAAGAATTCGCGGATGGAAAACACGACGATATACTCAGCAAAGTCACAGTAGTATTAGTTCCGCGCTTCAACGTTGACGGCGCCTGGAACGCACAGAGAACGACAACCGGCGCAGCTCCATATGGACATGCCGGACAGGGCAGCGCGGGAGTGGACATGAACCGCGACTTCGTGGCGTTTGAGACTCCGATAGTCAGAGCAATACGCCAGCTTCAGATAGCTTATGACCCAATAGTGAGCTTCTGCGGACACGAACAGGGATACACGTTTGATTCGGAACAGTACGAAAACGCTTCAGGCGGTTTCACGGGCAACAGCCATTACAGAGGTTATGACGCAGTGCTCAATACGTCCATGACGTACAATCTCAACGTGGACAGACGCGTCCGCGATCTCGGGTTTTATTTATACGAACCGGCTACAAAAGCAATTCTTGAAGAGAAAAAAGTCGGCTGGAACAGGTATGTCGGAGGATCAATCAGCGCCGGAATGGGGCACGGGACGTTCGCAACCACCTATATTTCAGCGGATGTCGTATCGACCGACGGAGTCTCCGGGCCTTTATCAGGACGACTCTCGCACACAACAGGACAAACCGACTTTTCTTTGGTTCCCGAGGAAGGAATTGGTATAAACGGCACAGCTCTCGGCAACCAGTCGCTTGTTTTTGTGCATGAAGCTTCCGCTGTTGGCGGAAACAACACCTGTATCAGGCTGGCTTACCTTCGCCGCGTATACGCGCATTATCTCGGAGCGCTGGAAATTTGCCGCACCGCTGCAAACAATCTTGGACAGATTATGCCGGCGATTGACGCCGCCAGGGCGACCGAAATAGCGAGGACTGAGCCTCTTTCATTCTGGGGCAGAGCGCCGTTGCCGGAACCAGTCAAAAAGAACGTATTCGAGTATAAATCCTGGAAGAAGGAAGACACAGCCGAAGTAGTTGACGCAATAGGGCCGGGAACAAGAGACATAATGTGGATTTACGCGCACTTTGCAGAACGCGATTCAATAGCTCAGGTAACGCGTCCAATAGCCTACATTATTCCAAAAGATAATTATGAAGCCGCAATAAGGCTGTTCTATTCGGGCGTCAAGCTTGAAAGGCTTACTTCTGACCAGACTGTTCAAGTCGAAGCTTACACTGTTGCTTCAACCGGATCCAATAACCTCAGCCCGAGCGGCTCAACGAGCCAGGTCAGCCAGGCTATCAGGTCGGTTACAAAGGTTGCGAAAGCAGTTACATTCCCGAAAGACAGCTTCGTAGTGAGGATGGACCAGCTCGGAGCTTCCCTCGCGGGACTTGCTATCGAACCGATGGCAATCAGAAACTTCGGAAACATGTACCTCAGCCGTTCACCTTCGACAGTTGTCCCGGCGTGGTATCGCGACACGTTCTTCCCTGTATCGACCGATCAGGAGTATCCGAGCTACAGATATGTGAACGCGGCAAGCAACTCAATATCAACATATGACGCCAGAATGAACCTTCCTTTGATGCTGACGATGGTCGAAAAAGTTCACGCGCTCACTCAGGAAGAGATAGCGGAAATAAAAGCCGATCTTGGGCTTGCCGATGACCCCGATTATGTCAGTAAGTTCCAGCTTCCAGTACTTTCGACGGACGTTTACAAAAACAAGGCTAATGTCGATATAAACGAGGCTTTCATGCTTCCTGACGGAACCGTTGTCGATATAGAGCCGGAGAATATCCTTGACGACAATATTGTTAAAATAGTGGCGCCGAAGGGACTCAATGGAAATGTTATCTTCGCCGGCAAGAAAGGCGGGGGCTATTCGAAGATATACGAAAAAGACCTTGACCCCGTATCCCCTGAGGACGTTCTGAAAGACGGAAAAGCGCCGGACGGAGCGCAAATTGTAGGCAAAAAACTTGTCTGGCTAACTCCATTCGAAAACGAGGGCGTTATTCTGGCAAACAGCATGCTTGACGGCTACAAAATAGCGCATGTTGACCCTGCGGCTGCAGGAGCAGGTTACACGCTGGAATTTGAAGGAGACAAGGTAGTAGCATACTTTGACAGCTTAACTGTTGTTGATGGAACAGCGAGAATTTTCCTGGTCAAAGACGGCGGCGACCCGGCAGCAGGGTACGACGCGCTGATTATTGTCGAATTCAAAGGCTTCAAGACCAAAACCGGCGGCGGTGGCGGCGGACATCATCATTTTGACGAGTGCGAGGGTTGTAACGCTTTCTCTCCGTTGTTCATTCTGATAGCGCTTGCCCCGTTTACGGCAATTGCAAGAAAGAAGAAATAGTAAATACAATGCACAATGTTCAATGAAAAGACAAAGACAAAACGATCCATTGAGCGTTGAATAAAACAAGTTATTGAGGGGCGGCGTTTTTTGCCGCCTCTTTTTGTGCAACACCGCTTTTGTTACAGCCCCTTTTCTTTCAACCCCCTTATTTTTTTTAATAATAGTTGCTATTTCTATATTTTCAACATTTACCTTTTTCTGCTCTTTTGATAAAATATCCATAAATTATTAAACCAATTATGTTTTGGAGGTGTAAACAAGTATGAAGAAAGTCATACAGTTGTTTATGATTTTTATGTTGGTATTTTTGCTTCCCGCTACTTCAACCGCAGCGTACTTCAATTTCAATCCCAAAGAATGGATAATTCACGATGATGTCGCAGATAAGAGAGCTAGAGAAGAGCTCTTGTCAAGGCAAGGCCCGCAAGGGTTCAAGCCTTTTTCTGACACGCCGGAAATCCCGTTTGGCGGACATCAAACCATCAGCGCAACAGAATGGCCGGAGTCAATGCGTAAAGCAATGGATGGCCCTAACGGTATGCCGCAGGATGTGAAGGACTGGTTCAAAACTCCCGCCTTCGATTACAGCCCGGGTAAACACACATTAAGCGAGGACCTGCCGGGGAACATAGGATATTTTACGACCCAGCAGGAAATGATCGACTGGTTTGAGACGCTGCCGAAGACCCGCATGAAATATCAACTTGTAACCGGCTTCCCTTATTTCACAGTGAACCAAAACAACGGTTACAACGATTATGCGCTGGCGAGGACGTTCGAGCTGATACTTTCTGTTTTCAGCATACCATCGGTCTTTACGCCCGACGAGGTGAAAGCTCTCGGAAAACCTGTCGTATGGCTACATGGTCAGATACACGGAGATGAAACTTCCTCAGGCGAAGCTCTTTTGCAGGTTGCAAAAGAATTCGCGGAAGGCAAACACGATGATATACTCAGCAAAGTTACAGTAGTAATCGTCCCGCGCTTCAATGTTGACGGAGCTTGGAACAATCAGAGACATACAACCGGCGCTTTTCCTTTCGGACTGCACGATGCGGACATGAACCGCGACTTCGTGGCGTTTGAGACTCCGATAGTCAGGGCAATACGCCAACTTCAAATAGCCTACGACCCAATAGTGAGCTTGTGCGGACACGAGCAGTCTTACACATTTGATTGGGAGGAATACAGAACAGATTCAGGCGGCTTCACGAGAAACGGATACTACAGAGGTTATGACGCAGTACTCGCAACAACTATGTCGTATAATCTCAACGTGGATAAACACGTCCGCGATCTCGGATTTAACCTGTTCGAACCGGCTACCAAAGCAATTCTTGAAGAGAAAAAAGTAGGTTGGAACAGGTATGTCGGAGGATCAATAAACGCCGAATTGGGACACGGGACGTTTGCGACCACTTATATACCTACGGAAGTCGTATCGTCGAACGGAGTAACCGGACCGATACCGGGAAGGCTCGCGCACTGGACAGGAGAAACCGACTTTGTTATGGTCCCTGATGAAGGTATTGGCGTAAACGGCGCCGCCCTTGGCAACCAATCGCTTGCTTTCGTACATGAGGCTTCTAAGGTAGGCAACGGCGCCTATACCAACACTGTTAGGCTGGCCTATTTACGCCGTACTTACGCGCATTATCTCGGAGCGCTGGAGATTTGCCGAACCGCTGCAAACAATCTTGGCATAATCATGCCTGCTGTAAACGCCGCAAGGGCGGCTGAAATAGCGGGGACGGCGCCTCTTTCCTTCTGGGGCAGAGCTCCAATACCGGTATCTGTCAAAAAGAACGTATTTGAGTATAAATCATGGAAGAAAGAAGACTCAGCCGAAGTCGTTAACGCAATAGGGCCGGGAACAAGAGATACAATGTGGATTTACGCGCATTTTGCGGAACGCGATACAAACGCTCAAGTTACGCGCCCAATAGCTTACATAATCCCAAGTGATCACTATGAAGCCGCAATAAGGCTGTTCTATTCAGGCGTCAAGCTCGAAAGGCTGACGCGGGACCAGACGGTTCAAGTCGAAGCTTATACTGTCACATCGACCGGATTAAATGATCTCAGCCCGAGTGGCCCACCGATTCTGGCTTACTATGCAATTAGGTCGGTCACAAAAGCAACTAAAGCTATAGCATTCCCAAAAGACAGCTTCGTGGTGAGGATGGACCAGCTGGGGGCTTCACTCGCAGGGCTTGCACTGGAACCGATGGCGATTAGAAACTACGGAAATATGTATCTCAGCCGAATTGATGGAGAGTATATACCGACGTGGTATCACGACACATTCCTGCCCGTATCGACCGGACGGGAGTTTCCATGCTACAGGTATGTATCCGATGCAAGCAACCCGATATCTACATATCCCGCCAGCATGAACCTTCCTTTGATGCTGACGATGGTAGAAAAAGTTCACGCGCTCACACAGGAAGAGATAGCGGAAATAAAAGACGAGCTTGGGCTTGCCGCCGACCCCGAATATATCAGCAAGTTCCAGCTTCCCGCGCTTTCGGCGGACGTTTACAAAAACATGGTCAATGTGGACATAAACGAGGCGTTCATGCTTCCTGACGGAACCGTCATATATATAGACCCGGACAACGTCCTTGACGGCAATATTGTTAAAATTGCGGCGCCGAAGGGGCTCAATGGAAATCTGATTTTCGCGGGCAAGAAAGGCGGAGGTTATTCAAAGATATTTGAAAAGAACCTTGTCCCCGTATCCCCTGAAGACATTCTGAAAGACGGAAAGGCGCCGGACGGAGCGCAAATCATTAACAAAAAGCTTGTCTGGACAACTCCGTTCGAGAATAAGGGCGTCATTCTGGCGAACAGCATGCTTGGCGGCTACGAAATATCGTATGTTGAACCCGTAGCGGCAGGAGCGGGCTACACGCTGGAATATGAAGGAGACAAGGTAGTAGCATACTTTGACAGTTTGACCCTTGTTGACGGTACAGCCGGGATTTACTTGGTTAAGGACGGCGGAGACCCCGCTGCAGGATACGACGCGCTTATAATTGTTGAATTCAAAGGCAAAAAAGCCACCGGAAGCGGCGGTCATTGGCGCGACTATTGCGAAGAACTTGGCTGCAACGCGTTCTCTCAGTTATTCATTTTGTTCGCGATTATTCCGTTTATGGCAATCGTAAGAAAAAAAGGTGAATAATTACTATTATTTCAATATTTGATTTTTCCATGGTTATTTGTTCTTTATATGATACAATTAACCACTAATTTATTTTATCAATTATGTTCTGGAGGTGTAAGTAAGTATGAGGAAAGTTACACAGTTGTTAATGATTCTGACGCTGATATTCCTGTTTTCCACCCCTTCGTCAGCGGCGTACTTCGATTTTAGTAAAGTTGAAGTAACAATTCACGATGATGTAGCGGCAGAGGAAGCTGCGAAGGAACTCCTGTCAAGAGAGGGACCGGTGGGCTTCAGGCCTTTTGCTAATGTTCCGACATATCCTTTCGGCGGACAGCAGAACGTCACTGAAGCTACATGGCCCGCTTCAATGCGCAAAGGAATGGCTCTTGCCATGCCGCAGGAGGTGAAGGACTGGTTCAAAACTCCTGCTTTTGATTACAGCCCGAATAAACACACAATTAGCGAGGACCTGCCGGGTAATGTAGGTTATGTTACGAGTCAGCAGGAAATACTTGACTGGTTTGCAGCGTTGCCGCAGACCCGAATGAAATATGAGCTCATAACCGGCTTCCCGTATTATACAGGAAACGGCTTCAGCGATTATGCGTTGGCAAGGACATTTGAGCTGGTATTTTCGGTTTTCAGCATACCTTCGGTCTTTACAGCCGAAGAAGTGAAAGCTCTCGGGAAACCCGTAGTTTGGTTGCATGGCTCAATACACGGAGGAGAGACGGCGCCTGGCGAGGCCCTTTTACAGTTAGCGAAAGAATTTGCGAATGGCGAACACGATGATATTCTCGATAAAGTTACCGTGGTAATTGTTCCGCGCTTCAACGTTGACGGTGCATGGAACAACCAGAGAACAACGACAGCAGCCGCTCCTTACGGACACGCCGGGCAGAGCAGCGCGGGAGTTGACATGAACCGCGACTTTGTGGCTTTTGAGACCCCGATAGTCAGGGCAATACGCCATCTTCAGATAGCGTACGATCCTATTGTGAGCTATTGCGGACATCAGCAGGGATACACGTTTGATTCAGAATATGCAAAAGCCGCTGACGGAACGATGGTTTCGACCGGCTACCGCAGAGGGTACGACGCGATACTTAACACGTCAATGACTTACAATCTCAACGTGAACAGACGAGTTCGCGACCTTGGATTTTATTTGTACGAGCCGGCGACGAAAGCAGCTCTTGAGGCTCAAGGATTGGAATGGGGCCGTTATGTTGGAGGATCAATCACTGCAGGCATGGGGCATGGAACATTCCCGCAAGGGATTGTACCGCTTGATGAAGTCGTTTCAAGCGATGGCCTCACAGGGCCGCTTTCTGGAGAAATTCGTTTCACAGCCGGACAAACCGACTTTTCACTCGTCCCCGAGGAAGGGATTGGTATTAACGGTACCGCTCTTGGTAACCAGTCAATAGTTTTCGTGTATGAAGTTGCCTCAGTAAGCGTAAGATTGGATTATTTACGCCGCGTATACTCTCAATATATCGGAGCGCTTGAGATATGCCGCACTGCAGCTAACAATCTATACAGCGGCACCTACCCAATTATGCAGGCAATCAATGCCGCGAGGGCGACAGAAATAGCGAGGACGGAGCCTCTTTCTTTCTGGGGCAGGGCGCCATTACCGCAACCTGTCAAAAAGAACGTGCTCGAATATAAAGGCTGGAAGAAGGAAGACACGCCTCTAGTTATAAACGCAATAGCGCCTGGAACAAGAGATATAAACTGGATATACGCGCATTTTGCGGAACGCGGTGAACAGGTAACGCGCCCAATAGCTTACATAATCCCGAAAGACCATTATGAAGCTGCAATAAGGCTCTTCTATTCGGGCGTCAAGCTTGAAAGACTTTCAGGAGACCAGTCGATTCAGGTTGAGGCTTACACTGTCAAGTCGACCGGCTCCAATAACCTCAGCCCTAGCGGCTCAACGAGCCAGGTTACCCAGGCTATCAGGTCTGTTGAAAAGACAACGAAGACGATTGCATTCCCTAAGGACAGCTTTGTAGTAAGGATGGACCAGCTTGGAGCTTCCCTCGCGGGACTTGCGATTGAGCCGATGGCAATAAGAAACTACGGGAACATGTACCTCAGCCGCTCACCTTCAACAACAGTCCCGGCTTGGTATCGCGACACGTTCCTGCCCGTATCGACGGATCAGGAGTATCCGTGCTACAGGTATGTCACTTCTGCAAGCAACCCGATAACCACATATCCCGCCAACATGAACCTTCCTTTCATGTTGACGATGGTTGAGAAGGTTCACGCGTTTACCCAGGAGGAGATAGCTGATATCAAAGCTGAGCTCGGACTTACAACCGATCCGGAATATGTCAGTAAGTTCCAGCTTCCCGAGCTTTCGTCGGACGCTTCATACAAAAACATGGCTAATGTGGATATAAACGAATCATTCATGCTTCCCGGCGGAACCATAGTCAATATAAAGCCGGAGAACGTCCTTGCCGGTAATATTGTTAAAATTGTAGCTCCAAACGGGCTTAATGGGAATGTGGTTTTCATGGGCAATAAAAGCGGAGACTATTACCAATTAGACCTGAATCCTGTGACCAAAGTCACCGTTGCCCCGAAGACATTAACTATAAATGAAGGAGAAACGGGGACTATATCCGTGACGCTGGAACCTGACGACGCGGATAACAAGATAGTGAACTGGAGCAGCAGCAACGAGACAGTAGCGACAGTTGTAAACGGAGTAGTGACGGGCTTGAGCGCTGGAAATGCGACAATAACCGCAAGCTCGGATTCAAATCCGGACATAGCGGATAGCTGCACGATAACGGTAGCTATAATACCGGTTTCCTCAGTTACGGTCACGCCAAAAACCGCGTCAATATTAGTTAACGGGACAGTGTCGCTTTCAGTGGATGTCTTGCCCGCAAATGCAGCGGACAAGGATGTCACATGGAGCAGCAGCAACAACGCAGCGGCAACAGTGAATGCAAGCGGCGTAGTAACGGGCGTGAGTGCAGGAACTGCTAGAATAACCGCAAGCTCGGATTCAAATCCGAACATAGCGGATACCTGCGTTGTAACGGTAACAACGCCTCCGCCGCCAGTCATCACTATCATCACTCAGCCGCAGGACGCTGACTTCAAAGATGACAGCATCTCGGGCAGCCTGTCGGTAACAGCGACTGTCGACCCGGCTGGAGAGACGCTAACATATCAGTGGTATTACAATACGACAAACAGCACTACTAACGGGCAGGTAATCGGTGGAGCGACGCAGGCAAGTTATACGATAAACCCTGCTCTGACGGTAGGAACGCATTACTACTATTGCGTGGTCGGTGTATTGGGCTCGACAACTTCAGTTACATCCGGCGTGGCGAAGGTGACGGTAACGCCGTCGAAAATTAACGTAACGGGAGTAACTGTTGAACCAAAATCGGCGAAAGTCGAGATAGGCGAAACGAAGGCCCTCACTGCAAATGTCGCGCCAACCGACGCTACGAACCCTGGAGTGGAATGGAGCAGCGATAACGATGAAGTTGCAACGGTCAATACGAACGGTGTAGTAACGGCGCTAAACGCAGGAACAGCTACTATAACCGCAATGACGACAGAAGGCGGATTCATGGATACATGCGTGATAACAGTGCCTGCAACGACGCCTGTCTCTCCGGAATTCCCGTCGGATAAGGACGACGTGGCGACGAGGACGGGAATACCTGCTGACGACCTTGAAGAAAGAGACGGTAAGGTCTATCTGAAGAAGGAAGCTGCGGAAAAATTAGCGAAAGAACTGCTTGGCGCGAAGAATGTAAATACGTTTATCCTGCCGATATTCGAGGGAACAATAGCGCCCGGCGGAGTAGCTGAAATTTCGTTTACAATTACCGGAAAGGATCTGTTGGTGAAATTTACTGACGATATAAACCTGATAGGTTTGACTTTCGGCGGCGGCGCGGAACTCTTTGATTTTGTGAATGACGCGGCTGAATATGGCAACGGAAAATTCACCCTGCTTCTGGGAGGCGTGATATACGAAGGAGAGATTGATCCGGATGAAATTTACGAACTGCTCGTGTTCATAAAGGACGGCGGCATATTCGACCTTGATGGCGTTGAGGACGGCAAAGTGATATCCTCAATATTCCTGGCCTCTGAGAAGAAAGGCGGCGGCGGTGGCGGCGGATGCAACGCATATGGTTATCTTGCGCTTGTTCTGCTTGGATTTGCCCCATTCGTGTTGAAAAGCAGGGAAAAAAGCAGGGATTAGGGATTTGAAAGGCAATTCGGAATTCGTAATTCGGAATTCGGAATTAAAAACAAGTACAATTAGCGGGCGGCAAAGTGCCGCCTGCTTTTTTGTAACACATAATATTACTGTGAATGGAACTTTCAGATGATAGAATATATTATTGATTCATGTGCGCCTTGATAAATTAAAATGCAAATTAAGGGGCTGTAACAAAAGTAGTATATTGGCTAGCCAAACCACAATATATAGTGGTTGTTTGGTATTGTGTGCACAATATGTTGTAGGGGCGGCATTCTGCCGCCAGCTTTTGTTACAGCCCCTTTTACGTTGCCCAAACATCCGGTATTTTGTTTTTGGCTATCATTGAACTGTGAATTCG
>WRHH01000016.1 GCA_009783355.1 Synergistaceae bacterium
GGCGAAAGGATTCGAACCTTCGACCCTCTGCTCCCAAAGCAGATGCGCTAAACCAGGCTGCGCTACGCCCCGTTCTACTTCCGAGTAAAAGTCGGCTAAACAAAATTATAATTGTTTCCCAACCAAATGGTGGAGCTGAGGAGATTCGAACTCCCGGCCTCTTCCGTGCGAGGGAAGCGCGCTCCCAGCTGCGCTACAGCCCCAGCAAAAACAACAAGGAAAATTATACATTACAATAATTATACGTCAAGAGGTTTTCTTAAAATAACGTGTTAGCTGAAATGTTCGTTGAAACCATGTTGAAAAACAAAAAGAGCGGCAAGACGCCGCCCTTTGATACATTGATATTGGAATTATTAGCTATATATTTGGAACCCACTTGGCATAAAGAGACAAATTCCCGGTTACAAGGATGCTTTGACTAACCGGATAATCAATTCCAAAGCCGTCCGACCTGGAGTTCCAGCAGTTAAATCTATTATCGAGTCTTGTGTAATCCTGACTTTCGATGGTATAGTAAGTATTTGCGTTGACCTTTACTTCTATGACCTCGCCCACGCCACCGTTGGGGAAGTAGGTTATCGTGTACTGCGTCCCCTGACCATTCTTCCATTGAGCATAGAGAACAAGGTTGCTGGTTACATAAATTGTTTGACCACTTTGATAAGCAGTTCCAGTTCCATTAGGGGCTGTATTCCAGCCGTTTTGAGTGTAATTTGGCCAGTAGTAGCCCTGATCCGATATAGTGTAATAGGAATTAAGGGGTACGGATACTACCTTAATTTCACCAGATCCACCGTTTGGCACGTAGATTACACACGCCATCGGAACTTGTTTCCACTTGGCGTAAAGTACAAGTGAACTTGTTATATAGACTGATTGACCAGGCGAGTAATTAGTTCCAAGTCCGTCCGCTCTTGTATTCCATCCGTCGAAAGCGTATCCCGTTCTGGTGAACGTGTTTTGCCGTATTGTATAGTAGGTGCTAGGATTGACGTTATCAACTATGGTAGCCCCGTCGCCGCCATTAGGGTAATAAGTCACCGTCAAACATGCTTTCCACTTGGCGTAAAGAGTGAGGGAAGCGGTCAAATATACGGATTGTCCTGGCGTGTAATTTGCGCCTGTGCCGTTCGTATTGGTGTTCCAGCCGTCGAAAACGTATCCTGCCCTTATGAATGTGTTTTGCCGTATTGTATAGTAGGTGTTAGGGTTGACGTTATCGACAATGGTAGCTCCTGTGCCGCCGTTGGGGTAATAAGTAACTGTCACAGGGCACGCTTTCCACTTGGCGTAAAGAGTGAGGGAAGTGGTCAGGTAGACGGATTGCCCGGGCGTGTAATTGGCGCCAGTGCCGTTCGCACTGGTGTTCCAACCGTCGAAAACGTATCCTGCCCTTGTGAACGTGTTTTGCCGGATGGTATAGTAAGTATTAGGGCTGACGTTGTCGACAATGGTAGAGCCTGTGCCGCCGTTGGGGTTATAGGTAACCGTGAGCTTATCCTGAGGCAGTTCCTTAAAGGCAACGGCGTTTATTTGTGAGTAAATGCCGGTTGTGCCTGTGAATCCCCAGTATACCTTCGTCCCGCCGAACTGAGTTGACGTATTTGACACCGTATAGCTGTAAGATTTTCCGTCAAAAGAATAATCAAGCTTTCCGCCCGAACCGGATGGCGTCCAGGAAATGTTGAACGGATACCATTTGTTTGTGAGCGTGAATGAGGTATAGTTCTTGTGGTCATTATTCTGAATCTTGGCGGCTGGAGTAACTACAGCAATATGCGGCGCTTTGTATTTGACTGGGTCATTCACGCACTCATCTGAGCCTGAGTTAATTGAGTTGCCTATTACATCAAGCTCAATTGAAAGAGCTTTCTTTATGTAGTTGACGCCGTAGACGCCCAACCCGGCGCCTATTGTGCCTCCGGTATGTGAAAACGCCTTAAGGCCGCGGGTGTCGTTATGCATCGTAAACGTTATCCCGTCAGCCTCGTCTTTTTCATTATTGCCGGATTTGTGATACATGTAGACATATGTTTCAATCTTGAAGGGCTTTGTGAGGTCAATTGTATCATTTGCCCATGCGGCGCCGCATTGATATTCTCTGTCCTCGTTCAGCAGGATGACGTTCTGGTAATAAGGGTCATAGGCTGAGTTTTTGACGTTATTGAATTTGCCTCTGACGCTAGTGCCGGAAGGCGGAGTTACACGATAGCCTGCGTTGCCTGTACCGGCGCCTGTGCCGGTGTATAGCTTCAATTCAACGATATTAAATACATCCGGCATACCGGAATTACCGGTGATGCGGAAATACTTGTACGCTTTGTTGGCTATAAGCCCTTCAGCTTCCGTGACGTATACCATTCCGTAAGGGTAGTAGTTTTCCTCTCTGACATAATCAATGGTATAGAGCGTAGTGTAGTTTACACCGTTGTCAGAACCCTGAAATTGTGCTTTTAAAAGGCGGTTTGCGGAATAGCCCTTGCGCCCTGTATAAGCTATTGACGTAACTTTTTGCGCGCTCTTAAACTCAACCCCCGCATAACCTAGCTTCGCTCCGTCAAAATAACTGGCGCCTGTTTCCCAGTCGCCTTTTTTTGAGTCGAAAGCAGCGCGGTAGTCGACATTATTGAAAGAATAGCTGCTGTTTGACGACCAACCGCCTGTCCCGAATACAGCAGCGACATACGAATGATTATTAACGACTGTACGTCCCTGTGTACCTGAAACAGTCGTAGCTCCAAATTGCAGGTTACCTGTTACTTCCGTATACCCCGGCATGGCGTATGCAGCCTGTACGTTACATACGATAGGCGCGATTAGCGCGCTTATGAGAATGGCTATGAACATAAGCCTAAAGGTTCTATATTGATGTTTCTTCAAAATAATTCCCTCCATTTTCTTAAAAGAAATTGTTGCCTCACTATTATGAAAGCAATATTGATAATGTATTATAAATTATAATTATTGCTTTGCCATATGAACCATCATGACCCAAACTCAAACCAAAATCTCATCTGTTTCAATTTGGCGTTGCAAAAAACCACCTACATACGAACATCTTCGCGCCTCTTCACACGCTCATAAAAATAATCAAACGACCGCCTCCTTCTCAAGATTTGCAAATGAGCTATTGCTTCATGCGAAATCTCCAGGCTTCACAATTCACTAACTACACTGCTACACGCTAATCACGAGAAGTGAATTAACGTTTGTTTACTATATAATTTTCTCATAATTTCAATAATTAGTAAAGTTGCTAGAAAAGTAATAAAAGGGGAAGCAAGAAAAAGGGCGGCTTCTAGCCGCCCTTTGACACATAGTTATTGGAATTATGTAAACTAAATGTTTGGCATCCACTTGGCATAAAGAGATAAATTTCCGGTCACAAGGATGCTTTCACCTACCGAATAATCAGTTCCAAAGCCGTTCGGATTGGTGTTCCAGCCGTTAAATCTATGATCGTTTCTCCAGTAATCCTGACTTTCGATGGTATAGTAAGTATTTGCGTTGACCTTTACTTCTATGACCTCGCCCACGCCTCCGTTGGGGTAATAGGTTATCGTGTACTGCGTGCCATTGCCATTCTTCCACTGAGCAAAAAGTGGTAGCGGAACGTTCGATATGTAGACAACTTGACCGCTTTGGTATTGAGTTCCTGTGCCGTTAGGCTGTGTGTTCCAGCCGTTCTGGGTGTAATTTGGCGGCCAGGTGTATCCCTGATCAGAGATAGTGTAGAGAGAATACATGGGGACGTCTACTACCTTCATTTCTCCAATGCCGCCGTTAGGAAAATAAAACACTTGCGTCATTGGCGCCTGTTTCCATCTGGCGAAAAGGGTGAGCGGGCTTGTCAAATAAACAACTTGCCCCGGTGAATAACTAACGCCTGTGCCATCCGCCTTGGTGTTCCATCCGTCAAATGTGTGATTTTGCAGTTCGTAGCCCGGGTTTTGCCTGATGGTATAGTAAGTATTAGGCATGACGTCATCCACTATTATAGTCCCTGTGCCGCCGTTTGGATCATACGTTACCTTTATCGGAGTCACGACTCTGTTGTACAAGTGGGTAATGGTCTTGGTTTCGCCTGCTTGGACTGTGCCGGAAATTGGGTCGCTTCCGGGGGCTAATCCGATATAGTTATAACCTGTGAAGCTCCCTGCGTTATAAGGTCCGTAATTACCGGGGTTGACGGTATAGTTGTCCTGCCTCAGAATAGTCCCGTCGACAGCATCCCTATGGATTACGTTGATAGTTCCCTTAGTCTCAAAGATGCCTGACCCAACCCACAGTGCCGGATACACAAGCCCATGCTCGTCAATTGCGCCGGTATTTACAATAAACGGGCAATTGGAAGGGCCCATAATATAAGAAGCAGGTACGCAAGTCAGGTTAATCTGGAATGTCCTCGGATCGTGCGCCGCGCCCAAAGCCCCCGCCATAGGCCAGCTGCCGCAACTGCTGTCGCCAGGGGAACGCAGCCACATGGCAAAGGTCATCTTCGTGCTCTGATACGACGGGATATTAATTTTGCAGTAGTTTGCCTGCGCGATGAACGAGCTTGGGAAGCTGGCGGGAACTGCATACCGCAAGAAATGAAACTTTGACAGGAAATTCGCGGATTCGGTGTAGCTCAACGCGAAAGCGACGTCGTTACCTGCTCCGACCTGAAAAATTGTCGGGCAGCTGAAACCGTCGAACATCGAAAAAAATGGGTTACAACTTGTGCCGAGGACCATCGTCGCATTACTTAACACAGAGAAACTGCGCAGTCTGGCATTAAAGGCAAGTTTATCAGCCGTACCGAAAGCGTATCCGTTGAACCATGCGTTGATGTGGTCGCGTACTTTGGACTTATTATAATTGGTGTAATCATTATTTGAGCCGTTGTATGCGCAGTACTGAAAAGCAGGTTCTCCGCAACGTCCATTCGGGTAGATATTGATATAATTTGCTCGCACAATCAGCGAATACCCGTCGTTTCTGGCGATTTCAACCCAGTTGGATATATCGCCTGTCATGTTTGGAGTAAGGATCCTTCCGTCAACAGCGGTCGGGAAGGGGGCAAAAGTCGCTTCAGAAGTAACTAAAAAAGCGCTCTGAAATAAAAATACCACTAGAAACATTATTGCCACGCTAAAAACCTTTCTGTTTTTAGCTATCAAATTCACACTCATTTTTCACACTCTTTTCTCATTATAATATTGTTAATACATTGAAAAATGCATTAACATAATTCCAGCAATTATATTGATGAAACTATTGTTCAATTTAAACATACTGAAAATCTGATGTCAAGGAATTGAGTATTTCAAACAAAAAGATAAAGCATTCATAAATTTCAGCCAATAAGTAAACGTTTGTTAATTACTTAATCTAAGCAAATTAATATTCATTTACTCAAAAAAAAGAGGGCGACATAACGCCGCCCTCTAGTAAATATGTACTATATAATATATCCTTCTAATCCTACATGTAATAAGCGTTGCGCTCTATATTTTAGGAATCCATTTAGCGTAAAGAACGAGGCTGCCGGTCATTGTGTAGCTTTGATTAACTGTGTAATTTAAGCCTAAGCCGTCCGCCCTTGTGTTCCAGCCGTCAAATTGGTAATATGGCCTTGTGTAACCCTGATCTTTAATTTTATAGAGATTACCAAAGAAGGTAGGATCTATTACAGATTCACCAATACCGCCGTTTGGATGATAAGTTACAGTGAAAGCATTTGGTTTCCACTGCGCGTAAAGTTCAACGGAACCTTCTATTGTAATACCTAAACCAGGTAAATAACTTACGCCGCTGCCGTCAGGTTTTGTATTCCATTCGACTATGCTAAACCCGTTCATAGTGAACGCTTGGTTACGGATATTATACATTTCATCATAAACTACATCATCAATAATGGCGCCTTCCGTTCCTACATTTGGATAATAAGTAATGGTGTGAGGATTCGGTTCCCAATGTGTGAAAAGTACAATATCATCGTCTATTATAATATCCTCACCAGGCAAATAACTTTTGCCGTCAGAGGTTTTCCACTCGACTATACTATACCCTTTCTTCTCGAACACATTATCAAGGATTCTATACTCATCATCATACTTAACATAATCAGTAGAGATATCGCCATTTTCGGTATTATAGTATTTCACTGTTTGAGGTTTCGGTTCCCAATGCGTGAAAAGGACAACATCATCGTCTATTATAATATCTTCACCAGGTAAATAACTTTTACCATCAGAGGTTTTCCACTCGACTATAATATACCCTTTCTTCTCGAACACATCTCCACGAATTTTATACTCATCATCATATTTAACATATTCAGTATAAACCTCTCCATTTTCGGTATTGTAATATTTCACTGTTTGAGTATTCGGCTCCCAATTTGTGTAAAGTACAATATCATTGTCTATTGTTATTTCATCACCGGGCAAATAGCTTTTACCATCATCGGTTATCCACTTGGTTATGCTATACCCTTTCTTGGAGAACACTTCTCCAAGGATATTATACTTTCTATTGTATTCGGCATAATCGGAATAGACCTCGCCCGTATCGGTATTATGATATTTCACTTCGAAAACATTTAGTTCCCAATGTGCGTAAAGGTTCATAGAACGGGTTATAAAAATTTCTTCATCAGGGTCGTAGTATTCATTATCGTCTTCCTCTTGGGGATAGTCGCTCCAAAACTTGAAACTATGCCCGCCCCTTGTGAAATTCAGATCATCGCTTTCGGGGCTTCTAATAGTATAGTAATCGCCATATACGACATCATCAGAAACGGTATCGCCAATTCCGCCGTTAGGATGATACGTTACTGACATATCGTCATAAAAGATGCCGTCGCCGACCCAGACCGCAGGATATACAAGTCCGTATTCCGAGTAATGCCCGTTTACTTGTTCTACATGAACCTGAAACTGAAAAACCGTACCATTTGTATAGGATCCGCTATGACCGTTTCCTATTGCCGCTGCTTTACCGATTTTGTCGCCCGGCGAGCGCAGCCACATACCGAATAAGTAATCTGTAGGCATATCAATTTTCTTGTAGTTCTTTTGGGCAAGAGGGTCGCTGGGTATGATAGCTACAGAACTATCATACTCATAGCGAGAATTGGAGCAGAAGCTTGCGGCTTCGCCGTAGCTCAACGCAAAAGCGGAGTCCTCGCCAACGCCCTTTTTGTAGATTGTCGGCACGCTCCAACCGGAGCCAATTGAGCTTGGCGCGCAACCTGAGCCGAGATTGTGCTTCGCGTCGCTGTATACAGCATGTTTGCGAATCCTGGCGTCCTCGCTCAGAATATCGGCCGAGCCTACTAATTCGCTATTGAACCAGGTGTTGATAAAATTGCGTACATATGACTTGTTATAATTACTTTTCTCATTATCATTTTTGCCGAAATCTGTACGATTCCAATTCGGATCCTCCTTATGCCTTCCTTCATTGATGACGATGTTCTTCTCGCGCACTATCAAGGAATAGCTTACTTTTCCGGATTTGTCCTTCATCGTCGCTATTTCAACCCAGTTTGATTTCGTGTCGCCTGTCCTGTCCTTGCTGAGTATCCTGCCGTCTGCTATGCTAATTGTGTTCAGTTTTATGCTCTTTCTTCTCGTTACGTCTTCAAAGATTTTCGATTTAACCCACATAGCCGGATAGATAATCCCTCTTTCACCATTATTAGTAGTGATATTAAATTGATGAACACTGCCACTGTGAAGCATTGCTCCTGCTTTTTCACTTAGATTGCCCGGCGAGCGCAGCCACATGCCATAAGGCGCTGTCGTCGGCATATTTATTTTCCTGAAATTTTCAATCGCAGTGGCATTACTACCCTTATAACCGCTTGTTTTATTATAATATTCCATTGAACAGAAGTTTGCCGCTTCGCCGAAACTCAGAGCGAAAGCGATGTCATCGCCTTCGCCTACCTGATATGTGGTCGGTTTGCTGTATCCGTCGGTCAATGATTGAGATTCAGCAACAGATCCGATGCGTTTGCTCAATGTGCCATAGCTATACACCGCGTAGTCGCGAAGCCTTGCATTGGCGGGCAGAGAATCAGCCCCGCCGGTAACTCTGTTGTTGAACCAGTCGTTGATATAAGTGCGGGCAGAAGAGTGTTCGTAGATGCTTGTCGCGCCGTACGTTATGTATTGATATTGCAGGTTGCCCGCATTATTCGAAGATATATTAAGGAAATTCTTGCGTAGGATCAGGGAATATTCTCCGTTTCTCGCTATCTCCACCCAATCTGACGTATCTCCAGCCATTTTCTTAGTAAGAGTCCTACCGTCAACGACTCTTGGATCTCCTTTGACGACATCAGGCCACATATTAACTTCCGCGCGCGCGGGTTCAATCAATAATATACATGATAAAAATATAACAACAGTAATTGCAGTACTCCAAAAACTTAAACTTTTAATTATTCTCTTTTTCATTTTTTTCATTCCTTTCTACAATAATAAAGATAAAAACCACAATAATAATTCCTGACTTAAAACACGCGCTGCTTTACTTATCGGTAATTCTTCCCTCCTTGTTCATTAAGATTAATTTTGTTTCCACGTAATTCTGAGCTTTTTTGTATGATATCAAATGACAGTCGCGCTCCAGTCGCGCTAACGGGGCGTTTTAAAAACTGCTATGGGAAAATATGATGTGAGTGCTTGATATGGCTTTATTGATATGAAATTCAGATTTGTATTATTTTGTTATTGAGTAGTGTATAAATCTAAATCTTAATTGCAGATGAGAATATTTGTGCATTTCTAACTCTGCTCCATTTCCACGTCCTTCAGCGGGATTATCTCAATTTCCAGTTGGGTTTGACTGACATCGGACTCCTGCCTGAATAATGAGTCTATCCTCTGCATACCTTGCTTAAGATTTGTGTTTTTTGTCGTCGTCAACATCATAAGAAACTGGTTTGGCGAATAACGGCAGATAATATCGCCTTTGCGCAAATTACTGAGAAGAATTCGCAACACGGTTTTCATTTCCTGCTCCAGTTCGGCTTTTGTTAAATCCTTTTTTTCGTCGCTAGTAAGCGTGACTTTTCCCAGGAAGACTGGAAGCATTAATCTATCATCGACTCTCTTTCCATAGCTATAGATTTGGGTAAAAGTGTCGGGGGCGCAGAGCATTGGTCCTTTGTTATCCGCTCTTTCATCGAACAATTCCTTGATTCTGGCCAGGGCGGCCGGTTTGCGGACACTGGCTTTTACGGACTCTTCATAAAGATCCTGAAGCGTTTGAGGCGGGGGAGCATCGAACTCCTTTGAAAAGAATTTTTCTATTTGTCTGTACTGTCGCTCAGCAAGCGCGTACTCTCCGTTCTTTATCAGTATTTGAATTAGCCTTGCGTACAGAGATTCCTCGAATGGTTCGGCGAGAAGCGCATTGTTGTGGAGAGTTATAATGCTTTCATAGTCAAGCCGCTGCTCGTATAAGTTGCTCAAAGATTCAACGGCGTTCAGGAACAATCGTTTGTAAAAGGTGACGAAGTATGACGCCCAAGTTTCCAGAAATGACCATTTTTCACCCATGAATTCGCCTTTATATAGCGATATAGCGGCGTTAAGGCAGGAAATGCGTTCTTCTTCGCTCTTTTCATGGTCCTCGGCTTCGTATAAATATTTTTTGAACTCCACAAAGTCCATCATGCACTTGGCGTTGGGGTTCCATAAGTAGCATCCGTTTGTGAATATAATATATTCTTGTTTGCTTCCAAGGGATGTGAATGTCCTTCGCAGCCTGTAAATGACGTCTCTTACGTTCTTTCCAGGGTCTATTGCATCATCTTCCGACCATACCGCCTCAATGAGCTTATCAAGCGTCACGGGAGTTGGGTAACAAGCAAGAAGGTACTTGAACAACTTCCACATCTTCGTATTTCTGCCAGGCAGAAAAGATGTTTTTTTCTTTTTGTACGATATTATTAAGCCTCCAAATGTCTGAATACGCAACATGCTGTAAAGTCTATCATGAATATTTTAGTCTTTCAACTCCACACTTCACACTCACACTTCACACTGTTTTTTCACGTTGTTTTATCGTAAAATATATCTGATAATTTAATATTCATGTTGCGGAGGAGTAAATTTATGAAAAGAGTTTTCAGCGGAATGAGACCTACAGGAAAGCTTCATCTCGGACACCTGGCAGGAGCTCTCACTAACTGGGTTAAACTCCAGGATAGCTATGAATGTTATTACAGTATTGTTGATTGGCATGCGATGATGTCCGATTATGAGGATTCAAGCATGATCAGCCAAAACTGTACTGAAGTGCTGCTCGACTGGCTGGCTTCCGGAATTTCGCCTGAAAAGTCATGCGTATTTGTTCAATCCCATGTACACGAACATGCGGAGCTTGCGCTTGCGCTTGGCATGGTCACTCCGCTCGGGTGGCTTTTTCGTAATCCCATATATAAGGAACAGCTTCGCAACATTGAGAATCGCGATATTCAAAACTATGGTTTCTTGGGTTACCCTATCCTGATGGCGGCGGATATCCTTCTTTACAAAGCGGGGATTGTCCCTGTAGGCGAAGATCAGGACGCTCACCTTGAATTGAGCAGAGAGATAGCGCGCAGATTCAATCATTTCTTCGGGGAAAACAGGCTGCCTGAGCCTGAAATGCTTCTTACTCCAACTCCAAAAGTGCCAGGCACGGATGGGCGCAAGATGAGCAAGTCCTATAACAATTCCCTTTTGATCTCTGAGGACTCTCTTAGTATGTGGGCAAAACTAAAAACAATGGTTACAGATCCTGCAAGAATAAAACGCACCGATCCAGGAGATCCAGAAAAATGCCCTGTATGGGATATACAAAAAGTATTCAATAGCGATGAACAAGAATTACTTGAAATTGCTTCAGGCTGCCGTTCTGCCGGAATTGGGTGCGTTGATTGCAAAAAGAAACTGAATAACCATGTGGAACGCGTCATGGCGCCGATACATGAGAGGCGTAAAAAATACGAAAATTCCCCCGGGTTGCTTTCGGATATTCTGAACGAGGGAGCTAAACGCGCCAGAAAGACAGCGAGGGAGACTATGAGCGAACTTCGTGAAGCTATGGGGCTATTGATTGAATCGTAATGCCCTTGAGGTCTCAATTGACGGATTCACAGGGCCTCTTGACCTTTTATGCCATCTTGTCGAGAGTCGGCAGATGCAAGCCTCAAAAATAAAGATAGCAGAACTGGTGAGGATTTATGGAGCATACCTTTCCAAAACGAGAAATGCTTCTGCTGAAGTTATCTCTGAATTTTTTTTCATGGCGGCAAGCTTGCTTCTGCAAAAAGTGCTGTCCTTACTGCCTTCTAATGCAGATAATGAGTTAGACGGGCTCGAAGGTTCAGATGAATCATATGATGATGTCATATCAGAGGAGGAACTCTATGCGCGCATGTCGCGTTTCAGCCCGTATCGAACAATTACAAACCTGTTGCTGGAGCGCAAAGAAAGACAAAGTAGAAGGTTTAAAAGAATATATTTTGAGACAGGCGACGAAAACGACGAAAAGAAGAATCCGGTATACGAGCTTGGAGACCTGTATTATCTGAGCAAAATCTGGTGGGGGCTTTTGGAGGATAACAACAAAAAAAAGGAAACGAAAAATGAATTTTTGGATGAAGATGAGTACTGGGATGGCGTCCCGGGATCTTTGCCTGATGAAGACCGTATACAAACGCGCATAGATGAGATAGCAGAAAAACTAAAGAAGTCTCCTTCTTTAGTTTTGAGCAGTCTTATCTCCGTTCGTTCAGTGTCGGCCTTAGTCGTAACTCTTCTTGCTCTTTTGGAGATGTGCCGCATGAAAATAATATCCGTATTTCAGGAGGAACTTTTTGGCGAAGTCAGGATTAACGCTGCTTTCAGCGACAGCGTCGCGAATTGAGGCAATTTTATTTGTAGCTTCGACACAGGTGGCGGAAAGGGAGCTTTCTCTGACTCTTGCAGTTCCGCTACGTGAAGTGTCTCTTGCTCTTCTGGAATTGCAGGGACACCTTGCGAAACATGCTCATGGAATAGAATTACAGAACGTAGCGGGAGGATGGCAGCTCGTTACGCAGCCGCATTACGCGGAGATTATCTCATTATTCCGCGATGTCTCGGAGCGCCAGAGGGTGAAACTCAGCAAAGCTTCTGTGGAAACGCTTGCAATAATAGCTTATAATCAACCTGTTACAAGAAGCGAGGTCGAAGAAATTAGAAGCGTCAGAAGCGAAAGCGTTATCGATACGTTACTTACTCATGGGCTTATAAGGATTGCGGGCAGAAAAAAAAGCGCGGGTTCTCCGTTGCTATATAGAACAACAGACAGATTTCTTGAGGTTTTTGGCCTGGGGTCAATATCGGAGCTCCCGTCGCTTGAAGAGATAAACGTTGCCGGTGTTCCGTCGGGGGATATGAAATGAAAAAAATCAGATTGAATCGTTACCTCGCAATGTGCGGAGTTGCGTCAAGGCGTAAAGCGGAAGAGGTGTTGGAGCAGGGAAGAGTAAGGGTTAATGGGAAAATTGTCTTGCTTCCGTCTTTACAGATAGAGTTGGGGATTACCGAAGTTACTCTTGACGACAAATTGATGCTGCCCGAACAACATATATATTTAGTTGTAAACAAACCAGCAGGGTATGTTTGCGCTGTTACCGATAAATATGACAGCGTCATTATTGAGCTTTTGCCGGGTAAATTTCAAGGGAAGCGTATTTTCCCCGTCGGGCGGCTTGACCGCGAAACGGAAGGAATTATTATTTTAACTAATGACGGCGATTTCGCTCAACAGATGTCTCATCCTTCATTTGGAATATTGAAAGAATATGAAGTTATGCTCAATGAGCCAATAACTGATAAAGCGCTTTCTAGATGGAGACAAGGGTACTCGCTAAAAGATTCCCCGCATTGGAAGAACGAAAACTTCCCCGATTCACATGTTGTAAAGCCAATAGAATTGTCAAAGCTTGACAAGGGTGACGACAATAACTGGGTGCGGGTAGTCATCGGCGAAGGTTTGAAACGAGAGGTCAGAGAGATGGTCAGGCTAACAGGTTACAGCACGGAATTGCTTATAAGAACAAAGATCGGAAAATTACAACTTACGGGACTAGCCCCTGGAGAATGTAAAGAGTTGGACAAAGAGGAATTGATTCGGAAAATAAACGAAGGCGGAGAGGTTTAGAGATGATAATTGCAATAGACGGACCTGCAGGGGCGGGTAAGAGTACGGTATCAAAAAAAGTCGCGTCAAAGCTGGGCTTGAATTTTCTCGATACCGGAGCATTATATCGCGCTCTCGCTTATGCTCTTGATGTAAAAGGGATACCTCCCGTCCCCGGAGACGAAATGGGCGAAGAGCTGAGCAAGTTGGAAGTCGAGCTTTCCGGCGGAATGGTCTACGTAAATGGCGCCGATGTTTCAAAGCAAATACGTACTCCTCATGCGGACAGGATTGTCTCTCCATATTCCGCTTTGCCTCAATTGAGGTCGCATCTTTTAGAATTACAACGCCGCCAGGCGCTTTTTGGCAAGGGAATTGTCGCGGAAGGGCGGGATATCGGCAGCATTGTTTTTCCTCGAGCCGATGTTAAAATTTTCCTTACAGCCAGCGCGGAAGAACGCGCGATGCGCCGATATAGGGAACGTTTGGCCAAAGGAGAGGCTGCAATATATGACGAAATTCTACTTAGCGTGAGAGAGCGGGACAGGATAGATTCCACGCGCGATGTTGCGCCGCTTCTCAAACCTGAAGGCTCGCATCTGATTGATTCGTCCAGCATGAGCGAAGAGCAGGTCGTGGATGAGATAGTTCGCATTGCCACTATGAGTAAATAAGAGAAAGAGGACTATTTAGAATGTTTAATAGAATATTTTATAAACTCACTCAGAGTTTTTTCTGGATAATCTTTAAGATTTACAACAGAATGACAGTAAAATGGGAGGCGGAATTGCCGGAAAGAGACAGGTATATAGTTACAGCAAACCACTGCAGTAATCTTGACCCGCTGCTTATTGGCGTAAATTTTCCGAAGCAGCTTAGATATCTTGCAAAGAATGAACTGTTTCGTTCATTTCTTTTCGGTAAAGTCATTCGCATTTTGGGAGCGGTGCCGGTGTTGCAAGAGGATAGCAACGCTGCTGCCTCAACGTTAAAAGGTTTTTTGAACCTACTTAAAAACGGGGAATCAGTAATTCTGTTTCCTGAAGGATCCCGTTCTCCAGATGGGAAATTAAAACCTTTGGAGGGAGGTACTGCCCTTATTTCCCTGAAAACAGGAGTCCCCATAATTCCGGCTTATATTTCCGGCTCTTTTGAAGCAATGCCAGCCGGCGCGGCATGGGTCAAACCAAAAAAAATACGGATTGTTTTCGGAAAAGCTTTATATCCGCCCGACGCTGGCGAGAAGAGTTCAAAAGAAGCTAGGGATGTGTTGACGCAAACATTGACAAATGCGTTAAGCGAAATGGAGAATAAATATGGAAAATAAAAAGCTTCTAAGTATGACGGGGTTTAGCCGCTTATCTGTCCAACATGCGTGGGGAACGATGAACCTTGAAATATCCTCAGTGAATCATCGATATCAGGAAATTAGCGTCAGGATGCCGCGCGAGTTTTCTTCTTTTGAACCTCTTATAATATCAAAAATGCGTTCAATGATTGGGAGAGGAAAAATACGCGCGAGCGTCGAGATTTTATGGAATCCTGAATACAAAATGGTCACGATTGATTCGGCATTATTGACCGGTTATTGGAAACAACTCCGAAGAACAGCTGAAGAAATTGGCAGCGATCAAGATATCCATCTCACGAGCCTGCTGAACTTGCCGGGCGTATGCGATACGCCGCGAGACAGGAACGGAAATATTGAAAATGAAGTGGTGGAAGCCATAATTTCAAAACTGACAGAGTTAATTGATTCTCTTACAGAGATGAAAATAATAGAAGGAAATATTCTGGCAAAAGATATTTCATTACAATTGGAGTCTTTTTCTAATATAATTGACTTGATTGATGAAGAGTGGCAGAGTGTTTTACCCGAAGCTCTCGCCGCTATGCATGTTCGACTTGAAAAGTTTCTTTCTGAAGCTGCGCAGGGTGTTTCAGCCGACCCCGCAAGGATTGCTCAGGAAATTGCTATAATGTCGGATAAGTGGGATATTTCTGAGGAAATAGTGCGTTCTCGCAGCCATATTGATAAATTTCGTGAAATGATGGCGATAGAAACTTGCACTGATAATAAAAAATGTGATATAAAGACTGAAAGTACAGGAATAGGGAGAAAACTTGATTTTCTTATACAGGAAATGAATCGGGAGATAAACACGATGGGCTCAAAAATGCAAAATGCCCGCCTCAGGTGGCGGGTTGTAGAAGCTAAAGCTTGTATTGAAAGGATTAGAGAACAAATACAGAATATAGATTAACAACGCTATTGTAAAGGAGGCGTTTTATGAAATATCATCTTATACATATAGGTTTTGGTAATATGGCGGTAGCAGAAAGAATTATTGCTATAATCCAACCTTCGTCGTCACCAGTGAAACGTCTCAAAGATGATGCCCGAGATAATGGACGTCTCATAGACGCGACTCAGGGCCGCAAGACGCGTTCAATAATTATTATGGACAGCAATCACGTTATACTTTCTGCAATTCAGCCTGAAACAATAGCTTTAAGGATTGGCGGAGAAGAACAAAGGAGCAGTTATGAAGAGCAGTGATGATTCGATTCTTGAAAATTCCAGCAAAAATAGTGATACATTGCCGGAGAAAGGTAAAAAGTTAGAAGGCAAGGGAACGCTATTTATTATATCTGGTCCGAGCGGAGTCGGTAAGGGGACTCTGTGTAAATCAATAATGGATATTGGAAATATAAGTATTTCGGTGTCGTGCACAACACGATCTCCAAGAGAAGGAGAGGTTGATGGGGTCGATTATAGATTCATATCTGTGGATGAGTTTAATAAAAAGCTCGATCAATCCCTATTCCTTGAACATGCTCTTGTACATGGCGACATGTACGGAACATTACGCGGAGAAATTGATATGGTACTTGAATCAGGTGATGACATGATTCTTGAGATAGATGTTCAAGGAGCGTTTCAAGTAAAAAGAATGATGGATTGTGTTTCAGTGTTCGTATTGCCTCCCTCTATAGAAGCTTTGGAAGAGAGAATACACAAAAGAAATGCGGATAGTGAAGAAAAAATAGAATTGAGGATGAGAAACGCCCAATACGAAATTAGTCGTGCCGGAGAGTTTGATTTTAGTATCGTAAATGATTTACTTGATAATGCTGTATTGGATCTTAAAAAAATAATTATAGATAATAGAAATTTGTCACGGAGGGTTTAATAATGAAGTTTTATGATATTGACGTATTAGCTAGAAAATATGGAGACGGCAATAAATACCTTGCAACTTCAATAATAGCCGAGAGTGCTTGTCGTCTAAGCGAAAAGAGAAACCCTGACGAAAATAATCCAGAAAAGGAGAAGTATCTTTCCGAAGTTTTAGCTCATTTCGATAAAGGCGTGGATATTGAAAAAGTCTTGCGGGAAAAAGCTTCACATGAAAACCATCTTGTAGCAAGCATGGCAAATATAGTAAACACGGTAAATGTTGCAAACGCGAATGAGTAAGATCCTTCTTGGGATATCAGGCGGTATAGCTGCATATAAGTCTCCGGAAATCTTGCGCGCTTTCATTATTGCGGGGCACGAAGTTGAGGTTATTCTTACGGAAGCGGCTGAACAACTTGTGAGCCCGTTAGCGCTCGCCACTTTAGCGGGCAAAAAAATATGGAGGCAATCAGACTTCCTATCTACCGAATATGGATGGAAAATACCGCATATCAGCCTCTCAAAATGGGCGGATGTACTTGTAATCGCTCCTTGTACTGCTGAAACTATGTCCGGTATAGCAAGAGGCAGAGCAGAATCCTTGCTGACAGCGACCGCTCTTGCACTCCCGGAGCATATTCCCGTTGTAGTTTGTCCTGCTATGAACTCCGCCATGCTTTCAAATGCAGCTACAGTTGAGAACATGAAAATACTCAGCCAAAGAGGTGTTTTCATAACAGAACCTGATAGCGGAATGCTTGCTTGCGGAACGGAGGGAAAAGGGCGTTTGCCGCCACCGGAAGCGATACTCGAAGAAACTGAGAGAGCAATTTATGAAAAGAGCAATATGACAAACGCAATGCGAGGGAAAAAAGTTTTAATTACTGCAGGCGCTACACAGGAATATATTGACCCTGTGAGATTCATATCAAACAAGAGCAGCGGAAAAATGGGCGCGGCTCTTGCAAAAACCGCATGGAGGAGAGGCGCCCAAGTTAAATTCATTCTTGGAGCACATTCAATTCCGCCTGTTTACGGAGTCGAAACGATAGATGTCATTTCTGCAAATGATATGCTAAAAGCTGTATTAGAAAACCTTGAATGGGCGGATATTATTGTCGCATCCGCAGCGGTCTCCGATTATCGTGCTGAGGCCCCTTCAGTTTTAAAAATTAAAAGAGAAGAGAAAAGCGTTCTTTCCATAAGTTTTATTGAGAATCCGGATATAGCTTTTGAAATAGGTAAACTTAAACATGACGGTCAAATTCTTGTGGGTTTCGCTCTTGAGACAAATGATATGATAAAGAATGCCATTTCAAAGATGGAGCGCAAGAATATGGATGTAATAATTGTAAATGGTTTGGCCGCGCTTGGCTCTGATGCTAACGATGTTGCGATTATTCGGCGCAGCGGTTCAGAATCCTCATTTGCCGGAAGTAAAGAGGATATTGCTAACGGTTTGTGGGATGAATTACCTTGATGTAATAGTACCCGGACCTTGGTGGAATGCTCTTACTTATATTTTAAATGAAAGCGATATCCCGCCATGTGGTTCACGTGTCAGTGTTCCGGTGAAAAATTCGCTTCGTGTGGGGTTTGTCTCTGGGTTTGCAGATGAAAGTGAATGCGTAAAAGATAGCATAGAGTACAAAGAAGTAGCAGAAGTGCTTGATAATGATTCTGTGTTTGGCGAGAACCTTTGGAATTTGGCGTTATGGGCGGGGCATTACTTCATGTGCGGTCGGGGGGAAGTTCTCAAAGTCATATCCCCTTCTCAGTTGTTAAATGGAGATCCGATTTCGCAGGGTAAAAAAATTCTCGAAGAAAAAGAGCTCAAACTACATAGAAAATTTAGCGAGAGCGAATGCTACGTTCCATATGATTTAGAAAGACAGAATTTATACATTAATCGGCTTATTGAATTGGAAGAAGGTAGCGCAGCTCTTGTTTTATTTCCTGAACGTTCAGTTGCCAAGCGTTTTTACAAACAACTTCCAGCTAAGTTAAAGGATAATGCCTTATTTTGGGAGAATAAAGGAACAAAGAGTTTCTGGCAAAATTGGCTGAACGTTCGTGATGGTAATGTAAGGTTGATAGTTGGGGGGCCGTCTGCCGTGTATGCGCCTCTTTCAAATATTTCTCTTGTCATTGTGGAGGACGAGGCCAATCCCGCTTATGTTTCAGTACGTTATCCGAGCTTGCCTGTACGAAGCATTGCGGGCAAGCTTGCCTATATTTCCCGGTCGGAACTCATTCTTGGCGGCAGGCTTCCGTCAGCAAAAACATACTTTAGAAAAAAAATAAAATGTGATTTCCAGCCGGAAAAAGATTTGTTACACTTTGTCGATATAAAGGACGGATTTAGCGCAGTCGTTCAAGGTATTGAAAAGACTCTTCCGATAAGCAGGATACTTGTTTCGGAAACTAAAAAGTGCTTAAATGAAAACATGACGGCACTATGGATATATGATCGTAAAGGTTACGCTACACAAGTATTGTGTGAAAACTGTGGATACGGGTTATTTTGTCCGGTTTGCGGAGCTGTAATGACAGCGGAGAACGATGATGCGGAAGGAGAAATTATATTAAGCTGCCGCAGGTGTTTAAATCATATGAAGCTGCCTGCATTCTGTCCGGTTTGCCGCGGGAATTATTTCATAGGTAAAAAACCTGGATTGGAAGCACTTAAAACAATTGCTGACGCGTTTTATGAACAGGAACTTAATGAAACTCCCGCTGAAGAAAGTAAGCTGGTTGTTGGGACTCGCAGTATTCTGTCCCTTTGCGATAGAGAAGATGTCGGGCTTATAGCCTGGATAGACATTGACCTTGAAGCGAATAAAACTGACTATACTTCCAGGTTTCATGCATTCAGCATGGTTTGGGAATCATTATGGAGAGGTACAACAAAAACTCAAGTTTCCGGTAAAATTAATGAAAGTATAAAAAGGCGGGTTATCGTGCAAAGCCGTAATCCTGCAAAAGGATGGCAAATAGGCTTGAAATCAGGATGGGAGTACTTCTGGGAAAAAGACCTTGCGGAAAGAAAAGAGCTTCAGTTCCCTCCGCATAAGCCTCTTGTGGAAATTAAGGTTTCGACGAAAGAGAATGCAGCGCTCGTAAAACTCTTGGAAGAGAATGGGTATATGGTAATGAATTCTAAAGACTCTCGTGATGGGAAATATTATATATGGTTGTCAGCGTCGCCGTTATCTCTTTTGAAAAGAGTATTATTACCGCGATTTTCAATAAGTAAAAGCAGACATGGTTACCCGCGTGTCAGAATTTTTGTGGAGTGATTCTTATGTATGACTGGGAAAGGTTAGCGGAACTGATGGTGGATATGCAGATTATGTCCCGCGATGTAAAAAATCAAGCTGTTTTATCAGCCATGCGAAAAGTCCCAAGGCATATTTTTGTCCCTGAGTCTTGCATGTCTGACGCTTATATTGACCGGCCTCTTCCTATTGGCGATTTACAGACGATATCTCAACCTTTCATTGTCGCCCGCATGACTGAACTTTTAAGTGTTGAGAGCGGAATGAAGGTATTAGAGATAGGAGCTGGCTCAGGTTATCAAGCTGCAATACTTTCTTATCTTGGAGCTGTCGTGTGGGGGCTAGAGAGGGTGAATGAACTTGTTATACGTGCAAGAGACAACCTTTCGGCTGCCGGACTAAAAGCCAACATAATTTTGAAAGACGGTATTGATGGTTATCCTGAGGAATCTCCATATGACAGGATAATTGTAACAGCGGCTGTAGAAGAGATAAAGCAGGCTTGGATTGATCAGTTGTCTGACGACGGGATATTAGTTGCTCCGGTTAAGGTTTCTGAACAAGTGCAGAGGCTTCTTGTACTAAAAAGTAACGGTGAAGATAAGTGGTTTGAATATTGCCGATTTGTGCCTCTGATGAGCGGCGTTCAGTAAATTCCAATACGTATACTTCGTTGTTTTTTCGCCCCTTGCTCAACGTAGGTCTATTTACGCCTTCGCGGCGGGGCGAAAAAGCCGCCTCGTCTATGCTCACTCTGCGAAGCAGTAGTTTCATTTTTGAAATGGAATTAAATAATAAATGAAGGGCTTATAGAAATTGAGATATAAGATTCGCGATATTGCTCGCGGTGCAATGATCGCAGCTTTGTATATTGCTGTTACCATGTTGTTTGCTCCCATTTCTTTTGGAGAAGTACAATTGCGCGTGTCTGAATCCCTTACATTGCTTCCATTTTACATGCCTGAAGCTGTTCCGGCGCTCTTTGTCGGATGTCTAATAGCAAATTTCATTGGTGGTTTAGGATTATGGGATGTAATTTTTGGTAGTGGAGCAACGCTTTTGGCAGCGTTGCTCAGTTCAAAAATGCCAAATTTATGGCTTGCGGCTGTTCCGCCTGTAATTGTCAATATGTTTGTGATAGGAACAATTCTGCATCTTATTATTGATGTTCCTTTATTAGCTGCATATCTTTATGTAGGATTAGGGCAAGCTGCAGCTTGTTACGCCGTAGGTATTCCGCTGATGAAGGTTTTAGAGAAATACTCCATTATTTCCCGTCGGAAACATTGAACATTTATTCATTTTGGCTATTTTACGCCTAGCAGTTTATTAATCTGTATCGTGGCTTTGTCGTAATCCATCATCAACACTGCTTCTTTTATCTGCTCTATTTCCTCTTCCAGCACGCGGTTTAGGCTTATTGTATCCAGCTTTCTTATCTCTTCATCAATAAGCATTAAATCAATTTCATCAAAGGCATTAATCAGTTTACTTAAAACTGGCGGCAGTTCGGGTGGAATCTCACTAATATCACCACTTTTAACAATTTGTGAAAAGGCTTCCTCCAAATTCAATTTCAAATTATTTAATTCCTCTAAAAAAATCGGTAGATTGGAAACACAAAAATCTTTGTCCAAATTTTTAGATGCGGTTTCAAGAATAAACGCCTTTTCTGAAAGCTCCATAGCGGCTATACTAGCGAGAGAGCCTTTCATTCCATGTACTTCGATGCGGAAGCTGTTCATATCGTTAGCCGACAAGAATTCATTTAAGTTTTCGTTACACTTTTCAATTTCTTGTATCATTAGCTTCAACATCGTTCTGTACATATCCCACCGGCCATCAGTTCTTTTTAGCGCTGCAGATAAGGAAATTTCCTTTATTTGTTCAATTTTTCTCCAAAACTCCTTATATTTTTCATCTTCGGGTTTGTTATCAACAATCGTCTTTGGTATTGTGCTCAAAATCTTTTCATCAGGAATCCATTTCTTTAACATGCTCTTTAATTCAACTAAAGAAACAGGTTTTGAGAGATAATCATCCATACCTGCTTCTAACATCATTTCTTTAGCGCCAACAATAGCATTTGCTGTAATAGCTATGATTGGTACAGCTATTCCTGACTCGCGGACAATTTTTGTTGTTTCAATGCCGTTCATTTCCGGCATCATGTAATCCATAAAAACAATATCATATTGATTTCGCTGAACCAGTTCTATTGCTTGTTTCCCGGATGTTGCTTTTTCCGCCTTTATTTGGCAAAGCTCCAACAATCCAATCATAACATTCAAGTTTATGATGCTGTCATCCACAACCAGGATCTTCGCTTCCGGAGCATTAATTGAGATGTCTTTACTTTCAATTCGATGTATTAGTTTTTCATCCCCCAAAATCTTCGGGATTTCAATATGGAATGATGAACCTTGACCAAGCGTGCTTTCAACGGTAATATGCCCATTCATCATTTCAACAATGGACTTTACGATTATAAGTCCAAGTCCTGAACCGCTTTTGTATTTGTTTTTTTCCAAATTTACTTGCTCTGAGGGATAAAAAAGAGTCGGAATACTTTCTGCGGGGATACCTATACCTGTATCACTTACAGTAATTCTCAAGCTTGTGTCTGTTAAGCTGACTTCCAGGCGTACATAGCCAACTTCGGTAAACTTAATCGCATTGCTCAGTATATTTATAAGCACCTGTCTCAGCCGCAAATCATCACCATATAAGCATATGTTTCCGCGTTCCCGCATTATCAATTGGAAAGCTATATCCATGTCTTTAATCAAAAATTGCACTATTGAACACACATTATCAAGCATAATGTTGAAATCGTAATGTACAGGCATAAGATTTAGCTTTCCCGCTTGCAATTTTGAAATATCTAAAATATCGTTAATAATCTTCAAAAGCGCTTCAGTGGAAGTCTTTATATCACCAACATACTGTAATTGCCGACTACTCAGCTTTTCTTGAAGCAGCAGTTCTGAGATACCAAGAATTGCGTTCATCGGTGTGCGGATTTCGTGCGACATATTTGCTAAAAACTGGCTCTTTGCCTCGCTGGCGGCCTGCGCTGCTTTTTTTTGAACCTCTGCATTGCGTTCTCTTTCTGTTATCTCTTGCATTTTTTTCTCATTGGCTTTTGTTTCTCGTAAATCGCGAGAAAAAGACAAATAACGGTACGTGTCCTTCCACGGTATCCGCACAATTTTGCTTTCTACCGGAATAAGTTCTCCTCCGGGTGTTTCGAATGTACGCTCGAGGTAGATATGACCTTTCTCATCTAAAACACGTATGATTTCAGCTGTTTTGTCAACGCTTCTCTTTCCGTCCGGCTGAAATTCCGGGAAGTAACTGTAGAAGTTCTTACAAAAAACAGCCTTGTCAGGAACTCCAAAAATAATCAACGCTTCTTGATTGCAGTCTATGATATTGCCACTGTCATCCCGCAATATACATATTAAGGGATTACAGTCCAACATTAGCTTTATGCGCTCTTCAGCTTCCTTTGCCTCAGCTTCCTTCGTCATAGTGTTGGATATGTAATTCTTGAGATTGAGTATTTCTTCTTCGTATTCTTCTTTTGATTTTATTGCGTTTCTCAAATCATTGTTAATCTCATTCGGCATTTTTCCGACCTTCGCTTATATCCCTAATTTTGTCAGACAAGCTGACAAATAACTTCGTCAATTCCGGGTCAAACTGGGAACCGCCGCCCAAAGAAATAATCTCCATAGCTTCTTCATGCGAAAAAGCCTTTTTATATGGCCGAGCAGTAATCAATGCGTCATAGACATCTGCTATTGCCATCATACGCGCTTGTAACGGAATCTCTTCGCCATGTAGTTTGTCCGGATAACCGGTTCCGTCCCATCTTTCGTGATGCCTGTGAGCAAGCGTTTTTGCATAATCCAGGAAAGTTTGATTAGGCACTCTGTTTTGCAGGTTTTCAAGTAGCATTTTCCCATATATCGAATGGAGTTTCATATTGTCCATTTCTTCATCGTCCAACCGGCTTTCTTTTAATAAAACGCTGTCACGAATCTTAATTTTGCCAATATCATGCAGAATGGCTGATTTTAAAAATGCGTCAGTGTCCCATTTTGCTATCTCCATTGAATATGATTCTATTTTTTTCATTGCGTTCAATAGAATTTCCAAATATTTTTGAACACGTTCCACATGTTGACCGGTCTCTTCATCCCGAAATTCAATAACTTCCGCCGCCCACATAATAACCGCGTTTTGCAGATCGTTTATCTCGTTCGTCCGTTCTTCCACCATTTTTTGCAAGTTAATGTTAAACTCACGCAATTCTTCTTTCTGAGTTTGTAACAGTAAATGCAGTTCAATTCTCATTAATAAAATTGATTGCGAAAAAGGTTTAGTTATGTAATCCACAGCTCCAAGCGAAAGCCCCAATATTTCGCTGTCAGCTTCGTTTTTTCCGGTTAGAAATATTACCGGTATATTTGCGATTTCAGGGTTTGCCTTTATTATTTTTATTGTATCGTAGCCACTCATACCCGGCATATCAATATCTAACAGAATCAATTCCGGTTTCATTTTATCTAGTAATGATAAGAGTTTTTCACCTGACGGTATTGTAACTATAGTGTACTTATGCTGTAACGCAGCTTTTCCAACGTTCAGGTTAAGAATGTTATCATCAACTAAGAAAATACATTTTTTTCGCTCTTCCATTTTATAACATCTCCGAGTTCTCAAAAGAGTGAATGTTTAATTTTAACTCAAATTCTTGTTTAAATATTTTAGTGAAACTACTGAATTAAACATCAGCAAATAATCTAAATCGTGCTCAGTATATACATATCATGTTCAAGTGTCTACCCTAAATGGTTTATGTCAGACGCCGTTCACCATTTTTCTAAAAACGCGTTTCAGGTTTTTCGCATCTATTTTCATTTTCGGCGAAAGTCGGCGTTTCAATTAATCAACGCTTCTGCTGTTGTTCTATGAAACGGCTGTTTAAGTTATCCTTTCCAAGAAAATGAGTTTTTACGACATGATATACTTTTATCAAGGACAGCAATATTTGTGGGTAGATATAGTTGTATTTGCAGCTATATTTTTATTAATATTTCCCGAGTGAAACTGTCAGGTCGAAAGGAGCAGTTAAAATGAAAGTAACATGGCTTGGACATGCGGCGGTTAAAATTGAGGGCGCGGGTAAAACCATATATATTGACCCGTTCATAACAGGCAACTCTATGGCGGCAATCAAAGTTGAAGATATTGATAAGGCTGATTACGTTTTTGTAACTCATGGGCACGGTGATCATATTGGCGACGCAGTGAATATTTCAAAAAGCACAGGCGCCGTGGTGCTCGCTAACGGAGAGCTTTCTGAGTGGTTTATAGCTCAGGGAGTGAAAAATGTTCAAACGATGTATTTTGGAGGCGGCAGTGAATTTGATTTTGGTCACGTAAAAATGGTGTATGCCCTGCACGGGTCGACCATAAGCGGCTCTGAAGGAGCCGTTAATGGCGGCGTGGCCGCTGGTTTTGTTTTCAGTATCGACGGGGTAAAAATTTATCATGCGGGAGATACAGGTCTGACTAAAGAGATGGAATTGCTTTCGGATGAGAAAATCGATATAGCAATACTTCCCGTTGGCGGGCATTATACTATGGATGTAAAAGAAGCAATTAGGGCAATAGAATTTATAAAACCGAAAAAAGTAATTCCGGTGCACTATGACACGTTCCCTCCGATTAAGGCCGACCCAAAACAATTGGTTGAACTCGCGGGGGAAAAGGCGGAAATTGTAATACTGAAGCCTGGAGAATCAATCTAGAGATTACAAAAATGCCGGATTACAATATTATTGGAAAACCAGTAGCAAGGCTTGATGGTTACGGGAAAGCTTCAGGAGAGGCTCTTTATATAGGTGATATGTTGTCCAAAAGCGCTTGGGTATGCGGCGTTGTTCGATCAGAAAGCGCTTCGGGAGTTATTCGAAGAATTGTTTTTCAGGATAGTTTCAATTGGGACAAGGTCACGACTATAACCGCAAAAGACCTCAAGAGCGTCAATTATGTAGCGATGATACGTCCTGACTATCCAATTCTTGCTGATGAGGAAGTTATTTTTTCAACGCAGGGCGTTGTTTTGGTCGCAGCGCCGGACGAGGATACCCTTAAGTCGGCTATGAGCGCAATTACTGTTGAAATTGATGAACTCCCGCCCGTGCTGACGATTGAAGAATCTATAACAAAAAAGAGAGTTATTTACGGCAGTGATAATACCATAGACGAATTCAGCGTCTCCAGCGGAAATACGGAAGCTGCATTTGCTGAAGCGGATAGAATAATTGAAGGGACATATTTTACAGGTTATCAGGAACATGTTTATTTGGAAACTCAAGGGATGACAGCTACTCCTCTGGAAAATGGAGGCGTTGTGATAACCGGCTCTCTTCAATGTCCGCACTATGTTCATAATGCGGCTGTCCAAGCGCTGGGATTAGTCGATACTCCGGAAAAAGTCGTTATCAAGCAGGCTATGACAGGCGGAGGTTTTGGAGGGAAGGAAGATTATCCTTCAATACTTGGAGTATGGACAGCTCTTCTGGCGTTGAAATCCGGAAGGACGGTTAAATTCATCTATGGAAGGGAAGAGGATATGCTTTGTACGACAAAGCGGCATCCCTCAAAAATAAGCCACAAAACTGCGGTAAAAAACGACGGAACGATAACAGCAATGGAGATAGATATACTCTTAGACGGTGGCGCTGTTACGACAATGAGCAAGGTTGTGCTTTCCCGTTCAATACTTCATTCCACTGGGTGTTATGCGATCCCAAACGCGAGGATTCGGGGAAGAGCAATGGCGACCAACACCCCTCCAAACGGGGCGTTTCGCGGTTTTGGCGCACCGCAGAGCCAGTTCGCGCTTGAAAGGCATTTGGATAAAATAGCCGACGAACTTGGTTTGGATCCTCTTGATGTGAGGTTAAAAAATATCATGCGTGTAGGAGATAAATTCCCGTACGGTCAAGTGCTGGAATCGGGGGCGTCCGCAGAGCGCGTGCTTTTGAATGTTGTCGAAAGGTCTAAATATAGGGAAAAACGAGCGAAATACATTTGTGAAAACATGGATAATAAGACACGCTTGAGACACGGTATAGGATTATCCGTTATCCTTCATGGAGGAGGATTTACGGGGGCAGGAGAGGATATGATGGGGACAAAAGTGAAAGTTGAAATTGATGTAAATCGGGACATCATATCAATTCTTGCCAGCAGCGCTGAAATGGGGCAGGGGGCTTCCACGGTTTTACCGATGTTAGCCGCGGAAACTTTCGGAGTTCCTCTTTCCTGTGTAGAGTATGATCTTCCCGATACCTCAATAGTTCCGAACAGCGGCCCTACAGTTGCTTCGCGAACCACAATGTACGTAGGAAAGGTGCTACAGAACGCTTCAAGCAACCTTATATCAAAAATAAAAAGCTGCCTTGAAGCAACCGCAAAAGTACAATTCAGATATGAAAAAGGGGCTTTCATAAACGAGGTTAAAAAATATTCCATATTTGAAGCCGCCCAACTGTATTGTAAGGAAAATGGGAGTTGTTCAAAAATATCAGCTGAAGCTATTTATGAACCCGCTGCCGGTTACTCATGGGACGATGAAAAATATGAAGGCACGGCTTACAAAGGTTATTCATGGATGGCGCAGGTTGTTGAAGTCTCAGTCGATATGGATACTTACGAGGTTATCCCCGAGAAATCAACAATAGCTGTTGAGCTTGGCAGAGCTATAAACCCTATTTTAGCCAGCGGACAGATTGAAGGAGGAACTCTTCAGTCTTATGGCTGGGCGAACACGGAGAGTCTAAGCCTTACGAACGACGGAAAATATACCGCGCGGCATTTAAGCGGATATGCAGTTCCGACAACGCTTGACGCGCCTTCGTTCGATGTGGAGCTGTTGGAGGAGCCGTGCGACTTTGGAGCGCTTGGAGCAAAAGGAATTGGAGAACTACCAATGGATGGAGGCGCTCCGGCTATGGCGGCTGCGGTTCAAAACGCCACGGGAGTTTTTGCGGAAAAAATCCCGATTTCAGGAGAATATCTGTTCTCTCTCGTTGAAAGCAATATGAGCAAAACAGGCGAGACAGGCGCAGGAGGCGGAAAATGAAGCTAAAGTTGACGATAAACGGTGAACTGCAAGTTTGTGAGGTTCACCCGATGAAAAGACTGCTTGATGTTCTGCGAGACGATATTCAATTGAAAGGCGCCAAGGAGGGCTGCGGTAAAGGAGAATGCGGCGCCTGCGCGGTCATAATGAACGGGCGTCTTGTAAACTCTTGCATGGTGAGCGCGCTAAGGGCTTATGGCAGCTATATTACAACAATTGAAGGTTTAGGGTGTTCTGTTGCGCCTGACGCTTTGCAAACTGCCTTTGTTGAGGAAGGGGCAGTGCAGTGCGGGTTTTGCACCCCGGGGATGATTCTTGCTGCAAGAGCTCTTCTGGAAAGGAAACAAGAGCCAGATTTAGAGGAAATTAAAACGGCTCTTTCCGGTAATTTATGCCGCTGCACGGGGTATGAGAGAATATTTCGCGCGATAAACAGGGCTGTAAAAGAAGGTTACTCAAAAAACATCGTGTCTTCTTCAGTGAGCGTAAATAATGAATGCTCGCCTGAATTAAATAATGAAGAAAAGAATTGTTATTACTCTCCGCGAAACTTGGAAGATGCGGTCAATATCCTGTCAAAAATGGAGTCGAAACTCATAATTATCGCTGGGGGAACTGACGTTTTTCCAAATGCAAAGAATGATGAACTAAAGCTGAAATCCGTTATGGATATATCCAATATCCCGGAGCTAAAAAATATATCTCTTGAAGGAAAATACATAAGGATCGGAAGCTGTGTAACAAATGCTGAACTAATGGAAAGTTCGCTCCTCAAGGGTAGTGCGTCTCTTATTGTACAGGCTGCCTCCAAGAGCGGAGCTGTTGCCGTGCAAAATATGGCGACGATTGGCGGAAATATAATGACAGCCTCAGGCGAGGCGGACATGATAACTGCTCTTATGGCTCTTGACGCCGATATAAGAATAATCGGAAGAGGGCAAAAGGAGAGCATTATACCGCTTGAAAAATTTATTGATGGATATCGCTCCACTGTTTTAAAAAGAGATGAACTCTTGAAGGAGATATTGATTCCAATTTCATCTGCGAAAAATAAATACGAAGCGTTTTATAAAAGGGGGACTCGCAGAGCTTTGACGTTTTCGAGAGTTGCCCTTGCGTGTTGCATCGAAAAAGACGCAGAAGGCTGCGTAACAAAAGCGCGTTTCGTTGCGGGCAGCATGTCCCCTGTACCGATCAGGTTAAGGGACGTTGAAAGCATGTTGACCGGACGTAAAGTGGATGCGCAGTTTGCTGAAGCCGCAGCCAGAAAAGCAGGCGCCATTGTAATGCCGCGCAAAGAAAGCGCCTACAGGAAAAAAGTAACTGAGAATCTGGTAAGGAAGTTTATTTTGGATTCATACTAAATATTCCCTGATTGCGTCATTTAAACTTTTTACCCTGACAACATTTATCCCAAGCGGGAACTCGTCTTTCTTCTCACGCGCGCTTATTACGGCGTTAGTGAAGCCAAGCTTAGCGGCTTCGCGCAGTCTCAGGCCAACGCGGGTTACCGGGCGTACCTCTCCGGCAAGCCCAACTTCGCCAAGGAAGCAGCAGTCTGGCGGGAGCGGCTTTCCAATCGCGGCTGAGACAATAGCTGCGCACGCCGCCAAGTCTGCGGACGGATCTTGTATTGACAAACCTCCCGCTATGTTTAAATATATATCATAATTGGCGCACGGAATCGACGCGCGTTTTTCAACAACGGCTGCGAGCAGATGGAGCTTGTTCACGTCAATTCCGCGAGCGGTCCTTCTGGGGTATGAAAATGTTGTCGCAGTACAAAGTGTTTGAATCTCAGCTATCAATGGTACAGACCCTTCAAGCGCCACTGTCATTGAAACTCCAGGGACTAAAGCATCCGCCCTGTTCCAATAAAGAGCGCTTTTATCATCAACTGGTATAAGCCCTCTTTCTCCCATTTCGAAAACTCCAAGTTCGTCCGTTGTGCCGTATCTGTTTTTTTGCGCGCGTAACATCCTGTATGACGAATAGCCTTCGCCCGTAAATATGAGAACTGTATCCACCATATGTTCCAAGAGCATCGGGCCCGCAAGGCGCCCTTCCTTTGTAATGTGTCCTACTAGTACCGCGGGCACATTTTTACTTTTTGCCACGTCAACTATCATTTGAGCGACTGCCCTGACCTGATTAGGCGTCCCCGCCCATCCGGCTTCTTCGGGGGCTCGCATTGCCTGAACGCTGTCAAGCACAACGAATTCTGTGTTATGCCCGTTCACTTCGGAAATGGCTTTTTCAAGATTTGTGCTGCAGAACAAATAAAGGTTCTCGGAGTCAGCGCCAAGCCTTCTTGCTCTCAAAGCTACTTGACTTGCGGACTCTTCGCCTGATATATACAAAACTCTTAAGCCTTTTTGCGCCATTACACCGGCGGTTTGAAGCAGCAACGTTGATTTTCCGATTCCGGGCTGACCTCCAAGAAGGGTCACTCCGCCGCTGACCCATCCTCCGCCAAGCACGCGGTCGAGTTCCGTTATTCCTGATTTAATTCGTTCCGGCGGAACCACGTCAACTGATCTTACGGATACGCGTTCTGAATTTGAATCAGCAACATTTGGCGCACTCGCGCTAATATCCTGCATGACAGTTCCCCAAGAACCGCATACGTTACATTTACCGGTTCTAATCGCGCTTATCGCTCCGCACTCCGAACATATAAACCTGGACATCGAATGGTTTCTATTCCATTTCAAAATCGGATGTAGACGAGGCGGCTTTTGCACCCCGCCGCGAGGGCGTAGATAGAGCTACGTTGAGCAAGGGGTGCAAAAACAACGAAGTATACATTCGATTTTGAATTGGAATTATTTGCCTTCCATAGCTTTTATAAAATCTTCACGAACAGGACAGAATGCATCTAAGCATACAGTCGTCTCAACCGCTATCCCGCTATGAGGTTCGTCGGGCGCGAATACAATTCCTTCTCCGGGAAATACGTCGATTTGCCCGACCGGAGAATCAAAACGCAAGCATCCTTCCAACACAAAAAGTATCTGTTCGTTCTCGTGGCTGTGTAGGGCAAGAGGGGTGTCTTTCTCTATTATCCAATGAACAAGGGACATTCTTTCCCCGTGAACAAACGTTCCAGTAAATCCGGGTCTATCCAAGAATTTTGATATATTACTAATTTTATAGTTTTTCATAGCTATTCCTCCCAGTAAACGATTTGATTTAATCTTATCACTAATTTCACACATTATTTGCCATATTTTAACGATTTATTTTTTGACAGGTTTTGCCGATAAACATAATGCAATATTCACGAAAGAGCGGGGGAATAATCATGGCAACTAGGGTTACCAACGGAATGATGAATGGTATGTTGTTCAATAATATGCAGGCAAATCTGAATGAGATGCTAAAACTACAGGAACAAATGACTACGCAAAGGAAATTCTCGAAACCATCCGATGACCCTATAGCGGTGGCTCGCAGCCTTGGCATAAGCACGTCAATTTTCGAGAATGAACAATACATAAAAAATCAACAGGATGCTGTCTCATGGCTTCGCGCGACAGATAATACTTTCAATCAATTGCTTTCTGACGCTCAGCGCATACGCGAGCTCACTATATATGCCGGAGACGGCGCGCTTTCTTCTGAAGAACTCAAAGCTATTTCAACAGAAATACAGCAAATAAAAGAATCCATGCGCAATACTGCGAATACCTCAATTGCCGGTAAATACCTCTTGTCCGGGCTGGATACGGGAACAAAGCCGTTTACTTTTGACGCCTTTGGAAGAATTGTATATAACGGCTCGGATAAAAAAATCAATTATGAAATTGAAAAAGGGGTCGTGAGCGAAGTCTCATTTGCCGGGAGCGAAGTTTTTGCAAGCAACGAGAAGACATATAATGTAAAGAGCCATTATGTGCCAATTGACTGGACTTGGACGGGGCGGGCGGAAAAAATCCAAATAAGGCTTGGAGACAACACTATCGTCAAAGTTCAAATTCCTGAAATATGGATAGACGAGATTGCGACCGGCAATACCGAGTTCTCGGATTTCAACAAATTCCGTGACACGGACGAGTTGCGCGGCATCACAATGGACCAGCTTGCAGAGCTGTTCAGCCGCTCCATTCAAGAAGGCGGAGCGGATAAGCTCATTGGCGTCAAGGTGGAGAAAGACTTGACTAACGGAGTTCAGCGCTTAGTCTTCACCAGCAATACTGGCGAGCCGCTGCAAATTACCGGGTGGCCGGATACCGATATGGCGCCGCTTGAACAAAGCATCGCCGGACTCTCCGTGGATATAAGCGATATTGATTGGAACAGTAATACCTTAATGGGGGACAAGCAGGTAACATTTCCTCTTGACGCCGTATCGTTCGATATTTCAGTGGGCGGAACTGTCAGCTCAATAACGCTTCCGAATGTGCCATACAACGACATGGCAACTTTGCTTAACGACCTGAATATAGCGCTGCCAGCGACTGTGAGATGCAGTGAAGTAAATGGACATCTCGTTCTACAGGCGCCGGGAGGAGAAACTATCAATGTCAGTGGAGTTGGAGCGTCAAAACTCTTTGGAAATATAAACGCAAGCGTGCTCCCTGACGCCAAGGGACTAATGGGAAGCGTGAACGCGGCGGGGTGGATTCCTGACAAGCTTGGAAAAGCCATTACAGTGACGGCTAATGGAACGGGATATGATTTTGAACTTGATGACTACTCCAATATTTATGATCTCGTCAGAGATATAAACCTGCGGATTGTCCCTATGAGCGGAGAACCTGACGTTGCAAGCATAGTCAACGGGCGGATAAGTCTTCGGATATCGGGGGATATTTCCGTTGCCGATAAAGCGGGCTCAATTGGGCCGACAGCGGGCGGAACCATGCAGCTTTTTGGCGTAGACAGCGAGAAGGGTACTGCAAGCTCACTTTCAATCAGTGTAGGGGGTTCAAATCCTGTTCAGATATTTATAGGCGAAAACGACACATTGAAGGACATAGCTTTAAAAATTGAATCTGTAACCGGTATGGCTGCCAGAGTATCTTCCGACGGAACGCAATTGGTTGTAGTCGCTAAACGCGATAGGCCGTATCCCGAAGATTTCTTGTCTTCTAATGTTGCGGCTGACACTCTTGCTTACCCTAAATTTTCCATGACGGCCACGGGCGGGGCTGTACAATTGTTTAACTTTCAATTGACAAGCGATGTTAATACCGGAAACCTAAAAGGTTCAACGGTATCTCAGGAAGCGAGGAGGGCTACCGACCACAGCCATATTGATTTGCTCAGCTATCTTGGAATGGAGACCGCGCTCAAAAGCGTGGAGTTTCCAGAGGGGCAAACATTGGAAGTTGGGGCGGAGGGGCTTCACTGGAGAATTACGAGCGGCAACAATGTGGTCGACCTTAAGCTTTCGCAGGGAAGCTACACCATGGAACAAATTGCCGAGAGGCTCAGAAATGCCGGTCTTGGCTGGCTAGAAGTTACGGTTGACGTTTTCCTGAGCCCTCAGCAGCTCAATCAGGACGTTACGGAAGCAGGGCTTAACACCAGCAACAATTATGAGGGCGCCACAAGCAGGTTGGTCATAAAAGCCGTTCAGAACATGCCTGTGATATTCCTTGATATAAATGATTCGGGATATGCGGATATGATGGGGCTTTCAACCGCAATAAGGACTGATAATAACTCGCAGGACGTGGTGTTTTCTTGCGCCGCGTGTCTTGATCCGAATACTCCCGCCTGCCTCAAGGTGGTTGTAGGAGACGAGAAGGAATACACCGTAAAGCTTAACCGGAAAGATGTCGTCGATCCGATTACAAACCTTGTCGACCGAAACAAAGTTATGGCTCAAATTGCTAAACAGGTCAATGAAAAGAGCGGCATGGAGCTTTTGCGGGTCATAAAATCGAATGAAAATGCTGGAGGAGTGACGCAAAGTTCCCTTTACTCCACTACAGGAGAGCCTCTAAGTATTATAGATATGCCGGTTCCAGACAGCTCTTGGAGCACTTATTCAATGGGCATCGCGACGCAGATGGGAATACACGCCGGAATAACAGCGACGCCCGCTATGCTTGACAATGAAACTGTCGCTGATATTGGCGCCGTATCGGGAACGATTCGCATACGCTCTATGGGGCTAATGGTAGATATTGACGTCGAGGTTACCGATACAGTAAAGACAATCCTTGACAAGATACGAGATCAAGCTGGAGACTGGCTTGAAGTCAACTATTTTGACCCTGATATGAGTGTGGACGGCAGCAATGTCATGTTTGCTATATGTGCAAAAGATGGTTCTGCCGTCAGCATTTATGATCTTTCTGGAACAGTTGCGAAAACCGGTCTGCAATGCGACAACGCAGTTAATGGCACAGTAGACCTTAACTCTGTCTGGCCAACATTTGTCAACGGGGATATATTGACTATATCAGCCGCAGGATACAGCCATACTATCGACCTTTATACAGCGCAGGAGTCGCTTGGCAATTTCACTCCAGAGGCATTGGCAGAGCTCATTAATACACGTTTTCAGAGCGATGATATAAGAGCTGAGATTAATAAGGACGGTCAGATGATACTTTATTCGCCGCGCGGTTATAAAATTCAGGTTGACGGCAGTCCTGCCGCTCCGCTTACGAACAAAGCCGCCGACATATTCGGCGCTTCGCTCACAAATCAAGCTCGGGGAGGCGCGCCTAATTCAATAAACTGCCAGCAGAATATAACAAAACGCAGCGGTGCAAATACACAACAGGCGAGCTTTTTTGACGTGCTTGACAATTTATCCGCTACGATGGAGGCTGAAAACAGAAAAGCTCTAAGCGAATCCCTGCTTCCTCAGATAGACAAGTTCATAGATAATTTGCTGAAATGCATGGCGACCGAAGGAGCTCTTGAAATTCGTTATACAAATAATATTATGCGCTTTCAGTCAAACAACATAAACTTAGTTGATCTTTACGACGAAATTGCCGGAATAGATTTGTCAAAAGCGGCTACCGACATGGCCATGTTGACTGCGATGTATCAGGCAAGCCTTTCTGTTGTTTCAAGAATAATTCAGCCTACGTTAGTTGACTTTTTGAGATAATAATGAGATATTTTCCGCATTGAATGATTTTTGCAAGCAATATAAGCGGGCATGTATTATTTTGCTCGTTGCATATTCACTATTCCATTGCTTTGCTCATAAACCGATTAGTAAAGCTGAGTTTCTGTATTATATTCAAATTTTATACGAAAGCCAAAAAACTTACTGGATGTTGCGTAAAACTGTTTACAAAATTTGATTTTGTCCACGTGTTGCGGCGTGGATAAGAAAGGAAAGATAATGTAATGACGCACACCTATTCTATTAATACGACAAGATTTGGAGAACTGTTTTACAACGAGGAAGATATCATCGTTTTTCCTCGCGGTATTCCGGGCTTTGAGAGAAACCACAAGTGGGCGATAGCCGGAGACGAAGACAGCATAATAAAATGGCTTCAGAGCCTTGACGATGCTGAACTTGCGTTGCCAATAACTACTCCTGACATAGTTATGCTTGAATATAATGCAAGAATACCAGACGATGAGATAGAACTACTTGGAGAAGTTCAAAGTAACGAGGACCTTGCTCTACTGAGCGTTGTTTCAATCCCGCCTGCGGCGCCGTGGGACATGACCGTTAATTTACGCGCTCCTATTTTGGTAAATGTTAAAACAAGAAGAGCTGCGCAAATTATCGTGTTAAATGAGGATTATCATCTGAGACATCCGGTTTTCTCGGAGGCAGCCCGTACGGAAATGAAAGAGAATGCGAGAAAATCGCATGAGGCTGAACAATGCTAGTCCTCAGCCGCAGATTGGGAGAGGCAATTCAGATAGGAGACGATATTGAAGTAATTGTCGCTGATATTCGCGGAGAAATGGTGCGTCTTGGTATAAAAGCGCCTAAAAAAACACAGATATGGCGAAAGGAACTTTGGGATGCAATAGTTGCTGAAAATATAGCAGCAGCGGGTGCAAGTAAAGAAATTGTAGTGACTCCAAAGATTCCGGTTTCAGTTTTCTCAAAATTAAGCAATCTTAAGACAGTAAAAGGAAAAGAATGATGACAAAGAAAATTTTATCAGAGGACTCTCTTTCAGTATGGAAAGCAAATATGGATACCTTGCGTTCCCTTCAGCCGAAATTAGCCATAGCTCTCGAAAAATGGGTGAATGATAATGGACATTGTTTTGAGCATGAAGAGATGAATTCGGGTGAAGGAACTTGGGTCAGCGGATTGGCGGCGCGTCCTTTTTTTCAGCGTAATGAACCGGAACCGCTTACGTGGAGAAAAAACGACAGGATATCGGTGTTATTTGTACACGGAGTTGGGACGCCGCCCTGGCTGTTTCAGCAGCTTAGAGCCGTGCCAAAAGATTTGCTCGCGCTCATAGTAATAGAGCCAAATATAGAGCTCCTCGCTTATACATTTCATATGACGCACGTTTATCACGCTATTCCGCAAATCTGCCGCATCTCGTTCTTAATCTCATCGAAAGAGAGCGACGTGGAGGAAGCGTTGAGGGTGAACCTGTCTCAAATGGGTACATATGCAGCAGCGGATGCGAAATCGATAAAACATATGGGAGAAACGGAAGTATTCCGTGAAGATTTCGATAAATTATGGGCTGCCGTTCGTGAGCGTATTGTCCTTAAATTGAGTGAACTTGGCAATTCGGCTGAAGACACGCTTTTGGGACTTCGACAGATAGCTCTGGTGTCTCCCTGGTTTGCTTTTGGCAGCTCTCTCAGCGCTATTCGCGATAAATATAAGAACAGGCCATTTGTATGGGTGGCTTCAGGCCCTTCTCTCGACGGAAATTTCCAATTGTTGAAGGAAATTGACAACAGGGCTGTGATAATTTGCGCCGACAGCGCATTAAAAAAGCTTCTCGGCGAAGGGATAATTCCCCATATAGTTGTAGCGCTTGAACGCGGCTTAAATGTGCATAGAATGTTTGAGGAGAACAGAATAAAATACCCGGAATATACAAAAGACGTTCTCCTTATCGTTCAGGCAGTGTGCGTCACAGATGTTGTTGCAAAATGGCCCGGGCCTAAAATTGTGGTCGGGAAGCTGGAGATACCAGTTGACCAATGGCTTATTGGACACATTGTCGGAGGGGACTTGCTGCTTTCCGGCCTGTCGGTCGCTCATATGGCGCTTCAACTCGCAAATGCTTTAGGCGCGTCCGAAGTTGCCTTAATAGGTCAGGATTTGGCTTATGGTGATGATATGTCGTCACACGCAAGTACGACGGTAGGGGACAATATTCGAGAAATTGAGAAATCCAGAGCGGGAGAAAACGCAATAATGATACCGGCCGCTCTTGGCGGCGAAGTCCGCACAACTCCCATATGGCTGAGCTTCTTAAGGATAATAGAACGTTACATGGCGAACATCTCATTTAAAATGTATGATTGCACTGAAGGAGGAGCTCTTATTAGCTGCGCTGAGATAAAGCCTTTCAGAGAATGGATAGACGAAAACCTCTCTGGTTTTGAGCCGTTCGATAAGTCTCCTGCTGAAGTAGTAAAGGATGTAAAACTTGGCGTTAAACAAATAAAAGATAGCGTGAATCTTATCATTGAGCGCGGGCGTAAAGGGTTTGATTTTATAAATGTTTCCCGCAAAAGGATTGACGATATTGAACAAAACATAAAAAGAGTCACTGCCGCAGCCATTTCGCCTGAAATAAGGCAAAAGCTGGCTTACGAGATGTCCGATAAATTTGACCGCCTTCACGCTTCGAATTCAGTTATAGAATTTGTCGGGCAAAGTATTACGACTTTGAACGCGGCGAGCGTGGCGAGGACGCGTTTTCTTGACTCGGTTGAATTAGTGGAAGAATGGGAGAAAATTCATAGGGAGATTGTGCAAGCGCATAGAACGACCCTTAACTTCATGGAATCCTGGCTGAAATATATGGTCGCTGCTCTTTCCGTGTACGCGGACGACGATAACGATATTTCCATTGATACCCTTCCATTTTTTAGAACGGAGGATATTTGCGACATAAGCGAACATAGGGCGGATATAAAGGTTGAAAAAGCAATAGAGCTGCTTCACGCGCTGGAAGATCCAGAGGCGGAGGAAGATAAAATAAGAATCCATGCCATGCTGGATAACCTTATAGCAAGGGCTGACGCAAAATGGTGGCGTTTTTGGGATCCTAAAATGGACTGGAAAGTCGGGATAGCTCTTGAGATGGAAGGGAGAATTGCCGAGGCAATTCCTTTCATGAGACGTATGGAAAATCTGGAGATGGGCGTATTTGGCGTGCCGCAGGACGAGTCTTCAGTTTTCTTGAATGATTTTGCACGTATACTGGCTTCGCGTGACTTGTGCCATTTTTCAAACTATGACGAGGCTCGTCTTTACGCTCAGAACGCGATGGAAATTTCACTCGGAGATGATGAAGCAAAAAAGGCTATTGGCAATACCATAGAGTTCATAAATACACAAGCTTCCGAACATTTAAAAATAGTTGAAGCAGCAGTAATCGGAGCAGGAAATCGAGAAAACGACAAATCGTGGCTTAATTTTGAATATACGAGATTAAAAGCGGAAAAAGCGCTTGCCGACGGCGATGTCATGACGGGTCTAGTTGAGATTTGGAATTTGGTGCGCGAAGGGCACGCGCGGTTTCCGCAGAAAACGCTTCCATTCTGGAATTGGCTCGAAACTCATATCCTGCGTTTCAACGACGCCGGATATGACATGTCGGAAGACGTTTTCAAGATAATTATTGACGAGATGCTTCCAGAGCTGCCGTCGTTAACAAAATCCGGCATGTCTGTTTCAGCCGGTTTCATGGAATTATTGAGAACCAAGCGCGGAATTAAGTTTGAGATGGAACAGGGATTAGAAACAGGGATTAGAAACAGGGATTAGGGATTAGGGATTAGGGATTAGGAAAGACAAAAAGCAAAAAGCAAAAGCAAAAGCAAAAAGCAAAAAGCAAAAGCAAAAAGCAAAAGACAAATGCCCATGAACTTGCAGTTCACCACGATAAATGAAATACGTCAAATTCATGTCTTTGCGCCTCGGCGAAGCCGCTCTTTACGCCTACGTCTCAGGAGGAGCAACGCGACGGAAGTGCCAGCGAAGCGATAGGTATTTTGCGGCGCGGGTCGCTCCCGGTCTCCTGACCTCCGCGACACTCGGTCTTCCTGACCGTCGCAATCCAGTGGTTTTGGTACTTTGGTGCTTTGGTACTATCGTTACAAACTAAAGCAATTTACTCTTTCCCTGACACCGCCATTTTCCTTAGCACAGCTATGCGGTCTTCAATTGGCGGGTGAGTTGCGTACAACTTACTCATGAAACTGAAGGATCTCTTTTTAGTCGGGTCTACAATGCATATATTGCCGAAAAGCGAGCTTGAGTCAAAAGCCTCGACCTGCGGGTTCTTTGAGATTTTGTAAAGTGCCCGCGCTAGCGCGTCAGGATTGCGGGTTATTATTGCCGCTGTTGCGTCCGCTTGATATTCGCGGAGGCGTGAAAGAGCTAATCGTAAAATCGGCGCAACTACGCAGCCGAATATGAGGCAAATGTGACCAATGACGAATAAAATTGAAATTCTCATGTTGATTTTTCTGCCTTTTTTGCCACCATGAAGGATCATTTCACCAAAGAATGTAAAGCATCCTATCCCCGCAACGGTTAGCATCATAAGGCGCGTATCGCGGTTACCGATATGGGCGAGCTCATGGGCTATCACCGCCTGAAGTTCGTCTTTGTCCAGCTTTTCGACTATCCCTTTGGTTAAAGCTATTGAGGCAATTTCAGGTTCGCGCCCGGTTGCGAAAGCGTTCATCGAATCGTCCGCAATAAAGTATATTTTCGGCGTTGGTAGGCCGGCCATGACGGCAGTGTTCTCAACCAGACGGAATAACTCCCGGTTCTCCTCAAATGTAACAGCCCGCGCGTTGGCCATTCTAAGGATCATTGCGCTTCCTTTACAATAAGAAAATGCTATCCAAGGTAGCGCAACCAAAATCATCCATGGAAAGACCGTCATTGTAAGCTGAATGGTTTGCCCGGAAACGCCGGGCTCAGAGCCGGGCTCTCCGAACATCAAATGTTCCAAATTTGAGTTTTGAAGCGTATCAATTGAAGCCTTGGAAATCAAGGTAAAATAACTAACGCCCATTCTGGCATATGTCAGAATACCGGTTTGAATTACCAGATAGGAACCCAAAATGACTAACACGAACAATGCTGCCGGAAAGGCGAGAAGAATTGCTACCGTTCTGCGATTGTTAGCGTCGATGTGATCGTATATGTTCATTGTTTAAACCTCCTTTACTTCAACAACCAGTTTAGCACGTTTATCTGCTTTATGCCGTTATGCGAAGTGAGGGGCGTATTGTCCATTGTCAAGAGATACTTCGGGTTGTGATCCTTAATGGAAAGAAGCGGCGCAAGTTCCCGGCGCAGAGTAGCGCCATCTGCATCGACAACGGTGTATGCGGCTTGATAGTATTCTTCGCCTTCATCGCCAATTGCGATAAAGTCCACTTCCGTATTGCCGGCTTTGCCGACATGGACTTCTTATCCCCGCCTTGCGAGTTCGAGGTACACGACGTTCTCAAGAATGCGCCCCATATCCGCCTTTTTCGGTCCAAGAAGGGCGTAACGTAAACCAATGTCGGCAGCGTAGTATTAATCTCGAAAGCTGATAAGAGAATTTAGATATTCCTGCCTTTGTATCATGACAATCACCTCAACTGTGCTTCTATTGTGCCAAGACATGATTTAAAAGTCAAATATTTGCAGATATGATGCAAATATTTCGCAGGAACAGAAAGACGCATCCCTACGGGATGCGGAAAATTAATGATGATAACGCTTTCTACCAAGAGATGCATCCCTACGGGATGCTGAGAATTAAAGATTCTCTCGCCATTGCGTGTATGTGCAAAGATTGTTTTGACTTACTCATTATTGTATTCTGTCAGAGAATCAAAACCTCGAAATTCATAAATGCAGTAACGACAATCACTATTTACTAATTTAAAACGATCGCTTTGCTAAGATAAATTTATTGGTATTACTGGTTTTATAGATTTACTGCTTTAATTCTCGGACAGTCTGGGGCGGCAAAATGCCGCCCCTACAGTGTTTGTATAGTTTATATCTTTGTCTTTTGCCTTTGTTGTTAATTCCGAATTACGCATTCCGAATTCCGAATTGCTTTTTCACCGCATTATAGCCGGTTCACCATTCTTTCTGAAACCGATATCAATTATGGTCATGGAGCGCGTACCGGAAACGCTGGCCTCTGGGTCCAAGAACAACATTATTGAAGATATACCTTTCGATTTTATATCCGCATACTTGGATAACGGCATGTCAAAGGTATAACTACCATCTGTGTTTTTCGTCATTACGCCGCTCTTTTCAAATTCAGACCAAAGCAGCTCCAGATTATCTTTTTGGTTGGAATACGGCAGTTCGACTGCGAACTGTTTTGTCCCTGCAAAAGTTGCCGTTACACACAACCGGGTGTATTCTGAAGCGCTTGCAGCGGTATATCCGCTGACATCCGCATATACAAGATTATCCCAAGTTGGTTTTTTGCTGTAGGTTATTACAGTCTGGCCGGAAGCGTTTTTCGAGATGGCGTAGAAGCTTTTGTTGCTGTTGTCTTTATGGTTCTTGAACTCGCTAATGACCGGTCTGCCTCCTGCTCCTGCCGGGCTCACCGTGAAGCTAACGTTGAACGTTGCCAGTACATGCTCGTTGCCTATTTGAATGAGCGATGTATACGTACCTGCTTTGAGCCCTGTTGTTGGCCTTATTGTGAAATCTCTGCTTCCGCGTACTGCTATGCTGCTTAATGATTTTGCAGAGGCGGTAAAAGCGTTTGGATTCTCTCCTTGTAACTGAATGGTCATTCCACTTGTCGCTACATCGCCGTTATTGGCAACAGTGATTGTTCTGGCTGCAGGCGCCTGGCTATAGCCAACGGCGGTGGCGGGGAAAGTATATGTACCGCTTTCGCTTGGAGTTATGATGTATTTCGGGCTATCAATATCTTTTCTAAAACTGATTTCATGAATTGTCATGGAACGCGTGTCAGAAAAACTTTTAACATCCATGTCCAAGAAGAAATGAATATCAGATATGCCTTTTGATTTTACAGCCGCGTGACCTGCTAACGAAATGTTAAAAGTATAACTGCCGTCATCATTTTTCTTTGCTCCGCTGAAATCAGTCCAAAGCAACGTATTGTCAGGCAGATTAATACAGAGATATTTAGTGCCGACAAAAGATGCCTTTATTACTAACCAGGGATACTCTGAAGCACTCGCAGCTGTATATCCGCTGACATCCGCAACAAAGCTGTTATTCCAGTTCGGATTTTTATTATAAGTTATAACAGTTACGCCGGAAGCATTTTTCGTGATGGTAAAAAAGTTTTTGGTATTGTTCCACTTAGGGTTATAAAACTCGCCGATGACCGGCGTGTTGCCTGTCACTACCGGATAAATCTGAACTTCGTTCGCTTTGACTTTCGCAGCGTTTCCGCTGAATTTTGGATCAACGTTGTAAGCGTTTCCGCCTTTAGCTTCGTCAAAGAACATATCCGTTGCGCCGTTCGTTATATTGATGGCTGAAGCTTCCAGACTATAGCCCATGTCAGTAGTTGCTCTCACATTTCCGCTCGTCGAAATGTTAATGTTCTTTGCAGCGCTGATGGCGGCGCCTTCGCCTGTTACTGTCTCGGCTGTAACGTTTGCCGTGCCTGAGATATTCACGGCGCCGTTAGTTGACGCTATTGCGTCAGTATTAACAGCGTGCGTTACGGCGTATATTGTGCCGCCGCTTATTTCAATATCATTGCGATTGCTGATAGCCGGTCCGGTTGTGGAGTTCAGAGTCAATGATCTTCCTGTATTGCCCGTTATTTTGATATTGCCTGTCCCGGTATTGACGATGCTTCCTGCGGTTGTATTACCCGTTATGTTTATCGTGAAGTTGTTATTTGTAACGAAAACAATATCACTAAGGTCGTTATCACCGCCAGTCAATGTCAAAGTATTACTATTCGCGTTCCAGCTCCAGCCCAGCCCGCTTGCGTTTCCGGCAAGCCCTATCGTCTGCCCGTTTATCGTAGCGTTGTTGTTCGGATCGAGAATTACTGTCACTGTTGCCGCGTTAGAGGGCACAGAATCCGCGTTATTTGCGCTGACCACGCAGTAATAGTAATAATTACCTGCTGTCAGGTTCGTCGGTATAGTGAATGTCCTGCTCGTTGCACCGCTTATCGCCGTACCTCCGGAATTGCTTGCCCCCATGTTGCTGTACCATTGGTAAGCGAGCGCCGCGTTAGGCGAAACGCTGGCCGATACTGAAAGGCTGCCGGATATTCTGCCCGCCGTAACTGTTGTGTTTGCTGCAGGCTGAGCGGTTATTGCGATGATTGGGATCGTCACTAATGGCTGCCAGGAGAAAGGAAATTCTTCAACGCCGATGTTCAATTTCGGGAAACCTCTATCGTCCCAGTACCATGGGCCGGTTAAATCATGGAACTGCCATTTGTTAGCCGTATATGTCGCTTTAGCCATGAGTTCGACTGCGGTCTTGATACCGCCGTGGATGCCGTTCGGATTATCAGTCATATTTACCGGAACGGTATTTGCTGTTACAGCAGTACCTTCATAACGATAGCTATTTGTGATTGAGTTGACGCCGTTGGATTGTCTTCCCACTAGCCCGCCTGAAATGTAGTATCCGCCGCTGACATTGCCCGTGAAGTAGCAGTTTTCGATGCTACCGCCACATTGTTCCCCCACCAATCCGCCTCCTCCGGCATAATCATAGCCTCCGGTGCTATTGCCAACGTTACAAGTGGCATAGCAGTTTATGATGGTGTTGCTTCCGCTGTAAGCCCCACTGTTGTTTGTGTTTTGCAGCCCTACCAATCCGCCGGCTTTGCCATTTCCTGAATAGATATCGCGATATTTGTCGCCCATTCTGATGTTGCCTTTAACGTAGCAATTTACGATGGTATTAATGCCATTGTTGCTGCTGTATTGTTCTCCCACAAGCCCGCCAACTCTGCCGTAAGAGTCATCTGTCGCCGTAACGTCACCCATAATGTAGCAGTTTGCGATAGTACTGGCGCCGCCATTGCTGCTTGACTGCCCCACAAGCCCGCCGACTTGGTATCCGCCCTTAATTCCTGCAGGGGCTATTTCTACTCCAAGGTTTTTGATATCCGCGTTTTCTGTATAACCAAATAATCCCGCACCTGAGCGCCCATGAATCCACAAACCCTTAATAACGTGCCCGTTTCCGTCAAGAATACCGGTAAATCGGTTTGTGTAGTCTCCAATTGGCATCCATCCTCTATCGCCCCATTCATATTTGGCGTATCCTGCGCCGCCGGGCGCAAGATAATTGGTTAGATCAATGTCTTTGCCAAGTATATAATGCGCGTTCAAGCTATTGCGCATATCGTCAAGAAGCGCTGCGGTTGTGATGATATATGGATTAGCAGTTGTACCGTTACCTGAAGAATAAACAGCAATACTTAACTTTGCTGTGTCAACGGCTACAGCGTTCGACGCTTTAACTGCAAAGTTGTATGTATCCGCTGCCGTTGGTATACCGGAAATAACTCCTGTATTCGTATTCAATGACAATCCGGGCGGTAGGCTGCCGCTCTCAAGAGACCAAGTTATCGGTGAGCTTCCAAACGCGCGGAGCGTAGCGCTGTAAGCTATGCCTACGTTACTCTTTGGCAGAGCAGGTGTGGTTATGGTAATGACATCTGAATTAAGAGTTAATTCTTCTTTGCCAAAGTTCAGCTTTGGAAATCCCCTGTTATCCCAGTGCCATGGCCCTGCTGTTGGAGTGGAATCGTTGAACAGCCAAGCATTACCCGTATATGTTGATTTAGTCATGAGTTCGCTTGCGGTCTTGATGCCGCCGTGGATACCGCTTGGATTTTCAGTCACATTTACTGGAGTTCCGTTTAATTTTACTTTAGCGCCTGCATAGCGGTAGCTGTTTGTAATTATGTTAGTACCGTTGTTGTCGTTTTGATACCCTACAAGCCCTCCGACATTGCTGTTCCCAATGACGTTGCCTGTTGCATAGCAGTTTGCTATGATTTTTACACCATTAGCGAATTGGAGCCCCACAAGTCCGCCGATATCGCTAGTGCCGCTGACGTTTCCGGTTGCGTAGCAATATTCGATGGCGCTAGTATAACCTACTAAAAAAGGATTAGAGTCTTGCTGTCCTATCAACCCGCCGACATAGTTGCCAGCTGCCGTAACGTTACCGGTAGCGTAGCAGTTTGAAATATTACCGGAAATAAATCCTACTAACCCGCCGACATATTCTGTTCCATTGACGTTGACGGTTGCATAGCAGTTAGCGATGGTATTGTTGCCGCCGTTGACGTGGGCAAAGGCTTGAACTCCAACCAGTCCGCCGACATAGTAGCTTGTTGCCGTAACATTACCGGTAGCGTAGCAGTTTATAATAGTACCGGCGCCGTTATTACAATACTGATGCCCCACCAGCCCACCGACAGTATGTCCGCCAATAATTCCTGCATCAGCTATCTCTACGCCAACGTTTTTGATAGTTGCGTTTTGAGTATATCCAAATGGTCCAACATTTTGTGCGTTAGGACGATTAATCCAAAGACCGGTTATCTTATACCCGTTTCCATCAAAACTGCCGGTGAATTCGGAATTTGTACTTTCATGCCCAATAGGCAGCCAGCCTTCTGTTCCCCATTTAGTATGACCGGCGCCACCGGGAGCAAGGTAGGAAGTCAGGTCAATGTCGTTTCCCAGTCTGTAATTCCCTCTCAGATTTCCACGCACAGCGTCGAGTTGCGCTGCAGTCGTGATTATGCTCGGCGGATTGACCTGTACATCGAATGTTATAGTATCTCCAGCAGCGGAAACATCGGAGATTACATATTTGGTATTCGTGTTGTCGTACAAATAGATTGTCCCATTATAACCGGTTGCAGAGGTGGAATTACCAAATGATGTTCTGCCTGTATTGGAAGACAAGGAAGCTAATCCGATATTTCCGTTGCCTTGGTTTTGATACGTTTCGTTAGGCCGGTAAACATACACTTCGTCATTAGTTTTGCCATCGCGATTGTCGTTGCCTTGATAACTTGCGTTTATTCTTGTTATTGTTAGTCCTTTGTGATATGAATAGCCTGTATCAAAATATGTATCGTAACCTGAGGGGTTGTTATCGCTTCGGTATTCCAACAAGATAAATTGATAGGGATTTGACGTCGCAATGGCATATGCAGTTGTCCCGGTTTTACTGCCAATTGGGGATAAGGTATAGCGACCATTTGTGGTAATAGCTACTAATGGATTCCCCCAGCCGGCATATCTCAATCTCGAATGAGAATTAGGGAGCTGTGGATTTGCCGTATTAGTTGCCATGACATCCCATGCCCCTACAGGTGTACCGTTACCAGTATATCTGTATAAATCCGGCAAACCAAAGGTATGTAAGGTTTCATGGCATATTACACTTAGATCTTCTCCGCCGTAAGGCGGGAAAGTGTAATCAACCAATTGAAAGCTATAATCATAAACTTGTTTTCCATTAAGGTTCACAGAATAAGAATATAGGCTCCATTTATGAGGCCAAAAAAGGCTACCCTTGCCATCGACGCTACCACTGACAAAAAATGTAATACTGTCTACAAGGCCATTATTATCGACATCAAGGTTTTTTCCGGAAAGTAACGGGCTGCCATTAATTGCATTAACTGCGTTTCGTAGCAGTGTGTGTTCACGAGTGGCGCGTTGGGCATCCGTACTATAGCCGTTTGGATTCGTTACTGAATAGGGTTGATAATAGCTGCGAGGGGAACTATCCCGGTACATTAGCGCCGTGCTTCCATTTAATCCTACAAGGGTTGAGTTTAGAGTAAGTTTACCTTCAGATACGGCTTTCATATAGTGGTTTAGGGATTGATTAGAACCGTTGAAAACAGATTCGATCCTATTTTTAATATCAGTGGGAATTGTCTGATTATCTCCTGCAAAGCAAATCATGACAATTACATTTGTAATTGTCCCAGACTTTGTTGGGCCGGTTATACCTATACCTGAGGCATTTACCAGCGATTGAGGCGATAATCTCTTATCAACCGGTTCATAAAACTCACGGATTAAATCAGAATTGACGGAAAAATCTATATCTTCCAATTTTATCCCAATGTTTTTAGCAGCTTTCTGTGAATATACCGCAGAATTTGGATCATTGTAATAACCGGTCGTTGTGACTATTTCGCCGGAGGCCATAATCTTACCTGCGTCATCCAGCTGAGCATACGTATAGTAACCCGTTTTCGGATCCTGAATAATTATATAGCCGTTTTCATCATGTAAATAGTTGAAAAACTCGTCACCGGTTGCGAAACAGTTAATAACATCACCATTGGGCTGTGTTAATGATACAGGCACATTTCTAAGATACGCTGCGTATATAACAGTCGAAAGCATCAGCAATAAGAACGTAATGATCAGTAAATGATAGGTCAACTTAATGAGTAATTTTTTGTGCATTTGTGATTCCTCCTTATCTAGCAAATCAAAGTATTTAGCGCGGGACGCCCATGGGTGCGTCCCCTACGGTCATATATCTGGCAAATCAAAGTATTTAGCGCGGGGCTGTAACAAAAGCTAACCAAACCACAATATATAGTGGTTGTTCGGCATTGTGTACACAATATGTTGTAGGGGCGGCATCCTGCCGCCAGCTTTTGTTACAGCCCCGCTTTTGTTACAGCCCCCTACAGTGTTTTAATTGCATTACTTTTCGTTATTCTAAACTTAGTAACGTTAGGCTGATCGTCATCCCTACTTTCTGAATATTCTCACTTGCATGTAAGCTATGGTGTCTCCCGGGGCAGCAGGAGTAACTCCATCCTGCTTAAATAGAACTCCGCCTTCTAGAGCGATAGCCCCGCTAATTACGCTTACCGCTGCAGATCTTCCAACAAGAAAAATATCTTCATTAGTATTCGTAGCTAACTTAAAATCCAACTGTTTTGCTAATTCCGGATCATCTAAATAATCATCGAAAATTGGAATCATTGTGGTATTATTCCATAAATTTTTCAATTCATTGTACGTTTTTTGGATTTCGATATTTTCTTTAGCAAAACGTTTTGCTTGTGTTTCAAATAGTTTGACGGTAGCTTCTTCCTCCGTAGCATTGAATGGAATATTTGATTCTTCAACATCTTCATTAGAAATACCATATTGCTTAGCTAAAGCAATGATATTTTTTTCTCTATCCTCTTTTAAACCTTCAACATCAGAATATACTTGTGAAAGACCAATTCCAACTTTTTCCTTGATTTCATCCCAGAATACATATTTTAGTTCTTGATCAAATTGAGGAGTTGAATCATCTTTTAAATCTTCCTCAATTTTTTTCTTTATTGGGAATGTAAACCCATCAACAGAATGATTAACATTCGTAGGGTCGTCAAGAACAGAGCCGCTGATACTCGATAAATAATGAAAGCCCTTAAAATTTGCATTTTTTCGAACGGCAGAAAAAGTAAATGGCTCAACAACTATATTTTTGCTACACATATAAACAATGTTTTCTTCTATTTCATCCTTTTCGAGTTTAAAACGACGAATAACCAATTCGTGCTTTGGTTCGACGGGAATCCATTCAATTTTGATTCTATTCTCATTTTCCTTGTCTGTAATAATGCTTATTTCCGTCCCCTGTACATTTATTGTGTCTTTTTTTGCCATATAACTGTCAAATATAAATTATAACGGCAAAGATAGCATTTTTTGAAATAAAAACCGGCAAAACCTGTTCGGATAGTTGAGACAAGGTAGAACTTTTGTCTCAACGGGCGCAAGTTTTAGTTGGTCTGTATGAAGCGTTACGTCGGTTACGACGGTTACGGGAGTTTCGTTTTTATCTT